>NZ_UESZ01000001.1:3161855-3794227 GCF_900108585.1 Branchiibius hedensis
CGGCGGACTACGACTGGCGCAACCTGGCCACCGACCTGTTCACGGTCCTGGACCAGACCAGTCCCGCGGAACCCGTGGACGGCATCGGTGCCTCGATGGGCACCGCGACACTTTTGCATGCCGCGGTGCGCGGGCCCGGCCGCTTCCGCCGGCTGGTGCTCACCATCCCGCCGACCGCGTGGGCGACCCGGGCGGCCCAGGCCGACGGTTACCGGCAGGCCGCGGATCTGGCCGAGACGTACGGCGTGCGGCGGCTGATCGCGATGAACGCGCTGCAGCCGGTTCCACCGGCGTGCGCCGGTCTCGTGGTCCCTGCTCCCGCGATTACCGATGAGCTGCTGCCCAGTGTGATGCGCGGCGCCGCGAGCACGGATCTGCCCACACCCGAGGCGATTTCACAGCTGCAGCAACCGGTCCTGATCCTGGCGTGGACCGACGATCCGGGTCACCCGTTGAGCACGACCGAGGCTCTCACCGACCTGCTGGACGACGTCACGGTGTTCGTGGCGGCGACGCCCGAGCAGCGGGCCGCGTGGCCGCAGATCGGGCGGGACTTCCTGTCCTGATCGCGGTCAGGAAGCGACCCGCAACGCGGCGACCGCTTCCTGCGGCGCCTCGCCCCTCGCCGCAGTCGCGGTGTCGCGGATGATGTCGGCCGCGAGTTCCGGGTGGTCGAACATCGTGATGTGCCCGGTGTCGGGGATGGTCACGTGCTTGCTGCGCGGCAGGATCCGCCGCGCCCGCTTGGCCTGCGTGGTCAGCAACAGGTAGTCCTGCTCGCCCCAGGCAATGGTCGCGTTGGTGAGGATCTCCGGCTTGTTGCTGCGGAAGAGCGTGTAACTGCGGGCGATCACCGGCCAGAAGCCGCGAGCGCGGCGCAACTGCTGGGCGTCGCTCCACGCGTGCTCGAACTCCAGCTTCTCCGGGTGCTTGTAGAGACTGCCGAAGATGGCGTAGCGACCAACCGGCGTCTTCAGCACCGCTTTGGCCGCCGGAGCCGGGGTGTAGCTGGAGAACTTCAGGAAGAACAGCACCGTGCCGCACCACAGGAACCCGGGCACCTGGAAGAACCCGGCGGGTGAGAACGCCGTGGCCGAGGCGACCTTGCCGCGCTTGGCCAGCTCCAGGGCGTAGGCACCGCCCAGGGAGTTGCCGGCGACGTGCGGTTTGTCCAGACCGAGCTCCTCGAAGAACAGTTCCAGCCGGTCGACCGAACTCTTCAACGACGCGTTGAACGGCTTCTCCAGCCGCCGCGACTCCCCAAAGCCGGGCAGATCAATGGCGATCACGTCGAATTCGTCGGCCAACCGGTCCGGCACATCGCTCCACGCGGAGCGGTTGTGTCCAATGCCGTGGATGAGCACCAGCGGCTCGCCGGAGCCCTTGCGGCTGTAGTGGATCGGAGCAACCATGACGGACCTCGCAGTCGTGAATAGGACACCACAGGTGTAGTAGGAGACCTACCCTACCAACCAGTAGGGTGTCCTGCGTCACACTCCCCGGGTCACCTGCTGGACCACCCGCAGACTCACCTCGGTCAGCCGATCGTTGTCCGCGCCGTACGTCGCCTGCAGTTCGACCCGTTCGCCGCGCAACACATGCGGTAGCCACACGCGGTTCTCGTCCCACATCCGGGCAAACGGCGGCGCGTCCACGGCGAACCACTCAGGGCGGATCTCCTCGCAGGCCCGCACCTGGCCGGCCCATCGGCGTACGACGAACACCTGGCTGGTCATGTCCCACTCGGGTCGGTGGGGGAAACGGAAGTCCAGGTACGCCGCGAGCTGCGCGTCGGCCGGGTCGACGATCAAACCCGCCTCTTCCGCCAATTCGCGGACGGCGGCCTGCTCCAGACTCTCGCCCGGCTCGACCTTTCCGCCGATCCCGACGATCTTGCCGGCCCCGAAGCCGCGCAGTTTGTGGCCCAGCAGTACCCGGCCCGCTCGGACGGGCAGGATCAGACAGGTTCGCAGCGGCGGCACAGGGCCAGTTTGCCGGTCCACCAGTCGGAAACCCTTCGCCAGGGGCGGTCGCTCCGTAAAGATAGGCCTATGAAAATCGGCATCCTGACCAGCGGTGGAGACTGTCCGGGCCTGAACGCGGTGATCCGCGGCGCCGTGATCAAAGGCGATCAGATCTACGGGGTGAAGTTCGCCGGCATCCTGGATGGCTACCGGGGCCTGGCTGAAGGGGACATGATCCCGCTGCCGCGCAAGCGGGTTCGTGGCCTGTCCTTCGTCGGCGGCACGATCCTCGGCACGTCGCGGAGCAACCCTTACGAGCGCGGCGGTCTGGAGAACATCAAGGAGCAACTGCACGACAACGAGGTCGACGCCATCATCGCGATCGGCGGCGAGGGCACCCTGAGCGCCGCCAAGCGGATGGCGGATGACGGCATCCACGTGGTCGGAGTGCCGAAGACCATCGACAACGACGTCGCGGCAACGGATTACACCTTCGGTTTCGACACCGCGGTGGCGATCGCGACAGAGTCGATCGACCGCCTGCGGACCACCGCCGAGTCACACCACCGGTGCATGGTCGTGGAGGTCATGGGCCGGCACGTCGGCTGGATCGCGCTAAACGCAGGCATCGCTGGTGGCGCCCACGCGTCGCTGTTGCCGGAGTTCCCGGTGTCGATCGATCAGATCTGCATCTGGGTGAACAAGGCGCACAACCGCGGCCGCGCGCCGGTGATCGTGGTCGCCGAGGGATTCGCTCCGCTGGGCCAGGAGGGTGAGACCACCAGCCGCGGGATGGGCAACGACGGCCGACTGCGTCTGGGCGGCATCGGTGAGCAGTTGGCACCGATCATCGAGAGCAAGACCGGTATCGAGACGCGGGCGGTGCAGTTGGGGCACCTGCAGCGCGGCGGCGTTCCCACGGCGCGGGACCGGGTGCTGGCGACCCGCTACGGGACCGCCGCGATCGATGCCGTGATGGAGGAGAAGTGGGGCCACATGGTCGCGCTGCACGGGGAAGAGATCACGACGGTCGACCTGCACGACGCGACGACGGAGTTGAAGTCCGTCCCGCGCGATCTGTGGGACGAGGCCGGGATCCTGTTCGGCTGATCCCGCGGGTTTCCCTAGCCGCTATACCGGTCCACCGGTCGAGACCCAGGTGCCGAGCGGTTCCACCGGAACCACTTCCTCCTTGCTGACTTCAGCGAAATCCACGAATCCGCGAGCGCGATAGTTCGGCAACGCAGCCGGCCCGTCCAGGGAGCAGGTGTGCAGCCACACCCGGCGGGCGGGCGGCAGGCCGTGGTCGGCGGGCAACTCCCAGGCCCGGCGTACGGCGTGGGTCAGCAACGCGCCACCGATCCCCCGGCCGATCGCGTGCTCGAGCAAGCCGAAGTACTTGATCTCCACCGCGTGCGGATCGCCGTCGGTGGACGCACCCAGGTGGACGTACCCGGCGGGTGCCCCATCGGCGTACGCCACCCAGATCTCGGTCCCGGGCAGCGCCAGATCGCTCACCCACTGATCCCGGGTCCAGCGGATGCAGTCGGTCCAGGTCCACGGGCCGCCGACCGCGGCATAGAGCCACCGCACGAACTCCGGCGTCGGGGCGTCCACCCGCTCGAAACGCACGCCATCGGGCGCTGGACCAGCGGGCTGCAGTTGCGCCGGCGAGGTCATCTGCAGCGAGGTCGTCACGACGGTCCGCGGTGCCCATTCCATGGGCGAAAGACTATGGCCGGCGGGAGACGACGTCCGCGACGGCAGCCACTCGCGAGGGCCGACCCGTCGCCGACTCACGGCGATCAGCGAACCGGTACGCGGCGTACATCCCGTGAACTCCTAACCAGCGCAACGGTTCTGGCTCCCACTTGCGCACCGAGCGATTCACCCACGGCAACGAGGTACGCCGAGTGGAGACCCCCAGCGCCAGCTCGGCCAGCGTGCGCCCGGCCAGGGACGACGACGTCACGCCGTGCCCGACGTATCCGCCGGCGAACCCCACGTGCGACGCGGGATCGAAGGTCACGGTTGCCGACCAGTCGCGCGGCACACCCAGCACCCCGGACCAGGCGTGCGCGATGCCGATGCCTTGCGCGGCCGGGAAGAGCCGGACGAGGGCCCCGTAGAGTTCCTCGACGGTGCGCTGCGGGGTCTGCCCGTCGACGTCGGTGCGGGACCCGAAGCGGTAGGGCACGCCGCGGCCACCGATCGCGATCCGGTCGTCGGCGGTGCGCTGGGCGTAGATGTAGGCGTTGGCCTCGTCGCCGAGAACTTCGTACCCGGACCAGCCGACGCAGTCCCAGAACGACTGGGGCAGAGGGTCGGTCGCGATCATCGAGGAGTTCATCGGTAGCCAGGTACGCCGCTGCCCGGCGAGCGCCGCGGTGAAGCCTTCCGTGCCGCGCAGGACAGTGCCCGCCGAGACGGTCCCGTACGGCGTCCCGACCTGACCGGGTCGAAGCGAGGTCGCTGGGGTGTCTTCGAGCAACTGCACCCCGGCCGCTTCGACGACCCGCGCCAGGCCGACAACCAGTTTGGCCGGTTGGATGCGGGCACAGTGCGGCGTGAACGACCCGCCCAGCGCACCGTCGATCGCGATCCGTGAGGCGACCTGTGCGGCCGACAATTCCTCCGTCGGCGGGGCGACGTGGGCCTTCAGACGCGCGAGTTGCGGCTCGGAGGTGGCGACGGACAGTTCGCCGCCCTTGACGATGTCGGCGTCGATCCCCTCGCGAGCGCACACCGCGATCACTTCATCGACCTGGTCGCGCAACTCCTGCTCCATCGCCAGCACGCCGGCCTCGCCACTGGAGCGGGCCAACACGCCTCGTGACCCGGGCAGAGCGGCAGTCAACCAGCCCCCGTTTCGCCCGGACGCGCCGTACCCGATGAACTCCCGCTCGAGCACGGTGACGGACAACGACGGCTGAATCTGCTTGAGGTAGTAGGCAGTCCACAGCCCGGTGTACCCGCCGCCGACGATGCACACGTCGGCGGACCGGGAGCCGGAAAGTCGCGGGCGGGTGATGGCGCCACCACCGAGTTGCTGCCACCAGAACGACACCCGGCCGTTGGATGCAGGAACGGGGGCGCGCACCGTAGGCACGCTACCCCCGTTCCCTCAGTCCTGCGGAATGAACCCCCTGGCTAGTTGTACTGCCCCGGGACGTTAGGAACGGTTCTCGGCCTGTCGGCGTGACTTGAGGAAGACCTCCGGGTGAGGTGTGAAGCGACGAAGCAAACACATCCCCAAACCCGGAGGTCCTCATGGTCCACGCTAATGCCCCGCTTTCTGCGACTGGTCGCCTGCGCCTGGCGCGGTGCGTGGTGGACGATGGGTGGCCGTTGCGGCGGGCCGCAGACCGGTTCGGGGTCTCGGTCACCACCGCGCACCGCTGGGCGGCCCGGTACCGCCAGCATGGTGCGGCGGGGATGTGCGATCGTCCCAGCCGGCCCCAGTCATGTCCGCACCGCACCAGTAGGCGCCGGGAACGGCGAGTCCTGGGGTTACGGGTTTCGCGGCGGTGGGGCCGGCCCGGATCGCCTACCACCTGGGGATGAATCCGGCCACGGTGCACCGCATCCTGACCCGGTACCGGTGTCTTCGGTTGTCCTGGACGGACCCGGCCACTGGTGCCCCGGTACGGGCCGGTCGTCGAAAGGTGGTGCGCTACGAACGCGACGCCCCGGGTGATTTGGTCCACGTGGACATCAAGAAGCTGGGCCGCATCCCCGATGGGGGTGGACACCGGGTCCATGGCCGCGCTGCGGGGAAAGCTAACTCCCGTGCTACCTCCAGCAGTGGGCGGGGGTATGCCTACCTGCACCACGCGGTCGATGACCACTCCCGGTACGCCTACTCAGAGATCCTGGCCGATGAGAAGAAGGAGACCGCGACCGCGTTCATGCAACGGGCGGTGGCGCACTTCGCGCAGGTCGGGATCACCACGGACCGGGTGATGACCGACAACGGGTCCTGTTACCGCTCCCACCTATTCCGGAACATGCTGCAGGACCATGGGATCACCCATAAACGCACCCGCCCCTACACCCCGAAAACCAACGGGAAAGTCGAGCGGTTCAACCGGACCCTGACCGAGGAGTGGGCCTACGCCCGCCCCTACACCAGCGAGACCGAACGCGCCGCCGCGTACGAGGACTTCCTGCACATCTACAATCACCACCGCGCACACACCGCGCTCAAAGGTGGCTCACCCGCAGACCGCGTACCCAACCTGGCGGGGCACTACAGCTAGTCACCCAACCAAACACGCCGCAGGACGTTTGTGCACCTGGGCTCGCGCACGGGCATGGCGGTAGCCGTGGGTTCCGCAGGTGTACTGCCATTTCATCGCTATATACCCACCTGCCGCGCCCCCCGAACCGCCCATTCCGGCCTCCATCGTTCGGCGGAGGCCCGCAGGACACGAAGAGTGGATCTGTCGGATTCGACAGAGCCCCTAACGTTTGCTTATGGACAGCATGGACCGGGCGCCGGCGGGCCGACCCACCGACAAGTGGTGGCTCGCGCGCTCCGTCCTCATCGTGGTCATCTGCGCGTTGACCGGGCTGTTCGCTGTGCTGCTCGCGACCGCCGCGAAGAATCCGCAGTTGGAGATCCACTGGCCCAAGGACGTCGACCCGGTGGTCACGGGCGTCGAAATCGTGATGGTCCTGATCCTGGCCGCCCTGACGGTATGGCGCGGCCGCTGGCCGGTGCAGCTGAGCCTGATCGCCTCGATCCTGACCATCCTGTTGCCGCTGGGCGGGATGGTCCCCACCGTCCTGATGTTCAACGTCCTGATCAGCGACGTACGCCGAGGCTGGCGGGTCGGCTGCTCCGCAATGGCGATCCTGGCGATCTTCGTGTCGATCTGGCGTGACACCCAGCACCGCTCGCACGACACGTCGTTCTGGCGCAACGTGCTGGCGATGCGCGACGGGCAGGATTTCCCGTGGTGGCTGGTGGTCGCCTTGACCGCGTTGATCGCGGCGGTGGTGATCGGTATCGCCGCCTTCGTGCGGGATTGGCGTCGGGGCCATCAGGCCGAACGCGACGCCGAAGAAGCACGCGGTGAACTCACCACCCAGTTGCTGCGCCAACAGGAGCGCGAGGAGGTGGCCCGCGAGGTGCACGACGCCCTTGGGCACCGCCTCAGCCTGCTGAACCTGCACGCCAGCGCCCTGGAGATGCAGGCGAAGGGCAACGAGCCGTTGGCCCGCAGTGCCCGGGTGGTCCAGGAGAACGCGCAGCAGTCCGCCGCGGATCTGCGCGCCCTGCTGGCAGTGCTGCGCGATCCGAAGACTCCCGAACTGCACGACGGGCTCCCGGGTCTGGCCGACCTGCCCCAGTTGTTGGAGGAGACCCGGTTGGCCGGGACACCCATCACCGCCTCGTTCTTCGTCGACGACTCCGGCCCACTGAATCCGGAGTTCAGCCGCGATTGCTACCGCATCGTGCAGGAGTTGCTCACCAACGCCCGCAAACACGCGCCCGGAGAGCCGTTGCGCATCCACATCGACGTCACGCCGCAGCACGGCGCCGACATCACCGCGGTGAACCAACTCTCTCCGGCGACGCCCGATGAGTTCACGGAGGGCAACGGCCTGTTGGGTATCCGGGAGCGGGCCCGTCGGACCGGTGGTGACGCCGAAGCCGCTATTGAGCACAATGTCTCCACCGGGTCCGGTGACACCGCGGTCTTCCGTACGACCGTGCACCTGCCCTGGCCCGACGCGAAAGCCCCCTGAGCGACGAACCCTGCGGAGGACACCGGATGAGCGACCAGCCGCCCGTCGCCATTCGAGTTCTCCTGGTCGATGACGAACCCATGGTGCGTTCCGGACTCGCGGCGATCATTGGCACGACGGACGACATCGTCGTCGTCGGGGAGGCCGCCGACGGCGAGGAGGCGCTGGCCCGGATCGAGGCCGACGCCCCCGACGTGGTGCTGCTCGACATCCGGATGCCCGGTGAGGACGGAGTCGCCGTCACCCGCCGGATCGTGACCCTGGACGAGCCGCCCGCGGTCCTGATCCTGACGACCTGGGACTCCGATGCGGTCACCCTGCAGGCGATCGGAGCGGGCGCGGCGGGGTTCCTGCTGAAGACCGATGCCGGGCTGGACATCCTGGAAGGGATCCGGGCGGTCGCTGCGGGCCGCGGCGCACTCAGTCAGTCCCCGGTGCAGGCCGTGCTGTCCGCGGCGGCTCGCTCCGACACGATGGCCCGGTCCCAGGCCCGCGACGCCGTGCGGACTCTGTCGCCGCGGGAGCGTGAAGCCATCGTCGCGCTGAGCGGACCGGGCAACCTCGACGAGGTCGCCGCCCGCATGTTCGTCGCCAAAAGCACCTTGAAGAGCCACATGGAAAGCGCGCAGCGCAAACTCGGCGTGAGCAGCCGACACGAACTGGCGGTGATCGCGGCCCGGGCCGGGTTGGTCTGAGCCTCAGTCTCCGTCGGGCGCCAGCCGACCCCGGTCCGGCAACAAACCGTGCTGGACGCCCCACAGCACGGCCTGCGCTCGAGTGGTGACCCCCATCTTGCGATAGGCGGTGCGGATGTAGGACTTCACCGAGTTGATGCTGATGTAGGACTGTCGGGCGATGGCCTCGTTGGACAACCCCTGGGTCACCAGCGACACCACTTCGGCCTCCCGGGCGGTCAGGCCATGCTCCCGGCCGGGCCACTGCCCGTTGACGTTGCTGGAGCGGGTGGTCTGCTCGGTGATGACCACCTCGCCCTGGTGGACCCGGGTGAGCGCCGACACGAGGCCGGCACCGTCCAGGGTCTTGGACAGGTAGCCGCTGACGCCCTTGTCCCTGGCCATGCGCACGAGCGAGGGGTTGACGTTCCAGGTCAGAACCACGACCTTTCCGGCCGCGGGATCGTTGAGCAACTCATCGACGTCACTGCCGTCGATCTGGGTCTGGCTGAACGCGTCGTACAACGTGATGTCGACAGGGGTGCGCTGACCACCGTCACCCACGGCGACTTCGACGATCTCGACCTGGTCCGCGTACGGCGCCAACATCGCTGCGATCCCGAGGACCACGACCACGTAGTCATTGCGGATCGCCAGTCGCAGGGGTGCGGAAACGGCCTCTTCGGGCATACCCGAAGATTAGGCCGCACTTTTGGTGCAGCCCTCGCCCCGAGGGGTGAAGGCGCAGCCTTCTCAGGAGTCCGACTCGACGGGCTCCTGCTCCATCAACCCGTTCTGCACACCCCACAGGACCGCCTTGGACCGGCTGGACACGTCGATCTTGCGGTACGCGGCCCGGATGTAGGACTTCACCGAGTTGATCGACAGGAAACTGCGGTCGGCGATCTCCTGGTTGCTCAGCCCCTCGGTGATCATCCGCAGCACGTCGAGTTCGCGCTCGGTGACGCCGACTTCACGACCCGGCCAGTCCCCCAGTGCCCGACGGGCCGCCCGAGCCGAGGTGCGCTCGTGATCGCGGGACAGCGCCAACTCGCTCAGGTCGCCGTACCCCTCCGGTGGCGCCGTGGAATCCGAGCGCTTCCAGCGGGCCAACGGGTCCGAGGGAATCGTGGAGTGCAGACCGCGGGGGGCGAGCATCTGGGCGATGCCGACGTTGATCGCCCGGCACAGGCTGGGCAGATCCTCTCGGAGCGCCGGCGGCACCGCGCCGCGCTCCTCCATCACGGAAAACTCCGCGATACCACTGGTCGCGCTGTAGAACTCCGCCGTCGTCAGGCCAAGGAGCAGCCGGTAGTGACCGATCGCCGTGGGGGCCTGCTGCAGCACCGCCGGAACGGCAAAGACCAACTCGTCGCGCACCCCGGTGCCCTGAAGCACGCGTAGCCCCTCGGTCGGCACGAACTGGGACACTTCCATCCGCAGCTGGTGCGGGTCGATCTGGTGCGACGCGTGCCGGACCGTGTCATGCATCCCGTCCCGGCTGGCGTAGGCGAACAGCGCTCCCGCGAGCATCTTGCTCTTGCGGTGCGGCACGGCGAAGCGAGTGGCCGTCACGTGGATGTCGAACTCGTTGTCGTGATCCGCTGTCTGGGCCTCGGCGACGTTGTACATATCGTCCTCCGATGATCTTGGGGGTTGAGTTGCCCACGGACATGTTTTGTTGTGAACAACTATTTGTGACTTTAGGTGATTTTTGGTCAGACCTGAACCGGTTGGGAGTTCGAATCTGCGATACCCGCCAATTCCATCCGCAGGGGTGAGGAGCACAATGAAGGAGTGGGCACGTCCCACCTTCGCGCCGGCGAGGCGCCGGTATCGGCTCGATCGAAGGAGCGCACGGTCATGAGCAACGACAGCAAGAACACCGTAGTTGTGGGGGTAGACGGCTCGGACCCGTCGGTGAACGCGCTGAAGTGGGGTGCCTTCATGGCCAAGACCAGCGGCAGCCGATTGGTCGCGGTGACCGCCTATGCGTTGCCCACTGCGATGTACGGCGCGGACTGGGTCACGTTGCCCGATTGGGACCCGGAGGCGCTGGCCAAGGAATCCCTGGATGCGACCCTGGCCCGGGTCCTGGACGATCCGAGCGACATCGACACGGTCATCCGTGAGGGCTCGGCCGCCAACGTGATCCTCGATGAGGGCGAGGGTGCCCACATGATCGTGGTCGGTAGCCGCGGGCACGGCGGGTTCAAGGGCCTGCTGCTGGGTTCGGTCAGTTCAGCGGTCGCCGAGCACGCGAAATGCCCGGTGCTGGTCGTCCACGGCGACACCGCACCACCGCCCGCCGCCTGACCGGCGCGGGGCGTGACCGATCCCGAGGTCTGGCACGCCGGCGATGCCGAGCGCAACGAGACCCCGACCGAGAAGCTCGATCGCAACTGGACCGAGTTGCTCCAAGAACTGCGCGTCGTGCAGACCGGCGTGCAGATCCTGTCCGGCTTCCTGTTGACCCTGCCGCTGCAGTCCCTCTTCAGTGACCTCGCGACCTGGGAGAAGGTCATCTACCTGGCCGCGACCGTGTGCTCGGTCGTGGCCAGTGGTCTGCTGATCGCGCCGGTCAGCGCCCACCGGTTGCTCTTCGCCAAGCACGAGAAGGGTGTCCTGGTCGCGCAGGCCGACACCCTGGCCAAGTGCGGCCTGGTCATGTTGGGCATCACCGTCACCTTGGTGCTGATGCTGGTCTTCTCCATCGTCGTCGGGCCCGTGGCCAGCATCATCATCGGCGTGTTGAGCGTGCTGGGATTCCTGGCCCTATGGGTCGCTTTGCCGCTGCGCACCCTGGCGAAGGCACAGGACAAAGCCGCGGATCGGCGTACGTCGAGCTGAGCCTTCTCGCCGGATCCCCCTCAGCGCGTGGGCAATTGGCGTACGGCGCCCGTGGACGCCGAGGTGGCCATCGCGGCGTACGCCTGCAGCGCCTTGGAGACGACCCGGTCCCGGTCGATCGGCGACCAGGGGTGCTCGGAAGCTTCCATCTTGGCGCGCCGCTCGGCCAGCACATCGGCGGGCACGTTGAGCTGCAAGAGGCGTCGGTGGACGTCGATCTCGATCTCGTCGCCGTCTTCGACCAGGGCGATTGTGCCCCCGGAGGCGGCTTCGGGTGAGATGTGCCCGACCGAGATGCCGGAGGAACCACCCGAGAAGCGGCCGTCGGTGATCAACGCGCACACCTTGCCCAGGCCCAGGCCCTTGATGAACGAGGTCGGGTGCAACATCTCCTGCATACCCGGACCGCCCGCGGGTCCTTCGTAACGGACCACAACGACGTCGCCGGGCTGCACCCGCTTGCCCAGGATGGCCTCGACGGCGGCCTCCTGGGATTCGACGACGAGGGCCGTGCCGACGAAGTGGAAGAGCTCCTCGTCGATGCCGGCGGTCTTGATGACCGCGCCGTCCTCGGCCAGGTTGCCGAAGAGCACCGCCAGGCCGCCGTCGACGGTGTAGGCGTGCTCGACGTCGTGGATGCAGCCGCTCTCGGCATCGAGATCCAGTGTCTCCCAACGGTTTTGCGTCGAGAATGCTTCCGTCGTGCGAACGCCGCCGGGTGCGGCGTGGAACAGTTCGATCGCCTCGCGACTCGGGTCGGCCGCGCGCACATCCCAGGCCGCCAGCCACGACGCCAGGTCGGGCGAGTGCACGCTGTGGACGTCGCGCTCCAGCAGTCCGGCGCGGTCCAGTTCACCCAGCAGCGCCGGGATGCCACCGGCCCGGTGCACGTCTTCCATGTGGTAGCTGGGGTGGTTCGGGGCGACCTTCGCCAGGCACGGCACGCGCCGCGACAGGGCGTCGATGTCGGCGAGGGTGAAGTCGACCTCACCCTCCTGGGCGGCCGCCAGGATGTGCAGCACGGTGTTGGTCGAGCCGCCCATGGCCACGTCGAGGGCCATCGCGTTGGTGAACGCCTTCTCGGTGGCGATCGAGCGGGGCAGGACCGACTCATCGTCCTGCTCGTAGTAGCGCTTGGCGAGGTCGACGATCGTGCGGCCGGCGGTCAGGAACAGTTCCTTGCGGGCGGCGTGCGTGGCCAGGGTCGATCCGTTGCCGGGCAACGACAGACCGAGGGCCTCGGTCAGGCAGTTCATCGAGTTGGCGGTGAACATGCCCGAGCAGGAACCGCAGGTGGGGCAGGCTGAGCGCTCGACGGCGGCGAGTCCCTCATCCGAAACCGCTTCTGCGGCAGAGGCGTTGATCGCGGTGATCAGATTCGTCGGGGTCTGCGCGACACCGTCGACGATGACCGCCTTGCCGGCTTCCATCGGACCGCCGGAGACGAAGACGACCGGGATGTTGAGCCGGAGCGCGGCCATCAACATGCCGGGGGTGATCTTGTCGCAGTTGCTGATGCAGACCAGCGCGTCGGCGGTGTGCGCGTTGACCATGTATTCGACGCTGTCGGCGATCAGTTCCCGGCTGGGCAGCGAGTAGAGCATCCCGGCGTGGCCCATCGCGATGCCGTCGTCGACCGCGATGGTGTTGAACTCCTTGGAGACCGCACCGGCCTCCCGGATCGCACCGGCGACCAGGTCGCCCATGTCCTTGAGATGCACGTGCCCGGGTACGAACTGCGTGTAGGAGTTGGCGATGGCAATGATCGGTTTGCCGAAGTCGTCATCGGTCATGCCGGTGGCGCGCCACAAGGAGCGTGCACCGGCCATGTTGCGACCGTCGGTCGAGGTCTTGGAACGCAGCGCGGGCATGACTACATCGTAAGACTCTCGTCCGGATGCTGATATTCGAGCCCGGCATGCGGGCGCCGCACCGGTCCTCGGCGTGCCGCGACCGCCACCAACGTGGGTGCGAGGACGCCGAGGATCACCAGAGCGCCACCGGCCAGATCCCCGACGGCTGGCCGCTCGCCGAGCACCACCCCGGCGGACAGGAACCCGGCGACCGGCACCAGCATCGAGAACGGCGCCACGCTGGAGGAGGGGTTGCGGGCCATCAGCATCGACCACAGCGAACTGCCCGCGACCGTGCCGAGCAGCACGGTGTAGGCCAGGCCCAGCCAGGCCGGAACCGCCGCTGTCGACAGCGAGGTCGTCAGGGAGGTCGCGATCCGGTGCGGCCCTTCAACGGCGAGCGATAGCGCGAGCATCGGGATCGGCGGGATTACGCACATCCACATCATCAGCGCGAACGGCTGCGTGGTGCGGGCCTGCCGGTTGCCGATATTGCCGATCGCCCAGCCCAGCCCCCCGGCCAGCACCAGCAGCACCGGCACCAACTGGGCCGCCAGACCCCGGGTCACGGCGATCACTGTGAATCCCAGCACGGCGACACCGATGCCGATCAGTCGCACCCGGCCCGGCTTCTCCCGCAGGAAGACCGCCGCTAGCAGGACGGTGAAGGGCGCCGAGGCTTGCAGCACCAGCGACGCCAGCCCGGACGGCATCCCCGCAGCCATCCCGGCATAGAGGAAGACGAACTGCAGGATCCCGAAACCGACGCCGTAGAGCAGCAGCCAGCGCACCGGCACGTTCGGTCGAGGCACGAAGAGCAGCGCTGGGATGGCCAACAGCGCGAACCGCAGAGCGATCAGGAAGAACGGTGGGAACTGTTGCAGCGACTCGTGGATCGCCACGAAGTTCGCGCCCCACAGGGCGGCCACCAGGCAGGCGATGGTGGTGTCGCGTCGGGTCATGACCCCAGCCTGAGGCCGCCCGATCATCAAGTCTATCGAGAATGTCTTGGCAAACCTTGTAGCGTTGCTTCATGGAGGTAATGCGGTATGGATGAACGCAGACTGGAGATGCTGCGCGAGTTCGACCGGCGTGGTTCGGTGACCGCGACCGCGGCGGCGCTGCATGTGACACCGACCGCGGTGTCGCAGCAACTGCATCTGCTGGAGCGCGAGGCGCGCGCAACCTTGCTGCGCCGGGTGGGCCGCGGGATCGAACTCACCGACGCCGGCCACGAACTCGCCGCCGCCAGCGTGCATCTGGCCGCGGCCCGTGAGCAGCTGCAAGCGCGGTGGGATCGGTATCGCGGGCAGGTCGCGGGGACCGTGCGCCTGGCCGTCTTCCCGACCGCCGGTCAGCGGTTCGTGCCGACGTTGCTGTCCCGGTTGACCGGGCAACCGCAGATCGAGCTGATCGTCAGCGACCTGGACGTGCACAGTGACGACTACGCGGCGTACGCCGATCGCTTCGACATCGTCATCGCCCACCGACCGGTGGGAGACCCATCTCCCGTGGGCGCACACGACGGCGACTCCTTCACCGTCGTACCTCTCGTCCGCGAGCGCCTGGCCGTCGCCGTCGCCCCGGGACACCGCCTCGCCGACCGGCACCGGGTGCGCCCGGTGACGTTGGCGCGGGAGTCGTGGATCGGCGTACCGGCTGATTGGCCGTTCGACCGGCTACTCACGCAATGGTTCGGTGCGGCGGGCCTGACCCCGCACGTGGTGCAGCGATTCGAGGATCTACGGATGCAGGAGGCACTGGTCGCTGCCGGCCACGGAATCGCTCTGCTGCCGAGGGATTCGGCCGACGACCGCGGCGGGCAGCGACTGCGACTGCTGGACACCATCGACGGTGAGCCGACCCGGCAGATCGAGGCGATCCTGCGCCCGGACCGGGCCGCGCGGGCGGTGGTGGCCGAGGTGCTGGATCACTTGAGGTTGCTGACCGCTCACTAAAGTCGCCCTATGGAACTGCTGGTCCTCGGGGTTCTCGTGGTGACCGTGGTCGTCGCCGTCAGTTTCCTTGCCTCCCGCGTCAACATCGCCACGCCGCTGGTGTTGGTGGCCGCCGGGATCGCCCTGACCGCGGTGCCGTCGCTGCGACACATCGAGATCGACCCGGAGTGGATCCTGGCGGGCATCCTGCCGCCGCTGCTCTATTCGACGTCGACCCGGCTGCCGGTGATGGACTTCCGGCGGGACCTACCGGCGATCTCGGGGTTGTCGGTGGTGCTCGTGGTGATCACGTCACTGTCGGTGGGTTGGCTGATGTCGATGCTGATCCCAGAGGTGGGTTTCGCGACCGGCGTGGCCATCGGCGCCGTGGTCAGCCCGACCGACGCAGTGGCGACGTCGATCGCCCGCAGCCTCGGGGTCAGTCCCCGGCTGCTCACGGTGCTGGAGGGTGAAAGCCTGCTCAACGACGCCTCCGCGCTGGTGCTGCTGCGAGCCGCGGTGGCCGCGATCGGCACGTCGGTGTCGCTCGCCGGAGTGTTCGGGTCGTTCGTCTACTCGATCGCGATTGCTGCCGCGATCGGCTACGCGGTCGGTCGGTTGGCGGTGTGGGTGCGGGCCCGCATGCAGGACGAAACCCTCAGCACCGCAGTCTCCTTCGTGGTGCCGTTTGCGGCGTACCTGCCGGTGGAGCAGTTGGGCGGCTCGGGGTTGGTTGCCGCGGTTGCGGCGGGTCTGGTCACGTCGGTTGGCGCCGGGAAGCATCTGCGGGCGCAGGACCGGCTGGCCGACCGGGCCAACTGGAGCACGATCGGGCTGATCCTCGAGGGCACGATCTTCCTGTTGATGGGCATGCAGCTCATCGAGCTGGTCCAGGACGTGCGTCACGAACACGAGAGTCTGTGGAAGGCCGGCTGGCTCGCGCTGGCGGCGGGGGTTGCCGTCCTTGTCGTGCGCGCGGCGTACGTCGCCCTGCTGCTGTGGACCGGTAACCGGCGGGTCAAACGGACCGAGAAGGCCAAGGAGTACTGGACAACCGATGAGGCCAAGCAGCACATCTATCAGCGGGTGGTCACCTCGCGCCGCTCCGCGGGGATGGACGAGGAACAGGTGCTGCGCACCGGCCGACGGTTGTGGATGCAGCGGATCGCCGACTTCGACTACATCCTGCAGGAGCGCTGGGGCGCCCGCGACGGGGCGATGCTGGTCTGGGCTGGCATGCGCGGGGCGGTGACCGTGGCCGCCGCCCAGACCCTGCCGGCCACCACGCCGCAGCGCTCGCTGTTGATCCTGGTCGCCTTCTTCGTCGCCGTGGGCAGCCTGCTGATCCAGGGCGGCACGTTGGGACCGTTGGTACGCCGACTCGGGCTGACCGGCAACCTCACCGACCGCAGCGAGATCGAGAGCCTCATCTCGACGATGCAGGTCGCCGGTGAGAAGTACCTGGACAGCCCCGAACTGCGCCGGGCGGACGGGTCGAAGTACGACGCGGATCTGGTCGAGCGGATGAAGACCCGCACCCAGTCCCGGGCCGATCTGCGGCCGGCGGCCGACGACCCGGAGGGGATCGACCGGGCCAACCAGACGTTGGAGTTGCGGATCGCGGTGCTGGATGCCGAGCGGCGGCGGCTGCTGGAGATCCGGCGGGCGGGCACCGCACCCTCGCAGGTGCTGTCGGAGCTGATGAACGTCCTGGACGCCGATCAGATCAGCCTGGAATTACGCCGCCGCGAGCCAGGCCCGATGGACTAACTCGACCGCGCCACGACGGGATTTCCATCTGCCGATGGTTTGGTTTCCGTTTTACGGAATACAACTTCCGAAATCCGCTAGTCTGCTGTGATGGACCACACTCAGCTGACCCGACTGCTCGACGTCATCGAGACCGACATCGTCCCGCTCACCCGCGCCGGTGTGAGCGCCGGGAACAAGCTCTTCGGCGCGGCCATCCTGCGCAAGGATGACCTGTCACTGGTCGTGGCCGCCACCAACAACGAGATCGAGAACCCGCTGTGGCACGGCGAGATCCACGCGATCAAGAAGTTCTACGAGCTGCCCGCGCAGAACCGCCCGGCCGCCAAGGACTGTGTCTTCCTTGCCACCCACGAGCCGTGCTCGTTGTGCCTGTCCGGGATCACCTGGTCCGGCTTTGACAACTTCAGCTACTTCTTCAGCCACCAGGACTCGGCCGACTCGTTCGCGATCCCCTACGACATCCAGATCCTCAAGGCGGTCTACGCGGTACCGGACCCCGGCCGCACCCAGGCGGCGCCCGATCGGGACCTGTACAACCGCAACAACGCCTACTTCACCAGCACCGATCTGGCCGTCCTGCTGCCCCAGTTCGGGGACCCCGAACTGGCGGCTACCGCGCAACGTTTGCACGCGACGTACGACGAGTTGTCGCAGATCTATCAGGCCGACAAGGGCGACAAGGGCATCCCGCTGAGCTGACCGGGGGTTCCCACTGACCGCTGCAACCAGCACGATGAAGGCGTGACCACTCTCACCGGGCAACAGATCGCCGACCTCGACCTCACCGGGTGGTCGTACCTGCCCTACCCGGCCGGCGGGCTGATGACGCGGGTGAAGACCGGCGATTTCGCGACCGGCCTGGCCTTGGTCAACGCGATCGGTGAGCGCGCCGAAGCAGCCGATCACCACCCCGATCTCGACCTGCGGTACGGGCAGCTGGACATCCGGCTGATCTCGCACGACGAGAAAGGCATCACCCAGCGCGACATCGACCTGGCCCGCCAGATCAGCGACCTGGCCGGGGACCTGACCCTCGAGCCCGCGGTCACCAAGGTCGAGTGGGCCCTGGACACTCCCGACGGCGGCCGGATCAGCCCGTTCTGGGCCGCGATCCTCGGCCTGCCGGACCAGGGCAGCGAGGACCTGGTCGACGACTCCGGCGCGTTGCCGTCCCTGTGGTACCAACCGTCGGGGTCCGAGGAACCCCGCCAGCGCTGGCATCCGGATGTCTGGGTCGACGCCGCGCAGGCCAAGGACCGGTTACGGGCCGCGCTCGCCGCCGGCGGGACGATGGTCTCTGACGCGGAGGCGCCGAGCTTCTGGGTGCTGGCCGATCACGACGGCAACCAGGCCTGCATCTGCACGTGGCAGGACCGAGCGGCGATGGGCTGATGCGCCGCGGGAGGGTCGCGTTCGCTCTTGCGGCGGTGTGTGGCCTGCTGCACGCAGCGGTCAGCGCCTACTGGGCAGCGGGAGGTACGGCGCTGCTCGCGACCTTGGGCGAGACCATCCTGACCGCGGTCGGGGACAGTACCTGGTTGCTGTGGCCGGTCACCGCGGTCAAAACGCTGGTCGCGGTCCTGCCGCTGGTCTTCGAGCGGACCGGCTGGCCGCCGCTCACCCGGGCTCTTGCCTGGCTGGCCGGTGCCGTCCTCGTGCTCTGGGGTGGCATCAACACCATCACCGGCAATCTGGTCTTGAGCGGAATCATCTCTCCTGCAGGCGGATACGACCGGGACGCGATGATCGGGCACGCCTGGCTGTGGGATCCCCTCTTCCTGATTTGGGGCCTGGCCCTGCTGGTCGGCCTGTGGCGCACCCGGGCCGCTGCCCGGCGTACGGCGATGATCACTAATGTTCAAACCAAGGCATAGTCGACGACAAGTTGGGAGACCTTCGATGAGCAGTCCGATCGACGCGACGCAAACCGCGGCCTGGAAGCAACTGCTACAGCTCAAGGAGGACTTCTCCTTGAACCTTCGCGAGGCCTTTGCGGAGGATCCGGAGCGGACGAACCGCTTCACCTTCACGGCCGGCGACCTCTTCGTCGACCTGTCCAAGAATCTGATCAACGATGACGTGCTCGCCGCTCTGGTCGCGCTCGGCGAAGAAGTCGGCCTCGAAGCCCGTCGCGATGCGATGTTCGCCGGCGAGAAGATCAACGTCACCGAGAATCGCGCGGTCCTGCACACGGCGCTGCGCGCACCCGCCGACGCGGTGATCGAAGTCGACGGGCACAACGTCGTTCCCGACGTCCACGAGACGCTCGACCGGGTCTTCGAGTTCGCGGACAAGGTGCGCAGTGGTGAGTGGACCGGTGTCACCGGTAAGCGGATCGAGACCGTCGTCAACATCGGCATCGGCGGGTCCGACCTCGGCCCGGTCATGGTCTACGAGTCGCTGAAGCACTACCTGCAAAAGGGCCTCACCTGCCGGTTCATCTCCAACATCGACCCGACCGACGCCCACGAGAAGACGGCCGACCTCAACCCGGAGACGACGCTGTTCATCGTCGACTCCAAGACGTTCACCACGCTGGAGACGCTGACCAACGCACGGTTGGCGCGGACGTGGTTACTGGACAACCTCGTCGCGAGCGGTGCGATCGAGGACGAGGATGCCTCCCGCAAGGAAGCCATCGCCAAGCACTTCGTCGCCGTTTCCACCGCGCTGGACAAGGTCGAAGAGTTCGGGATCGACCCGCAGAACGCCTTCGGCTTCTGGGACTGGGTTGGCGGCCGCTACTCAGTGGACTCCGCCATCGGCACCGCGGTTGTCGTGGCGATCGGACCGGAGCGCTTCCGCGAGTTCCTCGCCGGCTTCCGCGCCGTTGACGAGCACTTCAAGAACACCCCGCTGGCGGCCAACGTCCCTGCCCTGATGGGTCTGCTGAACATCTGGTACTCGAACTTCTTCGACGCCCAGTCCCACGTCGTGCTGCCCTACGCGCAATGTCTACACCGGTTCCCGGCCTACCTGCAGCAGTTGACCATGGAATCCAACGGCAAGAGCGTGCGCTACGACGGCAGCGACGTCACGACCACCACCGGCGAGATCTTCTGGGGTGAGCCGGGTACCAACGGACAGCACGCGTTCTATCAGCTGATCCACCAGGGCACCCGACTGATCCCGGCTGACTTCATCGCCTTCGCGAACCCGGCGTACGTCGTCAAAGACGGCGAGGCCGACGTGCACGAGCTGTTCCTGTCCAATTTCTTCGCCCAGACCGCTGCGCTGGCCTTCGGCAAGACCGCCGACGAGGTCCGGGCCGAAGGAACCCCCGAAAACATCGTGCCGGCAAGGGTTTTCCCCGGCAACCGGCCGACAACCTCCATCATGGCCCCGCGACTGAGCCCGTCTACGGTCGGCCAACTGATTGCGCTGTATGAGCACATCACCTTCACCGAGGGGACCGTGTGGGGCATCGACAGCTTCGACCAGTGGGGCGTCGAACTCGGTAAGCAACTGGCCAAGCAGGTCACGCCCGCGGTCGGTGGTGACGAGGCCGCGCTGGCCAAGCAGGACCAGTCGACCCAGTCACTGGTGCGCTACTACCGCGCCATGCGCCGATAACGGCCCGGGCCGTCGAGACGGCGCAGAACGTCCAGGTGCCAGCCAGCGACAGCAACGTCAGCCAACTGAGCGCGCTGACCCATGCCAGGCCGGTCTGCGCACCCAGCAGATGGGTGCCCAGGCTGAGCGTGCCGATCGGGAAGGTCAGCGACCACCAGTTCGTCGCGAACGGCATCCCGCGCGCGAACCCGCTGGCGGTGCGTCGCACCGCGTAGCCGATGACCGGTACCGCCGCGATCAGCATCGCGAATCCGTAGACGTGGGTGACTGATTCGAATTCGGTGCCAGCACCGAGCGTCTGCGCTGCAGCCATCGACTGCCCCACGACGCCGAGCGGGATCCAACTGGTCGCGCTCAGCTCCAACGGCAGCGGCGCGATCCGTAGATGGTGGTGATACGCCGAGGCGAAGACGACCACGGCCAACACGAGCGCGGTCGCGAAAGCCAACTCCGACGACGTCCGGACCAGTACGCCCCATGGGCGGGGAAGGGCAGCCGCCAGGCTCGCTCCTCCTGTCGCGGTCACCATCGGCGACACCACCGCCAGGCCCCAGACCATGGTTGGCCTGCCGGAACCGCCTCGGGCCACGAGCAGTCCGAAGACGACCACCGTGACCAGGCCGAGGCTCGTTCCGACCGTCCAGGTGGCCAGGTCGATGACTACCGCCCAGCCGGCGTGCTGCCCCACGGCCAGCGTCGCCGAGCCGGTCGCCAGGACCGCCATCGACACCGTGCCCCACAACGCGACCGTGCTCGGGTCGGACACCGACTCGCGTAGGGCGCCGGGACTGCGTCGACAACGGCGTGCGAAGGCGACGCACAGCCACAGGAGCGCAACCCAGGCAGCGACCAGCCAGGCGGCCGCGGCCAGGTGCCCGATCGGCGTACGTCCGAGGTGTTGCTCGACCAGGAGCGCGAGGATCGCGGTTCCCATCACACTGGGAAACCACGCGGGTCCTACCGGCGGCAGCGCGGTGGCTTTCGTAGCGCTGCTCACCTGGCGGGCGTGGATCCGGGTGAGTAGCGCTTCAAAAGTCGGGGTGGGTGCAGCGGCTTTCATAAAACCAGGCTGGCGCGGCGATCGCGCTGCGGGTAGCGGCTTGTTCCGGTGAAGCTACAAGCATTGCTTGTAGGCTGACCGGGTGAGCACGATGGACCTGTCCCGCGTCCCCGAGCTGGCCCAGCTGCAAGCGCTGGTGTCGGTGGCTCGCGAAGGCAGCATGACGACTGCTGCCCAGCGGCTCGGCGTCAGCCAGCAAGCGGTCAGCGAGCGCATCCGCAGCGCCGAGCGGGTTCTGGGGGTGCCCGTGTTCGAACGCACTGCCCGTGGCGTGCGGCTCACTGCGCCCGGCGGAGTCGTCATCGACTGGGCCACCGACATCCTGACCGCCGCCGAGAATCTCGACCAGGGTGTGCGCACCCTCGGTGCCGCTGACCGCCGGTCGGTCACCGTCGCGGCGAGCAACACGGTGTCCGAGTGTCTGCTGCCCGGCTGGGCGAGCCGACTACGGACCCTCGATCCCCAGGTCCGGCTGCACGTGCGACCCGGCAACTCCGACCAGGTCATCCACGAAGTCTCCAGTGGCGCAGCGCAACTCGGCTTCGTCGAGTCGCCGCGAGTGCCACGGTCGGTTCGCTCACGAGTCGTCGCGCACGACCGGCTGGTCGCCGTGGTCCCGCCGGATCACCCGTGGACTCGACGGAGCTCACCGCTGCCGGCTGGAGAACTCACTGCCACCCCGCTCGTCCTGCGCGAATCAGGCTCGGGCACAAGGGCTTTCTTACAGGACGCGCTCGGGCCCCTCGCCGAGGCGGCGGCCGTGCTCCCGTCCACGGCCGCCGTACGCGACGCGGTGATCACGCTCGGTGCACCCGCAGTGTTGTCCTCGCTCGCCGTCAGTCGCGACGTCGAATCCGGTCGCCTGGTCGCGGTGGCGATCGAAGGGGTCGACCTACGTCGCGCTCTGCGCGCCGTCTGGCATCCCAGCAGCCCGCCGAGAGGGTCGGCCGCGGATCTGTTGTCGATCGCGGCCGACCGCCTCACCCTCAGCTGATCGGGACTACGTCCGAAGCGCCCATGCGCGCTGCGTCGGCGGTCGCGTCGTCGGGCATCCGCTGGCTCTCCAACTCCGCCTCGACCCGCTTGCGGTAGTGATCGATCTCGTTGTCGCGCTGCTCGTCGCTCCACCCGAGGACCTTGCCCATCAGCTCGGCCGCCTCCTCGCAGGCACCGGTGCCGCGGTCGAAGGTCTCGATCGACAACCGGGTACGCCGCGCCAAGACATCGTCCAGGTGCCGGGCCCCTTCGTGGGTGGCGGCGTAGACGACTTCGGCGCGCAGGTAGTCGCTACCGCCAGACAGCGGCTCCTTCAGCGACGGGTCGTCCTTGGTCGCCTCCAACACCTCGTGGATCAGGGATCCGTAGCGCTTCAGCAGGTGCTCGATCCACACTTCGTGCAGGCCGTACTGCTCGGCGAGCGCGTTCCGCCCGTTCATCAGTGCGGGATACCCCTCGGCCCCCAGCAGGGGCACGTTCTGCGTCGTGGACGCGGGGATGGCCCGGTCGAACTGCGCGTTCAGCCCGAACACCGCCTCGTCGACCGCATCCTTGGCCATCACGCGGTACGTCGTGTACTTGCCCCCAGCGATCACCACCAGACCCGGGGCCGGGTGACCGACCGCGTGCTCACGGGACAGTTTCGAGGTCGCCTCGGACTCGCCGGCGAGCAGCGGCCGCAGACCGGCGTACACACCCTGCACGTCGTCCTTGGTCAGCGGCGTCTCCAGCACCGAGTTCACGTGCTCGAGCAGGTACTCGATGTCGCTCTCGCTGGCCGCCGGGTGCGCCTTGTCGAGGTCCCAGTCGGTGTCGGTGGTCCCGATGATCCAGTGCGCACCCCACGGGATGACGAACAGGACCGACTTCTCGGTGCGCAGGATCAGCCCGACGTCACCGCGGATCCGGTCCTTGGGCACGACCAGGTGGATGCCCTTGCTGGCCCGCACGTGGAACTGACCACGCGACCCGGCCATCGACTGGGTCTCATCGGTCCACACGCCGGTCGCGTTGACGACCTGCTTGGCCCGGACGGTGAACTCACGGCCGGACTCCAGGTCGTGCATGACCGCACCGGTGACTCGCTCGCCTTCCTTGACCAGGTTGACCACGCGGGCGCGGCTGACGACGTGGGCGCCGTACGCCGCGGCGGTGCGCGCCACGAACATCGTGTGCCGGGCGTCGTCGACCTGGGCGTCGTAGTAGCGCAACGCGCCCGTGAGCGCGTCTTTGCGCAGCGAGGGGAACTGCTTGCGGGCGCCGGTGCGGGTCAGGTGTTTGTGCAGCGGGACACCGGCCTTACCGGACAGGCGGCTCATGGCGTCGTACATCGCCACGCCGGTCCCGGCGTAGGCACGCTCCCAGACCCGGTGCTGCAGCGGGTAGAGGAAGGCGACCGGGTGCACCAGGTGAGGAGCGATCTTCTGCAGCAACAGACCACGCTCGGTCAATGCCTCTGCCACCAAACGGAAGTCGAGCATTTCCAGGTAGCGCAGACCACCGTGGATCAGCTTGCTGGACCGACTCGACGTGCCGGACGCGAAGTCTCGTGCCTCGACCAGGCCAACGCTCAGGCCTCGAGTGGCAGCATCCAGTGCGCTACCAGTACCGACGACACCGCCGCCGATGACCAGGATGTCCAGTTCCTGTTCGGACATCGCCTTGATCGAGTCTTCCCGGAACTGCGGTGACAGGGCGATCGCTCTCATGGTTCAAGCCTCTCAGATATCGATGAACGCGCCACCCGACCCCGGGGTGACGACTGCGCCGGGGCCCGCGACGTCGCGGGCCCCGGCGGTGGTGTCAGTCGGCGTCGACGTCGACCCAGTTGAGGGTGCGGTCGATGGCCTTGCGCCATCCGACGTACCCCTCGGCACGCTGCTCGTCGTTCCACTCCGGCTTCCAGCGGTTGCCTTCGTGCCAGTTGGCGCGCAACTCGTCGGTGTCCTTCCAGAAGCCGACGGCCAGACCAGCGGCGTACGCCGCGCCAAGACAGGTCGTCTCGGCCAGCACCGGGCGGCTCACCTCGACACCCAGGATGTCGGACTGGATCTGCATGCACAGGTTGTTGGCGGTGACACCGCCGTCGACCTTGAGCACCTCCAGCTTCACGCCGGAGTCCTTCTCCATGGCGTCCGCGACGTCCTTGCTCTGGTAGCAGATCGCCTCGAGCGTGGCCCGCGCCAGGTGCGCGTTGGTGTTGTAGCGGGACAAGCCCACGATCACACCGCGTGCATCCGAGCGCCAGTACGGCGCGAACAGACCGGAGAACGCCGGGACGAAGTAGACGCCACCGTTGTCCTCGACCTGACCGGCCAGCCGCTCGGTGTCGGCAGCACCGGAGATGATGCCGAGTTGGTCACGCAGCCACTGCACCGCTGAACCGGTCACCGCGATGGAACCCTCCAGCGCGTAGATCGGCTTGTTGTTGCCGAAGCGGTAGCAGACCGTGGTCAGCAGACCGGCGTTGCTGCGCACCAGTTCCTCACCGGTGTTGAGCAACATGAAGTTGCCCGTGCCGTAGGTGTTCTTGGCCTCGCCGGGTGCGAAACACACCTGGCCGACCGTGGCCGCCTGCTGGTCACCGAGCACACCGGTGATCGGCACCTCTGCGTGGAACGGACCGTGCGGGTCGGTCACGCCGTACGCCTCGGCGTCGGAGGAGGACACGATTTCCGGGAGCATCGCCTTGGGAATGTTGAACAGCGCGAGCAGTTCGTCATCCCACTGGCAGGTCTCCAGATCCATCAGCATGGTCCGGCTGGCGTTCGTCACGTCGGTCACGTGCCGGCCGCCCTCGGTGCCACCGGTGAGGTTCCAGGTGACCCAGCAGTCCGTCGTACCGAAAAGCGCGTCGCCCTTCTCGGCGTCCGCACGCAAGCCGTCGACGTTTTCCAACAGCCACTGGATCTTGCCGCCGGAGAAGTAGGTCGCCGGCGGCAGTCCCGCGCGCTGACGGATCAGGTCACCGTGACCGTCCCGCTCGAGGCGGGAGGCGATCTTGTCGGTGCGGGTGTCCTGCCAGACGATCGCGTTGTAGTACGGACGACCGGTGTTCTTGTTCCAGACCACCGTGGTTTCACGCTGGTTGGTGATGCCGACGGCGGCCAGGTCAGCAGCCGTGAGGTTTGCCCGACTCAGCGCGGTCTGGATCACCGAGCTGGTGCGCTCCCAGATCTCGATCGGGTCATGCTCGACCCAACCGGCCTTGGGCATGATCTGCTCGTGCTCCAACTGGTGACGCGCGACCTCTTCACCGTCATGGTTGAAGATCATGAACCGGGTGCTGGTGGTGCCCTGGTCGACGGCTCCTACGTACTCAGCCATTTACTCTCTCCTTTGAAAGTCGGGTTGTCACTGGTTGGGAAGGGGCTCGCCGGCCGCTTCCTGCTCGGGCTCGTCGTGGACGACGTCCAGGCCGCGGTCGATCAGCAGCTTGAACAGTCCGCCGCCGACCACACCACCGATGAGCGGTGCGACGATCGGCAACCAGAAGTAGTAGTTACCGCCGGGCTCCTTCATCGCGGTGCTGTAGCCGGTGATCCAGGACGCCAGACGCGGGCCGAAGTCACGTGCCGGGTTGATGGCGTAGCCGGCGTTCGCACCCCAGGCCATACCGATCGCGACCACCAACAGACCGACCAGCAACGGACCCAGGTTGGACAGCGGCGGGTTGTTGCGCGCGTTGGTCAGCGCGAAGATCACGAAGACCAGGATGGCGGTGCCGACGATCTGGTCGAAGAATGCCGTGGTCATGGTGACGTGCGTGCCGGGCAGGGTCGAGAAGATGCCCTGCGACTTGAAGGTGTGACCGGGGTCGATCGAGTTGATCAGGTCGGCGTAGGTGAACCGCACGATGATCGCGGCCACGAACGCACCAGCGGTCTGGGCCAGGGAGTAGGGCAACACCTTCTTCCAGGAGAAGCCCTGGAAGGTGGCCAGGGCCACCGTGACGGCCGGGTTCAGGTGCGCACCGGAGATCCGGGCGGATACGTAAACACCGAGCGTGACACCCAGGCCCCAGGCCCAGGCGATGGAGTCGTGATCACCCTGTGCGCCGTTGCCGGTGACGACCTGCGCCACCACACCAACACCGAACAGGATGAGGATGCACGTGCCGGCGAACTCCGCGAGGAGTTCCCAAGTCAGCGTGTCTTTCTTCATGGGCAGGTCCTTTCGTCGCCTCGTTGCGATGTGGATCACACAACACTGCCTGCCGGAGCGACGCCATAGCCAGCGTTCGACATACGCGAACGATGGTTCGGCCATGTCGAACGGCTTAAGATGAGCTGTGCCCGCCCCCATTCAGTCGATCGAACGAGCCGCCAACCTGCTGCACCTGTTGGCTGCCGCCACCGAGCCGGTCATGCTCGGGGAGTTGGCCCGGATGCTGGACCTGCCGAAGCCGACCGTGCATGGCATCGTCCGCACCCTCGTCGACGTGGGCTTCGCCGCGCAGGAGCCGGAGACCGGCCGCTATCTGATCGGCCCCGGCCTGGCCCGGCTGGGGCAGACGCTCGACCCCCACCTGTTGCGCTCGCGGGCCGCCAACTGGGCTGACCAACTGGCTGCGACCACTGGCTTGGAAGTGCAACTGGGCGTCCTCAGCGGCAACGGTGTCCTGCTGTTGCACCACGTGTTCCGCCCGGACGGCTCACCGCAACGACTGCGCATCGACGAACGGCAACCGCTGCACGCGACGTCCCTCGGCCAGGTGCTGCTCGCCTTCTCCTCGGCCGCCGGCCGCCTGCATTCCCTGGAGTTGCACCCGTTCACCGCCGCGACGATCACCAGCCGCACCCAACTGGCGCGCACCATGTCGCAAGTGCGCCGCCAGGGGTACGCCGTGGCGGACGGCACGCTGACCCCCGGAGTAGCCGCGGTGGCGGCCCCGATCCTGCACTACGCAGGGGTCGGCGTCGGCGCACTGGCCGTCGTCGGCCGGTCAGCACGAATGCTGGACTCCCGTGGTCGGCCCCGCGAACGACTGCCCGAACGGGTCGTCGACGCCGCGACCGCCATCTCACTCACCCTGCAGGAGCGTCTGTGAACGCCCGATACGTCGCCGCCCTCGACCAGGGCACCACCTCGACCCGGTGCATGATCTTCGACCAGCGTGGCCGGATGGTCACCGTCGCCCAGCACGAGCAGCGGCAGTTCTTCCCGCAGCCGGGCTGGGCCGAGCACGACGCCGAGGAAATCCTCAACAACACCCTGCGCGTCTTGCCTGAGGCGCTGAAATCCGCCGGGCTGCTCACCACGGACATCGCCGCGCTGGGCATCGCCAACCAGCGCGAGACCACCGTGGTGTGGGACCGGTTGACCGGCAAGCCGCTGGCACCGGCCATCACCTGGCAGGACACCCGGTCCAGCCAGATCGTCGCGGATCTGCAGCGCGGCCCGCACCGCGTGCTGTTCGAGGAGGTGTGCGGCCTGAGTCCGGCCGGCTACTTCGCGGCGCCTCGGCTGCGGTGGTTGCTCGATCACGTGCCGGGACTGGCCCGCCGAGCCCGGTCCGGCGAGGTCGCCTTCGGGACCATGGACAGTTGGCTGACCTGGCACCTGACCGGTGGCCCGGACGGTGGCGTGCACGCCACCGACGTCACCAACGCCAGCCGGACGATGCTGATGAACATCCGCACGCTGGAATGGGATCAGCGGCTGCTGGATGCCATGAGCATCCCCGAGCAAATGCTGCCGGAGATCCGCTCGAATGCGCAGGTGTGGGGAACCTGCGTCGCCGGGATGCCCGGGGTCGCCCTCGGCGGTGCCCTGGGCGACCAGCAAGCAGCGCTCTTCGGGGAGACCTGCTTCAGCGCCGGTGAGGCCAAATGCACTTACGGCACAGGCGCTTTCGTGCTCACCAACACCGGCGATCGACTGACCGGGTCACGCCATGGTCTGATCTCGACCGTCGCCTACTCCCTGGACGGTGAAGAGCCCGTCTACGCGATCGAGGGATCGATCGCGATGGCCGGTGCGCTCGTGCAGTGGTTCCGCGATGCGCTGGAGATGATCGACTCGGCGCCCCAGATCGAGACCCTCGCCCGACAGGTCGAGAGCACCGGCGGTTGCTACATCGTGCCGGCGTTCGCTGGACTGTTCGCTCCGCACTGGCGCCCGGAGGCGCGCGGGGTGATCGTCGGCCTCACGTCGTACGTCAAGAAGGCTCACCTGGCGCGGGCCGTGCTCGAGGCCACCGCCTGGCAGACCGCGGAAGTCGTCGACGCGATGAACGCCGATACCGGACTGGCCATCACGAGCCTGAAGGTGGATGGCGGGATGACCGCCAATCACCTGCTGATGCAGATGGTCTCTGACTTCCTCGGGATCCCCGTCGAACGCACCCTGGTCTCCGAGAGCGTCTCGCTCGGGGCGGCGTACGCCGCGGGGCTGGCCGTCGGGTACTGGCCCGACCTGGAGGGGTTACGTCGCAACTGGCACCGTGCGGGTCGTTGGGAGCCCGGGATGACCGATGCCCTTCGCCAACGCCGACGGGCCGAGTGGGATCGTGCCGTCGAGCACACCCTGGGCTGGGCCCGCGAGGACGAAGAGGACATCGAGGCCCCGTTCGGTGCCCGGTGATGGCCCATCACCCATCGGGTCGGCGACGCCCGCACCCGGGACCGCTCAGGCCGGACCACCGGGGTAGTCGCGATAGTGCGGTTGCTGCCCACCCTGGGGGTGCTCGACCGGCTCTTGCGGCTGGTACTGAGTCGGCTGGTAGTGGTTCGGGTACTGCTGGGCGTAGGCGGCTGCGGCGCGCTGTTGGCCGGCCAGATAGGTCTGCCGGTTCAGAGCATCGGCCCGCTCGCGCTCATACCGGTTCAGTTGTTTGGTGAGCCAGTAGATGGCCAGGTGGATCGCCCAGGCGACGATCGCGTAGACCAACATCGCGAAGAGCACCGAGGTGTCGAGGACGGCGTTGTGCTGGCCGTTGGTGCTCGAAGTGAGGTCGACGCTGGGGAAGATGCCGCGGAAGGGTTCCATGGCCCGCTCCATCGAGCGGTAGATCCAGCGCACGAAACCGGCTTCCTGGCTGGCCCCGAACAACTGCAGGACGAACCCGAGCCCCAGGACAATCTCGACGACCACCACGTAGGCGTAGGCAAGATAGGCAAGCACCCGCCCGAAGGTGAGCAGGGTGCGCTTCTCCTTCGGTGGTTCCGCGGTGAGGCTGGCTGGCGGCGGACTGTTCAGCTGGGACACGGGTCCTGCTCCTGGATCGACGCGGTCAGGTGGTCCTGCCACCCTAACCAGGTGCTTCAGTGCCCAGGTCGCAACCGAACGGTGCGGCTGTGGTGGTCCTCTTCCAACTCGGCGATGGAACTACGGGTCTTGATGAACTCCGAGAACGAGGTCACGCCGAAGTCCTTCTCGTTGAAGGACGGATCCATCCGTTTCATCTGACTCTTCACCTCACCGGCGTTGAACCATTCGGCGTCCGGGTCCTTCTCCCGCAAGATCCGCAACGCGCGCAACAGCAGGCGGGTGGCTTGCCGCGAACTCAGCTGCCCGGTGTCCTTGTCCTCTTCGTCCTTGGTCGGTGTGCTCTTGACCGAGGACCGCTTCTTCGCCGGGGGCTCCTCCACCTCGTCTGCGTCGCGGTCGGAGAGCCCGGGCAGATTGTCGTAGGTGACCAGTTCGTCGACGGCCGCCGCCAGGGAGCGGCTGGTCGCGCCGGCCACACCGACCGCGACGACGTACCTGCCCATCCGCTTCAATCGTTGCGCCAGCGGGATGTAGTCCGAATCCCCTGCCACCAGAACGACAGTCGCCACCGACGGCATCTGGCCCATGTCCTCGAGCGCGTCCACGGCCAGACGGATGTCGGCCCCGTTCTTCGAGCCCGACGCGGGAAACAGCTGGATCAGGTCGACAGCGCGATCGACCAGCTGTTTGCGGTAGTGCACGTTGGCTGGGACCGACCAATCGGCGTACGCACGGGTGAGCGCGAGTCGGCCGTAGGAGGACGCGAAGTCCAGGATGGCGTGCAGATCGACCTCGGCAGCGGCGAGGCGGGCGGCATCGAAGCCCTTGTCCCGGTCCCGCCAGAACGAGCCCTTGCCGTGGACCTGGTCGTAGCGGGAGATCACCACGTTGTCGAAGTCGATGTAGACGGCGACGGCGGCGCTGGGTTCGGGCATGTCCCCGAGTCTGTCAGGCCAGGGTGAGCCCGACACCCGGGTGCTCGGCGAAGACGTCGAGGATCAGCTCGAAGTAGGTCCGCCCGGTGCCGGCCTCGAGGTCGTGCAGTTGCTGCTTGATCAGCGCGTGGTTGAACGGGCCGTCCAGTTTCGCGGTCAGCCAGCGCCGCGTCGTGTCCGCGCCGAGCGCCGTACAGCTCCGGTCGTGGTCGGCCTACACGAACTGCGGATCGTCGTCACCGACCAGGGCGCCGATCCCGCCGTAGAGCAAGTCATTCAACCCATCAAGACTCGAGCCGAGTTGCCAGTCCTCGCCGGCCATCACCAGCCGGTTCATCTCGGCGTAGAAGTCATCGATGGTGTGGATCCGGGCGCCGTCGATCCGGTAGATGGCCATGCCGATCATCCAAGCCGGTCCGCCGAGCTTCTGTACGCTCACCCGCGTGGCCGGGTCACAACGGATCGTCAGTCTCAACGTCTCGGCGCCCGGTGAGCGGCGGGTGCCGGGGTTGGTGCGATGGCTCTTGGATCAGGACGCAGCGGTGTTGGTACTCAGCGAAATCCGCAGCGGCCCTGGTCATCGGGCGTTGTGCGCAGGCCTGCGCGACCAGGGCTTCGCGTTGCACGATGCGCATCCCGCCCGGGGCGAGCGAGGGGTCCTGGTGGCCACCAACGTGCCGACCCTTGACAGCGATGACCCGTACGCCGACCTGTCCGGTCGCGCGATCAAGGTGCGGTTGGCCGACCCGACCGGGCCGGTCGATGTCGTGGCCCTCTACGGTCCGTCATCGCCACCACACGGCATCCCGCCAGACCGAAAGGCGTTGCAGCGTAAGGAATCCTGGCTACACGACTGCATGGCCCAGTTGGAGCGGTCCTGGCCCGCGGCGGACGCGGCCGGCAGTCTGCTCATCGGCGATCTGAACGTGATTCCGCCGGACCATCAGCCGCTCTACCGCTCGACGAAACTCTTCGAGTACGAGTTCTTCTACCGGTTGACCACCGAGTTGCATATGACGGATCTGACGAGCGCGGCGGCCGGCGCTGAGTATGCGCACACCTGGGTGAGCCACCAGGGGCACGGGTACCGGTTCGACCACGCGCTGTGCGACGACCGTCTGGTCGGTCGGGTCACGCAGTGCGTCTTCGACCATGAGCCACGCCTGACCGGGATCACCGACCACAGTGCGATCCGCGTCGTCCTGGACTGATCGGCCTACAAGTACGAGGTGGCCACGAGCAGAGCACAGCTGACGCTGATGACGACCGCCGTAACCCCTAGGCCACGGTCCTGCCTCCGCCACATGTCACTGCGGTCCCGTTCGCGGATCTGCCGGATACCGATCACCGCGACCGAGATCGACAGCAGGCTCAGCGGCAGGACCACGCAGGCGGCGACGTGTCGCGCTCGAGGAAACAGCCAGTCGGTCATACCCGGTGGAGCCATCGCCGCGAGTACCCACAAGAAGCTGAGGCCCACCACCGCAAGCCCACTCGCTGCCGCCAGCACAGCGACGGCGACCGCCCAGCGAACCGTTGCCGCACCAGGTCTGCGCGGTCGCGGCGGTGGCGGTGCATAGGGCACTGCCCCAGCTGGTGTCGTCCAGTGGCTCGGTTGACTCCTCGGTGTCCAGTTCCCCATGACCAGAACGCTATTGAGTCCTGCGGGAGCGTGCAGAGTGGGTTGTGGACAACTCAGCGGTCAGGGCAGGGTGCTGATCGTTCCCGCGGACTGCAGGGCGTCGTACACCGAACCACCCGGGAAGTACGCCGGGTCACCGGTGCCGTCCGCGAACCCGGTCAGCCACCCGGTGGTCAGGGTGCGCACGGCGTTGGTGTTACCCGCCTTCGGCGTCCCGCAGACCAGGTTGAACAGGGCCGTGTTGTCGCTGCCGTAGATGTCCTGGTGCACACCGGTGCTGATCTGGGCACCGTGGAACCGGCCGGGCAGGCTGGTGATCAGCTGCTGCGTACCGCTCTGGTCGGCGTTGCACGAATTCTTCGGACTGGCCAGCGCGTAGACCGGCACGCCGGTCGGGGCCAGTGCGCTCAGACCGGTGGCCAGATTCGAGCCAGCAGGCGACGCGACCGGGTCCTCCAGGACGAGGCCGGTCAGCTGGCTGAACGTGGCCGGGTAGGCCGTGCGGAGCCGGCCGGCGACGTAGCTGACCGCCTCACCGCCGGCGGAGTGACCGACGAAAGCCAGCTTCTGTGGCATGGCCAGGTCGGCCCGACCCGCGGTGACCCGCGCGGCACGGAACGAGGCGTTCAACGCACCGCTGCTGGCGTCCTTGGTGCCGAAGAGCGTGGCGACGTTGTTGAGGTACGCCGTGTTGTTGCCCAGGTTGTTCACCGTGCAGCCGAACAGATCCGCCGAGGGCAATGTCGTTGCAGCGACGAGGAATCCGTTGTCCGCCAGTTGCCGGGCGTAGCCGGCGTAGAGGGATTTGTTCTCGGCGAACCCGTGCTGCAGCCAGACCAGGGCCTTCGCCGCACCGGAGGGGAAGTACCAGTCGACGGGGGTCTGGTAGGTCAGGAAGGCGCACCGCGTGGCGACCGTGGTGGTCACCGCCGGGCTCGTCGCGGCGGCGTGCGCAGTGGGCGCCCAGGCCGTGGCGCCGGCTGCGGCGAGCAGACCCGCCACGGTGAGGATCGACGTACGTCGAGGGGCGGCTGACCGGCGGCGGCGACGGCCAGCGGGTGCGGACGAGAGAGTCATAGGGGGAGTCTGCCCGAACGCGCGTCTTGGTTCTTGAGGGTGGCGACGAATTTCCTTCTTTTTCGTAGGTTGGGTGGTCGCTGTCCGGTTGCGGGGGAACGCTCGACCGGACGGTCTTGATCATTCGTTCCTCCACCCGGAAAGGGTCCGTTATGTCCCCGTGGCTCGCACTCGTCGTGATCGGCGTCATCCTGCTCATCGTCGGTTTCGCCGGCGTCGGCAAACTTCTCATCTGGATCGGCCTGGCCGTCCTGGTCGTCGGCGCGGTCCTGACCTTGCTCGGGAGGGGTCGCAGCAGTATCAACAAGTAGCACGGTGCGCCGACGCCCCTTCGCGATCCCCTCGGTGGATCGTGAAGGGGCGTCCTGCCATTCTGGGCAGACCGGTTGTGTCCCAGGTGGAGGTGTGTGATCGCGGCCAGCACGACGACGTTCGTGATCCTTGTCGTCGCCGTCGCCGTCTTCATCAGCAACAAACTGCCCCCGTCGGTGGTCGCGGTCGCGGTCGCTCTGGCGCTGTATCTGACCGGGGTGCTGACCCTCGGGCAGACCGTGGCCGGCTTCGGTGACCCGCTGATCGTCTACATCGCGAGCCTGTTCGTGGTCAGTGAGGCACTGGACGCCACCGGAGTGACGGCCTTCGCCGGCCAGCAACTCATGGCGCGGACCGGCACTCGGCCGCGGTCCGTCGTACTGGGACTCATGATTTTGGTGGCCGTGCTCACGGCGATCATCAGCGTGAACGGGTCCGTCGCGGCGCTGGTGCCGGTGGGGGTGATTCTGGCAACCAGGATCCGTCGCGCTCCCTCGAAACTGTTGATGCCGATGGCTTTTGCGGCCCACGCCGGATCGTTGCTGACGCTGTTGGGTAGTCCGATCAACCTGCTGGTCTCCGAGGTGTCCCAGGACGCCGGTGCCCGCCCGTTCGGCTTCTTCGAGTTTGCGCTCGCCGGGATCCCTTTGGTGGTGGGCACCTTCGCGATCAACCTCTTCCTCGGGCCGAAGGTGCTGCCGGAGCGGATCCCGCGCGACGCACCGAACGACCTGAGCCAGTACGCCGAGTTGATGGCTCGCGAGTACGACCTGGCCGATGAGGACGCCGCGGTTTCCTACCACGAGGGGCTGAACGAGATCGTCATCCCGCCCCGGTCGTCGTTCATCGGTGAGCACGTCTATGTGGGGATGCCGTTGCAGGGCGACGAACTCTTCGTCGTGGCACTGCGCCGGGGCGGTTCGGCGTTGGAGAGTGCCACGCTGCAGGCGGGCGACATTCTGGTCGTGCGCGGCGGTTGGTCCGCGTTGGACGAGCACCTCGGCGACGCGGATGTCGTCAGTGTCGCTGAGCCGCAGGAGGTTCGGCGGCAGAGCGGCCGGTTCGGGCGGCGGACCTATCTGACCCTGGCCGTCGTGGTGCCGATGTGCGTGTTGCTCGTGGTGGGTGCCGCCCCGCCGGCGATCGTGGTGCTCGCCGCGGCGGTGTTGCTGGTCGCATTGCAGGCCCTGACCCGGGAGCAGGCGCAAAGTGCGATCCAGTTGCCGACGTTGATCACCATCGCCGGGATGATCCCGCTGTCGACGGCGATCCAGACCAGTGGTGCCGCGGACCAGATCTCTTCTCGCCTGGTGACGACGTTCGGGGACTCGCCACGGCTGTTGCTGATCGCGGTGGTCGTGGTGGTGCTGATCCTCGGTCAGTTCATCAGCAATCTGGCAACAGCGCTGATCGTGGCACCGATCGCGATCGCGGTGTCTCAGACCACGCACACCTCGCCGCTGCCGATGTTGATGGCGATCGCGGTGGCGGCGGCCGCTGCCTTCCTGACGCCGGTGGCGACGCCGGCGAACCTGATGATCCAGGAGCCGGCCGGTTACCGCTTCGGCGACTACTGGCGGCTCGGTCTGCCCAATCTGATCCTCTTCGGCCTCGTGGCGGCGTTCCTGGTGCCCGTGATCTGGCCCTTCTGAACCGTCAGGCCCAGGCGCGCTGGGAGCGGGCCGTCCAGTACTCCCGCGGGTCCTGCGCATCCACGAGCAGCTGCTCGATCTGACTCGAGGAGAGGCTGATTGACGCAGCGGCGACGTTTTCCTCGACCTGTGTGGGGGTGACCGCGCCGGACAGGACGTGACCCAGCCACGGCTGGGCAGCCACGGCAGCGAAGGCGGCTTGGTGCAGCGGCAGGTTGAGGACATTCGCCGCCTCGTGCACGCCGGGCGTCTGCGGGTCACCGGCCACCAGTCGTCCGTTGGCAAGGGCTTCCTTGACCACGACATGGACGCCGGCCTCGGCGGCCTCCTGCAACGCCGGCCCGACTGAGGGTTCGAGCAGATTCCACGTCGACTGGACCACCCGGAAGAGCGGTTCGCCGCCCCGGGTGACCTCGATCGCGGCGCGCACGACATCTGCCTGCGCTGGACCAGAGGTGGAGAAGCCGATCCGAATCCCGTTGTCCCGCAGTTCTGCCAGCGCATCGAGCAGCGACTGGTCGGCCAACGCTGGGCTGTCCGGAGTGAGCGAGTGGATCTGGTAGACGTCGAGGTGGCTGCCCAGTTCGTGCTGGGTGGCCGCCACCTGCTCCTGGAACGCCGCGAGCGAATGGTCTTTCTGCTCATGGGTTTCGGCGGTCATCTGCCAGTCACCGACGTAGCGGTAGCCCCACTTGGAGGCCACCGTCACGTCGTCGAGGGCCGGGTGGCCGGCCAGCCAACTGGCCAGGAAACTCTCGGACACGCCGTACGACCGGGCGCAGTCGACGTACCGGACACCCGCTGCGTACGCCGCGTCCAGCACCTGTGCGGTGCGCGCCCGCATCTGCTCCATCGACCGGTGCCCGCCCAGATCATCGCCGCGCCCGGAGGTGATGTACGCCGGTCGGCCGAGTGCCGCCAAACCCAACCCGACCTTCTGCGCGCCTGTGCTCATCTGCCTCTCCTACGTCTGATCCGCGAGTTGCATTGCGCGGGTGATTATTTCGTCGAACATCTGGTGGGTCAGCCGTCCGGTGTAGGTGTTGTGCGGGGACGGGTGGTAGCAGCCGAGCAGGTGCAGTCCGGCGACCGTGGCTTCCGTGCCGTGGCCGAACTTGGGTCGTGGACGGGGGATGTCGACACCGGCGTTGGCGAGCGCGGTGAGGGCCGCGGACCAGCCGATCGCGCCGAGGCACAACACCACACGCGCCGCGGGCAGGACCAGTTCCAGCTCGCGGGCAACCCACGGCGCACAGGTCGAGAGCTCTGCCGGGGTGGGTTTGTTCTTCGGCGGAGCGCAGCGCAGCGGGTTCAGCAGGCGCACCCCGGTCAGGCGTTGTCCGTCGCCGGCGTTGTCCGAGGTCGGCAACGTGGCCAGCCCCGCCCGATGCAGGGCTTCGAAAAGCCAAGCAGCAGAGGGGTCCCCGGTGAAGTTGCGGCCGGTGCGGTTGCCGCCGTTGGCAGCAGGCGCCAGGCCGAAGGCCAGGAGCCACGGCTTGGTGTCCCCGAACCCGGCGACCGGTCGGCCCCAGTACGGCTGGTCGGCGTAGGCGGCCTTCTTGACGTGCGCGCACTCCTTCCGCCAGGCGACCAGGCGGGGGCAGGCGCGACAGACGGTCAGCCGCGCACTGAGTTCGGTGAGATCAGGAGCGTCGGCCGCCAATCGGCGTACGTCGATCGCGGAGTTCGCCCGCGGCGTATCAGAAGTAGCGGCGTCGCCGGGCCAGCCGTCACCCGGGGTCGCCGGCGAGGTCATCAACGCGCCGGTGACCGGGTGCGGCAGCCGTTCCACCGTCCCGACGTTACCCGTCTGCGTGCCCGGCATCGATGGGCTTTGACGACCCGTTCTTGACCCACGCCTAACCATCGCGGCCCTACCGTGGTAATTGCTTTCCCTTCTCCCCCGATTGTGAAAGGAATTACCTATGAAGGCCTCCCGAGCTCTCGCGGCCGTCGCGGCCGTCGGATTCGCGTCGTTGGCGTGGGGCGGGACAGCCCCTGCGCACGCAGATACCAACGGTTGCCCGTCCGGCTACGTGTGCATCTACCCCAGCAACTCGTGGGGCACCCCGTCCTTGAAGTTCTACAACTACGGCGCCACGAATCTGTCGAACGTCGTGGGTACCCACCGCGTCTTCAACAACCAGACCGGCGGCGCGATCGTTCAGTTGTGCACGGCGTACAACGGTGGCGGCTGCGGCGCCGCACAGGCACCGGGCTGGTACGCGGATGTCGATCTGACCCCGATCAATTCCGTCAATCTCGCAGCCCAGGCGCCCGCCAACAACCAGACGGCGGCCTTCAACTTCTTCCGCTCCATCGGCTACACCCGGGAGCAGGCGGCCGGAGTGGTCGGCAACCTCATGCAGGAGTCGGGTACCAGCGTGAATCCGGGTGCCGTGCAACCGGGTGGACCGGGCCGAGGGATCGCGCAGTGGAGCGTCGGGGACCGGTGGGACACGTTGGTCTCCTGGGCGCAGAGCCGCGGCGAGGACCCGTGGGCGCTGCAGACCCAGTTGGAGTTCATCCAGCACGAGCTGGACACGCAGGGTTGGCTCGGCAAGTCCCAATTGACCTCTGCCACAACGGTATACGACGCGACCGTGGCTTTTGAGGACAACTACGAGCGCTGTGGCGACTGTCAGACCTCGACCCGGGTTTCGTACGCGACCCAGGTCTACAACGCTCACCCGTGACGGCCTTTTCGCGCTCAGGACAGGCGGTGCACGCTGAATTCCTCGAAGTAGGCCAACCCGGCCCAGCCGTGGTCCTCCCGCGCGGAGAAGTTCGTCCAGACCTTCTCACCCGGTGTGGACGTGCTGATCGTCGCGGTCAGCCAGGACGTCTGCGCATTCGAGTTCGAGGCCATGCTGACCTCGCCGAACGGGCCGCTCATCCGCATCGTCTGAGCGCTGCCGCGGAACGCGAGCGCGACCAGGTAGGTGCCGGGGTCGGCGATCGTGTAGGACGCGTAGCCGACGCTGCCCTCCCACTCCCCGACGCTTGCGCCGACCTGGTGGATCGAGCCCATGAAGACCAGACCCGCGGTGCAGTCCCACCGCCCGGGTGCGTAGAAGTCGAGAAGCCCGTTATCGGCGTACGGCGCTCGCGTGGTCAACGTGAGCACCGACGGTCCGAGGTCGGGATGGTCGCCCTGCAGCAGCCGGATGATGTCCGGGTTCAGGTGGAGGCTGACGGAGTCGAACTGCCGGGAGCGCAGATCACGCACGGTCATCGGCAAGTCGGCGGTCAGTTGGGTTGCGGTTGCGGTCAGCGGGACGGTGTCGCGCGTCGCTACGTCGGTCATGGTGGTCTCCTGGTGACGGGGGTTCCTCATCAGGAGACATCCCGACCGCGGTTTGATACCGCTGTTAGCGCTCGTAGCGGCACGCGACTGTGTTCTGCCGCCGTACCGTGGGGATAGCAACGAATCGAGGACGCTATGACTGCCCAGCCCAGACTCGAACCGGGGCCGGATCATCCGATCACCGTTGAGCCCGAAAACCACCGAGTGACAGTGCGTTTCGGTGGTCGCGTCATTGCCTCGAGCAACTCCAGCCTGCGGTTGAATGAGGCGTCGTATCCGGCGGTGCAGTATCTCCCCCGCGCCGATGTGGAGCCGGACGTGCTCACCGAAAGTGACCACACGACGTACTGCCCCTATAAGGGGACGGCTCGCTACCACTGTCTGCGCGACGCGGACGGGAACGTGACCGCTGACAAGGTCTGGTTCTACCCGGAGCCGTACGACGCGGTGTCGCCGATCGCCGACCACCTGGCCTTCTACCCCGACGCGGTGGAAATCTCGGTCGAGGACTGAGCTCGGGCAGGATGACGCTATGCGCCGAGTACGGGTGGTCGTGACCGGGTCCGTCCAGGGCGTCGGCTTCCGGTGGAGCACGCGCACAGTGGCTGACAAATACGGTCTCGCCGGTTGGGTGCGCAACCGCAGTGACGGCGCGGTAGAGGCCGAGCTGGAAGGCTCACCGGAGGTGGTTGACTCGATGCTCGCCTGGCTGCACAAAGGGCCGCCGTCGGCGAGCGTCTCCACCGTGGACGTCGTCGAGATCCCCGCGAAGGGTGAGGCCGGGTTCGTGGTAGAGCCGCACTAGCCGGCGACTGTCGATAGGCCTCGGGGCGAGCTTGGCGGCACTCATGCGGAGTTGTCGTCGTCGCTGGCCCGGAAGGTCCAACGCAGCGCATCCGGGAGCAAGACACCCCCGTGGTTGGGGCTATGCCCGCCGTCGCCCAGAACGAGTGTCGAGAAGCAACGCACACTTCCCGGGCCGCGCGGCGAACGTTGCACTCTTTCATCTCAACTCGGCGGTGTCTGCAGAGTCGGCGGCGGGGATGGCGTCGCCCGGTTCGCGACAGTTGCCCATGTGCCTCAGCTGGCGTTGGTGAGTCGGCGGACGATGAGCTGGTTAATACTGAGCTGTTCTTCGGCGGCCTCGATCGCTAGCCGACGATGCAGGGATTCTCCAACGCGCAGGTTGAATTTGCCGGAGTAGTGGCGCTCCGACAGCGGCTCCGGGATCGTTTCCCCTTCGTCGCGCAAATCTTCCAGGGCTTCTGCGATGACCTGCTCCAACCCGCTCAACGCCTCGATTTGAGTGCTAGCGAGCCAGGACAGGGACGGAAACTCCAGGCAGGTCGCTACGAACTCCTGGTCCTCGACCGACCAGGTCACCCGGTAGGTGTAGTGCGAGATTTCAGTCCTCACGCTCGTCCCAGGTCCTCCTTCTTCTCGATCGCTGCCAGTACCTGCCGCACCTGGTACGGCTTGGCCTTGCCGTGGTCGCTGCCGGATGTTGACCCGCGGATCACCCGGCCACGGAGTCCGGAACACCGCATGCGATCCACCGGTAGTGCGCGGTGGCCGAAGTAGTGTTCGCAGACCTTGTGCAGGTCGCCGTACCGGATGTTCTTGGGGTTTGCCCTCATCGCCGCGACGATCGAGGCGATAGAGGACACGACCTGATGGTACCGTCAGCGGTACCATCAGGGTTCAACCGAGGGCGCTGTTTCCACGCCCGCCCCGCGCCAGCACCATGATTTTGGCCTAGGTGCAATATTCGGCGTCGTTTCTGCAACCTTCGTTGCGTCTCGACAACAACTGACGCCGATATGTCGGCTCAGAACGCCTTTGCCATGTTGGTGAATCGGGCGAAGTGCCCCTGGAACGCAACCGTAATGGTGTCCGTGGGGCCGTTACGGTGCTTGGCCACAATCAGGTCGGCTTCACCAGCGCGCTCGCTCTCGCGGTTCACCGCATCATCGCGGTGCAACAGGATCACCACGTCGGCATCCTGCTCGATCGAATTGTGCACGGCGATCCCGTCGGCGATGAAATTGTGCCCGCCGACAACCGTTGCGTCGAACACTTCCTCCACACCATCCAACTCGACGGCCTTGACGGTGTCCCAGAAAACGTCGTTCACCGCGAAGAGTTCAAGGTCAGCGCTGTCGAGCACCGTTGCCACTCGGGACAACCGTTCGCGAGACGGTGAATGGCGATAAAAGGTGGATCCGCAGTACGCGCCGCCGAGCGCCGCCTGCAGTTGACGAGAGGTCATCCCTCGCTCAGACATCACCTCTTTGACCGTGTCCCAAACTTGGAGGGGAACGGTGTCCACATTGGTGTTCGCTTCGACTCCGCGGATGATCTCCAACAACTGGGTCGCCTGAACACCACGCGCCCCATGGACACCGATTTCCTGCAGGAAACGGCGTTGGCTATCGACTCCCGACACGTCGATCGTGAAGCCGTTTCGATAGCCCGCCTTCTTCGTGACGCGCGTCCGTGTCGAGATACCGAACCGGAGCAGGAGCGTCGACAGGTCATCAACGAGGCGCCTGGACGTCGAGGCGTAGTAGATACGTCCCCCGCGCCGGCTCTTGTTGATCGTCACCGAGCCATCGGTTGCCCAGATGTGACGCAAAAAGAGCGAGATCTGGCGTTTCGAGGCATGGAACAGCCCCTCAGGAACAAACTTCTCGTGACTGCGAAGCCCGAATACGCCCAACTCGTCAAGCCACTGCGCAATCGGGTTCCGCACACCGTGCGTCAAACGGTACGGCGCCCGCAACCGAAGGGTTGTACACCGCGCAGCTGGGTACTCGTCCCATACAGCAACAACACCGAACGACAGTGCCGCCTCTGAAACTGCACGCAGATTCTCTTCATCGACCGACGCGTAGCGCAATGGCTGGCGTCGCAGCATTGAACCGTCTCCGAGCATGTGTGCCAGCAACACGACCTTTGCGTCGTCGTCCCAGGGATCGAACGCTTCAGGGGCTGGAGTATGGCGTGGCACGGCAACCCGCGAACCAACCCGCAAATCCCCTAGAGCCTGCCACCCGTCGTACGTCAGGAACGGATGGTTCTCGGTGGCACGGATCGTCTTTCCGGATGCCAGCGTCAGTCGGAACACCGGCTTCACACCGGTCGAGAAGACGTGCGTCATCGGTCTGGCGACGTATCGCAGCGAGTCGTCCAAGCACCACACCGGTACCTCGCGCTCACCGGACTTGAATAGCGATCCCAGTGTCGTCGGCACGCCCGTGTCCGCTCGCAGCACCCTGGTATCCGCTGTGAGACAACCAGACTCGCGAAGGTCGCTCATCATCGGTCGCTTATCGGTGCGCTGCTCCGGACCTCGGTTCAACTGCGAGATCGCGATCACCGGCACCTCGAGCTCCTTGGCCAGCAACTTCAACGCCCGGGAGAACTCCGAGACTTCCTGCTGGCGCGACTCCACGCGTTTCCCGGACGACATCAGCTGCAGGTAGTCGATGACCACCAGCTTCAGGTTGTGCCGCTCACGCAACCGCCGGCACTTGGAGCGGATCTCCATCAGCGACATGTTCGGCGAATCGTCAATAAACAAAGGCGCATCCGACAACCGACCCGAGGTGTGCGCCAACTTCGCCCAGTCATCGTCACGCAACTGACCCTTGCGCAACTGCTGCAACTGGATCTGCGCCTCCGCCGACAACAAACGCATCGTGATCTCGGTGCGGCTCATTTCCAGCGAGAAGATCACCGTGGACATGTGGTGCTCGATCGCCGCCGAGCGGGCAATGTCCAACCCCAGCGTCGACTTGCCTACCGCCGGTCGCGCCGCGATCACGATCATCTGACCCGCCGACAAACCGTTCGTCAGGTGGTCCAGATCAGTGAAACCCGTTGGCACACCGGTCATGTCGTCGGAGGACCCCGACGCCGCCTCGATGATGTCCAGCGTCGGCTCGACCACCGACCCGATCCGCACGTAGTCCTCGGAGTCCTTGCCCCCACTGACCGCGAACACCTCGGCCTGCGCCGCGTTGATGATGTCGAGGACGTCCCCGTTGCCGGTCGCCTGACCCATCTGCACGATCCGCGTGCCGGCCTCCACCAACCGCCGCAGCACGGCGCGCTCGGCCACGATGTGCGCGTAGTACCCCGCGTTGGAGGCCACCGGCACCGAGTTGATCAGCTCGTGCAGGTACGCCTGACCACCCACCCGCTGCAGGTCGCCACGCTTGGTCAGCTCATCGGCGACCGTGATCGCGTCCGCCGGCTCGCCTCGGCCGTACAGGTCGATGATCGCCGCGTAGATCGTCTCGTGTGCAGGCCGGTAGAAATCCCGGGAGTCCAACTCCTCGGCGGCCTCACCGATCGCGTCCTTGGACAGCAACATCGACCCGAGCACCGACTGCTCGGCGTGCACGTCCTGGGGAGGCAACAGCCCCGGCCCACCAGACCGATCGCCGTACGCCGAGTCCGGCCCTGCGTACCCGGGCTCCGCCTGCGTGCTGGTCACCGACCGCCCCTTCGCTCCGATTGCCGTCAACCCGACCCGCGCAGCGTTGCACGCAGCACCGACAACGAGTTCGGATCACGCGATGAGCAAGGGGTCGGACCCGACGGTAGCGCCGCTGGCCACGCAGACGAAGTCCGTCAGCGGACTCCGCCGAACGGCCTGTGGATAACCTGTGCAAGGGGTGCGCAAAACGCCGCGAGTGACAGTGCACAGGTTGGGGACACCCCTGTGGACAAATCCGCTAGCCAGCGAACTGCAGGCCGCTGACCTGCATAGATGACCCTCCCAGGATGTGCACAGAAAGATTCTCGGCCCCGGTCCATCCTTCGGACTGTCCACAGATCATGACGTGAACGCGCCCCAAGAAAGCGGCCCCACGGTGCATGATGGCCCGTTCCGCGCACCATCGCCGAACGGGCCAGCCACGCCTGGATACCGGTCGTCAGTTGCCCCATGACGGCGGCGGCGGCGGTGGCGGTGGAACGGAGGCGGACCCGCCGCCCAGGGAGCTACCCGCACCACCGGGACCCTCGAGATTGCTCGCCGCGGGTGGTGGCGGCACCGACGCAGTCCCCGCCGCTACCGCACCCGGCGGCGGGGGCGGCGCGCTGGACAGCGCGAACGAACTGATCGCACCTGAACTCTCCGCCGTCTGCAGCGACTCGATCAACCGTGTTCGGTCGGCCGGATCAACCGAGCGGCCGGTGCTCTCCAGATAGGTCAACATCCCCAGGTCTCGGTAGAGCTGGTCAACGTTCTTGTCCAGCGACGACTGACCCGCACCACCCGCCTGGTTGATCGCGGTCTCCGCCTTCGCCGCGAAGTCGGTCGCGGCCGCCTTCGCCTTGTCCATGAAACCCATGTGCTGATTCCTCTCCTCCATTGCCGCTCATGACCAACATCAGGCGTCCCCCGCGAACCAGGCACCCGCCGTACGTCAAGGAGTCGTGACGAACACCAGACGTACGTAACCAGGCTGCACCAGACTCTTGATGGTCACCACCGGAAACCCCCAAGGAGCCCCCATGCCCATCCACGGATCGCTGTTCAAGGACTTCCAGGAGAACCCCGCCGCTGATCCCTTCGTGCTGCAGAACAAGAAGCTGCTCAAGATCTCCATGCAGTACGGCCCGGTCTGGGCCCTCACCGGCTCGATGGTCGCCTACCAGGGCGACGTGCACTTCGAGAACACCGGCTCCGGTGGTTTGGACAAGCTGCTGAAAGCCAAACTGACCGGCGAAGGCGTCAACATGATGCGCTGCACCGGCCAAGGGGAGCTCTTCGTGGCCAACGACGCCACGGAGATCCAGTTGATGTATCTGGAAAACGACTCGATCAGCGTCAACGGCGCCAGCGTGCTGGCGTTCTCCGGGTCCATCGAATGGGACATCCACCGTATCGCCAGCCGCGGCGGGATGACCGCCGGCGGCATGTTCAACGTGGTCCTGCGCGGAACCGGGTACGTCGCGATCACCACCCACGGCGACCCCGTCGCCTTCGAGGTGTCGCAGGGCACCACGTTCGCCGACGCGCAAGCGGTCGTGATGTGGACCGCTGGCGTGCAGATGGACATCAAGGTCGACTCCGGCGGCCTGAAGTCCCTCGTGCGCGGCGGCACCGGCGAAATGCTGCAGATGGCGTTCAGCGGCCAGGGTTACGTGCTGGTCCAACCCGCCGAATCGGTGGTCACCGGCGGCGGGAACCCGGTGCAGGCCACGAGCCCCGGCAACATCCTGAACAATCTGCTCGGCTGAGCCGGGTCAGCCGTTGCGGCTGGTCGCCCACTCCCCTGCGACGTACGACGTGCCCTCCTCGTAGGTGTCCACCACCGAGGCCGCCTTCCAGGTCGAGCAGTTCACCATCTGGAAGTGCAGGTGCGGACCGGTCGAGTGACCCGTGCTGCCCGAGCGGGCGATCGGGGCGCCCTGGGCCACCTGCTGACCCGCGCGCACCGAATACGAGCTGAGGTGGAAGTACTCCTGGCACAGGCCCGAGGCGTCCTGGATCAGCACGTAGTTGCCGCCGCCGGAGATCCACCCCGACCCCTTCACCACCCCGGCCCGCGAGGCGAGCACCTGGGTACCCGAGGGCAACGCGAAGTCCACGGCGTACTGGTCGTAGACCCCGTTGTGCGAGAACGAGCCGTGCGCGCCCTGGCTGACCCGGTAGCTCACCCCTGCCTTCCAGGGCAGCCGGTACGGCGAGTCCGGATCTGCGGGGGCATCACCCGTCCCGCCGCCTCCCGTGGCACTGGTCCCACCGGAGGTCGTCGTGCAACCCAAGGCCTTCCAGGTGGCGGCATCCACCGTGCCGGTCGCCGGGAGCTTCTTGGCGCTCTGGAACTTCTTCACCGCTGCCAGCGTCTTGGCGCCGAACTGACCGTCGACGACCAACCCACCCAGGGCCTTCTGCAACGACTTCACGGCCGCCCCGGACGCGCCGTACCGCAGGGTTGCCGAAGCGGTGCAGGACGCGGTGCCGGATGCGGGAGGTGTCGACCCGGACGTCGACGTGCCCGGCAAGCCACCCAGCGCCTTCCAGGTCAGCGCACCGACCACGCCGTCCGCGACCAGCTTGTGTGAGCGCTGGAAGGCCTTGACGGCGGCGGCAGTCTTGGCGCCGAACTGTCCGTCGACGCTGACGGTGCCCAGTCGCTGCTGCAGCACCTTCACCAGCGATCCGCTGGAGCCGTAGCGCAACACCTGTGCGGCGGTCGGTACGGCGCTCGCCGCCTGGACGTGGGCACCGGACGGGACCGCGGCCGGCGCCGGGGCGGCCGCTTCGGCAGGAGCCGCCCCCAGCGCACTGCCGGCGACGACCGCAGGAAGCGTGGCCGCACAGCCTGCTGCGGCACGCGTCCGTCGGCTGTGTACCAACGGGCGAACCGCATCGCCCCACCCGGGCCGCCGACGCTGATGACGTGGCTCGGCAACCATCGATCAGTTACCGGTCACGTGCCCATAGCTGGACGGCGTGGTGTAGATCGGCTGGATCCGGACCACCTCACCCGGGTGCGGCGCAGCGAGCATCGTGTTGTTACCCAGGTAGATACCGACGTGATAGGCGGGGTTACCGAAGAACACCAGGTCGCCGGGCACCGGGTTGCTCGTGTTGCCCAGGAAGGCCTGCTGGGCGCGCGCCGTGCGCGGCAGGGTGACACCCAACTGGGCGTAGACGTACTTGGTCAGCCCGGAGCAGTCGAAGCCCTGGGCCGGGGTGTTGCCGCCGAGCACGTAGGGAATGCCCAGGTACTGCTTGGCGATCGCGATCGCCTTCTGCTGCAGCGGACCCTGCACCGGGGTCGTGGTGCCACCGCCGGTTCCGGTTCCGGTGCCCGTGCCGGTGCCTCCGGTCGCGGTGGTCCCGCAGGGGAACCCACCTAGTGCCGACCAGGTCGCCGGACCGGCGATCCCGTCGACGACCAGTCCCTTGGCCGCCTGGTAGGACTTCAGGGCGGCCAGGGTCAGCGCGCCGAACTCGCCATCGTCGGCCAAGCCCTTGCCGAGGCGTTGCTGCAGGACCTGCACCGCGTCACCGGAGGCGCCGTAGCGCAGCACCTTGACCGTGCACGACGTCCCGCCAGAACCGGAACCGCCGCCGGTGGAACCACCGGTGCCAGTAGAGCCACCCGGGAACCCGCCCAGCGCCCGCCAGGTCAACGCACCGACGACTCCGTCGGCCACCAGGCCCTTGGAAGTCTGGAATGCCTTGACCGCCGCCAGCGTCTTGGGCCCGAACCAACCGTCGAGTTCCAACCCGCCGAGGCGCTGCTGGATGGTCTTCACCAATGCGCCCGTGTCGTTGTAACTGACGACGACGACCGAACTGGTCGGGGTGGTGGTCACGTGCACCACGCTGGGCGTGCGCACCGCGCTCACCGGGCTCACCGCCGCCTCCGCGGGCGTCGCGGCCAGCACAGCGCCAGCTGAAGCAGGCACGGCCAGCGCAGTACCCGACAGCACCAGTCCCTTGCGGGAGGTCACCATCGGCGCAACCTTCGCCGACAGACCGGGGCGCTGCCGCTGGTGACGAGGTTTGTTCGCCTCGCTCAAGCGCACATCGGGAATCGTGGGGGCAGTCGTGGTCATGAGACCCTCTCGTCGTCGTCCGGCCGTCCGTGTCGGCGCTCGCGTTGTCGAACCGCACCACCGAAGGCCCGGTGGCAGGGGTGGAACTGCGTGCAGGACCTGGCGCGGGACCCCTCCGGCCGCCTACGACTAAGGACTATGCCGGGCGTGTGACGAATGTGAAAGATGGTGCCAACGAGACTGTCGGGGCTGACGGTGCCACTGGTGTCAAGCATCGACACGCAGGATTTCCGGGGCTCGCGCTGCCAGATCCGCGTCATTTCAAGGCAGACGCGGTTTTGCGGGGGCGGATACTACAAACGTGTCATTTTAAGTTCTTCGTACGACACGCCGAACGAAAAAAGTTCCGCCGGCTGTCTCATTTCGTGAGACAGCCGGCGGAACCGGTGGAGCGAGCGGATCAGCGCACGTGGCCGTAGCCCGAGGGGCGCTGGTAGATCGGCTGTACGTTGACCACCTTGCCGGGGCGCGGCGAGGCGATCATCTTGCCGGGGCTGACGTAGATACCCACGTGCGTGGCCGGGTAGCCGAAGAAGACCAGGTCCCCGGGGACCGGGTGGGACGTGCGCGGTACGGCGGCCTGCTGGCCCCGCGCGGTCCGCGGCAGCGAGATACCCGCCTGGCGGTAGACGTAGGAGGTCAGTCCGGAGCAGTCGAATACGCGCGGCCCGGACCCGCCGCTGACGTAGGGCGCGCCGAGGTAGCGGTAGGCGATCGCCACGATGCTGCTGCGGTCGCTGCTTCGCGAGGGAGCAGCGGCCTTGGGGTACCCACCCAGTGCTCGCCAGGTTGCGGCACCGACGGTTCCGGATACGCCGACTCGGGCCTTGGCCTGGAAGGCTCGCACGGCTGCGCGGGTCTTGGGCCCGAACGACCCGTCCACCGCCAGCCGGTAGCCCTTGGCGTTCAGTTTGCTCTGCAGAACACGGACCGCGGACCCGTAGGACCCGTAGCGCAGGGTGGGACCAGAGGTCGTCGCCGCGGCAGCCACCGCCGCCGGCGCCACTGCGGTCTTGGCGCTCACCGGCGCAGCAGCGGCCTGATCGGTGACAGCCAGCGCGGGGACGAGCACCGCAGCAGAGGCCGCCAGAGCGGCGCCACGACCACGCAACGGCGAAACCGAGCGCTTGAGGTGGCGGGGACGGTAAGAAGCCATGATCGGAGAGGAACCCTTCGTGTGCGGACAAAGTGAGCGCTGAACCAGTGCGGTCCTGCGGCGCTCCCGGCCGAAGACTCCCCGTTGCTTCGGCCAGCGCCAGAAACTATGGCAGGACCGCTGAGCCCATCCCAACCCTTCGCCAAGGTTGTGCACAGCTTCACGCGCGTCGCGGCACAACAGCAGCCGGGCAGCGGGGCACCAGGGACCGTAATCTTTTCGTGATATTTCCGCGAAACCACGCGGATCTCAGCCTTAGTCGCATTTTTGGCTGTAACGCTGACGACCCCTTCCAAAGTCGTCCAACATTCGGATCGCGAATGTCTCACATGTCGGATAGGTAGCATCAGCAGGTGCCATCACCGACGCCGACGACGGTGTCGGCGCGCCAGATCGCCGCGCTCGCCGTACCTGCGTTCCTCGCGCTCATCGTCGAGCCGCTCTTCCTCCTGGCGGACACCGCGATCGTCGGACACCTCGGCACCGTGCCCCTCGCCGGTCTCGGCGTCGCGAGCGCCGCGCTGCTGACCGGCGTCAACGTCTTCGTCTTCCTCGCCTACGGCACCACCGCACTGGTGGCCCGCCGGATGGGCGCGGGTCAGGAGAGCGAGGCGCTGGCCGGCGGTGTCGACGGGATCTGGTTGTCGATCGTGCTGGGAGCGGTCACCGCCATCGTGGTCGGGACCTGCGCCGAACCCATCTGCCGACTGTTCGGCGCATCGGACGCGACCGTCGACCAGGCGGTCATCTACCTGCGCATCTCCGCGATCGGCATCCCCGGAATGCTGGTCATCCTGGCCGCGACCGGTGTCCTGCGCGGCCTCCTGGACACCCGTACGCCGCTGATCGCGGCCACGATCGGCTTCGCTGTCAACATCGCCCTGAACTACCTCCTGGTCTACCCCGCGGGTCTGGGGATTGCCGGCTCCGCCTGGGGCACCGTCATCGCGCAGACCGGCATGGGCATCGGGCTCGGTCTCGTGGTCGCGCAGCAGGCCCGGGCCAAAGGCGCCAGACTGACCCCGCACCCGGCGGGCGTCCTGACTTCCGCCACGAGCGGCGTACCGCTCTTGGTGCGCACTCTCGCGCTGCGCGGCGCGCTGCTGCTGGACACCTGGCTCTCGGCGGGCGTCAGCACCGTGGTCCTGGCCGCCAACCAGGTCTCGATGACCGTGTTTTCCTTCATGGCCTTCGCCCTCGACGCCCTCGCGATCGCCGCCCAGACCATGACCGGCCGGGCCCTGGGCGCCGGCGACCGGTCCGGCGCCCGGCAGCTGACCCGGATCCTCACCTGGTGGGGCCTGGGGCTCGGGTTCGCCCTGGCCGTCCTGCTCGCGGCCACCCACACCGTGCTGCCGGTGCTGTTCACCAACGACCGACACCTGCAGCAGACCCTCGGCGCCGCGCTGCTGGTGCTGGCGGTGTTGCTACCGGTCTGTGGCGTCGTCTTCGTCCTGGACGGAGTGCTGATCGGCGCCGGCGACGGCCGCGCCCTGGCCTGGTTGCAGGTCCTGGTCCTGCTGGGCTACGCACCGGTGGTCATCGCGCTACGGGCGCGGGCCCACGAACTGGCCGGTCTCGGCGACAGCACCGCCATGGTCATCGTGTGGTTGGCCTTCGGCTGGTTCCTGGTGCTGCGCTGCATCGGGCTGGGTCTACGGGCCCGCTCCGATCATTGGCTGGTCACCGGCAGTTGACCGCCCCCCGTCCTTGACCCCGGCGCCCCGGCTCCTTCGCCTTTTTCGCCCGAACCTCGTCCACGGATGTGGAGGGATCCAGGTTGTGGGAGCCGTTCGGTGGCCCATTCACCTCCCCCAACCTGACCTGCTCCTGCAACCGTGCGCCCGGGACAACGTCGAAGGCCCCGTCCCAGCGGGACGAGGCCTTCGAACGTACGGCGCGTGGTTACTTGGCCGCCACCACGTTCAGGGTCACGGTGGCCAACACCTCGGGGTGCAACCGGACGGTCACAGTGTGCTCACCGGTCGTGCGGATCGGGGAGGGCACCTCCACGGTCCGACGGTCGATGCTGCCGCCACCGGAGGCCTGCACGGCCTCGGCGATCTCGGCGGTGGTCACGCCACCGAAGAGGCGGCCGTTGTCACCGGCACGGGCGGGCAGGGTGACCTTGGTGTTCTCCAGGGTGCCCTTGGCGCTCTGCGCCTGCTCCAGCGACTTCACCGCACGCGTCTGGCGGGCACGGTTGATCGAGTCGACCTGCTTCTGGCCACCCTTGGTCCAGGGCAGGGCCAGGCCCTTGGGCAGCAGGTAGTTACGGCCGTAGCCGTCCTTGACCTCGACCACGTCGCCAGCGGCGCCCAGTCCGGACACCTCGTGGGTCAGGATGATCTTCATGGTTCAGCTCTCCTTACGCGGGCTCAGCGAGCCGAGCTCGAGTAGGGCAGCAGCGCCATTTCGCGGGCGTTCTTGACCGCGGTCGCGATCAGCCGCTGCTCCTGGACGGACACGCCGGTCACGCGGCGAGCGCGGATCTTGCCGCGGTCGCTGATGAACTTGCGCAGCAACGCGACGTCCTTGTAATCGATCGCTTCGACCTTGGCGGCCTTCAGCGGGTTGGCCTTCTTCTTCGGCTTACGCACAACGGGCTTTGCCATCGTGGTGCTCTCCTTCTTCTTATGAGAGCCCGAGCAGTGCTCGGGATGGGTAATTCTGGTTCAGCGGGCGATCAGAACGGCGGCTCGTCGTAGGACGGGCCGGTGCTCCAACCACCCTGGTTGCCACCTGCAGGAGCCGACTGGGCCGGCGCCTGCTGACCGGAGCCACCGGTGGCCCACGGGTCGTTGCTGTTGTCACTGCCGCCGGAGTTACCTCCGCCGGAGTTCCAACCACCGCCACCGCCGCCACCGCGCTGGGTCTTGTTGACCTTCGCAGTCGCGTATCGCAGGGACGGGCCGACTTCGTCGACCTCGAGCTCCATCACCGTGCGCTTCTCGCCCTCCTTCGTTTCGAAGGAACGCGACTTCAAGCGCCCGGACACCAGCACGCGGGAACCGCGCACCAGGGACTCGGCGACGTTCTCAGCCGCCTCGCGCCACACCGAGCAGCGCATGAACAGCGTCTCGCCGTCTTTCCATTCGTTGCTCTGCCGGTCGAACGTGCGCGGCGTGGACGCCACGGTGAAGTTCGCGACGGCAGCCCCGGACGGGGTGAACCGTAGCTCCGGGTCCTGGGTCAGGTTGCCGATGATGGTGATGACGGTGTCGCCTGCAGCCATGGTGTCGTCCCTCGGGATGGTCGATGTGGGTCAGTGGGTGGTGACGGGATGACGCCCGGTCAGGCGTCGGCGCGCAGCAGCTTGGTCCGCAGAACCGACTCGGACAGGCCGAGCTGGCGGTCGAGCTCCTGGGCAGTGGCGGACTCGGCGGTCATGTTGATGACCGCGTAGATGCCTTCAGACTGCTTCTTGATGTCGTAGGCCAGCCGGCGACGGCCCCACAGGTCGATGTTCTCCACGGTGCCACCGTCTTTGGTGACCACGGTGAGGAACTTCTCCAGCGTGGGGGTTGCGGCCCGGTCGTCCAGCGACGGGTCGAGGATGATCATCAATTCGTACTGACGCATGCGTGAACCCACCTCCTTTGGTCTCGGCGGTCACGGTCTCTCCGTGACAGGAGGGTTGCAGCGTGCCTACCTGTCCGTCGATGGGTACCACTGTGACGCAGCACACCGACAACCCGCAGAAACTATCCACAGGCGACAGGTAAGACACCCGAGTCTATCGGCAGCGCGGGGTCGGCCCCTAATCGCCGACCGGCAGCGCGACGAGGGTGGCGCTGCGCGCGGGGACCGGCCGGTGCACCGGGTCGCCGCCGATCGCCGTACGGGCGCTGGCGCTGGAGTCCCAGGCCGCCCAGGCGATGCCCACGTAGGCCAACGTCCTGGCCAGGCTGAACACGGCGTACGCCGCCCCCGGCAGTCCCTTGGGCGCGTTGCTCGGCGCGGCGATGTACATCCACACCATGATGAAGTAGACGATCTCCACGCCGGCCCAGATCAGGTGATCGCGCCAGCGCACGGCGCACAGCGCCAGCAACGGCAGCAGCCACAGACACGCCTGCACCGGGATGGCCTTCCCGGTCAGCAGGACCACGACGAGCATCAGCAGGGCCAACGGCGCGAAGGCGACGTCCGGACGGACGCGGACCGCGATGAATCCCACCAGCAGTGCGATCACCCAGCCGGCCAGGGCGATGACGGTCAACGGGTGTGCCGGGATGTTGACCCCGGCGATCTGCAGCAACAACCAGACCGATCCGTATCCGGGTCCGGCGTCGTTCCATCCGGCGTACGGCGCGAACGGCTCACCGCCGACGGCCGCTGCCAGCCCGATACAGATCGCACTGACGCCCATCACACCCGCGACCAGCCGCGTCAGGTCGTGCCGTCTCCCGTCGCGCAGACACAGCAGGACCAGCACGGCGACGAAGACCAAGGGGTAGCTGCGGGCCATCACGGCGGCGCCCAGCAGGACCCCGGCCAGCAACGGTCGGTGCCGCGCCCACGCCCACAGACCGAGTGCGGCCAGCGCGACCCCGAAGACGTCGAAGGACACCATCGAGGCAGTGATCAGGACCGGGCTGAGCGCGACGTGCGCGGCGAGCCAGGGGGTGTTGCGCAGCGTCGCCGCGGTCGCGGTGACGGTGAGGGCAATGCAGATCACGACGATGACGGCGCCGACCGCGAAGAGCATCTGTTGGCGTTCGAGGCTGCTTCCGCCCGGCACGATCTTCTGCGCGAACCAGGTCAGGACGGCAGTGAGCACTGGCTGCGACTGGCCCGGTCCGCCGGACGCCCACGGCCCGCCGGAGCCGCCGCCACTGATCGGGATGTCGGAGTAGCAGGCCCGCCACAGCGAGCCGGGCGAACCCCACCCCACCTTCACGCAATGGCTCTTCTGCAGGACCGACAGCGCGACCATGACGCTGGCAGCAGCAGACAGCAGCGCCGCTACGAACGGCCAGCCGCGACGACCGATCGTGGCGAACCGGCCCACCGCTCCGCCGAAGACCTGGGACCCGACGATGGCCGGACCCTCGACCCGACTCGGCGTGCGCACCCGGGCCCGCTCGAAGCGTTCGCGAGCCGCCCTTTCCCGTACGCCGCGCTCCTGGTCGGCCTCGTCACTCACCTGGCCGCCGGGACCGTCCGGGTCCTGCGCACCCTCCTCGATCACGCTCATCGCGATCAGACTAAACCGGGCCCGGCGTCCGCTACGGCGCCACCGGGACCTTCGGCTCTTCGCTCTGGGTGGCGCTCTGGGCCTGGGTACTGCTGGGCTCCGGCTCCCGCGACACGGTCGTGGTCGGCTCCTGCGTGCGCGTCGGCGTGGGCTGGGTGGTGCTCGTCGACGGCGGTTGCGTGGTGGTGCTGGTGGGCGTCGGCGTCGTCGTGGTGCTCGTCGTGGACGTCGGTGGCTCAGAGGTGGTCACGGTCGACGAGGGAGTGGACGTCGTTGTCTGCGGCTGGGTCTCCCGGCTGGTGTAGGTCGGCTGGCGGGTGAACGTCGCGCCGCTGTCGCCCGATGACTTCGGCAGCTCGGCCACCGGCTGACCGGCCAGTGCACTCTTCATGAAGTAGCCCCACACCCGTGCTGCCAGCGCACCACCGGTGGCCGGCTGACCGTTGTAGGTGATCTGCCCATCCGTACCGCCCTGGCTGTTCGGTTTGAACATCCCGACCGAGGTCGTGAGCTGACCCGGGGTGTAGCCGGTGAACCAGATCGCACCACTTTCACTGGTGGTTCCCGAGGTACCGGTCTTACCTGCCGCGGGTCGGCCCAGGATGTCGTTGGCGGTGGATCCGGTCGCCCCCCGGTCGGTCAGAACGTGTGACATCGCCCGGGTCAGGGTGGTGGCCTGGTCCTTGGTCAGGACCTCGGTGCCGGACTGGCTGTGCGTGTAGTCCGCGCCGCCGCCGGCACTGGTGATTTTGCTGATGAAGTACTGATCGACCCTGGTTCCGTTGTTGTTGATGGTGTTGTACGCCGTGGCCATGTCGGCCACCTTCACCGCCGGCGTACCCAGGATGTTGTTGATGAAGGTCGCCGGTTCCTTGGTGTCCAACATGCCCGGGTCCGTTGCCGGGATGCCCAGGTCCTGGGCCGCCTGCAGGGTCGGCTTGTAGTCGTCGCCCAGGTCCTTGTTGAGTTGCACGAACACGGTGTTCACCGAGTGCGCGAGGGCCGTCACGAGGTTGATCCGGCCGAACGATTCGTTCCCGAAGTTGTGCACCACCGAACCGTTGCCGGAGCCGCCGACGTACAGCTCGGCCGGGCCGTTGTAGTAGGTGGTCGAGGGGTTCATCCCCTGTTTCATCGCCGCTGCCAGACCGAAGACCTTGAAACTCGAACCGCCCTGCAGCAGTTGGTATTGCGTGGCGGAGGCTTCCTTCTGCGGGTCGGTGCCCGCATACATCGCGACCACGGCCCCGTCCGGCTTCTGAGCCATCAGTCCGGTGTGGATGTTGCCCTGGTTACGGATGTCTTCGGGCACGACCTTGTTGACTGCCGCGATGGCTGCGTCCTGGTCCTTCTTGTTGATCGTGGTGACGATCCGCAGCCCACCGCGGTCGATGTCGTTGTCGGTCATGTCGAGCTTGTTGATCATCTCCTTGCGCAACGCCTGGATGATGTATCCGTTGGGGCCGGAGACACTCGACTTCTGCTTGATCACCGGGAACGTCGGCAGGGTGAGCTTGGCGCGTTCTTCCTGGGTCAGCCAACCCTTGGTGACCATGCCGTCAGCGACGTACGCCGCCCTGGACTGGGCGCGGGCCATGTTGCCCTCGGCGTACGCCGGGTCGAACAGGCTCGGCGCGTTGATCACACTGGCCAGGAAGATGCCCTGGTTGAGCGTCAACTTGTCGGAGTCGACGCCGAAGTAGGCCTGCGCTCCGGCCTGGATGCCGTACGCGCCGCGGCCGAAGTACACGTTGTTCAGGTAGTCCTCCAGGATCTGGTCCTTGGAGTACTTCTGGTCGATCTTGATCGCGATCATCGCCTCGCGCAGTTTGCGCGACATCGACTGGTCCTGGGTCAGGAAGTAGTTCTTGACGTATTGCTGGGTGATCGTCGAGCCACCGCCCTTGATCGAGCCGCCGCGGATGTTGGACCACAACGCCCGCAGGATGCCGGTGGGTGAGACACCCTTGTTCTCGTAGAAGTTGCGATCTTCCGCCGCCAGAAACGCGTGCTGCGTCTGCACCGGGACCTTGTCCAACGTCACCGGGACCCGGTTGATCGAGCCGAGGCGGCCGATCTCGGTCTTGCCGTCGTCGTAGTAGGCGATGGAGATCTGTTTGGTCGCATCCGCGTTCGCCTGCGGGATGTCGGTGGTGAAGTAGATGACCACGAGTGCGGCAATGACCGCAAGCATCAGGCCCAATAGTCCCAGCAGCGTGCCGACGACGACCTTGAAGAACAGACCGTGCTTCTTCTTCTGCTTCTTCTTCTTCTTCGGCCGCCCCGACGACCGCTTGGTCGGCCGCCCATGGGTGGTGGTCGCCGTGTCGGCGGGTACGTCGGACTGATCGCTCACGATCAAGAAGGGTAGCCGCGCAACTTAGCGCTTCCTGCGAACGCGCTGGTCGGCAGGCCCCCTTGGCGAGGTGCGCAGCGGCCGTGGGCCGCAGAATCCCGCGGCACACCGGGCAACACCCGTTGTAATCAGATTCACAGCGCTCGATGTATCATTTCGATACATCGAGCGCTAACGTTGTCTCGTTATATCGCAGTCCCGCTTCACCGTGTCACTCCTCAGCACCAGGAAAGAGCCGCCATGAGCCCCACCCGCGCGAACCGCCGCGGCGCGATGCTCGAGCTTGCCGTCCTGGGCCTGCTGCACGACTCACCGCTGCACGGCTACGAGATCCGCAAGCGGTTGTCCGGCATCCTCGGCGCCTTCCACATGGTGTCCTTCGGTTCGCTGTATCCCTGCTTGAAGACACTGCAGCAGCGCGGCTGGGTCACCGCGAGCGCCGCCGACGAGGCGGGTCACGCGATCAACTCCCGCTCGCGGATCACCTATGCGCTGACCCCCGAGGGCAAGGAGCAGCTGGAAGCGATGCTCTCCGACGCCGGTCCGGGTTCCTGGGAGGACGGCTCGTTCGACGTCCACTTCGCGTTCTTCGGTCAGACCGGCCAGGACGTGCGGTTGCGCATCCTCGAGGGTCGCCGGTCGCGCCTCGAGGAGCGTCTGGACACCGCCCGTGAGGCCTCCCGCCAGCGCCGCGAGCGCGCGGACGCCTACACCACCGAGTTGCACCGACACGGTTTGGAATCCACCGAACGCGAAGTCCGATGGCTGTCCGAACTCATTGAGACCGAGCGGGCCGGCCGTCCCGCAACCCAGCAGTCCACCACTGAAACCAAGTAGAAAATCCGCACAAGGAGCTATGTCCATGGGATCCATCCGCGTCGCCGTCGTCGGCGTCGGCAACTGCGCCAGCTCGCTGGTCCAGGGTGTCGAGTACTACAAGAACGCTCCGGCGGACAGCACGGTCCCCGGCCTGATGCACGTGAAGTTCGGCGAGTACCACGTCGGTGACGTCGAGTTCGTCGCCGCCTTCGACGTGGACGCCAAGAAGGTCGGCTTCGACCTGTCCGAGGCGATCAACGCTTCGGAGAACAACACGATCAAGATCGCCGACGTGCCGCCGACCGGCGTCACCGTGCAGCGCGGTCACACCCTCGATGGCATCGGCAAGTACTACGCCCTGACCATCGATGAGTCCGACGCGGAGCCCGTCGACGTCGTCCAGGCCCTCAAGGACGCCAAGGCCGATGTGCTGGTCTCCTACCTGCCGGTGGGTTCCGAGGACGCCGACAAGTTCTACGCGCAGTGCGCGATCGACGCGGGTGTCGCCTTCGTCAACGCCCTGCCGGTCTTCATCGCCTCCGACCCGGAGTGGGCCGCGAAGTTCGAGGCCGCCGGTGTGCCGATCATCGGTGACGACATCAAGTCCCAGGTGGGCGCGACCATCACCCACCGCGTGATGGCCAAGTTGTTCGAGGACCGTGGCGTCACGCTGGACCGTACCTACCAGCTGAACGTCGGCGGCAACATGGACTTCAAGAACATGCTCGAGCGCGAGCGTCTGGAGTCCAAGAAGGTCTCCAAGACCCAGGCCGTGACCAGCAACCTGAACGGTCCGCTGTCGGGCAAGATCAACGACAAGAACGTGCACATCGGCCCGTCGGACTACGTTGCGTGGCTCGATGACCGCAAATGGGCCTACGTGCGCCTCGAAGGCCGCGCGTTCGGTGACGTGCCGTTGAACCTGGAGTACAAGCTCGAGGTCTGGGACTCCCCCAACTCGGCCGGCATCATCATCGACGCGATCCGTGCGGCGAAGATCGCCAAGGACCGTGGCATCGGCGGCGCGCTGCTGTCCGCCTCGTCCTACCTGATGAAGTCCCCGCCGGAGCAGCGCGAGGACACCGAGGGCCGCGCCCGCCTGGAGGGCTTCATCGCCGGCACCGAGGCTCGCTGAGTTCGCCGACGCAGAGCGAGGCGCAGGTTGCGGGCGAGCTTGCGAGCACGCGGCCGGAGTCCGAGGTCAAGGAGTCGGCTCCACAAACGCTGAGTTCGCCTACTGATTGACGTACGGCGGCCCATCCCTTCCGGGGTGGGCCGCCTTCGCGTGTCTGGAGTGATCGAGCAGCCGACTCAGGGCGTCGGGGTCACCGTGACGGTGTATCGGTAGTCGACGCCGACGTCGCAACCGTTCTCCATCTGCGTCGATGGACTCGCCGTCGGAATTGCCGTCACGGGCGCTGCGATCTGCGATCCGTGCGCCCAAACTTTGGCGGTGATGGTGGAAAGGGCGCTCGCGAAACCCTCACCATCACCCGAGGCTAGACCCCCGGCCCGTCGCCGCACCGATTCTGAGGAGATGGACGTTGTTGAGGATGCTCACCGCCGCACATCTCCTCCAAAAGCTCGTGATCCTCAGAATCGTGACAAGGCCAACGACGGATCTGGGGCAATCTTGGCCGTCGCCTTACCCGCTGTTCATGCAGGCCGCGGGATCGTAGGACGTAGTGGCTGGTGCACACCCGGCCACGCGGCGAACGGACCCCCACGTGACCGCAACGCTCCCCGAACCACTGACCGCCCAGGAAGTCGCCGTCCTCGGCGCCGTGCATGTCCACGGCAACCTCTTCACGGCCGCCCAAGAACTGCACCGCAGCGTGGCCTGTCTGCAGCGGGCCGTCCGCCGGTTGGCCGATGAGCACGGCCACCTGGTGCAGGGCAATCCCACGGATCTACGACTCACCACCGCTGGCCTGGCGCTGCTCGCCGCATCACGTGAATATCTGCGCCGGTTGGAGCAGATCACCGCCCCCGCCGATGACCCCGGCGTCCCCACCGTGCGACTGGCCGTGATCGGTAGCCGCTACCAACGCGTGGCCATCGACATGGCCACAGGCCAACCCAGCACGCTGCTGAGCCTGACCGAGACAACGGCACCGGACGCCGTACGTCGATTGGACGCCGGAGCGGTTGATGTTGCCTACGTGTGGGAGTCGGCCGATGCGATGCCGATCGGCCCGTTCGCCCGCCGGCTGATAGCGACCGAACAGGTCGCCCTCGTGATTGCCCGCCGGCTGCAGGCCGGACTACGCACCGCCGGGCCTGCGCAGCTCGCACGGCTGCCCTGGGTGAGCACACCCTCCGGCGAGCCTCTAGTGCGAACGGTGTTGCAGCGTATGGGGATAGCCGATCCCGCGATACGCCTGGTGGACTGCGTCGTGACGTTGCAGGGGCTGGTCGCCCTCGGCGATGCTGTGTCGCTGGCCTCGCCCCTGACCATCATCCCGGCGACGAACCCGGTGGACCTGGTGCGGCTGCCGGTGCCGGCCGAGCGCCGTTTGGTGCTCTGGGCCGACGAGCACCGCCTCGGGGAACACCTCGTTGATCGGTTGGCGGCCGCGTTGCGCGACAGCTATCGCGCCCACGACCGTCAGGTCGTGCTGGATGCGCCTCGCTCGTCGACGGGACCGCAGGTTGATCGCGTGACGTGCACCGCTCGCAGTGAGTCGGCCGGTCTGGACGAGGAGGACATCGCCGTGCTGCAGGCCCTGGCCAGCGAAGGCAGTGTGAACCGCGCGGCGGCCCAGTTATGTCTGACCCAGCCCGCCCTGTCTCGGCGGATCCAACGGATGGAGGTGCGGCTCGGCGCCCGGATCATCGAGCGCAGTCCGAGCGGGTCCAGGCTCACCGCATTCGCCCGGCGCAGCCTCAGAAGTGTCGAGATAGCGCGAGCGCAGTTCAGCCAACGCCTGGCGGCGGTGAACGCCTAGGTGTACTGCCCCGGGACGTTAGGAACGGTTCTCGGCCTGTCGGCGTGACTTGAGGAAGACCTCCGGGTGAGGTGTGAAGCGACGAAGCAAACACATCCCCAAACCCGGAGGTCCTCATGGTCCACGCTAATGCCCCGCTTTCTGCGACTGGTCGCCTGCGCCTGGCGCGGTGCGTGGTGGACGATGGGTGGCCGTTGCGGCGGGCCGCAGACCGGTTCGGGGTCTCGGTCACCACCGCGCACCGCTGGGCGGCCCGGTACCGCCAGCATGGTGCGGCGGGGATGTGCGATCGTCCCAGCCGGCCCCAGTCATGTCCGCACCGCACCAGTAGGCGCCGGGAACGGCGAGTCCTGGGGTTACGGGTTTCGCGGCGGTGGGGGCCGGCCCGGATCGCCTACCACCTGGGGATGAATCCGGCCACGGTGCACCGCATCCTGACCCGGTACCGGTGTCTTCGGTTGTCCTGGACGGACCCGGCCACTGGTGCCCCGGTACGGGCCGGTCGTCGAAAGGTGGTGCGCTACGAACGCGACGCCCCGGGTGATTTGGTCCACGTGGACATCAAGAAGCTGGGCCGCATCCCCGATGGGGGTGGACACCGGGTCCATGGCCGCGCTGCGGGGAAAGCTAACTCCCGTGCTACCTCCAGCAGTGGGCGGGGGTATGCCTACCTGCACCACGCGGTCGATGACCACTCCCGGTACGCCTACTCAGAGATCCTGGCCGATGAGAAGAAGGAGACCGCGACCGCGTTCATGCAACGGGCGGTGGCGCACTTCGCGCAGGTCGGGATCACCACGGACCGGGTGATGACCGACAACGGGTCCTGTTACCGCTCCCACCTATTCCGGAACATGCTGCAGGACCATGGGATCACCCATAAACGCACCCGCCCCTACACCCCGAAAACCAACGGGAAAGTCGAGCGGTTCAACCGGACCCTGACCGAGGAGTGGGCCTACGCCCGCCCCTACACCAGCGAGACCGAACGCGCCGCCGCGTACGAGGACTTCCTGCACATCTACAATCACCACCGCGCACACACCGCGCTCAAAGGTGGCTCACCCGCAGACCGCGTACCCAACCTGGCGGGGCACTACACCTAGGCGTCAGTCCAGGTCGAGATCGGCGGGCCGCGGGCCGAACTTCTCGCGCAGGAACCGCTCGCTGGCCACCATCTCATCGCCACTGGCCATGGCCGCCGACACCAACTGCTGGTCGACGCCCTTGATCAGCAGGTCGAGTTGCTCGTTGAGCAGCACCTCACCGGTCTTGCCATCGACGATCACGGTGGTCCGCGCGGTCGACGGCGGCAGGGCCAGGAAAGTCTTGATGGCGTTCGGCGCGAAGTCGTCGCGGATCTGCTCGAGATTGAACCCGTGCAGGCCGGAGTCGAGGTTGCGCTCCTTGACATACTTCACGGCTTCCGCCAGCCGGTCGTGCAGCGCGCCGATCCGCTCGCGACTGGATTCCGGCAGCCGGGTGTCTGCGGCGTACTGCAGGAGACCCTGGTCGCCACCCGCGACCCGGGTCTGCGTGCCCGGAGGGTCGTAGGGCCGACGGCGGCGGGGAGTGTCGGCCGTGGGCGGCTCATAGGGCCGGTGCCGGTGCGGCATCGGGTTGTCACAGCATGGTTGACCAGCACCTGTGTCAGCCATCTGCTGCCACCTTCCCTCGAAATGTGCGCGCCGCGCCGCCTTCAGTGAGCGCTTGTGCTCCCGGCGCGCCGGCCCCAACACGACCCAGCCTACGAACACCAGCGGCAGCAGCGGGAACACCCACCCCGCCCCGAGCACTCCACACACGATCAAACCAAGGAAAGCACCCCCGGTCGAGTGCTGCGGCACGCGACCGGTCATCCGCCCGACCAGCAGCGCCAAACAGGCGGCCGCAACGATGCTGGCGATGATTGTCATGGGATTCCTTCGGTACCGACGGGTGCAGACCAACTCACGATACATCGCGAGTTGGATCGGCGGCCATGACCGATGTCATGACTGACCGCGCACCTCTTGCTGTGTGGAACGCACAAAGAACGTGCACGGTTTCCGGCGAATCACACCGCGCGGCCGCGGCGTAGCCAGTGCTTGACTGGCCAGGTGCCCCATCAGGAGATTGCCTCGGACCTGGTTGCCGAGGTTGCTGCCGTCCACGTGTCCGTCGGCGATCACGTCGAGGCCGGCCAGGAGTTGGTGCTCCTGGAGTCCATGAAGATGGAGATCCCCGTGACGCCGGAGTTCCCCGGCACCGTGACCGCCGTGCGCGTCCGCCGCGGCGACGTGGTGCAGGAGGGCGAAGTCCTCGTCATCGTGACCGACTGAGGCCCTGACCGACCAGGACCAGATCGGCAGGTACGCCGAGTGGCTCAGGTGGTGCCCGGGTCGGCCGCAACGTTGACCGGGCAGCCGTAGCGCAGCCCGTCGAAGATCAGATCCACCAGTGGCAACGCAGTGTCATCGGCGTTCGGAGCGGTCGCCAGGCAGATGCCGCCGAGGGCGCGGGTGATCTCACTGGCGCTCACGTCCGGCCGGACCGCGCCAGCCTCGATCGCCGGTTGCAGGACACGGTCAGCGGAGGCGAGCAACTTCTCCCGGGTGCCTTCGAACGGCGCCTGGTTGGTGCTCTGCATCGAGCGCAGCAGATTGACCATGCCGCGCTTGACCGCATAGAAGTCCACGAAGCCGCGCATCCACTCGTGCAGTGCCTCGGCGGGCGCCAACTGCTCGGGCAGCTCCTGCGACCGCTGCTCCAGGGCACTGACCTGGTCGGCGTAGACCGCCAGGACCAGATCCTCACGCGTCGGGAAGTTGCGATAAAGGGTCCCGATACCGACCCCGGCAGCCGCCGCGATGTCCTCCAGGGACACCTCGACACCCTGCTGGGCGAACGCGTCCGCAGCGGCTGTCAGCAACTTGGCGCGGTTCCGGGCGGCGTCGGCACGCAGCGGCTTCTTCGCTTCTGCCGCAACGGAATTCGCTTCCGGATCCGCCGTCGCAGTCCGCTGATCACGCGACATCGTCGTCGACGTTTCCCCCATGGACTCCACACCACCTTCGAGGCACCACTTGCATAACCGGAGGATGCCTCCGTATAGTCGTTCTATCGCAACCGGAGAAATCCTCCGCTTGTTGCGATTCTACGCCCCATACTCCTCGAAGGGCTAACTGACATGACACACACTGAAACCTCTCGCGCGCCGGCCCTCACCCCCGAAACCCCTCCCTCCGCGGGGATGTCACGTCGTACCGGCGTGATCGTCGCCGTCGTCCTGATCACCCAGCTGATGATCGTGCTGGACGCGGCCATCGTGAACATCGCCCTGCCGGACATCCAGCGGGACTTGTCGATGAACGCCGCCAGCCTGTCCTGGGTGATCAACGCCTACACCCTCGCGTTCGGCGGTCTGCTGCTGCTCGGCTCGCGGCTGGGCGACATCTTCGGCCGACGCTCGGTCTTCCTGGCCGGCCTGACCTTGTTCACCGCTTCCTCGGTCCTCGGCGGTTTCGCGACGAACGTCGCGGTGCTGCTCAGCGCCCGCGCACTTCAAGGCGTGGGCGCGGCGATGCTGGCTCCCGCAGCGCTGACCATCCTGATGTCCAGCGTCTCCCCGGGGCGCCAGCAGACCCGGGCGATCGGTTGGTACACGGTGGTCTCCGCCTCCGGCGCGGCCATCGGTCTGATCGCCGGCGGCCTCCTGACCGATCTCGCCTCCTGGCGCTGGGTCTTCTTCGTCAACGCACCGATCGGCGTCGCGGTCTTCGTGGCGGCCCTGATGGTGCTGCCCCGCACGACCACCACGCGCACCCCGGCCGACGCCCTCGGCGCACTCCTGGTGACCCTGGGGATGAGCACCGTCGTCTACGGATTCATCCGCGCGGCCGAAGACGGCTGGGGCGACGCGGGCACGTTGATCGCCTTCATCACCGGCGCGGTCCTGTTGGCGGCCTTCGTCTTCAACGAGTCGATCGTCAGCCACCCGATCACGCCACTGCGGCTCTTCGCGCACCGCGAGCGCTCCACGGCGTACGTCGCCCGGTTGCTCCTGGTGGCTGGCTCGATGGGTGCGTTCTTCTTCATGAGCCAGTACCTGCAGTTGGTGCTGGGCTGGACACCGCTGCAGACCGGCCTGGCCTTCCTGCCCATCCCGGTGTCGGTCTTCGCCTCGTCGCAGATCGTCTCGCGGTGGTTGGCGGACCGTTACAGCGTGCGGGTGATCGCTGGTATCGGGATGGCGCTCTCGGCGATCGGGCTGGGATCCATGGCGCTGATCCTGGGCGCGCACACGTCGTACGCCGCCATGGTCGTGCCGATGATCCTGCTGGGCCTGGGCAACGGGTCGGCGTTCGTCCCGCTGACCGCCGCGGGCCTGACTGGGGTCGAGCCCGCCGATCGCGGGGTTGCTTCGGGTCTGGTCAACGTCACCCAGCAGCTCGGCGGTGCCCTCGGTCTCGCGGTGCTGGTGACCGTGTTCGCGACGGCGCACCCGACCTCGGCCACACCGGCAGCGGTGACCGATGCGTTCGTGACCGGTGCGGACCGCGGGTTCGCGGTGGCCGGCGGATTGTTGGCGATCGGGTTCGCGGTGCTGATGGTGGCGCTGCGTCCCCGAGGCGGCCGCGGCACGCAGGAGCTTGCGCTGGATGACGAGTTGATCCTCGCGGAGAGCTAGTTCCCTCCCCGTTCCCGACGGTGGTCACGGATGGCTTCTTCCCGGTGGAAGCAGCCATCCGTGACCAAACCCGTCTGTGCCGGGCGGGAATGGGAACGACGGTCTGCAGGTTGCCGCGAACAGACCTCTTCGCGAAAGGACCACCATGACCATCCTTGTCACCGGCGCCTCCGGACACCTCGGCCGACTGGCCATCGAGGCGTTGCTGCAGCGTGGCGTACCGGCGAACCAGATCATCGCCGGCGCCCGCACCCCGGACAAGATCGCGGACCTGATCGACCGCGGAGTGGGCGCTGCCGAGCTCGACTACGACCGGCCGGAAACCATCCTCGCCGCGCTGGTCGGCGCCGAGCCGGTGGACAAGGTCCTGCTGGTCTCCGGTAGCGAAGTCGGTCAGCGCGTCGCCCAGCACACGGCCGTCATCCAGGCCGCTGCCTCTCGCGAGACGATCACCGAATTCGTCTACACCTCAGCGCCGTTCGCGACCACGAGCCGCCTGATCCTGGCGCCGGAGCACAAGGCGACCGAGGAGGCGCTCGCGACCAGTGGGCTGCCCACGGTGATCCTGCGCAACAACTGGTACAACGAGAACTACCTGCCCAAACTGGACGAGGTCCGGGACAGCGGTGTGCTGCTGGGCAGCGCCCACGAGGGCAAGGTCGCCTCTGCGGCGCGCCAGGACTTCGCCGAAGCAGCGGCCGTCGTGCTGACCACCGACGGGCACCTCGGGCAGACCTACGAGTTGGCCGGCGACACCGCTTGGACGTACGACGATCTGGCGGCTGCGCTGGGCGAGGTGCTGGGGCGCGCCGTGGTCAGCAAGGACGTCTCCACAGAGGAACACGTTGCGGACCTGAAGCAGGCCGGTCTGCCCGATGGCGCGATCGGCTTCGTGACCGGGCTGGACGCCAACATCGCCGAGGGTGACCTGGCCTTCACCGACGGGACGTTGTCGCGGTTGATCGGCCGTCCGACGACCCCGCTGATCGAGACGTTGCGGTCGGCTCAGGCCTGAGCCTCGGGTTGCTGCGCCCACCAGCGCAGCAACTCCGCTCGCGCGGCGTCCGGGCCGACCGGCCCAGCGTCCAGGCGGAACTCCAGCAGGTGTTTGTACGCCCGCCCCAGGACCGGACCCGGTTTGATACCAAGGGTTTCAGCGATCTGGTTGCCGTCGAGTTCCGGGCGGACAGCTGCCAACTCCTCGGCCGCCTGCACCACCGCGATGCGCCGCTCGAGGCTGTCATAGGACGCCGCGAGCGCCGCGGCCCGCCGTTTGTTGCGGGTGGTGGAGTCCGAGCGGGTCAGCAGGTGCAACCGGGACAGCAACGGACCGGCGTCGGTGACGTAGCGGCGGACGGCCGAGTCGGTCCACTCCCCGCCGCCGTAGCCGTGGAACCGCAGGTGCAACTCGACCAGCCGGGACACGTCCTTGACGATGTCGCTCGGATACCGCAGGGCCTTCAACCGCTTCTTGGTCAACTTCGCGCCGACCATCTCGTGGTGGTGGAAGGAGACTCCACCGCCCGCCTCGAAACGTCGTGTCGCCGGTTTACCGATGTCGTGCAGTAGCGCCGCCAGCCGCAGCACCAGGTCCGGTCCGGGCACCGGCTCCACCGGACCGAGCCCAGGAACCTCCCGGGGTCCTTCGAGGGCGATCGCCTGCTCCAACACCGTCAGCGAGTGTTCGTAGACGTCTTTGTGCCGGTGGTGCTCATCGACCTCCAATTGCAGCGCGGGCAATTCCGGCAACATGACGCCCGCCAGGCCGGTGTCGACCAGCAACCGCAGACCCGGCGTCGGACGATCGGCCAGCAGCAGCTTGGACAACTCATCGCGCACCCGCTCGGCCGAGATCATCTCCAGCGACGAGGCCATCGAGGTCATCGCGCCGACGACCTCGGCGGATGCGGTGAAGCCGAGTTGGGCCACGAAGCGGGCCGCGCGCATCATCCGCAACGGATCGTCGGCGAACGACTCGACCGCAGGGGCCGGCGTGCGCAGGATGCGGGCCGCCAGATCGCCCAACCCGCCGAACGGGTCGACGAATTCCGGCTCCGGCAACCGCAACGCCATGGCGTTCACGGTGAAATCACGCCGGCGCAGGTCATCGACCAGCGAATCGCCGAACATCACCTCCGGCTTGCGGCTGGTGCGGTCGTAGACGTCCGCCCGGTAGGTCGTGATCTCAACGGTGTCCGCGCCGCGCTGGCCCCCGATCGTGCCGAAAGCGCGGCCCATGTCCCAGGTCGCGTCGGCCCAGTCGTCCAAGATCGCCTGCGTCTGCTCCGGACTCGCGGACGTCGTGAAGTCCAGATCGCTGGGTGTGCGCCCGAGCAGCGCGTCCCGCACCGGGCCGCCGACGAGCGCCAACTCGTGTCCCTGGGCAGCGAATCGTGCCCCGAGATCGGTGAGCACGCCCAGGACGGGCGCAAGGTGACGTACGGCGCGAGCCTGCAACTCGGCGTACGGCAACTCATTCACGGGGTCAGGCTCAGGCACCCGCCAAGGTTAGGCGAAGACACCCTCAGCGCCGTGCCCGTGGTTACAGTGTTGAAATGAGCCTGTCGCCGCCCCGCGCCAGCCGCAGTGTGCGGCGGCTGCCTGCGGTGGAGGAGATCTCCGCAGGTGGGGTGGTCATCGACGTCAACGACGGACTGGCCTGGATCGCCTTGATCGCGCGGCACAACCGGGCCGGCAAGCTCGAGTGGTGTCTACCGAAAGGGCACGTCGAGCCCGGCGAGACCCTGGTCGAGACCGCCGTCCGGGAGGTGGCCGAGGAGACCGGCATCGTCGGTCAGGCCCTGCTGACCCTCGGCACGATCGACTACTGGTTCACGACACCCAAGTTCCGGATTCACAAGCGCGTGCACCACTATCTACTCGAGGCCGTCGGCGGAACGATCAGCGTCGAGGGCGACCCCGATCATGAGGCAGTGGACGCGCGATGGTTCCGGTTGGACACGGTGCACCGCTACCTGACCTTCCCCAACGAACGCCGCATCGTGCAGCTCGCCTGGGAGCGTTTGGCCGGAACCGCCTGAGACCCGTGGCGTCTGGACCCGTCCGCCGGCCCTGGCTGCGCGCTCTGCTGCTCGCTGTCGTGGTGGCGATGCTGTCCATCGGAGTCGGTTTCGGTAGCGGCGTCCCTGCGTCGTCCGCCAGTGCGCTGACCGCGGACTGGGACACAGCCGGTGCGTTGACGATCGGCTCGGTCAGCCCCCAGATCTCCGATGGCTCGTCCGATGTGACCATCACCGGCACGGTCACCAATCAGTCCACCGATGCGATGACCCCGGTCATCACGATCGGTCTCGGCAGCCGATCGCTGGACACCACGACCCGGCTCGCCGACTGGCAATCGGGCGACACGACGTACCTGACCAACTCGGTAGCCACCACCACGCTGTCGCAACTCGCACCGTCGCGTCGTGCAAACTGGTCGGTGAAAATCCCCAAAAGTGCTCTACCGCAAGGATCTTCGTACGCAAGTTTGCCGCTGATGGTTAGTGTCAGCACCGTCGGAGGGCCCGTGCTGCGCAGCGTGCGCAGCTCGTTGCAGGTGGTGACGGCAAGCTCGGTTACGCCCAGCTTGGCGGTCACCTGGGTGGTTCCGCTCACGCTGCCTGCCGACCCGGCGCTCTTCGGACCGAGCGGTGACGCGCGCACCGCGGCCTGGCAGAAGGCGATCGGCAGCGGATCCGCCATCGACCAGCTGCTCACCTCGTTGGCCGGCCAGCCGGTGACCTGGCTGGTCGACCCGCGGATCGTCACCGAACCGGTGGCCCAGGACGACAATCTGCCCGCGGCCACCACCTCGCCCACTGGCACTGCCTCCCCCACGGCAACGGCGCCGGGCACCAGTGCTGCCACGACCACGAACCCGACAGGTGGCGCCACCCCCACGCCGACGGACACGACGGCCGCACCGACCGATGACCCCATCGAGACGGAGATGACGGCGCTACGCGAACGGCTGGCGTCCGTCACCGCCGAGGGCCAGCAGAAGGTGTGGTGGACCCCGCTGGACGATCCCGACCTGTCGGGACTCTTGGCCAGTGGTGACCAGAACGTCCTGAAGCGGGCGCTGAGCCCTGGACTGCCGGAGGATTTGCGCGCCATCAGCGACACCGTGGTCGCCGCCCCGGCCGAAGCGCAGACCGACCGGCAACTCACCCAACTGGCCAGCACCTGGCGTGCCGCCCGAGGCAGCGCACCCGTGGTCATCCAGCCCAACCGGGTGGTCACGGACACCGGCCTGGTGACGACGGCGACCCGCCGGGCCACCGGGACCGCCGGCCTGCTGCTCTACGACGAGACGCTCAGTTCGCTGCTGTCCACTGCTGACCCCTCAGGGGAGGGCGCGGCATCGGCCCATCTGCTCGCCTACACCCTGGCCCTGTACCTGCAGGGGCCGAGCAACCAGCGCTCGATCGCGGCGTTGGTCCCCCGACAGCTGACCCTCCAGCCGGCCGTTCTGGCTGCCCGTCTCATCGCTACCCGAGCCGCCGCCTGGACCGCCGATCACACGGGTCAACAAACGGCGACCGACCTGGCGACGGGCCCCGTGGCCCAGGTGCGTCAGACCCCCTCGGAGGGCACGCCCTACCCCACGCCCGGTCGCACCGGGATCACCGCCATCCTGCTGGAAGGCGTTGAGCAGCAACGACGCCGGCTGACCGGCTTCGGCACCATCCTCGTCGACGCAACGAACGACATCGCTGCCCGGACCGCCGCCTTGGACACCACCTTCTCGACCCGCTGGCGGGCCGACGTGCCCAGTGCTGCCGAGTCCCTACATCTGGCCAGTACGGCGACCTCTGGCCTGCTCGCGCGGGTGGCAGTCAGCCCGGGCAACGTCAACTTCTTCGCCGATTCGGGCCAGTTGAGTGTGACGGTCACCAGTACGCTGACCCGCGCTGTCGAAGGGGTGCATCTGACGCTGACACCACGGCGGGCGATCCTGCAGGTCGAAGACCCCACCCACACCCTCGATCTCGGCGTCGCCGGCCGGGCCACCACCCGGTTCCACGTGCAGGCGCTGGCCCAGGGTCAGGTGCCGGTCGATGCGACGCTCAGCACACCGGGGGGTCTGGTCCTCGGCAGCCCTGATGGCCAAACCACCCAGGTGCAGGTCGACGTACGACCGACCGCGAGTTGGATCTTCTGGGTCCTGGGATCCCTGGGTGGCATTGTGTTTGTCGTCGGGTTGATCCGCGCGGTCCGGCGTGGTCCGCGGACCGCGGAGCAACTCGACCCCAGCGCCCGGACGCCCAGCGACGCGGTTGTTACCGTCACACCCGCGCCTCTCATCGATGACGACGAAGAAGAATGAGCCCCAGACAACCTTCCGACGACGCACCTGCGAGTGTCGAGCCGCCCCCGATCGCGGCGAGTCTGGGTGGCTTGTACAACGCGTGGGTCCGCAGCGATCTGCCCGAGTCGACGGCCGACAACGAGTTCGTGGCCGCGCTCGACCAACTGGAGACCGGCTCGGTCCAACATCTGCCGGACATCGTGGTGGACACCCGCCGGGACCGCACTACGGCCCCGGCCACGCACCCGCAGACGACGCCCCCGCCTGCCTCCGCACCGCCAGCTTCGGCCGCACCCACCGCAGCAGCGGTCAACCCGACGGCCCCGCAGAACCCGCCGGCCGGCGGGGGGATCCTGCGCTCGAGCGTGGTGATGGCCTCCGGCACCATCGTCTCCCGGTTGATGGGCGTGCTGCGGGTTGTCCTGCTGGCGCACATCATCGGCGTCAACAGCGCACCCGCCAGCGTGTGGGACACCGCGAACAACCTGCCCAACCTGATCTACCTGCTCCTGGCCGGAGGGGTGATCAACGCCGTCCTCGTCCCGCAGATCACGCGAGCGATGAAGGAGGCCGACGGCGGCAAGAGCTTCACCGACGCGTTGCTGACCCGCGCGATGATCCTGCTGGCCGCCATCACGGTGATCCTGATGCTCGGGTCGCCCTACCTCTATCGGATCTTCGACAGCACCACTGACCCCGACCGTCTGCGGCTGGGCGTTGCCTTCACCCTGGTCTGTCTGCCGCAGTTGTTCTTCTACGGTGCCTACACCCTGCTCGGAGAGGTTCTCAACGCGCGCAGCCGCTTCGGGGCGCTGATGTGGGCGCCGGTGCTGGCCAACATCGTGTCGATCCTGGGCCTGCTGGTGCTGTGGGGGATGACCGACCCGGGGCGGATCCAACAGACCGACGGCTGGTCCTGGGCGGAGATCTCGGTCCTGGCCGGCAGCGCCACGCTCGGCATCGCTGCGCAGGCGCTGATCCTGATCATCCCGTTGCGGCGCAGTGGGTACCACTTCGCTAGCAACTGGCACTTCCGGGGTCTGGAGGCTCGCACTACCACGAAGATCGCCGGCTGGGCGCTGGGCGCGGTCGCTGTGCAGCAGGTCGGCCAGATCATCACCTCGCGGGTGCTGAACTCGGTGCCGCCCGGTTTCGGTGGCAAGGCTGCCCAGTCCAACGCCTTCCTGCTCTTCATGATGCCGCACTCGGTCATCACCTTGTCGTTGGTGACCGCGCTCTACACCCGCCTGTCGCACGCCGCTCACCGCGATGACCGTGGTGCGGTGGCGGATGACCTGACGTTGGGTATGCGGCTGTCCGGTGTCTCCACGGTGGCGGTGACGATCGGATCCTTCATCCTGATCGGGCCGATCGCGATCGCCATGTTCGGTACGAAGGACAACGCCGGCGCCGCGGTCGCGGACGCCACCATCGCGATGTGCCTCGGCATGATCCCGTTCACGATGTGCGTGCTGATCCAGCGGGTGTGTTACGCCTTCAGCGACGCGATCCGACCGTTCTATCTGCAGGTGGTCTGCACAGCGATCGCGATTCCGTTCACCCTGCTCGCGGCGCGGCTACCCGTCCAGGCCATCGGAGCGGGTGTGGCCGGCGCCCAGTCGCTCAGTTACGTCATCGAGGCGAGCATCGCGTGGATCCTCGTGCGTCGCCACTTGGGTCGAGTCCCCAGCAACGGGGTCCTTCGCACCTACGGCAAACTCGCCGGCGCCGCCTTCGTCGCCGCGGTGGTCGTGGGGGTGTTCTATCACTTCACGCTCGGCGTCTTCACCCCGAGCAGCCCGCTGGAGTCCCGTGGTGTCGCCCTCCTGGAGGTTGCGCTCGGCGTCCCGTTGTTCTGTGTGGTCTACGTCAGTGTGGCCAAGGCCTGGCATGTTCCCGAGATCGAATCGTTGCTCGCACGTGTGCGAGCCGTCACCGACAGGCTGCGCCGCACCGCATAAGATGCCTGCGTTGCGTCCAGGTCACCAAGGCCTCGGACACCGGAATCAGAAGGGCGGCTAGGTGCGCGAGGTGCAGGGCGGCAGCGTATTCGCCGACCGTTACACCACCACCACACTGCTGCGCCGGGCCGACGATCACGAGCTATGGCTCGCGCACGACGCCACCCTTGACCGGGAAGTCACGATCACGCTGTTCGACGCTGACGGACCGGGTTCCGCCGCTGCCGTGGACAGCGCCCGCCGGGCGTCCGCCGTGGAGGATCCGCACCTGGTGCGGGTCCTGGACGTGGGCACCCAGGAGGACCTGGCGTTCATCGTCAGCGAGGCGCTGCATCGCACCGATTCCCTGGCCGCGTTGGCGCAACTCGGCCCGTTGCCGGCCGAGGAGGCTCGCCGCATCATCGGTGAAGCCGCGATCGGCCTGGGCACTGCCGCCGGCCGTGGCCTGCACCACCTGGCGCTGACCCCGCATTCCATCGAACGTTCCCGCTCCGGAGCGGTCTCCGTGCGCGGCCTGGCCATCGAGTCTGCCCTGGCCGGCACCGACGACCTGGACGCCGACGCCGCGTCCCGCGCTGACACGGTCGCCCTCGTTCATTGCCTGTACGCCGCGCTGACCGGTCAGTGGTCCGGTCCCGAAGCCGTCGCCGGACTGCCCGACGCGCAGACGGTCAACGGAGTGCTGCAGCTACCCGGCAAGGTGACCCGCGGCGTACCTTCCGATCTTGATGGTCTGGTCGAGCAGGTCCTGATCGAGGACGCGGGCCCGGCGACGCCGACGGCCCTGGCTCATCAGCTGTCCCCATGGTCCTCCGAGATCGTGCACTCGGTGTCGGGTGACCAAGCCGCCCGTGCCCGCACCGCCGCCGTGTCTGGTTCGGGCGCTGCGGTCGCTGCCCCGATCGACCCCACCGACCCCGACGCGACGATGGTCGGGCGGCGCCCCGAGCTCGAACAGGACGACACGCACACCTTCGACGCTTCGACACTGCGCGTGGCGCAGGCCCCCGAACCGCCCAAGCACCAGGAGGAGTACGCCGATCTGGAGCCGCCGGCGCCGTTGATTCCTGACGTGTACGGCGACCCGGACCGTGCCACGAGCCGGCTGGCTCTGGTCATCGTGGGCGGACTGGTCGTGATCGCGATGATCCTGGGCCTGCTCGGTTTGCGGTCCTTCTTCGACCGCGGTGGTTCAGCGGCTACTCCTTCGCCGAGCGCCACCACGACCACGAGTGCGTCAAAATCCAGCTCACCGACCACCTCTGCTGCGGTCACCGGGAAGCTGCTGACCATCGAAGGCGCCACCAGCTACGACCCCGACGGCGACGGCAACGAGAACAACCAGTTGACGTACCGGGCGATCGACGGCAACAAGTACACCTCGTGGTCGACCCACCCGTACAAACTGGAGACCTTCACCGAGAACGGCAAACACGCCGTGGGGTTGCTGCTGACGCTGGACGGCAGTCAATCGGTCAGTCGCGTCGACATCAACGTCCTGGGTAATCCCACGACCATCCAGGTCTACGTCAGTGACGGCAAGTCGCGCGATGCGCAGGATCTGCTCGGGACGTTGAACAACGGCTCCGGCCAGCAGAGTGTCACCGGAGGTCCGCTGACCGGGAAGTACGTGTTGCTGTGGATCACCAAACTCAGCGCGTACAACGACGTCTTCCGCACCCGGATCGGCGATGTGAAGGTCTACTCCTGACCGTCTGTCACGACGGGAACACACGGGGCCTACGATCGGTTATCCAAGAGGCCGTTTCCGGTGGACGCCGGCCGCCCCGCAGTAGTGGAGAGATACGTGACGCAGCAGGTGCACGACCTGATCATCGTGGGCTCCGGGCCCGCAGGCTATACCGCCGCGGTCTACGCGGCGCGGGCCAACCTCGCCCCCATCGTCTTCGAAGGTTCCGTCACCGCCGGTGGTGCGCTGATGAACACGACCGACGTGGAGAACTTTCCGGGCTTCCCTGAGGGGATCATGGGCCCGGATCTGATGGAGAACATGCGGGCCCAGGCCGAGCGATTCGGCGCCACGCTGATCCGTGACGATGTCGAGGCGCTCGATCTCACCGGTCCCATCAAGGAAGTCACCGACGCCGAGGGCACGGTCTACCAAGCACGGGCCGTGATCCTGGCGATGGGTTCGGCGTACCGCGAGTTGGGGTTGACCGACGAGAAGCGGTTGTCCGGCCACGGTGTTTCCTGGTGTGCGACCTGTGATGGTGCCTTTTTCCGGGACCAGGACATCGCGGTCGTCGGTGGTGGCGACTCCGCCGTCGAGGAGGCCACGTTCCTGTCGAGGTTCGCGCGAAGCGTCACGATGGTGCACCGCCGTGACCAGCTGCGCGCCTCCAAGATCATGGCCGAGCGCGCGCGGAGCAACCCGAAGATCGATTTCGCCTGGAACAGCGAGGTCGCCGCTCTGCACGGTGATCCCAAGCTGAACGCGGTCACGCTGCGCGATGTGGACTCCGGCCAGACCCGCGAGCTGGGGGTGACCGGGCTGTTCGTCGCCATCGGGCACGTCCCGCGCAGCGAACTGGTCGTCGGCCAGGTCGACACTGACGAGGCTGGTTACGTCCTGGTGCAGGGGCGGACCACCGCCACCAACCTGCCCGGTGTGTTTGCGTGCGGTGATCTGGTGGATCACACCTACCGCCAGGCCATCACCGCGGCGGGCAGTGGTTGCGCTGCCAGCCTCGACGCCGAGCGTTTCCTCGCCGGCATCGCCGCCGACGAGCAGTTACCAGAAGCGATCGTTATTTCGTGAATGTCATTGCGCCGCAACTGTTTTCGGTGACAACGAGGTGACCGTCCCGACGCTGCTGTCACCGAGCGTCACCGCTGGGGAATCCCCGCGCACGACCGCTTGTTGTTGCGAACACCAGCACGAGTCCACGACTACCGAGCCCAACCTCCCGCCCCTGAAAGGAACTCCCATGGCTGCCACCAAGGAGACCACCGACGCCACCTTCGATTCCGATGTCCTGAAGTCCGAGAAGCCGGTGCTTGTCGACTTCTGGGCGCCCTGGTGCGGCCCGTGCAAGGCCGTTGCTCCGATCCTGGAGGAGATCGCCGAGGCGAACGCGGACAAGATCGACGTCGTGAAGCTGAACACCGACCTGAACCCCCAGGTGTCGGCGAAGTACGGCATCACCGGCATCCCGACCCTCAACGTCTACGTCGGTGGCGAGGTCGTCAAGTCCATCGTGGGCGCGCTGCCCAAGCCGAAGCTGCTGAAGGAACTGCAACCGTTCCTGGGCTGAATCTGACTCAGCAGAAGGTCCGCACCGAGAACCCGGTGCGGACCTTCTTTCTTTGTCGGCGCTTGCAGATCAGTCCGTGGCCCCGGTGACGCCGAGCTCTGACAGGATCCGGCGCAGATCGTCCTGCCCGGCGAATTCGATCGTCAGCCGACCACGTTTACGCCCCAGGCTGACCGTCACCCGGGTATCAAGACGGTCGCCCAGTGCATTGCCCAACTCCGTCAGCTCGGGGTCATCCGGTGCCGGCTGCGACACCCGCGGGCTGGGAGCCTGGTCAGAGCCCGTGGCCACCACTTCCTCGGTGCCGCGCACCGAGAGCCCCTCGGCGACGATCCGCTGCGCCACCCGTTCCATGGCGGCCGCGTCAGGCAGACCGAGGAGGGCGCGGGCGTGGCCGGCACTCAGAACACCCGCGGCTACTCGGCGCTGCACCAGCGGCGGCAACTTCATCAGCCGGATGGTGTTGGAGACCTGCGGCCGCGATCGACCGATCCGTGCAGCCAACTCCTCCTGGGTGCAGCCGAAGTCTTGCAGCAGCTGCTGATAGGCGGCCGCTTCCTCCAGTGGGTTCAACTGAGCGCGGTGCAGGTTCTCCAGCAGCGCGTCGCGCAACATGAACTCGTCTGCGGTGTCGCGGACGATCGCCGGGATGGTCGTTCGGCCGGCCTCGCGACTGGCACGCCAGCGGCGTTCGCCCATCACCAACTCGTAGGCCGGACCACCGGCCTCGGCCTCCTGGCCGGGCAGCGTGCGCACCACGATCGGCTGCAGGATGCCAATTTCCCGGATGCTGTGCACGAGTTCAGCCAGATCATCCTCATCGAAGACGGTCCGTGGCTGATCCCGGTTGGGGCGGATGCTGTCCAGCGGAAGCTCGGCGAAGGTCGCACCCGGCACCGGCTGGAGTTCCGCGGCCGCGTCACCAGCATCTGTGGGGGTCTCGGTAGCAGTGTCCCCAGCCCGCTCGTGAGGGGCGATGTTTCCCGTGAAACGTTCCTCATCGACGGCGGAGTCGCCATAGAAGACGTCCGTGGGTCGGGAACCCGTCGGTCCAGTGGGGATAAGGGCGCCAAGTCCGCGTCCCAGGCCGCGTCGCTTATCGTTCACGGGTCAAACCTATCTGGGGCCCGCGCAACTCGGTCGTGCGGGCGACCCGGTCATCCGGTTAGTTGATCTTTTCGGTCAGGTCGCGGCGGGTGCGGACCGCAGCGCGAGTTCTTTGGCTGCTTCGAGGTAGGACAGCGCGCCGCTGGACGACGGGTCGTAGGTGAGCACGGTCTGCCCGTAGCTGGGTGCCTCCGAGATCCGCACCGATCGCGGGATCTGGGTACGCAGCACGTTATCGGGGAAGTGCGCGCGGACCTCGTCGGCGACATTGGAGGACAGGTTGGTGCGCCCGTCGTACATGGTCAGCAAGATGGTCGACACTTCCAGGCGAGGATTGAGATGCCGCCGGATCATGCCGATGTTCTTCAGGAGCTGGCTGAGGCCTTCGAGCGCGTAGTACTCGCACTGGATCGGAATGAACACCTCCGCGGCGGCGACGAACGCGTTCACGGTGAGCAATCCCAGACTGGGCGGGCAGTCGATCAGGACGTAGTCGAAGCGATCGTCGTCGCTCATGGTGGCCAGGTGCTCCTCCACCGCCCGCTTGAGTCGCGATTCGCGGGCCACCAGGGCAACCAACTCGATCTCCGCTCCCGCTAGGTCGATCGTCGCCGGCGCACACCACAGCCCCGGAACGTCGGGACACTCCTGTAGGACCTCACCCAGTGGCCGATCATCGGTGATCACGTCGTAGATGCTGGGGACTTCCGCGTGGTGCGGGATCCCTAGCGCGGTACTTGCGTTGCCCTGCGGGTCGATGTCGACGACCAGCACGTTCAGTCCGGATTGGGCCAAGGCAGCGGCCACGTTCACGGTGGTGGTGGTCTTGCCTACCCCGCCCTTCTGATTGGCGATGGTCATCACCCGGGGCGCCGGCGGCCGGGGCACGGCAGTGCGGTTCGCGACGACTCGACGGCGTTGTTCGTCGGCGATCCGGGCCGCCAGCGGAGTGTCCGGGGTGTCTCCTTCGGGCTCCGCGACGTCGGTGGGCTCGGCGACCTTGGCGGGCTGGGCGGGCTCGTCATCGGCCTCGCCGGGGCTCCGCGGCGGAATCTCGGCCGGCTGCCGGCTGGCTGGCTCTGTTTCACGTGAAACGGACGGCAGGCCGTCGTCACCATCCCCCTCGTCGACGTCCCCCTGGTCGCCGTTGGAGTTCTCATCACCATCGGAATCGTCATCGCCGTCAGGACTGTCATCGTCGTCGGGGTCACTCTCGGCGCTATCGGCGCTTCCCGTGTCGGCGCTGCCCGTGTCTGGGCTGCCACCATCGGGGCTGCCCCCATCGGCCGACGACGAGTGCGCCACGCTCGAGCTAGGGACGCGATCACTCGAGCTGGGCACGGCAAGGGACAAACCATCACCCTGCCGGGCTGTCACCGATCCAGTCCCCGCTGGCGCTACCGGAGGGGATGGGAGCGTCCGTCCGATCACGGTGCGCGGTTCGGGGCTCGGCGGCCGCCATCCCACCGCGACGGCTCGGCCGAACCGGGCCTCGCCGTGCGCGGCTGAACTCGAGTCCGCATCGAGGTGCGTCCCCACGCGGCGTACTGCGCCGGCTGACGGCGCGATCCAGCCAACAGATGTACGTTCCGCAGCCCGCTGCGATGATCGTCCTGGCATTGTTCGATCCTTCCATCCGGACGACTCGCGACCAACCGGGCCCCGGCCGAACTCCTTGATCGGGCGCGCTGGCCGCGCCCGTGGACACCGACCGGCGCGAGTCAGGCCTGGCGGCGCCGGTTCTTCGACCGCTGCTTCTTGCGGCCGGATCCCCGTTTGGCGGCAGTAGCGATCGTGGCCTCATCCCCGAAAACCAGCTCGACCGCGGTCGTCGGGGGGTCGACGACCGCCACGCCACACTGAGTGATACGGGTATCCACCACACCGAGCGCGGTCAGCGAATCCCGTGTCTCAGCCACTTCCTCGTACGCCGTGGCGCCCTTGATCGCGATGACCCGGCCATGCGCAGCCACCAATGGCGCGCACCATCCGGTCAGTCGATCCAATCGCGCCACCGCGCGGGAGGTCACGACCTGCGCCTGCAGGTCGTGGACCGCTTCGGCCCGGTCTCGGCGGACCGTCACATTGGTCAGACCCAGATCCGCAACCACCGTGGACAGCCAGGTGCTTCGCCGTAGCAGCGGCTCGACGAGCGTGACGTCGAGGTCCGGGCGACTGATGCCGAGCACCAACCCCGGTAGGCCGGCGCCCGATCCGACGTCGATGACCGACTCTCCCGGTTCGATGAGCTCACCGAGCACGGCGCAGTTCAGGACGTGCCGGGTCCACAGCGTGTCCCGCTCCCGGGGCCCGATCAGACCGTGGCTGATGGCGCTGGTCGCCAGATGCCCGACGTACTGGCTCATCAACTCGAACTGCTCACCCAGGTAGCTGCGCGCTGCCTCGGGCGCTTCGGGCACCTCGGCGGGTTCGTCGTTGACCATCTCTGCGGATGGTTTCACGTGAAACGTGGCTCCGGCGGGTCAGCCGGGCAGCACGACGACGCGGCGGTTCGGCTCGGCGCCTTCGGATTCCGAACCGAGTCCCTCTTTCAGCACTGCGTCGTGCACTACCTTGCGCTCAAAGGCGCTCATCGGCTCCAGGCGCTGGGGCTGACCCGAACTGCGGACCTGCTCGCACGCCTCGTGGGCCAAGGACTCCAACTGGGTACGCCGAGTCGAGCGGTGGCCCGCGATGTCCAGCATCAACCGGGACCGGTCGCCGGTCTCCGCCTGCACAGCCAATCGGGTCAGCTCCTGCAGTGCCTCGAGCACCTTGCCTCGCGGACCAACCAGACTGCGCGGTGCGCGGCCGTCGTCACTGTCCACGATGGAGATCGCGGCCCGGTCGCCGTCGACGTCGACCTCGATGTCACCGTCCAGGTCGGCAATGTCCAGCAGGGTCTCCAGATAGTCGGCCGCAATCTCGCCGTCGCGCTCCAGACGGGCAGCCTTACCGCCGCCGGCCGGCGACTGCCCGGATTCGTCACCGGTCTCGGCGGTCGTCGTCTCTTCGGACGTAACAGTGTCGACGGACTGCTCCTGCACAGTGGTCTCGTCCGCCGCGGAAGTGGTGTTGATGTCGGTCATGGGACTCCGATCACGGGGTGGGTTCAACGATGAGGGGGCGGTGAGCCCTAGCGTTTCCGCTTCTTGTTGTTCTTCTTGGGTTGCACGCGCTGACCGCCGGCCTTGCCTGCCGCGTTTCCGTCAGCGGTGGCCAGTCCGGGGGTACCCGGTGCCGGCGCCGCGGACTCGCCCTCGGCGATCGTCGCGGACGACACGCCCGGGATGGTGACCTTGGCGATGGACTGTCCTTTGGCGGCGCGGCGCGCTTCCAGGGCCTTCTCGGCGGCCGAACCGGGCGCCGGCATCCGACGGATCGTGTAGAACTGCTGACCCATCGTCCACAGGTTGGTGGTCACCCAGTAGAGCAGCACACCGATCGGGAAGTTCACGCCGGAGATGGCGAAGAACACCGGCATGATGTACATGATCATCTTCTGCTGCTTGGCCATTGGGTTGTCCAAGGCAGCAGCAGGCATGTTCTTGCGCATCAACTGCTGCTGAGTGGTGAACACCGTGGCAGACATGATGATGATCAGGACGACGGCGACGATCTTGGTCGCGGAGTCAGTGGATCCCAGGAAGGTCGACGAGAGTTTCGCCCCGAAGATCGAGGACGACTCGGCCTGACGGGCCAGCTCCTGGGTCAACGGGCCGATGGGTTTCATCGCCCCGGACCCGATCTGACCCAGGTGGTTCAGCACCCGGAAGAGTGCGAAGAAGAACGGCGCCTGCAGCAGGATCGGTAAACAGGAGCTGAACGGGTTGGTGCCTTCCCGCTTGTACAGCTCCATCATTTCCTGGGTCTGCTTCTGCCGAGACTCAGGATCTTTCTTGCCCTTGTACTTGGCCTGGATCTTCTGCATCTCGGGCTGAATCAGCTGCAGCCGGCGCGAGGACTTGATCTGCTTGACGAACAGCGGGATCAGCAAAATACGCAGGACCACCACCAGTCCGACGATGGACAGTGCCCAGGTCCAGCCCGACTCCGGGTTGAGCCCGATCGTCGAGAAGATCTTGTGGAACCCCACCATCACGAAGGCGACGAACCATTCGAGTGGGTAGAGGATCGTGTCCATGCTGTCCTTAACTGCTGCAGGGGCGGGCGGTCACGTGACCGGTCCGCAGGTGAGTGCGGGGTGAGCTACCTGGTTGACGGTACGGCGGTCGGCTCCGGGTGATGACGGCGCTCGGCGTGGCCAGTCGAATCAGCGCCGTGATCGCCCTCTCTGTGCGGAACGTGGTCGACGCCCCCAGGGTTCCAGGGGTTGCACCGCAGCACCCGGCATAGCGTCAGCCAACTCCCACGGATCAGGCCGAAACGGCGCAACGCCGTCACGGCGTACGACGAACAACTCGGGTAGAACCGGCAGGTAGGGGGCGTCATCGGGCTGATCAGGTGCTGGTAGCACCAGATCAGGGCGAGCAGCGGCGCAGTGGTCACGCCGCGCACCACGGCCCGCAGCCGGCCGACACCGGTCACGGCGCGACCAGCGCAGACGACGGCGCGTGGGAGGTGTCGCACAGCCGATCGAGCAACGTGTCGAGCTCGGCGCGCAGACGGCGCGACCCCAGCTCCGAGACGGCGGCGCTGGCCGCCGGAAGAGCACGGATGACGATGTCCTGGCCGTCGCCGACCGCAGCGAGCCTGGCAGCGACGGCGTGTCGCAGAATGCGCTTCACCCGGTTACGGGTGACTGCGTCGCCAACTGCCTTGGACACGACAAAACCGACCCGGGTCGGGCCCGGGTCGGTCATGCTGTGAGTGCGCATCTGCACCACCACCATCGATCCGCTGGCTCGGCGCGTCCCACCTCGTCGAGTCGCCGCCCGGAACTGGTCCGGGGTGCGTAGACGGTGGCGGCGCGCCAGCATGAGCGCAGCAGCTCAGGCAGAGATGCTCGCGCGGCCCTTGCTACGGCGGGCGGACAGGATCGCCCGACCAGCGCGGGTCTGCATGCGGTGCCGGAAACCGTGCTTGCGGGCACGGCGGCGGTTGTTCGGCTGGAAAGTGCGCTTACTCACGTCAATAACTCCGTCGGTGGCGGACCAGGTGGCCCATGGGTGTCACTGCAAACCGCGGACTGCCGCGGAAGTTCTCGGCCCGATCGCTTCTGGACGGGTTATACCGGCGGAACCGGACGCACGCAGGACGCAACAGGCCTCGTCAACTTTACGTTGGTGCATACAACGGGTCAAACCAGCGATGGCGCGGGACAACGGACGGACCGCGCCGCGGCACCGGGTGCTCACCGACAAAGTGCACCAGATCCGGTCTTTCCACCGCAGAACAGGCCACCAAACCGCGGTTAGCCACCGGTTCCCGGTAGCGACACGCCGACGAAGCAAACTTTGTGCCACTCACGGTTGCCGCGGGCGTGACCAGGTTGTTACGGTCGGGTCTTCTAGTCACCGTCCCCCCGCCCGAAGATCGCTTTCCACAGCTGTGCACACTGTTGTGGATAACTTTTGGTGTGCCGTGGACGCGATGGCACGCTGATCGCAACGAGACCTGTTGGGCGCAAAGGGGGCACCGGTGGCTTTGGAGGATTCCGAACCCGATCTGGCTCACATCTGGCACACCGTGATGCTCGACCTGGCTGATTCCGGGATCCCCGCCAAAGAGCGAGGTTTTCTGCAGATCGCACGTCTGGTGGGCGTGCTCGGCGACACCGCGTTGATCGCGGTTCCGTTCGACAACACCAAGACAGCCGTGGAATCCACGCTGGCCGAACCGGTCCGCACCTCGTTGAGCCGGGCAGTGGGGCGGGATCTGACGATCGCGGTGACGGTTGATCAGTCATTGCGCGGCACCGAGAGTTCCGAGACCGCTGAGGATCTGGCCGAGGCGCAGGCAATCGCGGCGGACGACGTCCCGACGTTGACCCTGGTGGACAGTTACACCGAGCAACCGCCTGCCCCGCGCCCGTTCGACTCCGCACCCCCGCAGGGGGCGGCCCAACCGATCAGCCAGCGGCCCAGTACCTCCGGGCACGGACCGGCGATGGTGACCGAGCGGGATGACACCCGGCTGAACCCCAAATACACCTTCGACACGTTCGTGATCGGGGCCGGTAACCGGTTTGCCTGTGCAGCCGCCCAGGCCGTCGCCGAGACACCCGCCCGCTCCTACAACCCGTTGTTCATCTACGGCGATTCGGGACTGGGCAAAACCCACCTGCTGCACGCCATCGGGCACTACGTGCGCTCGTACTACCCACAGTCTCGGGTCCGGTACGTGAACTCCGAGGAGTTCACCAACGACTTCATCAACTCGATCCGCGATGACAAGGCCAGCAGCTTCCAGAAGCGCTACCGCGACAACGTCGACGTCCTCCTGATCGACGATGTGCAGTTCTTGCAGGGCAAGGAGAGCACCCAGGAGGAGTTCTTCCACACGTTCAACGCGCTGCACAACAGCGAGAAGCAGATCGTGTTGACCAGTGACCAGCCGCCCAAGCAGCTCAACGGCCTGGAAGAACGGATGCGGTCCCGCTTCGAATGGGGGCTGACCACCGACGTCAAACCGCCGGACCTGGAGACCCGCATCGCGATCCTGCGCAAAAAGGCGATCACCGACCGCATCGAGATCTCCGACGACGTCCTCAGCCTGATCGCCGACAAGGTGCCCAGCAACATCCGCGAACTCGAAGGGGCGCTGATCCGGGTCGCCGCCTACGGATCGGTCACGCAGAGCCAGGTGGATCCGGCCCTGGCGGCGCACGTGTTGAAGGACCTCGTACCTAGCGCCAGCGCCGGCCAGGTGACCGCCCCACTGATCATGCGCGAGACCGCCCGCTACTTCGGCGTGACCATCGATGAATTGTGCGACGCGTCCCGCTCGCGGACTTTGGTCAACGCCCGCCAGGTCGCGATGTACCTGTGCCGCGAGTTGACGGACCTGTCGCTGCCGAAGATCGGGCAGTACTTCGGCGGCCGCGACCACACCACGGTGATGCACGCCGATCGCAAGATCCGCCAGCTGCTGCCGGAACGACATTCGCTCTATGACCAGATCAGCGAACTGACCCAGATCGTGCGGCGCGCGGCAACCTCCGGCAACTCCTGATCGCTCGCACTCTGAAGGCGTACTTACCGGTACGTCACGTACCGCTATCCCCCGTCTGTGGATAACCCTGTGGAGAACGCGCGTCCCTCGTTATCCACAGATCTGTGCACAAGTATCGCGAAAACGGTGGATAACTGTGCCTTCTGGTGGCCTCGATCCGGGGATTGCCCGTGGACGCCGCACCTGGTCGAGTCCGGACCGGGGAAAGCCGCCCGCACTGTCCCGACGTTATCCACAGCCGCGAACCCGCTGCGACCTGCAACGTTGCGAGTTATCCCCGTGATCCCCAACCGCTACGACAACGACGAGAACTCTCTATCCAGGGTTTCCCGGAACCCCCACCACGATGGGGACTGTGGACGAATGCCAGCACGGAACGCATCGGGCCGCGACCACCCGGACACACCTTGCTGTTGTTGCCGTCATACCGCCGGGCTAGGGTCAGGGGCGGAACGCCCGCAGCCAGTTTTCGGGCGGGCCAATCCGTGGCATTCAAATCCGTGGCATTCAGCAGGGCACTTCAAAAGAAGCAAGGACGGTCTGGTCGGTGAAGCTGCAAGTCGAACGTGACGTTTTGGCGGATGCGGTCACCTGGGCCGTCCGGGGTCTGGCCGCCCGCCCGCCGGTCCCGGTCCTGGCCGGGGTGCTGCTCGAAGCCAGCGACGACGGCCTGACCCTCAGCGCCTTCGATTACGAGGTGTCCGCGAAGGTCACCGTCGCAGCCCATGTCGACGAGCCCGGCACCGCCCTCGTGCACGGCCGGTTGCTGTCGGACATCGCCCGCTCCCTGCCGGACAAGCCGGTGCTGCTGACCTCCGACGGCACCAAGGTCCAGTTGGTCTGTGGTTCAAGCCGGTTCGCGCTGCACGAGATGCCGACCGCGGACTACCCCACCTTGCCGACCGCTCCCGAAGGCAGCGGCTCGATCGACGGCACGGCGTTCACCCAGGCCGTCGCCCAGGTCTCGATCGCGGCCGACCGCGGCGACACCCTGCCGATCCTGACCGGTGTCCGGGTCGAGGTCGACGGTGACAAGGTGACGCTGCTGGCCACTGACCGGTATCGCCTGGCCCAACGTGAACTCAGCTGGAACCCCACGAGCGCGGACGCGGCGTACGTCGCCCTGATCCCGGCCCGGACCTTGTCTGACACCGCCAAGGCGCTCGGCGCGGGCGGCAGCGTCGACGTTGCGTTCGGTTCGGCCGCCGGCGGTGACGGCCTGGTCGGATTCGAAGCCGGTCAGCGGCGCACGACCAGCCGGGTGCTGGACGGCGAATACCCCAAGGTTGCCTCGATCTTCCCGACCACAGTCGACACGGTCGCCGTCGTGCAGACCAGCGCGTTGATCGAGTCGGTCAAGCGGGTCGCCCTGGTCGCCGAGCGCAACACTCCGGTGCGGCTGCGGTTCAGTGAGGGCGTCCTGGCGATCGAGGCGGGACAGGGCGAGGAGGCCCAGGCCAGCGAAGCGCTCGAGGCGACGCTGACCGGTCCGGAGATCGAAACGGCCTTCAACCCGCAGTTCCTGCTCGACGGGCTGCAGGTCCTGGGCACGTCGTACGCCCGGTTGTCCTTCACCCAACCCGGGCGCCCGGCGGTGTTGTCGGGGCAGAATGAAGCTGACGGCGACGCCGACGACAGCTACCGCTACGTGCTGATGCCGGTCCGGTTCGCCAGCTGACGCGGCACCACCACCTCTGACATTCAAGGAGCGCCATGCAGATCGGACTTATCGGCCTGGGCAAGATGGGCGGATTCATGCGGGACCGCATCGTCGCCGCGGGGCATGAGGTCGTCGGGTACGACACCAATCCGCAGGTCAGCGATGTGGCCACGGTCCAGGACTTGGTCACGGCGCTGACCCCGCCTCGCGTGGTCTGGCTGATGGTGCCCGCGGGCCGGATCACCCAGAGCCTGGTCGATGAGCTCGGCGGGCTGCTGGACAAGGGCGACCTGGTCATCGACGGCGGCAACAGCAAGTTCACCGACGACGCCGTCCACGCCGAAGAGCTCGGCAAGAAGGGCATCGAATTCGTCGACTGCGGCGTCTCCGGCGGGGTCTGGGGCAAGACCGAGGGCTACGGCCTGATGGCGGGTGGCTCGGATGAGAACATCGCCCGGGTGATGCCGATCTTCGACGCGCTGCGGCCGGAAGGTCCGCGCGACGAAGGCTTCGTGCACGCCGGTGACGTGGGCGCGGGCCACTACGTGAAGATGGTCCACAACGGCATCGAGTACGGCATGATGCAGGCCTACGCCGAGGGCTACGAACTGCTCGAAGCCAAGGAAATCGTCAAGGACGTCCCGGCCGCGTTCAAGGCCTGGACCCGCGGCACCGTCGTGCGGTCCTGGCTGCAGGAACTCATGGCCGACGCGCTGGCCAAGGACGCCACCCTGGAGGGCATCGAGGGCTTCGTCAACGACTCCGGTGAGGGCCGCTGGACCGTGCAGGAAGCCGTCGAATACGGCGTGCCCATGCCGGTCATCTCCTCCGCGCTCTACCAGCGGTTCTTCTCCCGGCAGGGCACCGCGTCCCCGGCGATGAAGGCGGTCGCCGCGCTGCGCAACGAATTCGGTGGTCACGAAGTGACGAAGAAGGGCGAGAAGCCCATCGTCACCGACCACTGATCCGGTGCGCGTGGTGCACTGAGCGCTGATGTACGTCGCCCACCTGGTGCTGACGGACTTCCGCTCCTACGACCACGTCGACCTAGCGCTGGCCGCCGGGCCAAGTCTGTTCGTGGGCCAGAACGGCCAGGGCAAGACCAACCTGGTCGAAGCCATCGGGTACGTCGCGTCGATGGGTTCCCATCGCGTGGCCAGTGACGGGCCGCTGATCCGGGCGGGCACCGGACAAGCGGTCATCTCCACCGCAGTGGTCCGCGACGGGCGCACCCAGCAGGTCGAGCTCGAGATCAACCCCGGCCGGGCCAACCGGGCCCGGTTGAACGCGCATCCGACCCGGCCGCGGGAAACCCTCGGCACGTTGCGCACCGTGCTGTTCGCCCCCGAGGATCTGGCGCTGGTCAAGGGCGACCCGGAGCAGCGCCGCCGGTTCCTGGACGACCTGCTCGTCGCACGGCAACCGCGCTGGTCAGCGGCCCGCAGCGACTACGACAAGATCCTCAAACAGCGCAACGCCTTGTTGAAATCAGCCCGGACCGCGCCGGATCGCAGCGCCGTCCTGGCGTCATTGCCGGCGTGGAACGAGCATCTGGCGACCGCCGGTGCCCACCTGCTCTACGCGCGACTGCGGTTACTGCGCGATCTGGCACCGCACGTGGCCCAGGCGTACGACCAGGTGAGCGCGGGTGCGGGAGGTGCGCACGCGACCTACCGCAGCAGTCTTGATCCGGACATCGCCGAACCGATTGCGGCCGGGCAGGTGCCGACGGTGGAGGAGCTGACCGCCGCGACCCACGCCCGGTTCGCCCAGGTCGCCCAGGCCGAAGCCGATCGCGGGCTGACCCTGGTCGGGCCGCACCGCGACGACGTCGAACTCGAACTCGGTGATCTGCCGGCCAAGGGCTACGCCAGCCACGGTGAGTCCTGGTCGTTCGCGTTGGCGCTGCGGCTCGCGGCCTACCAACTGCTGCGGCACGATCTGGGGACCGATCCGGTGCTCGTGCTCGACGATGTCTTCGCCGAGTTGGACACCGGCCGCCGCGAGCGCCTGGCTGCTCTGATCGAGGATTGTGAGCAGGTGCTGGTCACCGCGGCGGTCCCGGCCGACATCCCGCAGGGGTTGGTCGGACCGCGCTTCGAGGTGACCCGCGCGGCCGTCAGCGCGATCACGGTGCCGCAGGAGAGTGCTTCGTGAACGACGAAAACGACTCTGCCAGTGAGGAACTGGCCGATGAACCAGACCCTCTGGAGGCGGCGCGGGAGGCGCTGAACCAGGTACGCCGTGCCGCCCGTGACCGTGGTCTGCGGCCCGGGGTGCGTCCCCGGCCGGCGGGCACCCAGCCCGGGGTCGCGCCGCGCCGGGACTCGTTGGAGCCACAACCGCTCGGGGCCGGCATCGAGAAGTTGATCGAGGAGCGGGCCTGGCAGGTCGACGTACAGGCAGGGGCGGTCTTCAGTCGCTGGTCGGACATCGTGGGGCCGGAGGTCGCCAGCCACTGCATCCCGACCACGTTCGAGGATTCGGTGTTGACGGTGCGGGCGGAATCGACGGCCTGGGCCACGCAGCTGCGGCTGCTCAACTCCAGCCTGCTGGGTGCGATCGAGCGGCAGGTGGGGCCGGAGGTCGTCCGCGAACTGCGGATCGTCGGCCCGGGAGCACCGACGTGGAAGCACGGTTATCGCGGAATCACGGGCGGTCGGGGACCCCGGGACACCTACGGCTGACCGGCCTGAGTTGGACCGCAACCCAGGCGAGGTCGCTACCCTGGGGCGTTCGTCGTACCAAGGAGTGTCTCTACCCGTGAGCCCGAACGAACCGAACGACCCCGAACAGACCCGGCCGATTCCCAGTGATTCCGACCCCACGCGGCCGGTGCGATTGCCTGGTCAGGGTGGCGCTGGCGCTGCTGGGGGTGGGTCCGTCGACCGGTCGGAGGACCCGACGGTCAGCGTCCCGCCCGGAGTCGCACCCCACGATCTGCCGGTGCAGAAACCGAAGATCTACGTCGATCCGGCCTACGGGCAGGGCACGGACCCGCAAGCGACCAGGGCCCTGCCGGCGCAGCAATACAACCAGTCCCAGTACGGCGCATCCCAGTACGGGGCATCGCAGTACGGCGGCGCGCCGTACGAGCGCGATCCGTATGAGCAGGCGGCGTACGAGCAGGGTCGCTACGAAGCCGGTCCGGAGGACCCGGTGCGCTCGATCTGGTGGCCGATCGCGGTGATCATGGCCTCGTTGGCGATCGTCGGCGCGGTCGGCGGGTACCTGTGGGCCAGCCGGGACAACAACAGCACCCCCGCGGTGACGAACTCGCTGCTGCCGACGGCGACCGCGACCAGCCCCACGCCGACGCAGACGTCCACCGAGCCGTCACTGGCGCCCACCTCGTCAGAGACCAGCACTTCGCAGTCCCCCACCACGACCTCCTCATCGACGTCCCCGACCACGTCGTCGTCCACCTCGTCAGAGACGAGCACCTCCACCGCAGCGGGCACGTTCCCGGCTGGGGCCAAGGTCTGTGCACCGACGGTCGGCGGGAACGCGCGTGCGTCCTGCGGTTTCGCGACCAACGTGGCGGCTGCGGCGGCCGGTCCGATCAGCGACGGACAGGCCCAGTTCCAGGTCACTGCGCATTCGCCCGCGACCGGCCGGGACTACACGTTGAACTGTGTGCGGACCGACCTGGTGACCTGCTCGACGGACACCGGAGCCGAGGTTTACCTGTTGGTGTCGTGAGTCGTCCGCAGAGCCGCTGAGGACCCCAGGGACGTAGCGGGGATCATTCGGGGATTGGTTCGGCGGTCTGGCTGGGGATTACGTGGGTCTGCAGGCCGGTTCTGATCCAACGCACGGTAGACTGATGGGCGAACAGCGCACTCACCTCGGTGAGGGCGCTGCCCGTCCGTCTGACAGCGGTGAGTCCACCCGCGGCGTACCTGCGATTCCCGGTGCCCGCGAGGAGTCTGTGCCCACGCTGTGCCCGGCGGCCGGGCGATCCGTGGAACAGGAGCAACGAGCTAGTGGCCGACGCGACCAACCCCCAGCCCGACAGCGAGCAGGACCCGCAGGAGAGCCTTCGTAGTCCCGACACCTCGACCGACGCGGTGTACGACGCCAGCGCGATCCAGGTCCTCGAGGGCCTGGAAGCGGTCCGCAAACGGCCGGGTATGTACATCGGATCGACCGGTCCGCGTGGTCTGCACCACCTGATCTGGGAGATCGTGGACAACGCGGTCGACGAACGGCTGGCCGGCTTCGCGACCACGATCGACGTGACCCTGCTGGCTGATGGTGGGGTGCGGGTCATTGACGACGGCCGCGGTATCCCCACCGGCATCCACCCGACCGAAGGCGTCTCGACCGTGGAGGTCGTGCTCACCCAGTTGCACGCTGGCGGCAAGTTCGGCGGCGGCGGTTACAAGGTCTCCGGTGGTCTGCACGGCGTCGGTTCGTCGGTGGTGAATGCGCTCTCGACGCGGATGACCGCCGAGGTGCGCCAGTTGGGCCAGCGCTTCTTCATCGAGTTCGAGCACGGGGTGCCCAAGGCACCGCTGTCGGTCGTCGGTGAGCTGGGACCGCAGGACCAGACGGGTACGACGATCACCTGGTGGGCCGACCCCGACATCTTCGAGTCGGTGGACTACGACTTCGAGACGATCCGGGCCCGCTTCCAGCAGACCGCCTTCCTGAACAAGGGTCTGACGATCACGCTGACCGATGAGCGGGAGCAGGAGATCGACGAGGCCGCGGTCGAGGAAGCGGCCGCCGAGGGCACCACGGTCGAGGAGGCCTCCCCCAAGACCGTCACCTACCGCTATGACGACGGCCTGTTGGACTACGTGAAGTACCTCAACTCCTCCAAGCGCAACGAACCGGTGCACGACAACGTCATCGCGTTCGAGGCGGAGGACACCGAGCGGTTGCTGTCGGTCGAGATCGCGATGCAGTGGACCACCGCGTACTCCGAGTCGGTGCACACCTACGCCAACACGGTGAACACCCACGAGGGCGGCACCCACGAAGAAGGCTTCCGGGCGGCGATGACCTCGCTGATCAACAAGTTCGCCCGGGACAACAAGCTGCTCAAGGAGAAGGACGACAACCTCACCGGTGATGACATCCGGGAAGGGTTGACCGCGGTCATCTCCGTGAAGTTGGGCGAACCGCAGTTCGAAGGTCAGACCAAGACGAAGCTCGGGAACTCAGAGGTCAAGGGGTTCGTGCAGGGCGCCGTACGGGACAACCTCGAACACTGGCTGGCCAGCAACCCGCGCGACGGACGGGCGATCGTCTCCAAGGCGGTCTCGGCGGCGTCGGCTCGGCTCGCAGCGCGCAAGGCGCGGGAGACCGCACGACGCAAGGGGCTCCTGGAAGGCGGCGGGTTGCCCGGCAAGTTGCGCGACTGCCAGTCCAAGGACCCGACGGTCAGTGAGGTCTTCATCGTCGAGGGTGACTCGGCGGGCGGTTCTGCGACCCAGGGTCGCAACCCGTTCAACCAGGCCATCCTGCCGATTCGGGGCAAGATCCTGAACGTCGAGAAGGCCCGGATGGACAAGGTCCTGGCCAACAACGAGGTCCAGGCGCTGATCTCCGGGTTCGGCACCGGCATCGGTGAGGACTTCGACATCGAGAAGGCGCGCTATCACAAGATCGTGCTGATGGCCGACGCCGACGTCGACGGTATGCACATCCGCACGCTGTTGCTGACGCTGCTCTTCCGGTTCATGCGGCCGCTGATCGAGCACGGCTACGTCTACCTGGCGCAGCCGCCGCTGTATCGGATCAAGTGGTCCAACCACGAGCACGAATTCGCCTTCTCCGACAAGGAGCGCGACGGTCTGGTCGAGCTCGGGCAGAGCAAGGGTTGGCGGTTGCCGAAGGACTCCCCGATCCAGCGCTACAAGGGTCTGGGTGAGATGAACTACGAGGAGTTGTGGGAGACCACGATGGACCCCGACACCCGCACGCTGCTGCAGGTGACGATGGACGACGCGGCCGCCGCCGACGAGATCTTCGCGGTGCTGATGGGTGAGGACGTCGAGTCCCGAAGGGGATTCATCCAGCGCAACGCCAAAGACGTTCGGTTCTTGGATATCTGACGAAGGGCGAGGCGGAGGTTGTGGGCGAGCGCAGCGAGCACGCGGCCGGAGCCGGAGCACAAGGAAGATATCCGATCAAACACAGCTATTTGATGCTGACGCTGTCGAAACTGCTTGAAACACAGAGGGATTCATGACTGACGACACCACCGGCGGACCGGACGAACCGACTCCGCCGGAGAACCGCGGGATCGACGAGATCGATCTCAACACCGAGATGCAGCGCAGCTACATCGACTACGCGATGGCGGTCATCGTGTCGCGGGCGCTGCCGGATGTGCGCGACGGCCTGAAGCCGGTGCACCGGCGCATCGTCTATGCGATGTACGACGGTGGGTACCGTCCCGACCGCGGCTACAACAAGTGTTCGCGCGTGGTCGGCGAGGTCATGGGTCAGTACCACCCGCACGGTGATACCGCGATCTACGACGCGATGGTGCGTCTGGTGCAGCCGTGGTCGATGCGCTACCCGCTGATCGACGGCCAGGGCAACTTCGGCTCCCCCGGCAACGACGGTGCCGCTGCGCCGCGATACACCGAGTGCCGGATGGCCCCGCTGGCCATGGAACTGGTGCGCGACATCCACGAGAACACCGTGGACTTCGAACCGAACTACGACGGCAAGACGCTGCAGCCGACGGTGTTGCCGGCCCGCTTCCCGAACCTGCTGGTCAACGGTTCCTCGGGCATCGCGGTCGGGATGGCCACCCAGATCCCGCCGCACAACCTGCGGGAGGTCGCCGACGCGGCGCAGTGGCTCTTGGAGCACCCGGAGGCCTCGCGCGAGGAGCTGCTGGACGCCGTACTGGAACGGATCCCCGGACCGGACTTCCCCACGGGCGCCCTGATCATGGGCCGCAAGGGGATCGAGGAGGCGTACCGGACCGGGCGCGGCTCGATCGTGATGCGCGCGGTCGTCAACGTCGAGGAGATCCAGGGCCGGCAGTGCCTGGTGGTCACCGAGCTGCCCTACCAGGTCAACCCGGACACCCTCGCGGAGAAGATCGCCGGGCTGGTGCGTGACGGCAAGGTCGCAGGGATCGCCGACCTGCGCGATGAGACCTCAGGGCGCACCGGCCAGCGCCTGGTCATTGTGCTCAAGCGCGACGCTGTGGCCAAGGTCGTGCTGAACAACCTGTACAAGCACACCGGTCTGCAGCAGAACTTCGGTGCCAACATGCTGGCGCTGGTCGACGGGGTGCCGCGCACGCTGCCGGTGTCGGCGTTCATCCGCTACTGGGTCGAGCACCAGATCGACGTCATCGTGCGGCGCACCCAGTTCCGCCTCGACAAGGCCGAGCAGGACATCCACATCCTGCGCGGTTACCTCAAGGCGCTGGACATGCTCGACGAGGTCATCGCGCTGATCCGGCGCTCGCCGTCGGCGGACGAGGCCCGGGTCGGGTTGATGGAGTTGCTGGACGTCGATGACATCCAAGCGCGCGCGATCCTCGACCTGCAGTTGCGGCGCCTGGCCGCGCTGGAGCGGCAGCGGATCCTGGAGCAGCACGACGAGCTGCAGCGGCTGATCGATGACTACAAGGACATCCTGGCCAAGCCGGAGCGGCAGCGGACCATCGTCAGTGAAGAGCTGACCGAGATCGTCGACCGGTACGGCGATGACCGGCGCAGCCAGATCGTGCCCTACGACGGCGACATGTCGATGGAGGACCTGATCCCCGAGGAGGACGTGGTCGTCACGATCACCCGCGGGGGGTACGCCAAGCGCACCAAGGTGTCGGAGTACCGCGCCCAACGTCGTGGTGGCAAGGGTGTTCGCGGTGCGTCGTTGCGCGGCGACGACGTGGTGTCGCACTTCTTCATCACCTCCACCCACCAGTGGCTGCTCTTCTTCACCAACGGCGGCCGGGTCTACCGGGCCAAGGCGTACGAGTTGCCGGAGGCGGCGCGCGACGCGAAGGGTCAGCACGTCGCGAACCTGCTGGCCTTCCAACCGGGTGAGGAGATCGCCCAGGTGATGGCGCTGCAGGACTACGACGCGGCGCCGTACCTGCTGCTGGCTACCCGTAACGGGCTGGTCAAGAAGACCCGGCTGGCCGAGTACGACTCGCCGCGTTCCGGCGGACTCATCGCGGTGAATCTGCGCGATGGGGACGAGCTGGTCGGCGCGGCGCTCGCGGGGCCCGCGGACGACGTACTCCTGGTGTCGCGCAAGGGTCAGTCGGTGCGTTTCCGCGCCACCGATGAGGCGCTGCGACCGATGGGCCGCTCGACCTCGGGGGTGACGGGGATGAAGTTCCGGTCCGGGGACCACCTGCTCGCGATGAGTGTGATCTCCGAGGGCACCGACCCGGACGTGTTCGTGGTCTTCGAGAACGGATTGGCCAAACGTACGGCGAGCTCGGACTACCCGACCAAGGGCCGGGCCACGCTCGGGGTCAAGGTTGCCAACTTCTCCGAGCGCGGCGGTGACCTGGTCGGGGCGCTGACCGTCGACGAGGGCGATGAGGTCCTCGTAGTGATGGAGAAGGGCAAGATCGTGCGCTCCCGCGTCGATGAGGTACGCCGGACCGGGCGCTCGACGCAGGGCGTCCAGTTCGCGACGCCGGACAAGGGCGACGCGATCGTCGCTGTGGCTCGCAACGTGGAGGCCGAGGACGAGGCGGCTCCTCCGGCGGACGGTTCGACGCCTCCCGTAGCTTCTCCAGGGGATCTGGACGTGGATGCCGTACCGTCGGATGAGGCGACTTCCGCCGAGACCGACACCGACGAATCCGGAGACGACGAGTGAGCCAGTCCGACGGCCCCAACGCCGGGGCAACCGCAGCCCGGTTGCCCGGTAGCGCGCAGCGATCGGCGGCACCGTCCCGTCCCGCTGGCGCTCCTGGCCGCCCGGCTTCCCCGGCTTCTCCTGCGGCAGCGCGGGGACGGCAGCCGGCTTCTCGCTCCGGCCGACCGGCCGGGGTTCGTGCGGGTGCGCAGGCTCGGCCCGCCCGGGCGACCCCGCGTCGGGTGCGGCTGTCGGTGTCGCGGGTCGACCCGTGGTCGGTGATGAAGATTTCGTTCCTGCTGTCGGTGGCGTTCGCCATTGCCAGCGTGGTCGCGGTCGCGTTGTTGTGGATCGTGCTGGCCGGGATGGGGGTCTTCTCCGACCTGAACGACTTGCTGCGCTCGCTGGACAAGCAAGGCTCGACGTTCGACCTGATGGATTACATCGGCTTCGGCAAGGTCGTCTCGTTGGCGGTGGTGATCGGCTTCATCGACATCATCTTGATCACGGCGTTCGCGACGTTGGGAGCGTTCCTCTACAACATCTGTGCGTCGCTAGTCGGCGGGTTGCGGCTGACGCTGTCGGACGACTGACCTTTTCGCCGGCGCGGGCGCACCCTCCCTCCCGGCGGAACTTTGGAAGCCGTTGCACCCTCCCGCTCGCCATTTCGGTGCAGCCGCTTCCAAACCCTGCCGGGTAAGCCCCCTCCGCGTCGCTACTGCTCGTAGGGGGTGGCTTCCACGACGTCTTCGAGGGTGAGCGCGGCGTAGATGTGCGGGAAGTCGTTCTCCCACTCCACGTGCTTGGCTAGCTCGTCGGCGTCGAGGGTGACGAGGACCAGGCCGGTCTCGCCGTTGAAGAAGCGGTCGATCGTGCCGGGCACCTGCTCGCGCGTCGAGCAGTGGACGAAGCCGTCGGCCTGGTCCAGCGGCGTACCTTCGAAGGTTCCCTCGACCTGCCACTGCTTCCACTCGGCGGGACGCAGGATCTTGTAGATGAGCATGCGGTCGATCCTGGCATCCTCGTTTTGGTTGGTACGGCGCGGGTGGGGTAATCTCGACCGGGCTTCCGGGAGTGTCGGGAGTCTTGTGTGAGGGCCTATAGCTCAGTCGGTTAGAGCGCTTCCCTGATAAGGAAGAGGTCAGAGGTTCAAGTCCTCTTAGGCCCACGTTTTGCACGGTCGTCGTGTTGCTCGCATTGCCCGCCGCTAGGAGATTCTTGTGAAGAAGCTCGTTGTCCTCGCTGGTGTGGCAGCGGCTGCTCTGGCGGTCGTGAAGCGGCAGCAGGCGGCAGCGGCCAAGCCGGGCGTCTGGATCCAGGCGTCGGATCAGCCGCCGGCACGCTGACCGTCACCCTCGCCGGTCGTTCGGCTCGGCGCTCGGGGCCATGGCGCAATTGGTAGCGCACCTGCTTTGCAAGCAGGGGGTTACGGGTTCGAGTCCCGTTGGCTCCACCACACATCACCTCAGGTCAGAGGCATATTCCTCAGGTCATCCACCGCCTGTGAGGCGGTCGCGAAGGGTCGCTGGTGCCAGATCGACCACGGATCTGGCGAAAATCTCGACCCCGAAACGGCCTGACCAGCCGGTTCTCCACGTCAGCGTCCCCTTCGTAGCCGCCGACGTGTTAAGAATTGGCGCGAAACTTAACACGTCGACTGGACGTGTTAAGTCTCCTGACGCGTGAACGCGCGCCTGCGAGCACCAGCTCACACATGTACGGAGCGTTCGAATTTTTCGTTTCGTCGATTAGGGTACTGCCATGAGCACCTCGACCGATTCGCCGCGCGGCGCCCGTAAGGCACAGACGTACCTGCCGGAGCCTGGTGCTCGCGAGGAGATCCTGGACTTCGCGGCATTGATGCACGAGATGGAACTGTTCCTGGCAAAGGATTCGTCGAAGGCAGCTCTCATTGATCCCGAGGGCAAGGCCCGTTCCATCCCGGACGAGATCTTCCGCATCTTGGATCAGGTCACCTCTGCGCTCGCTGCGGGCGAGGGCATCACGATCGTTCCGCAGGGGGTGACCATGACGACGCAACAGGCCGCAGACTTCCTCGGCATCAGCCGCCCGACGTTGGTGCGACTGCTGGAGGCCGGGGACATCGCGTATGACAAGCCCGGACGCCATCGTCGTGTCCGGTTGGAAGACCTGATCGACTACCACAAGAGCTTCCGGGCCGAGCGACGCTCTGCCCTGCGGGAGTTGCAGCGTGCCAATCTCGACTCGAAGGCCCAGGAGGGTCAACCTACCGATGTTCAGCGACTGGCTGAGCTGGACAATAAGTGACCTTTCTCGCCTTCCTCGACACGAACGTGCTCTACGGGGCATTTGCTTGACGACTTCGTCCTTGAACTCGCGCACCGAGGTTGTTTGGCCCGTTGTGGTCCCGAGACGTACTCCTCGAACTGTCGCAGAACCTCATCAGGAATAGTGAAGACCCCGCACTCGTCGCAGAGCGTGTTGGCATCATGGAGTGATACTTCGCCGACGCAATGGTGAGCGGCTACGACAGTCCGGTGCCAACGATGACGAACGACCAGAAGGACCGGCATGTTGTCACAGCTGCTGTCCTTGTTGGCGAGGGGCTGGTGACAATCAAAGACTCCCAGCGGCTTCTGTCCAACTGTTTGACATCAAGGGGTTCACCTTGACGACTTCCTCCCCGACCAACTCGACCTTTACTTACCGCGCGACCACTCTTCGCGCCCTGGTCGAACTTGTCGACGGCTTCGACCCTCCAGCGACAGCCGTTGACGATTTCCTGCGTGCTCTTGCCAGGGCTGGGGTTTCAAAGTTCGCGGACGCTGCCCGACCTGTCGACGACGCTTGAAAACGAGGCCATAGCGACGGTCGAAAACGAGGCCACCCAGACAGATTGGATGGGTGATCTCTGTGGAGGATTGGGCTTTGATCCGGCGGCTGGTGGCGGATGGTGTTCCGCAGCGTCAGGTCGCACGAGAGTTGGGCATTGGCAGGTCGACGGTGGAGCGGGCGTTGGCCTCGGACCGGCCCCCGAAGTACGAGCGGCCAGCGGGTCCGACATCGTTCACGCCGTTCGAGCCGGCGGTGCGGCAACTGCTGGTGAAGACACCAGACATGCCAGCGACGGTGATCGCCGAACGGGTCGGCTGGACGGGGTCGATCACCTGGTTCCGTGACAACGTGCGGCGTTTGCGACCTGAGCATCGGCCGGTTGACCCCTGCGATCGGTTGATTTGGTTGCCGGGTGACGCGGCGCAGTGCGACCTGTGGTTCCCGCCGCGGAAGATCCCGCTGGAGGACGGCAGCAGGACGTTGCTGCCGGTGATGGTGATCACTGCCGCGCATTCCCGGTTCATGGTCGGGCGGATGATCCCGACCCGCCATACCCAGGACCTGTTGCTGGGCATGTGGGAACTGCTGCAAGACCTCGGCCGGGTTCCGCGTCGGTTGATCTGGGACAACGAGACTGGGATCGGTCGCGGGAAGCGGCATGCCGAGGGAGTCGGCGCGTTCACCGGCACCTTGGCGACCACCCTGTTGCGGTTGAAGCCCTACGACCCTGAATCCAAGGGTGTGGTCGAACGCCGCAACCGCTACTACGAGACGTCCTTTATGCCCGGGCGGACCTTTGAGTCACCGGCTGACTTCGATGCCCAGTTCCGCGACTGGCTTGGACTGGCGAATAGCCGTGTCGTGCGGACCATCAAGGCTCGCCCGGTCGATCTGGTCGATGCCGACCGGGCCGCGATGCTGCCGCTGCCACCCGTGCCGCCAGCGGTGGGATGGGTCAACCGGGTCCGGCTGGGACGTGACTACTACGTGCGTGTCGACAGCAGCGACTACTCCGTGGAACCGAACGTGATCGGCAGATTCGTCGACGTCCACGCCGACCTGGCCAGGGTCGAAGTCCGCCACGAGGGCCGCCTGGTCGCCGCCCACCAGCGGGTGTGGGCACGCGGGATGACGATCACCGACCCGGCCCACGTCGCGGCCGCGAAAGTCCTGCGTGAGCAGTTCCAACTACCCCGACCAGCCGCCGATCCCGACCAGGAGTTGGCACGGGACCTGGCCGAATACGACCGGGCCTTCGGCCTGATCGATGGCGAGGAGGTCGCCTGATGGCCACGAAGAAGACCGAGACGACCGAGGCGCTGAAACAGCTGACCTACCTGGCATCAGCGTTGAAGGCGCCCCGGATCACCGAAGCCGCGGCCCGGTTGGCTGATCATGCCAGGGACGCCGGCTGGACCCACGAGGAGTACCTCGCCGCAGTCCTGGATCGTGAGGTCGCCGCCCGCAACGCCTCCGGCGCCCAGCTGCGGATCCGCGCCGCCGGGTTCGGGGCGAGGAAGACGATCGAGGAGTTCGACTGGGATGCCCAACCCGCCGTCCGGCAACAGGTCGCATCCTTGGCCTCGGGTGGATTCCTCACCGAAGCCCGCAACGTCGTGCTGCTCGGGCCACCCGGCACCGGCAAGACCCACCTGGCCACCGGACTGGGGATCGCCGCGGCCAACCACGGACACCGTGTGCTGTTCGCCACCGCAACCGAGTGGGTCACCCGCCTGACCGATGCCCACCAGGCCGGTCGACTCCCGCAAGAACTCGCCCGACTGCGCCGCTACAGCCTGATCATCGTCGACGAAGTCGGCTACCTACCCTTCGAACAAGACGCCGCGAACCTGTTCTTCCAACTCGTGTCATCGCGCTATGAACACGCCTCGCTCATCCTCACCAGCAACCTGCCATTCAGCGGCTGGGGCGGCGTATTCGGCGACCAAGCCGTCGCCGCCGCCATGATCGACAGAGTCGTCCACCACGCCGACGTCCTCACCCTCAAAGGCGCCAGCTACCGGCTACGCAACCGCGGGATCGACACCCTGCCCAGCATCAGAACCCAAGACACGGCAAACTAGACAACACGAACCGGTGGCCTCATTTTCGAGCGTCGCAAGGGTCCGTCTGATTCTTTGTGTAAGTGGCATCGGCTAGTTCAGACCTAGGCGGTCGCCGTAGGTCATGGATAGTACGTTCAGGATGTTCTTCCAGCCGGCGATCTGCCCGGTGGGGTTGGGTCGGTTCTTCTGCCGCTCCAACACCGCGAGGTAGAGCACCTTCAACGCGGATTGCTCGTCCGGGAAATGGCCCCGTCGACGTGTCGCTGCCCGGAACCGGGCGTTCAACGACTCGATCCCGTTGGTCGTATAGATCAGTTTGCGGACCTCGACAGGGAAGTCCAGGAACGGGATGAACTCGGTCCAGGAGTTGCGCCACATCCGCACCATCGCCGGATACAGCGGTTCCCACTGCTGCGCGAAGGTCTCGAACTCGGTTTCGGCCGCCGCCAGCGACGGGGCGGTGTAGATCCGCTTGAGGTCGCGGGTGATGGCCTGCCAGTACTTCTTGGAGGCGTACCGCAGACTGTTGCGGACCAAATGCACCACACACGTTTGCACCGTGGCGGCCGGCCAGGTCGCCGTGATCGCCTCGGGCAAGCCTTTGAGGCCGTCGCAGCACACGATGCACGCATCGAGGATGCCACGATTCTTCAAGTCCGACAGCATGTTCATCCACTGCTTGGCTCCTTCCCCACCCGATGGGCCGACCCACAACCCCAGGACATCGCGGAAACCGTTGAGGTCTATACCGATTGCCACATACACCGGACGGTTCGCGACCGTCCCTTCGCGGACCTTCAGCACGATCGCGTCGATCAGGATCACCGGGTAGATCGCGTCCAACGGACGCGCCGACCACGCCTTCATGTCACCCAGGACCTGGTCGGTGACCCGCGAGACCAGGTCCCGGGAAACATCGGTGTCGTACACCTGGGACAGGTGAGCGGCGATGTCCCCGGTGGTCATGCCCTTCGCGTACAGCGAAATCACGGCCTCATCGAACCCGGCCAGGCGGCGCTGGTGCTTGGGCACGATCTGCGGTTCGAACGTGCCGGCCCGATCCCGCGGAACCTGGATCTGCACGTCCCCGATCTCGGTGCGCACCGTCTTGGGGCTGGAGCCATTGCGGGAGTTGCCGCCATCGCGGCCGTTGACCGCGTGCTTGTCATACCCCAGGTGGGCGCTCATCTCGGCCTCCAGGGCTGCCTGCAGGACCCGCCGCGTCAGCGTCGTCAACAACCCACCCTCACCGGTCAAAGCGACCTGCCGCTCGACCGCCGAAGCGACCAGCTGCTGCGCCAGATCATCAACGTCAACCGACTCGGCCGACGACCTCGCCACCAACTCACCATGCGCTTGCTCATCAGACATGACGCGATCTTCCTTCCGCCCCAGCCAAAGCCAGGGACGTCACGCCAAGCCACTTACACAAAGTTTCGGACAGACCCCGTCGCAACGGCCTCACTTTCGAGCGACGTCGACACGACCGGAGCGCGTCTGAATGTTCTAGACACTCGAGGCGTCGAGTTGTGCGCATGCGACCGCCGGGTGAGTCAAGGGAGCGGGCAAGCCAATGTTGCGCGCTCGGGCGGAGTCGGCAACATCATGTTGGGAAGGCGTCTGTGGGGACATCATTGACCAGTGAATACCCGGTCGACACTAATGGCAGTTGCTGGACAACTCGAGACTGAACGGGCGTCCCGGCATGCAGGCATCGTCCGCGTGAAGACTGCGCTGCCCGAACTGGTGGAGCGGTGTCTGCTGGCCCGGCCCGATGTCACGGTCCAAATGACCGAAATCATGCACGCCCGTCAGGCTTTGGTGGCCGCGGCCGAACGCCGAGTGGGTGCGCTGCCTGCGGCCGCCCCCAGCAGCGACGTGTCCGCCGAGCGCTGGCTAGCTGTACTGCCCCGGGACGTTAGGAACGGTTCTCGGCCTGTCGGCGTGACTTGAGGAAGACCTCCGGGTGAGGTGTGAAGCGACGAAGCAAACACATCCCCAAACCCGGAGGTCCTCATGGTCCACGCTAATGCCCCGCTTTCTGCGACTGGTCGCCTGCGCCTGGCGCGGTGCGTGGTGGACGATGGGTGGCCGTTGCGGCGGGCCGCAGACCGGTTCGGGGTCTCGGTCACCACCGCGCACCGCTGGGCGGCCCGGTACCGCCAGCATGGTGCGGCGGGGATGTGCGATCGTCCCAGCCGGCCCCAGTCATGTCCGCACCGCACCAGTAGGCGCCGGGAACGGCGAGTCCTGGGGTTACGGGTTTCGCGGCGGTGGGGGCCGGCCCGGATCGCCTACCACCTGGGGATGAATCCGGCCACGGTGCACCGCATCCTGACCCGGTACCGGTGTCTTCGGTTGTCCTGGACGGACCCGGCCACTGGTGCCCCGGTACGGGCCGGTCGTCGAAAGGTGGTGCGCTACGAACGCGACGCCCCGGGTGATTTGGTCCACGTGGACATCAAGAAGCTGGGCCGCATCCCCGATGGGGGTGGACACCGGGTCCATGGCCGCGCTGCGGGGAAAGCTAACTCCCGTGCTACCTCCAGCAGTGGGCGGGGGTATGCCTACCTGCACCACGCGGTCGATGACCACTCCCGGTACGCCTACTCAGAGATCCTGGCCGATGAGAAGAAGGAGACCGCGACCGCGTTCATGCAACGGGCGGTGGCGCACTTCGCGCAGGTCGGGATCACCACGGACCGGGTGATGACCGACAACGGGTCCTGTTACCGCTCCCACCTATTCCGGAACATGCTGCAGGACCATGGGATCACCCATAAACGCACCCGCCCCTACACCCCGAAAACCAACGGGAAAGTCGAGCGGTTCAACCGGACCCTGACCGAGGAGTGGGCCTACGCCCGCCCCTACACCAGCGAGACCGAACGCGCCGCCGCGTACGAGGACTTCCTGCACATCTACAATCACCACCGCGCACACACCGCGCTCAAAGGTGGCTCACCCGCAGACCGCGTACCCAACCTGGCGGGGCACTACAGCTAGCGAGCGCTCGAGAGGTCACAGATCTCCTTAATACGGTGCGCACTTTCGTCGGGCGCGGTCGGGCCCGCGCGCTTGCGCAACCTGTGGCAAGCCTCATCGCGGACGCAGGTGAGGCAGCCAACGCAGTCGAAGACGGCGCGACAACCACGATGGCCGCGAGTCTAGCGGCGATGCTTGCAAGCGACGGCACTTCGCTGTTCAGTGTCCCTGGATATGCCTGGATCGATGGCGTCGACGGTGCCCGTGATGCGGCGGAGGTCGGGTCGTGGGTGAGCGGGGTGGGGCCGTTGCAGTTCACCGTGGGCTACGCCCGCTGCGCCGGGGTCCAAGTCGAGACAGCCACCTCCACGCAGCGACAGTTAGTCACCTCATCATTCGACGCGGCCAATTGGGCTCCCGTCGTCGTGGATTTCGATCATCGCGGTGGGTTCATCACCGGTGACTACAACGCCATCACGCAGGTCACGCTTCAGATGCTGGCTCTGCTCCCAGCCGGACATTGCAGGGTGCGCGTGGTTGATCCGGTCCAGCTGGGCAAGAGCGCCGATTTCTTGCACCGCCTCGGCGACGCTGGCGAGAGCGTCCTGGGCAACCGCATCGAGACAACAGCCCCGGGGTTCGTTAGGCTTTTGGAGGAGTTGGAAGCCCACATTACCTACGTGACGCGCAAGTTCCTGCAAGGAGAGTTCAGCAGTCTCACTGACTTCAACCTCGCCGCTGGCGAAGTCGCTGAGCCCTACCGGCTTGTGTTGATCTATGACCTGATGACCGCTTGCGAACGGTCCCCGGGCAACCCAGACCCAGACCTCTGGATCCGATTGCAGAAGATCATCAATGCCGGACCTCGCTGCGGAGTGTTCGTCATTGGCCACGCGGCGCAGATTCCCCCGGACGTACAGGAGCACTATCTGGACTCGTTGCTGCTGATGCATGAGCAACCCTCGGACGACTGGATCCGATCTGTGTTCGGCGAGGTCGTTGAGTCATACCACGGTGAAGGTCCGATCCGCAGCGTCGAGCCGCGCTGGGTGACCCGGGGTCTTTCACCCTTGGCCGACGCGACGCTTGCGGCGTTGCGCGGGCGAATTACCGGCGCCATCCGGTCGGCTGACGACGTCGTCGTCACCCCCGCAGAGTCAGCACGGGTCGCGCGCGCCAAGTCCGAGCGGGAGCAGGGCTCGAGCGTGCCGGGGCGTATGGCGATCGACCCCGACGATCCGTTGACCTGGTGGAAAGGCAATTCCGCGGACGGGATCGCCGCCCGATTCGGTCGTGCCGGTGCGCGGGACGTCGCCGAACTCGTCTTCGCTTCGGACACGCGAAGCAACGCCTTAGTCGCCGGCGTGCCGGGCTCCGGCAAATCCGTGTGGCTGCACTCGGTCGTGATGGATCTCGTCCTCGCCTACTCCCCGGTCGAGCTGGAGCTTTACCTCGTCGACTTCAAGGAGGGCGTCGAGTTCAACGAGTACGCGCGCAAGGGGCTGCGGCACGCCCGTGTCATCGCAATCGAATCCGACCGTGATTTCGGTTTGTCCGTACTGGAGAACATTGACCGTGAGATCGAACGTCGCGGAGTGCTGTTTAAGGCCTCGGGTGGTCGGGACGTTAACATCGCCACCTACCGCGAAACCACTGGTGAAGCAATTCCCCGGGTCCTGTTGGTCATGGACGAGTTCCAAAAACTGTTCGAGCGAGACGACCGGCTGGCGACTCGCGCAGGCGAACTGCTCGACCGCATCATCCGGCAGGGACGGGCGTTTGGGGTGCACGTCCTGTTAGCGACACAAACGCTGTCCGGTCACGACGGACTAAAGCGGCACACCTTGCAGCAGGTCACCACCCGCGTCGCGTTGCGCTGCTCTGTTGATGAGTCACGCCTGATCCTCGCGGAGAACAACATGGATGCCTCCCTGTTGAGCCGGCCGGGCGAGGGGTTAATCAACTACGCGGGCGGGAACAAGGACGCCAACGTTCGTTTTCAGGCGACCTTCTGGTCGCCCGACGCCCGCGCGCAAGCGCTGGATCAGATCTCGAAGCTGTTGGATGCCGCCGGTGTCGGCGACATCCCATGGGTGTTTAACGGCGCTGAGCCCGTTCCGGCGCGCGGACTGGCCGATCTTGTGCGCGGCAGCAACCCCAACCGGACGTTAGCTCTTCCGGTCGGGATGCCGTATCTGATCGGGCAGGACGCGTTGATGCGGTTGCGCCGGGTTGCCGGTGGCCACGGGCTGTTCCTCGGCACGGAGTCTTGGGCGGAGGTGAACAGTGCAGCGGTTGCTGCTCTAGTCGATGGTGCCGAAGTCCGGTTCGTGCTGGCGCCCACCGATGACCTCGAGATCGAGAATGCTTTCGAAGAAGTCCTCGGACTGGGCGCAACACCGGTCATCCGCAGTCGTGTGAGCGAAGCGTTCAACGAACTCGCTCAGGTGGTGCGCGAGCGACACGATGCGACTCGATATCGCGACCGGGCAATCGTGTTCGCCGTGCCGATGCTGCATCGGATGCGCATGCTCGACCTTACCGACTACGCCAATGAGGTGGTGGAGGCGGCCGAAACGATCCTGAAGGATGGCCCCGAGGTCGGCGTACATCTCATCCTCGGTGTGGACGGCGTCGCAGGGTTGGATCGCAGACTGACATCGAACCAGCTGCGCGAAGTTGGGGTGCGGGTAACTGGACGGCTTTCTAGGGAGGATGCCCTGCGTCTGCTGGACAGTGACCAACCCAGTGGGTTGAAGGAACACGAGCTTTACCTCGACGACATGGAGGCCGGAACGGCCCGGCGAGCCCAGCGCTTCGAACGAGTCCCGCCCCAAGAGATGTTCGCGTTGTTAACGTCGGCGACCGACAGCGAGCACCACGGTGAGTGAATCAGCTGCTCTCACGAGCCTTTCCGCCATTGCAGAGGTGGGTGCGGCTGTTTCGTCCTGTGCTGCCGAGGCCGCAAGTCTTGACACCCAGGTGCGCGGACGGGTTCAGGATGTCCTGGAGGAGCTAGCGGTCCGCCATCGGCAATTCAACGAGGTGGCGGCCGAGGGTACGACACGCGGACGCGTCCGGCGCGAGTCCGCCCAGGACTTCGAACATGCTTTTCGCCATGTTCAGGAGGCCGTTCGGGTGTGGGAGGCTGCCCGGATCCGATGGCAAGTTGAGGAGCGGGAGGCAGTCGATCGTGTCCAATCGCGAATTGCTGCCGCAGGCGTGCGGGTGGAGGACTACCTGCGGATGGTGTCCGGTGCAGCGGGCTGCGTGAGCCGCGGAGCGGGTGCAAGCTCAGGTGGTGGAAGCGGTTCCGCTGCCGAATCCGTTGTGCTGCCAGCCGGTTTCGAAATGATCTCGGTGGACGCGATGGCGATCGAGGGCATCCACGGCGACGCCGATTTCCGCCCGTCGAGTCCCGCTTCCGATATGCGGTGGGCAGTGCGCGCCGTTCAGGAAGTGGTTTTGCCGACGCTGTTGGCAGGTGGTGGCCGGGAAGAGCTCGCGACGAGAGACGCGGTCGAGGGGCGCAATGGGAATCGGAGTTACGCGGCGACGTACGACGGGTTCTTTGGCTCCGATGCGCCGGTGGTTGAGCGGCTGGCTGACGGATCGTTCAGCGTGACCAACGGACGGCACCGTGGTTGGTGCGCGCAGCAACTTGGTATCGCGACCATCCCCGCACGAGTCCTCGCAGGCAGCAGGGGCTGAGCAGGTGAGCGGCCCGTTGCACGATCTGATCGAACGTCTCGTTGACGCTACCGGCAGGCGCAATCTGCAAGTGAACATGGCCGGTCAGGAGTGGCAGGACGTCGTGTTCCGGCGGATTAATCATCAGCATCTCGATCCCCTTACCGTCGCCGACCGTAGGTACTTCCAGGCCCTGAACGAGCTTGACGCCGCACTTGAGCAGGCTCGCCGGCAGTTGGAGAGCTACGACAACGAAGAGTGGAGATAGGAACCAAATGGCTCAAGTCAACGCCAACCCGAATGATCTGCGGGCTTTGGCCGACAAAACCCACCGTGCTGCGCAGGACATCCAACAGGCCGTCGCGAGTGTGACCCGCGCCTTGGCCCAGGCGCAATGGGAAGACACCCAGCGCCGCAAGTTCGAGGATCAGTTGCGGGTCCTGCAACAGGCCGCCAGTTCCTTCAATCGCCAAGCCCAGGAATCGGTCCCGTGGCTGCGCCGCAAGGCCGGCGAACTCGAACGGTTCTTGAACTCATGAACCTCGACCTCGATCCGCGCGTCAGTACCGTCCAGAACTGGGTCTACCGGCAACGCGCGAAGCGCTTGGGCGTAGGTCTCGCGTCCTTCGCCGTTCTGGTGGGGGTTGTCCCCTGGCCGATCGGATACCTCGGGCGCGCTAAGCTGGGCTGGCGGCCGGACCTACCCGGTGCGTACGACGCGGGCACTGCCTTGTCGGCGTACCTGATCGGCCTTGCAGCAGTGTTGGTCCCGGTGTCCATCGTCATTGTCGTCGCTGCAGTCTTGCGCCGCAGGTTCGTGTGGATGCTGGCTGCGGTCCTTGCACTGGGTGTTGCGGCCACTTCGTTCGTTTCTGGTCTGGACCGCAAGCCCGCAGAGTACGCGAACGGCATGCCCCTCGGATGCGGATCGCAACAGACATTCGACGTCGGAAGTCCCAAAGAGGTGCACGTATTACTCCTGGATGCCCAGGATGCGGGGTGCTCGTCTATGGTTACGTGGAGTGGCACCCAGATTGTGTCGCAGGACCCGATTGGCAACGACTTCAACGGACTCTCGCTTGATAGTGGCTCGTCAAGTCCAGGAGTCGGCCACTATGTCATGGCGACCGTGGATCCGGTCGGGCGGGACTCGAACGCCCAGACCGGAACAATCATGGTGTGGAGCGTTTCGCAGCACAAGGTGTGGGCGGCCATCCGCCCGGAGGTTCCGTTGACCATGGGAACGGACCGTTCAGTGGGCCGGTCTAATTTTTTTGCTGACGCGCTGGGGTCGCACATCGTTTATGCCACCACCCAATCGGGGGTGGGGGTTGTCCAGGCGTACGACGTTGACAAGCGCAAGATCGACTGGACAGCTAGCTGTCCAGAGGGGACGACGCTGCTGCAGTGGGTGCCGAACTCTCAGCAGGAGTTCGGCACAGGACCGTCCGGACCAGTCATCTCGTGTATCCGCAACGGCACCCAGCTGCAGACGTGGAGCCTCGACATCGCGACCGGCAACCTCGGCTCCATAGTTGAGGATCGCACCTGGTAGGCGCATACGAGTCGACATCGGTCTGTTCCGTCGTCGGTGAAGTCAATCGTTGCACCCGGACTGTACCCGACAATAGTGCAGTGGAGTCAGCGTCGTGCCACTCGATGCGACATCTGGAATTCCGTCACCCTGACGCAGAGATCTCAACTACCTGGCGCCCAAGCCCGGTGGTTCCGGTGGGCGTCGACCATCCAGGCGTTGACGACGTCCATCTCGGGTTCGTCGCGCACCGCGAGGTCGCCGTTGAGCAACCCGGCCAGTCGGGAACGGGCCGAGTCGGGGTCCGTCTGATTCTTTGTGTAAGTGGCATCGGCTAGTTCAGACCTAGGCGGTCGCCGTAGGTCATGGATAGTACGTTCAGGATGTTCTTCCAGCCGGCGATCTGCCCGGTGGGGTTGGGTCGGTTCTTCTGCCGCTCCAACACCGCGAGGTAGAGCACCTTCAACGCGGATTGCTCGTCCGGGAAATGGCCCCGTCGACGTGTCGCTGCCCGGAACCGGGCGTTCAACGACTCGATCCCGTTGGTCGTATAGATCAGTTTGCGGACCTCGACAGGGAAGTCCAGGAACGGGATGAACTCGGTCCAGGAGTTGCGCCACATCCGCACCATCGCCGGATACAGCGGTTCCCACTGCTGCGCGAAGGTCTCGAACTCGGTTTCGGCCGCCGCCAGCGACGGGGCGGTGTAGATCCGCTTGAGGTCGCGGGTGATGGCCTGCCAGTACTTCTTGGAGGCGTACCGCAGACTGTTGCGGACCAAATGCACCACACACGTTTGCACCGTGGCGGCCGGCCAGGTCGCCGTGATCGCCTCGGGCAAGCCTTTGAGGCCGTCGCAGCACACGATGCACGCATCGAGGATGCCACGATTCTTCAAGTCCGACAGCATGTTCATCCACTGCTTGGCTCCTTCCCCACCCGATGGGCCGACCCACAACCCCAGGACATCGCGGAAACCGTTGAGGTCTATACCGATTGCCACATACACCGGACGGTTCGCGACCGTCCCTTCGCGGACCTTCAGCACGATCGCGTCGATCAGGATCACCGGGTAGATCGCGTCCAACGGACGCGCCGACCACGCCTTCATGTCACCCAGGACCTGGTCGGTGACCCGCGAGACCAGGTCCCGGGAAACATCGGTGTCGTACACCTGGGACAGGTGAGCGGCGATGTCCCCGGTGGTCATGCCCTTCGCGTACAGCGAAATCACGGCCTCATCGAACCCGGCCAGGCGGCGCTGGTGCTTGGGCACGATCTGCGGTTCGAACGTGCCGGCCCGATCCCGCGGAACCTGGATCTGCACGTCCCCGATCTCGGTGCGCACCGTCTTGGGGCTGGAGCCATTGCGGGAGTTGCCGCCATCGCGGCCGTTGACCGCGTGCTTGTCATACCCCAGGTGGGCGCTCATCTCGGCCTCCAGGGCTGCCTGCAGGACCCGCCGCGTCAGCGTCGTCAACAACCCACCCTCACCGGTCAAAGCGACCTGCCGCTCGACCGCCGAAGCGACCAGCTGCTGCGCCAGATCATCAACGTCAACCGACTCGGCCGACGACCTCGCCACCAACTCACCATGCGCTTGCTCATCAGACATGACGCGATCTTCCTTCCGCCCCAGCCAAAGCCAGGGACGTCACGCCAAGCCACTTACACAAAGTTTCGGACAGACCCGCTGGTCGTCGACGGCGTCATGTTCGTGACCGGCTGGGACGGCTGGCTGTGGGCGCTCGATGCGACCACGGGTGAGCAGCTGTGGCGCTACAAGCACGCCGTGCCGTTCGACATCACGCTGTGCTGCGCCAACGTCAACCGCGGTTGCGCGGTGGCCAACGGCAAGGTCTACATGGTCACCCAGAACGCCCAGTTGCTGTGCCTCGACGCCACCAACGGTGACAAGGTCTGGCAGCGTGCGATCGGTGACGTCCGCGCAGGAGAGAGCGCCTCGCTGGCTCCCCTGGTCATCAAGGACACCCTGATCACCGGTTCCGCCGGTGGTGAGTACGGCGTCCGCGGTCACATCGACTGCTGGGACCTGGAGACCGGCGACCACAAGTGGCGCACCTACACCATCCCCAAGCCCGGCGAGCCGGGCTCGGAGACCTGGCCCGACGACGGCGAGGCCTGGGCGCGCGGTGGCGGCAACCACTGGGTCACCGGCACCTACGACCCGGAGTTGAACCTGTACTACGCGGGTACCGGTAACCCGGCACCGGACTTCGACGGTGAGGTGCGTGAGGGCGACAACCTCTACACCGACAGCGTCGTGGCGCTCGATGCCGACACCGGCGAGATCAAGTGGCACTACCAGTTCACCCCGCACGACCTGTGGGACTACGACTCCACCATGGAGATGACGCTGTTCGAGCGGGACGGCAAGAAGCTGATGGCCCACTTCGACAAGAACGGCTACATGTTCGTGCTCGACCGGACCAACGGCGAGTTGCAGCACGTGACCCCGTTCGTCGACCGCATCGACTGGGGCGTCATCACCCGTGACGGCAAGGTGACGGCTCGTAAGTACCCGGACAAGGAAGGCGAGCCGGTGCACTTCTTCCCCGGCCCGGCCGGTGCGAAGGAATGGACGCACGCGGCGTACAACCCGAACCACGACCTGTTCTACGTTCCGGTTGCCGACGTGGGCGCCACGGCTACCCGCCGCCGCCGCGAGTTCAAGGAAGGCATGCCCTACTGGGGTGCCGCCGTTGAGGTCGACATCGACAACATGGCCGGTTCGGTCAGCGCGTTCGACTCGCACGGCGAGGAGAAGTGGCGCTACCGGATGGACATGCCGATGGCGGCATCGGTGCTGTCCACCGAAGGCAACCTGGTCTTCGCAGGCAAGCCCACGGGTGAGTTCATGGCCTTCCACGCCGAGACCGGCGAGAAGCTGTGGGAATTCCAGTGCGGCAGCGGGCACCACAGCAGCCCGATGACCTACGAGGTGAACGGCAAGCAGTACGTCGCGGTTCCGGTCGGCTGGGGTGGGTGGCTCGAGGGCATCATCCCGGGCATGTCCGCCCAGGGCCACGGTGCGTCACTCATCGCGTTCGAGCTGTCGGACTGACCCAACAGCTATCCATCTTCGAATCAATAAAGAGAGGTTCTCATGGGATTTCTAGCTCTGGGGATTGACAGTTTCATCGCGTGCCTCGCCGTGGGTGCGCTCATCACCGGCAAGGCGCGGTTCGCCTACGCCGCACTGTTCGGCATCGCCGATGGTGGCGCGTTCCTGCTCGGAACCGCGCTGCACTGGGAGATGTCCGAAGAGGTTGCCACCTTTGTGTCGTCGGCTGCGCTGATCGCTCTGGGTGTCTACCTGATCGCGGTGGCGGTCCTTTCGCGGAAGGTTGCCAACACCCGCTACGTCTGGGCCCTGCCGTTCGCGCTGACCCTGGACAACATCAGCTTCGGGCTGGTCGACGGCACCTCGTCGGTCGCGGTCTCGTTCTTCGAGCAGCTGGTGTCCAGCACCCTGCTGGCCATGGCCGGTCTGCTCGTGAGCGCTGCGATCGTCCGCGCCGTTCCGAAGCTGAACCAGAACCGCATCCTCACCTCAGGAATCGCTGGAGCCGCGGCAATCGTCGCGGTGCCGGTCCTGCTGCGCCTTGGCTGACCAACCCCGGTCTGCCATTACGAAGAGATAACAGAAAGAGAGGCACAACATGAAGACTGCAACGCAGAAATGGGAAGCCCCCGTGATCACCGAGATCCGGGTGTCCGCTGAAGTGACCGCCTACGTCGCGACGCTGGACAAGTAACAACAGCCTTCCCCGCGTGCGGGTGCCGAGCCGTCGAGACGGTTCGGCACCCGCACCAGGCACGTGATCAAAGGAGCAACCATGACGACGACGCTGACGCCCGACGAGTTCGAACAGGCGCTCCGTTCTCACGCCAAGCAGTACCACAGCGAGCACCCCTTCCATCAGCGGATGAACGAGGGCCAGTCCACGCCGGAGGAGATCCGCGGCTGGGTCGCGAACCGCTTCTACTACCAGCTGAACATCCCCCGTAAAGACGGAGCGATCATCAGCAACTGTCCGGACCGGGAGGTTCGGCGCCGCTGGGTACAACGCATCATCGATCACGACGGCACCGCCGAAGGCAACGGCGGCATCGAGTCGTGGCTGCGGCTCGGCGAAGGCTCTGGGTTGACCCGCGAGGAGATGGAAGACCAACGGCACATCGTGCCGGGCGTCCGGTTCGCGGTCGATGCCTACGTCACGTTCACCCGGACCAAGCCGTGGGTCGAGGCCGTCGCGTCCTCCCTGACCGAACTGTTCGCACCGGACCTGATGGCCCACCGGCTGGCCGCCTTCGAGAAGTACTACACCTGGATCGACCCGGATGCGCTGGCGTACTTCCGCGCCCGGCTCACCCAGGCGCCGCGCGATTCCGAACACGGCCTGGAGATCGTCCGCAAGCATTGCGTGACCCCCGACACCCAGGCGGCCGCGCTGGCCGCACTGTCCTTCAAATGTGATGTGCTGTGGAGCATGCTCGACGCCATCGACCAGGCTTATGGCCGTCACTGAGCTGATGGGTGTCCCACGGCTCGCACCGCACGTCCGGATGAGGTACGACGCCGCGCGCGGCCAGCATGTGCTGCTGTCGCCGGAGCGGATCGTGGTCGTCAACCAGACCGCGGCGGCAGTGCTGGAGCTGTGTGACGGATCCCGCGCCGTCGAAGACATCGTCGTCGAGCTGCGCAGCCGCTACGACGAGGTGTCCGAGGACGACGTACGCGGCTTGTTGGACGAGCTGACCGCCAAGCGCTGCGTGGAGACCACTGATGGATAGCCCCTACGGACTGCTCGCCGAACTCACCTACGCCTGCCCGCTGCAGTGCTCCTACTGCTCCAACCCGCTGGCGCTGGCCGACTACCGGGACGAATTGTCCACGCAGGACTGGCAGCGCGTGATCACCGAGGCCGCAGAGCTCGGCGTTCTCCAGTTGCACCTGTCCGGCGGGGAGCCACTGCAGCGGCGCGACATCGTCGAGCTGGTCCAGACGGCCAGTGGGTTGGGTCTCTACACCAACCTGATCACCAGTGCACTGGGCCTGTCCGAGCGGCGCGCGGAGCAATTGCGGCAGGCCGGTCTGGATCACGTCCAGATCAGCATCCAGGCCGATGAGCAGGAACTGTCCGACCGGATTGCCGGCATCCGATCGTTCGAACGTAAACGCGACGCCGCCCGGTTGGTGCGGCGGCTGGGCTGGCCGATCACCTTGAACGTGGTGTTGCACCGGCAGAATCTCGACCACATCGGCGGCATCATCGCGATGGCCGAGGAGATGGACGCCGACCGCATCGAGTTGGCCAACACCCAGTACTACGGGTGGGCCGGCCTGAACCGCAGCGGACTCATGCCGAGCAGGCAGCAGTTGGAGTACGCCGAGACGGTGGTGCGGGAAGCCCGCGAGCGCGTCGGGGACCGGATGGAGATCATCTACGTGATCCCGGACTACTACAGCCGCTACCCCAAACCGTGTATGGACGGTTGGGCCAGCCGGCAGTTCACGATCACCCCCAACGGGGACGCGTTCCCGTGCCCCGCCGCTCAGTCGCTGCCGTTGCCGCGCGCCAACGTCCGGGAGCATTCCGTGGCCTGGGTCTGGCAGGAGTCCGAGCTGTTCAACCAGTACCGGGGTACGGACTGGATGCCTGATCCGTGCCGCAGCTGTGATCGACGGGAGCTCGATTTCGGCGGTTGCCGTTGCCAGGCGTTCGCGCTCACCGGCGACGCCGCGCGCACCGACCCGGTCTGCCACCTGTCACCGGATCACGCCCTGGTCGAGTCAGCGGTGGCGCAAGCCAACGATCCGTCCCGGCCGCCTCGCGAGTTGCTCACCCCGCGCACCCGCTCCGTTGATCTGCACCTGCGCACGGCCACGGTGCCGGCGGCCGACGCGGTGGTGCCACGCTCATGAGTGACGCGGTGCCCTCGGGCGTGGAGACGATGCGGCCGCCGTGCCCGCGATGCGGCCAGCCCTACTCAGCCGACGATGCAGCACGCCACACCGAACCGGTCGATTGCGGCGGCTGCCATCAGTGCAAGGGGATGCCGGCCTGCTTCGCGTGCGGATTCATGTACTGCGCATGCAAGGTGCACGAGCACGGTTGAGATCTGGGGTGATTGGCGGTACGCCGCTCAGCAGGCCGGCGGGTCGCTTTCGACGTCCAGGACCGCCTGCGTGGGTGCGTAGCGTTCCCAGATCACGGCGCTCATGCAGGCGGTGAGCACCCATCCGATGGCGATCGCTCCGCACCAGATGATGATGGCCATCGCGACGCCGATGGATCCGAAGCCGTTCCAGCCCTCGAGCAGCGACGGCGCGAACAGGCGCTCGACCAGGGGCAGGATGACTCCGTCGATGGCCAGACCCGCAAAGCCGGCCGTCACCAGAAATCGGGCACCTCGGCCCCCGTCGCGCACCTGTCGTCGACACTCGTCTCGACGCGGTGCCTCGATCCGACAAGCGCGACCCTTGGAGTGATTCTTCGGGAAAGAATTCAGTGCTGATTGAAAATTTCTCGGGACGTTTTCTCATTACGTCCGAACTTGAAACTCTTTGTTTAGAGACGTCGGAGGTGCCTGAGGAACGCCGTGTGGGAGGGCTGTAGCGGAGACGGCATTGCGTTTCGCGACTCCCGCCAGGAGGAGGCGGCGCGCGTTTGCCGGGACACGGTTGCCGACTGCAGGCCCGACGATGTTGAGCAGAAGAACATTGACAAGCCGGCGGATCGTCAGTGCCGAGCAGCCTTTTTGGTGGATTCGGAGACCATCGTGCGGCATCGCGTGTTGAGCGTTAAGCGGGCGTGGGTCTACGAGATCGCCTTGCGTGAGGGGGTAGCCGGGTACGTCCTTCCATAAGTCAGGGTCCCGGAAAAGTCGCATTTCAGCTGGTCAGGATGTGTTTGATGGCCTAGTCGGGGTTGCGGGCAGGGCCCCGGAGAAGTCGTTTGAAGGGGCTGTGACCTGCGGGTTTGTGGTGATGTGATCGGCGTGGCGTGTGTGACGGATGGGGCCCATGGGGCTGAGATGGAAGTTCTCACACCAACGTCTCGCCGAGGAACCCCATCCGCTGATGCCATCTTCTCTGATCCACCGCGCGAACGACACCCGCGACTGCGACGCCGATGGATTGCTGGGCGCGTTGCGCACGGTGACCGACCCACGCAAGGCTCGCGGTCGGCGCTACCCGTTGCCGGGGGTGCTGGCAGCGGCGCTGAGCGCGGTCCTGGCCGGGGCGCGTTCGTTCACCGCGATCGGTGAATGGGTGGGCACCTTGGGCGCCGATCGACTGGTCAGGTTCGGGTTGTCGCGTCCGCCGACGGAATCGATGATCCGCAAGTTGTTCGCCCGCCTGGACGCCGCCGCTGTGGATGCGGCGATGAGTCGGTTCTGGTGGACCCGCTGCCACACCGGTGATGACCAACGCCGCGTGATCGCGATCGATGGCAAGACCCTACGCGGAGCGCGAACCAGCCAACAGTTCGCGCCGCACCTGATCGCGGCGCACGAGCACGATGCAGGAATCGTGCTGGGTCAGCTCGCAGTCGCGGCCAAGAGCAACGAGATCCCCGCAGTACCAGAGCTATTGGCCACCTTCGATCCGGATGATCTGACCGGGACAGTGATCACCGCTGACGCCTTGCACACCCAAACCGACACGGCGATCGCGATCCTGGCCGCCGGCGCGGACTACCTGTTCACCGTCAAAGCCAACCAACCCACCCTGCTGGCGCAGCTCAAGGCCCTTCCGTGGCGCGATGTGCCGGTCCACCGGGCGATCACCAAGGGCCGGGGACGACGGGTGACACGCACCATCAAAGTCTTGCAAGCCCCTGAGCAGGTCACCTTCCCTGGCGCGGCCCAAGTCGCCCAGGTCCGCCGCACCGTCACCGTGCGCGGGAAGAAGACCGTAGAAGTGGTGTACCTGATCACCTCCGCCGGCTACCAGCAAGCGCAACCAGCGACCCTGGCCGGATGGATTCAGGGACACTGGGGCATCGAGATCCGCCTGCGCTGGGTCCGCGACGTCACCTTCGATGAGGACCGCTCCCAAATCCGCACCGGCGCCGCACCCCAAATCATGGCCAGCCTGCGCAACACAGCCATCAACATCCTGCGCCTCGCGAAATGGGACAACATCGCCGCCGGACTACGACACCACGCCCGCAACCCCGACCAGGCCATCAAACACATCCTGACCAGCTGAAATGCGACTTTCCGGGACCCTGCAGGTGCACCACCCGCCTGCCCTTCTCCGTTTCGGCGCACCGATCACCGGGCCGCAGTCTGGGCACGCCCCATCCGCGGTGGGAATCGGATCCTTCTCGATCTTGCGGCGCACCGCGATCGCCGAGGGCCGGCAGCGTCGGTCGGTGATCGACGCGACGGTCCGGACGCTGGGCGTGTGGTCGGAGCAGGCGCCCCCGCGACCGCTGGGCAAGGCCGCTGCCGCGGCAGCAACTGCCCGGTGCGGATGAAGATGATCAAGGTGCTCGGATCGCACCGCGAGGCTCCGTTGTCCGTCAGCGAGATCGCGGAGCAGTTGCGGATCAGTCAGCCCACGGCAACCAAACACCTCCGAATCCTTCTGCGAGCCGGTCTGGTCAGTCGGGACGAAGCCCGGCCGAGGGTGCACTACGCCCTTCGGATGGACACGTTGGTCGAATGCCGGCGCCAGTGTCGACGTCGCTCGAAAGTGAGGCCGTTGCGACGCTCGAAAATGAGGCCACCGGTTCGTGTTGTCTAGTTTGCCGTGTCTTGGGTTCTGATGCTGGGCAGGGTGTCGATCCCGCGGTTGCGTAGCCGGTAGCTGGCGCCTTTGAGGGTGAGGACGTCGGCGTGGTGGACGACTCTGTCGATCATGGCGGCGGCGACGGCTTGGTCGCCGAATACGCCGCCCCAGCCGCTGAATGGCAGGTTGCTGGTGAGGATGAGCGAGGCGTGTTCATAGCGCGATGACACGAGTTGGAAGAACAGGTTCGCGGCGTCTTGTTCGAAGGGTAGGTAGCCGACTTCGTCGACGATGATCAGGCTGTAGCGGCGCAGTCGGGCGAGTTCTTGCGGGAGTCGACCGGCCTGGTGGGCATCGGTCAGGCGGGTGACCCACTCGGTTGCGGTGGCGAACAGCACACGGTGTCCGTGGTTGGCCGCGGCGATCCCCAGTCCGGTGGCCAGGTGGGTCTTGCCGGTGCCGGGTGGCCCGAGCAGCACGACGTTGCGGGCTTCGGTGAGGAATCCACCCGAGGCCAAGGATGCGACCTGTTGCCGGACGGCGGGTTGGGCATCCCAGTCGAACTCCTCGATCGTCTTCCTCGCCCCGAACCCGGCGGCGCGGATCCGCAGCTGGGCGCCGGAGGCGTTGCGGGCGGCGACCTCACGATCCAGGACTGCGGCGAGGTACTCCTCGTGGGTCCAGCCGGCGTCCCTGGCATGATCAGCCAACCGGGCCGCGGCTTCGGTGATCCGGGGCGCCTTCAACGCTGATGCCAGGTAGGTCAGCTGTTTCAGCGCCTCGGTCGTCTCGGTCTTCTTCGTGGCCATCAGGCGACCTCCTCGCCATCGATCAGGCCGAAGGCCCGGTCGTATTCGGCCAGGTCCCGTGCCAACTCCTGGTCGGGATCGGCGGCTGGTCGGGGTAGTTGGAACTGCTCACGCAGGACTTTCGCGGCCGCGACGTGGGCCGGGTCGGTGATCGTCATCCCGCGTGCCCACACCCGCTGGTGGGCGGCGACCAGGCGGCCCTCGTGGCGGACTTCGACCCTGGCCAGGTCGGCGTGGACGTCGACGAATCTGCCGATCACGTTCGGTTCCACGGAGTAGTCGCTGCTGTCGACACGCACGTAGTAGTCACGTCCCAGCCGGACCCGGTTGACCCATCCCACCGCTGGCGGCACGGGTGGCAGCGGCAGCATCGCGGCCCGGTCGGCATCGACCAGATCGACCGGGCGAGCCTTGATGGTCCGCACGACACGGCTATTCGCCAGTCCAAGCCAGTCGCGGAACTGGGCATCGAAGTCAGCCGGTGACTCAAAGGTCCGCCCGGGCATAAAGGACGTCTCGTAGTAGCGGTTGCGGCGTTCGACCACACCCTTGGATTCAGGGTCGTAGGGCTTCAACCGCAACAGGGTGGTCGCCAAGGTGCCGGTGAACGCGCCGACTCCCTCGGCATGCCGCTTCCCGCGACCGATCCCAGTCTCGTTGTCCCAGATCAACCGACGCGGAACCCGGCCGAGGTCTTGCAGCAGTTCCCACATGCCCAGCAACAGGTCCTGGGTATGGCGGGTCGGGATCATCCGCCCGACCATGAACCGGGAATGCGCGGCAGTGATCACCATCACCGGCAGCAACGTCCTGCTGCCGTCCTCCAGCGGGATCTTCCGCGGCGGGAACCACAGGTCGCACTGCGCCGCGTCACCCGGCAACCAAATCAACCGATCGCAGGGGTCAACCGGCCGATGCTCAGGTCGCAAACGCCGCACGTTGTCACGGAACCAGGTGATCGACCCCGTCCAGCCGACCCGTTCGGCGATCACCGTCGCTGGCATGTCTGGTGTCTTCACCAGCAGTTGCCGCACCGCCGGCTCGAACGGCGTGAACGATGTCGGACCCGCTGGCCGCTCGTACTTCGGGGGCCGGTCCGAGGCCAACGCCCGCTCCACCGTCGACCTGCCAATGCCCAACTCTCGTGCGACCTGACGCTGCGGAACACCATCCGCCACCAGCCGCCGGATCAAAGCCCAATCCTCCACAGAGATCACCCATCCAATCTGTCTGGGTGGCCTCGTTTCGACCGTCGCTATGGCCTCGTTTTCAAGCGTCGTCGACAGCCTGCTGGACCTGGCGTTCGCGCACGCGCTGACATGGTGTGTCAGCGCCTTCGACTGCGACACCTGTGCGTTCGCGGCCACCTGTCACTGAGGTACGTCGGCCGTCCCACCACGATCTCTTCGGTCACCAGTCCCAGTGGCGGCGGTGGGCGTGGACCATCCAGTTGTTGACAACGTCCATGTCCGGTTCGTCACGCACCGCCACCTGGCCGTCCAGCAACTCGGCCAGACGCGAACGTACGTCGTCGATGCGGCGCAACGCCTCGTCGTACCCGACCTGACCGCGTTTGATCTCCATGCACGGCTCCAAGTCCTCGGAACGCAGGGGCAGCGACAACTGGCCGGTCGTGATCAGCTCAATCCCCTGTAACCCCAGGCGCAGAGCGTGACTCGCGTACTTCGTGTCGTAGCCATGTGCGGCGACCAACTCCGGGCGGTTCGGCACGCGCGACTGACGCCCACGCCCCAGCAGCCGATCACGTTGCCCATCGAGATAGCCCAGGAAGCGCCGCCCGGCCTGCCGGGTCGCGAATTGGGATCGCAGCGAGCGCAACTCATCACCAAGCGGCGTGGACACCAGCAGGTCCGACGACGGCGACCAGAACGGGATCAGGATCGTCGGATTCCCCGCTGCCGCAAGCCTGATGAACTTCCGCAACGCGTAGATGACCAGGTCGGTGTCCCCCGGACCAGAGCGCGACCCCTCCGGCTGCGTCCGCGACACGTAGTGCGACGCAGTGGGTGATAGTCCCAAGAGCTGCGCGGGGTGCTGGACGTAGACGCCCATCTCGTCGTTGTCATCGTGCCCCTCGATGGCCATGCCGTGCGCGCCCGACCCGACCGTCACCCGCAGGATCTCGTTCGCCAACGCGACGTCCCGATCGCCATGGGAGACGTTCGGACTGGTCTTGGTGCTCATGAGGCTCCTTCCGCGCTGACGATGAGGCACCCAATCTACGGATGCGGGCGCACCGCGACGACCGATTAACCGGCCAACGAATTCCGTTGGGCCGTGAGTGATCCGTCTGGCATCCTCGGGCGATGACCGCAACTCGCACGGGCGCCATCGAAAGGGCTCGAGACGATCTGGCGAGCGGCCGCACGTGGAAGGCGCGCGACCGTCTTCGTGGTGCCATCGGTCAACGGCAGGACGACGAGATCGTCGACCTGCTCGCCCAGGTGTACTTCGAGATGCAGGATCTTCCCGCCGCAGGTGCGCTCTGGTTCGTGACCGGTCGCGATGACGAACGCGCCCGGGCCGCCGTTGCCGCGTGGGAGGAAAGGTACGGCGACCCGAACGAGCGCTGGCACACCATTCCCGGCCCTATCCGACGGAACCGTGACACCCCCGGGATGCGTGCGCTGCGGCCGGAGTCGACAAGCAGCGACCAGTCGATCTCGCAGCAGGAGTTGGCAGGTTCATGGATCGACGGACTGCTCGTTTTGCTGATCGTCGTCGGCTTCGGTGCCCTCGTCACGATCGGCGCGTGGACGGTGTTGCACTGGATCTTCCGCTAAGCGCGATCCCGGGTCGGAGCCCGCAGGCCCTCCGCCGGGCGATCTCACGTCGACTCTGGCGTCAAGCAGGTGCGCGACATGGTCGAGCCGAGCGGCGACCCCCTGAGGATCGTGCCCTCGCGGCCGAGGGCCGAAACCTTCAGATCAGCTGCTCACCGCGGTGCTCAGGGCACGCTTCTCGCCTGCTTCGATCTCCGCCAGAAGGTCAACGACGTACCGTGCGAAGTCGATCTGGATCGTGTGCCGGTGAGCGGCGTAGTACTGGGCCAGGTGGTTGGCTTCGTCCTCCACCATGATCCGCTCCTGGTCCTCGACGCTGGGCAACACGTATTGCCCCGTCAACAGTCGCGCCAGAAGCTTCGACTGCTGCTCGGCGAGGTTGACGATCGTCGGTGACGACTGCGCGAGTCCGACGAAATAGAGATGCTCCAATCCCGGCTTCATCATCCGCTTGAAGAGCGGGTAGCGGTGCTCGGAGTCGGGGTGCAGCGTCGTGTCGGCGTCGTCGAAGAAGGGAAAGCTCATGTCGTATCCCGTGGCCGCCACGATGACATCCGCCTCGACGCTGCTGCCGTCCGCAAGGCAGACCCGTTTGCCGTCCAATCGGACGATTTCCTTGAGCATGTGGATATCGCCCGACCCCGCCTTGGTCAGGAAGTCCGCGCTCACCGACGGGTGAGCGGCGAGCGGCTCGTGGTCCGGTTCCGGCAAGCCGTAACTACTCATCGACCCCACTAGATCACGGATGATCTTCCGGGACGCCTCCAGCGCAACCTCTTTCGGCACGTCCGGAGGTGCCATCACCTTGTCGGCGGCGACCCCGTTGCGATACTTCGGCAGCACCCACACCCCACGCCGCGCGGACACGTAGAGCTTCTCCGCCATCCACGGGCTCGAAAGCTCCGAAGCGATGTCGAGCGCCGAGTTACCCAGGCCCACCACGATGACGCGCTTCCCGCGCATCTCGATCGGGTCGAAGGGGTTGACGTAATGGTGGGAGTGGATGATGTCGCCGTCGAATTCGCCGGGCCAGTCGGGCAGCGACGGCTTCCAGTGGTGACCGTTGGCGACGACCAGGTCGGTGTAGGAGCGGGTTTCGCCGGTCGACAAGCGCACATCCCAGCCACCGTCCGGACGCCGCGACGCCCGCTCGACCTCGGTGTTGAACTCGATCGCCGGTCGCAGACCGAACTCATCGACGTACGCCTTGAAGTAGTCGTGGATGAGTGTGTGGTGCGGGAAGTCGGGGTAGTCCGGGGGCGCCGGGAAGTCCTCGAACTCCAACCGGGCGGTGGACGTGTCGATATGCAGCGATTCGTAAACCGACGAGCGACCGTTGGGGTTGCGGAAGTACCAGTTGCCCCCGACGTCATCGCTCATCTCGAACTGGTCGTAGGAGATCCCGAACTCCTTGAGCCGTTTGGCGGTGGTGATCCCGGAGCATCCGGCTCCGATGATGCAGACGTGAGCGTTGGTCATCGTGGTGTTGCTCCTCAGGCGGTGGGTTGCGGATCGAGGCAGGCAAAGGCGGTGCGGACGTACTCATCGGTGCGGGGCGAAGAAATGAGGTGGTTGGCCATGGAGTTCGGGGTGTAGGCAAACGTCATCCGCCGATCGACGTCGTTGACGACGATCGCGCCGCCGTACCCCGTCCACCAACAAACGCGTCCGTCGGGTACGGCGGGTGCTGACGTCATCGGCAAGCCGAACCCCACGCCGTACCGGACGGGGGCACCCAGCACCAGGTCGATCCCTTCGGCCTGGACGTCGAAGATTCGCCGTACGGTGGCCTCGCTCAGCAGGCCCCCGCTGCCGCACGTGATCGCCGACTGCGCCAGCGCGACACCGCGCGCGTTGCCGTGGCCAGCTGCGGCGCCCACCTCGCTGCGCCGCCAGGCAACGGAGTTGCAGACCGTCGCGGGCAGGAGCGGATTGGTCATCGTCCGCAGTAGGAAGCTGACCGCGGGTAGCGCCGAGTAGTCGATGTTGGACGGAGGCGGCGGAACGAGGTCAGCGCAACGCATCAGGGCTTCATCGGGCACACCCAGGAAGAAGTCGTTGTTGCCGGTCGGCTCGAGCACCAACTCGTCGATGACCTGCGCCAGTGTGCGACCCAGCGCGTTGCGGACTATGCCGTCGAGGAGATGACCATGGTTGACCAGTTGGTAGGCGGGCGCGGATCCGGCCTGGTACCAGGGGGATACGTCGGCGAGCCACGATTCGGTCAGCTGGAGGTCCACCAGGTCATCGACCGTCACCTTCCGATCCCAGCCCGGAACTCCGCTGGCGTGCCCGAGGACCTGACGCACGATTACGGCGTCCTTACCGTGGGCACCGAACGCCGGCCAGTAGCGCGCGACCGGAGCGTCGAGATCGAGCCGGTCGTCATCCACCAGCGCCAGGACCGCGAGTGCGGCCATCGTTTTGGTGACCGACCAGACCTGCACGATCGTGTCGCGCTGCCAGGAGACCCCTGGCTGTGCCTGGCCACCCCAGGCGTCCACGACCAACTCGCCGTCGAGCACGACAGCAACCGCCGCGCCGACATCGGTCCCGTCCTGCAGGTTACGAGCCAGCAGATCGGCCAACGGCGCGAAGCGCGCAGTCCAGTCGCCTTCGACCATGCGGTCAACCTATCGCTTGCTTGGTTCGAGGGGAAGGGGCGCGCCGTCGCCCACGCTGATGTAGCAAGCGCTTGCTTTATGGTGAAGAAATGTCACGTGTCGATGAGCTCATCGCGGCGTCGCGACGCCGCCCGCAGGAGGCGCCGTGAATGATCGCGTGAGTCCGCGGGTCACCGGCGATGCGCAGTACGCCGCGTGGCAACGTCGCGAGACCCCTCCCGTCGAGCAGGTGCGACCGGGCCTGTGGTCCATCCCGCTGCCGAACCCCGACAGCGGTATCCGCTATGTGCTCTGTTACCTGGTCGAACACGACGACGGCGTCCTCGTGGTGGATCCCGGCTGGAACGACGAGCGATCGTGGGTCGCCTTGGTCGGCGGTCTGCAACGCGCAGGCCGCACCGCGGCGGAGGTCAGCGGGATCGTCGTGACTCACGCCCATCCGGACCATCTCGGCGGTGCCAGACGGCTGCGCGCCGAATCCGGGGCTCCCGTCCTGATGCACCAGGCTGATCAGGCCCTGCTACCAGTGGACGCCGGCGATCCGAGTGCCATCCTCGATCGCACCGGCCCCTGGCTGGCTCGGCAGGGCTGCCCCCCGCAGCTGGTCACGGAGTTCGGCACCGACACCGCGGAGCTTGCCACCTACTTCCACCTCAGCCGACCGGACGGCTTCCTCGAGGACGGTGATCGGCTGCCGCTCGCCGGCCGGGACTGGATCGCGATCCACACCCCTGGACACACCCCCGGCCATCTGTGTCTGCACGCGCGCGACGAGCGGCTGCTCCTGACTGGTGACCATCTGTTGCCGCGGATCACGCCTGCCGTCTCCGCCTTCCCCGCCAGCGGGCCGCACCCGCTGGCGAGCTACTTGCGCTCGCTGTCGCGCGCCGGCGCGCTCGACGTCGATGAGGTGCTGCCCGCCCACGAGTGGCGATTCGCTGGCCTCGCCGAGCGGTCCGAGGCGGTCGCCGAGCATCACGCCCAGCGGGAAGAGGAAGTGCTCGCACTGCTGGCCGACGGGCCGGCGCCCGCGGCCCGGCTCACCGAGCAGCTGACCTGGTCTCGCCCGTGGAGTGACATCCGCCCCTCGATGCGCCGGATGGCGGTCGCCGAGACCGTAGCCCATCTGCAGCTGCTGCGCGACAACGGTCAACTGACGGTCGAGCAGCGCGATGCCGTGGACATCTGGCAACGTGCCGACCTTGCTGCAGCCCCCGACGAGCTCGCGACCACTGCCGGGGGCGACGAGCTCGCAGGCGCCTGACGCGCACCAACAGAAAGGACAACGATGGGCACCACCAGCGGCGGACTCCCGTTGGTGCCTGCGCTGGACCGGATCCTGCAGGAGCGACCTGATCTGCCCATCACCCTGGCTGGGGAGCGGCACACGGTCACCGAGCTGGAGGATCGCGCACGCCGGCTGGCGGCAGCGATCTCGGAGCACACCTCCCCCGGCGACCGCGTCGGCGTCATGGCGCGCAACGGAGAGACGGCACTGCTGGCCTGGTGGGCCGGGACGATGTGCGGCACGTTGGTCACGCCGTACAACACCAGCAACCGCGGTGACGTGCTCACCCATCAGGTGTCGGACAGCGAGCCGGCGCTGATGATCACCGACCCTGAGCATCTGCCTGTCATCGGCGCTTCGGTGGCCGCCCCACATCTGCGGCTGCCGCTCATCCTCGGCTCGGGCGCCGATGAGCGCGACGACACACAACTGGGGCCTTGGACGGTCCGACACGATCTGGAAACGGTTGTGGCGCAGTCGGATCGGCTGGCGAAGGTGGCGCCACCCGAGCCGTTCGCCACCAGTCACCTGATCTACACGTCGGGGACGACGGGTGCCTCCAAGGCGTGCCAGGTGAGCCACGGATACGTCGGCAACTTCGCCCGACAGGTCCGGGAGAATCTCGGGCGCACCGCACAGGACGGTCTATGGACTGCGTTGCCGCTCTTCCATCTCGCCGCCGTAACGCACACCCTGGGCTCGCTGCAGGTCGGCGCGCCAATCGACATCGCTGCCCGCTTCTCAGTCACCGGCTTCTGGGCCGAAGTGCTGCGATCCGGGGCGACCACTGCGGCGCTCATGGGATCGATGCTGCCGATGATCGCCGCCGCGCCGGACTCTGCCGACACGGCGGCGGCATACGGTCGGCTGCGCACGGTTTCCGGATCGCCGGTGACCCCCGAACTGGCCGCGGTGTGGCGCGAGCGCTTCGGAGTCGAGCGGGTGGGAGCCGGTGTCTACGGGATGACCGAGGCCGCGCTGATCACCAGCACGCCGGCCGGGCAGTACCGCCCCGGCTCGGCGGGGATGCCGAGCGACTCCTTCGAGGTGCGGATAGTCGGCGAGCAGGACAATCCGCTGCCGACCGGTCAGATCGGTGAAATCGTGGTGCGACCGCTGCGTCCCGACGTGATGTTCACCGGCTACTGGCGCCAGCCGGAGCGAACCCTGGATGCGTTCCGCGGGCTGTGGTTTCACTGCGGCGACTACGGCCGCTTCGATGACGCCGGCCACCTGCACTTCGTCGACCGCGGGAAGGACTATCTGCGTCGCGGAGGCGAGAACATCTCGAGCGTGGAGATCGAGCAGGTCATCGCCCAGCATCCCCAGGTGCGCGAGGTAGCAGTCCACGCGGTGCAGTCGCCGCTCGCCGAGGACGACCTCAAGGTCACCATCGTTGCTAGGGACGGATGCCGGATCGATGAGCAGGAGTTCTTCGACTGGGTGCGCCCACGAGTCCCGCGCTACGCGGTGCCGTCGCACGTCGAGGTCCGCACGCAGTTGCCGAAGAACTCAGTGGGCCGGGTCTTGAAGCACGTGCTTCGGGCCGAAGGAGTCACCGCGGCCACGTGGAGCACCGACCCCAGAGCTGGCGAACGCTGATCACTCAGCCTGCAGGGGCGGCCATCCCACGCGGGGATTGCCTCAGACTGGTGCCAGCGCTACCTGCCCACATTGCCTGGTGAAAGTAATTACTGCACAACTAGATTCACCCTCGCAGTGGCCAACACGTGGTCGCCCAGCGAATTGGAGCCTCGGACGTCGACCGTCACGATTGGCCCGTTGACGCTGGTGACCGCGCCGGTCAACTGCAGGGTGTCTCCGGGGTGGTTCTGCACGGCCAGCCGAGCATCGAACGCGACGATCTCGGCTTCGGGTCCGGCCCAGTCCGTGAGGTAGCAGTTGATCAGGCCAGCGGTGCCGAGAATGTTCATGTAGACATCCCGAGCGCCGCGGGCCTGGGCGGCGTCCCGATCCAGATGCACGTCGTTGAAGTCGTGTGTCGCTGTCGCGAGGGCGGCGATCGACGCCTGAGTGACGGGGATCGTCGCTGGGGGAAGGTGACCACCGGGCCTGAGTTGCGCGGGGAGCAGCGTCGCCGTCGCTCGAGGCCGCCGAACCGGCGGCGGCACCGGCCAGGGGTGGCCCGGCGGTCCCCCGGTTGCCCGCCCGGCTGGCTCCGGCGGACGGGTTCTGGGATCCCAGCGCAGCATCCGCAGAAGCACGCTGCCCACGGATTCGCCTGCCAACGTGCGGTATTCGCTGAGGAGATCCACGAAATGACCTCGGCCGAGACGGGTGCTCTTCTGCGATGAGACCGCCGTGATCGACGGGTATTGCGCCAGCAGCTCCCCCGGCCGCAACGGGCGCGCGTAGCGATGTGACGTCTGAACGGCAGCCACCGAGGTGTATCCGCGCTCAGCGAGGACGGCGTTCACCCGGTCGAGGCTCTCACCCTGACGATGGGTCCTACGGTTGCCGGGCAGCGTCCACATGTTCAGGCTCGTCGCGGGCGCGATGATCCCACCCCATCGCGAGGCCGCCGCCCACGCCGGATCCTGGTAGGCCGGATTCTCATCACCGACGGCCTCGCACCAGATCCGGATCGCTTGCTCGGTGATCGGGTCCTTCGCCACGCGCGGCGGGTCGGTGAGTCCGACAAGACCGGCCAGCCGACGGGCGAAGTCGTCGATCACGACGCAGGTACGCCGAGGTCCGTGGCCAGTGCCTCGCGGTGCCACTGTGCCGTGCCCCACGATGCGGCATCGGCCCAGGCTCTCTTGGCGTACAACTGCAGGTCGTACTCGGTGGTGTAGCCCATGGCACCGTGGCACTGGATGGCCTGCCGGGCTGTCGTCCGTGCGGCGTCCGAGGCGGCGGCCTTCGCGGCGTGGACCTCACGCTGGGCGCCCGGCGCGCCGGCCGCGACCTGGGCGGCAGCGGACAGGACGAGGGGCGCCGCGAATTCCGTTGCCAGAGCGGCATCCGCGAGGTGGTGCTTGACGGCCTGGAACGACCCGATCGGAGCGCCGAACTGCTGACGATCGGTGACGTAGGCGACGGTGATGCCGAGCATTCGCCGGGCCACCCCCACCAACTCCGCGGCCGTCCCGAGGACACCGCGCAACCAGGCCCGGCGGACGATGTCCGGATCGTCAATTGTTGCGAGGAGCGTTGCGCCAGAGACATCTTCGAGAAGTGAGGCTGGGTCGATCGCCTCCGTTGCCGACCGATCGGCGGTTGTCAGGTCGAACACGCTCAGCGCACCACGGCCACCGAACCCGCCGCGGATCAGCAGGTCGGCTCCGCGACTGGGTGCGGGCCCCGTCAGCTGCGGGGTAGCCGCGCACAGCACCTCGCCGGAGGCGAGTTGCGCGCAGCGGTCGAGCTCGGCCAACACCCCCGGCGCGACGGCGAGCGTGCCGACGAGAGGCAGTGGAGCAGCGGCCGCCCCGGTCTCGGCCAGCACGGCCACCAGTGCGGTCTCATCCAGGCCGAGACCGCCATCCTCCTCGGGGACCAGCAGACCCCAGATGCCCATCTCGTCACAGGCGGAGCGCAGTCCGTCGGCGGCAGCGGGCCCGGTCGCCGCGACGTCGCGCAGAAGGTCGGGCGGACACTGCTGCGCCATCACGGCCCGCACCACCTGCTGGAGCGCGGTCTGATCTTCGGTCAGTGCGAACCTCATGGGGTCACCTCCGGGGCAGGCCGAGCACCCGCTCGGCGATGATGTTGCGCTGGATCTCGTTAGTGCCGGCATAGATCGGGCCGGCGAGCGAGAAGAGGAAGCCGCGGGTCCACGGCCCGTCGACCAGCGCCTCGGGGCCGAGCACGTCCAATGCCGTTTCGTGGAGCGCGATGTCGAGCTCGGACCAATGCACCTTGTTCAGCGAGGATCGGGCACCGACCGGGCGCTGCTCCATGATGTCGGTCACCTGGGCAAGGGTGAACGTGTCATAGGCGCGCGCCCGCACCCACGCATCGGCGATCCGTTGGCGGATGGACCCGGTCACGGCATCGGGCCGCTGCTCGGCAAGCGCCACCAGGCGGTCGACGGCCGCGGTGAAGCGACCGGGCGATCGCAGGGTCAGGCCCCGTTCGGATCCGGTGGTGGCCATCGCCACCGACCATCCCTGGCCGACTCCTCCGAGCACAGCGTCGTCGGGCACGAAGACGTCGGAGAAGAAGACCTCGGCGAAACCCTCATCCCCGTCGAGCCGATCGAAGCCGCGGACCGTCACGCCCTCGGCGTCCAGCGGCACGAGGAAATACGTCAGGCCATGGTGTCGTTGCGACTCGGGGTCGGAGCGGAAGAGACCGAACAGGTGGGTGCAGAAGGCGCCACGCGTCGTCCAGGTCTTCTGGCCGTTGAGCCGCCATCCGCCGGCCGCTTCGTCGCGGTCGGCGCGGCTGCGGATCGAGGCCAAGTCGCTCCCGGCGCCGGGCTCCGACCAACCCTGGCACCAGAGGTCTTCGGCCGCGGCCATTCGCGGCAGGAGGGTGTCCTGCTGCTGTGGGGTGCCGAATTCGAAGAGGGTGGGTGCCAACAGGAAGATGCCGTTCTGGGTCACTCGTTGCGGCGCCCCGGCCCGGTAGTACTCCTCCTCGAAGATCAGCCACTCCCACAGGTCCGCGTCCCGGCCGCCGTACGCCTCGGGCCAGGACACGACACCCCAGCGATCGGCGTACAGCCGCTTCTCCCACTCCACGTGCTGGGCGAACCCCTCGCGGGTGTCGCCGGAGAGCAGCGGCTCGCGCGGCACGTTCTCCGTCAGCCAGATGCGGGCCTCGACGCGAAACGCCTCGTGTTGCGCGCTCCAGCTCAGGTCCATACGACTTCTCCTCGTGGGTGGTCAGTGCTTGCCGAAGTCCTCGCGGATCCGGTCCGAGACGCCGCTGAGGTTGAGCTCGAAGGTGTAGCCCTGCTCGTAGCGGTAGGACCGGTTGACGTCGACCGGGTCGATGCCGTTCAGGGAGGCCTTCGCGGCGCGGATGACAGTGGGGTCCTTTGCCGCGATCTGCTTGGCGAGTTCCATTGCGGCAGAGCGCAATTGGTCCCGCGCCACGACCTGATACACAGAGCCGAACGCTGCGAGTTGCTCCGCTGTCGCCGTCGCGGAGGTGTAGACGATCGCACGCATCAGGTGCTGGGGGACCAGCCGGGACAGGTGGGTGGCGGCGCCGAGGGCTCCGCGATCCACCTCCGGCAGGCCGAAGAAGGCGTCGTCGGAGGCGACGATCACGTCCGCGTTGCCAACCAACCCGATGCCGCCGCCTACACAGAAGCCCTGCACCGCAGCGATAACCGGGACCTCGCACTCGTAGACCGCGCGGAACGCTTCGAAACATCCGCGGTTGGCGCCGACCAGAGCGGCGAAACCGTCGGTGTCCCGGATCTCCTTGATGTCGACGCCGGCATTGAAGCCCTTGCCTTCGGCCCGCAGGATGACGACCCGCGTCGCTGCGTCGCGTCCGGCGTCCGTGACCGCGAGGGCCAGATCGAACCAGTCCTGCACGCGCAGCGCGTTGACCGGTGGTGCGTCGACGACAACTTCGACGACGCCGCCGTCTGCGACGGTCGTGCTGATCGCGCTCATGCCGACTCCTGCGACGGCAGCAGGTAGCTGGCCCACACCGTGACAGCGCGGCCGCCGCCCTCGCGGGTGCAGGCCGCCTCGACCTGTAGGCCCGGAGCGCCGTCGATGTCGATCGGTTCCACCTTTTCGCAGGTCATCGTCAATGTGTCGCCCGGCCAGACCTGTTCAACGAAGCGGATCCGGAATCGGCGCACGTTGTCCGGGCCGAGCCAGTCCGACAGGTAGGTGCCGATCAGACCAGCCTGCAACATGCCGATCCCGAGCGGCATCGGCAGACCCGACGCTCGTGCCCATGGCTCGTCGTGATGTATCGGGTTCATGTCGCCGGATGCGCCCTGGTAGCGCACGATGTCAGTCCGTGTGATCGGCCCGACGCTCCAGGGCTTCGGCAGCGCCGGCATCATCGCGGGCGCTTCGGTGCTCATCGTGGATCCTCCTCGCTGACGACGGCGCTGGTTTCGACGCCCGTCATGATCGACTCCGCGACCAGGGTGCCCGACTGGTCGGTGAATCTCGTGCGCATGACGACGAAGGTGAGTTCGCCGCCGCGGCGGCCGGGTTTGGTGTAGTAGTCGGTGATTTCGGATTGCGCCGTCAGCCGGGCGCCGGCCCGCGGTGGCGGACCGTGGAAGACGAATTCCTGCTCGGCGTGCATCCCGCGCTGCTGGTCCAGTTCGACATCGCCCCAAACCCCGCCCTCGACGGGCTGCCAGTGCATCGTCGTCGTGAGGAAGGTGGGCGGCGTGACCGGGGCCTCTTGCGCCCAGAATTGTGGGTTGGTGCTCATGGTCGCGCGGGCGAACTCGCGGATCTTGCCGAGCTCGATGTCGATGCGAAACGGTTCGCCGACGGCGCCGACGGCGTCCGGATTGGCCACGGTGTCCTCCTTCGATGGGGTCAGGGGTGCTGGCTGCTGACCGACACGACCTCGCCGGTCATGTATGTCGAGTAGTCGCTGGCGAGGAAGGCGATGACCGTGGCCACCTCCCACGGCTCCGCGGGCCGACCGAACGCCTCCTGCGCTGCGAGGTGCTCCAACAGCTCGTCCGTGGTGACCTTCGCCAGGAAGGGATGCATCGCGATCGACGGGGCGACTGCGTTGATCCGGATCCCGTGCTCGGCGACGTCCAGAGCGGCGCAGCGGGTCAGCGCCATGACCCCGGCCTTCGCCGCGGCGTAGTGCGCCTGCCCGGCCTGCGCGCGCCAGCCGATGACGCTGGCGTTGTTGACGATGATGCCACGCCCGGCAGGGACCATGTGTCGCAATGCCGCGCGGGTCGCCTTGAAGCAGCTGGTCAGGGTGACCGCAATGACCGAATCCCATTGCTCGTCAGTCATATCCACGACGCTGGCCGTGCCGCCGAGGCCGGCGTTGTTGACCAGGACGTCGATCCGCCCGTGCTGCTCGACCGCCGCGTCCATCAGTGCGTCGATCTGGACCTGGTCGGTGACGTCGCACGGTACGGCGAGTGGTGCCGACCCGGTGTCGGTCGCCAGGCGCTCAGCGGCCTCCGCCAGACGTCGCTCATGGCGATCGGAGATCACCACCTGCGCACCTTCCTGCGCCGCTCGCTGCGCGGTGGCGTAGCCGATGCCGGTGCCGGCGGCGGCCGTGACCACGACGACCTTGTCCGCGAGCAGGTCCCGCGGGGCGGGCGGTGCGGGTGGAGGGGGAATGGTCATCAGGCGCTCACTTCCGGTTGCTCGGCACCCAACCGGGCGAGCGTCGTGCGGGCCTGGACGATGATCCGCTCGACCAACTCGGCGACGCTGGGGATGTCGTCGATGAGGCCGACGACCTGGCCGGTCGCCATGACTCCTTCGTCACTGCGACCCTCCAACAAGGCCGAGCGGTAGAGCATCGGGGCATTGGCGGCCATCACCACCTGGCTCCAGGTGAGGTCGTTGCCCTGCTTCAACTGCAGACCCTGCCGCAGCATCTGCGGCAGCGGAGTGCCGGACATCTTCGAGAAGGCCAGTGCGTTGCGGCCGGCCCGTGCGAGCCGGCGGACCGGGCCGGTGTCCAGCAGGCGGTCGACGGCACCGGCGCGCAACACCCGTTGCGGCACGCCGTCCACCTCGGATGTGAGAACTGTGTCGGTGACGCGCGCCTGGAGGTAGACCTCCTTGACCGCGGGCTGGACCGGGCTGTCGCTGGTGAGCAGGAATCGGGTGCCCATCGCGATGCCCTGCGCACCGTAGGCCAGTGCGGCCACGAGGCCGCGACCGTCGAAGTAGCCGCCGGCCGCGACCACGGGGATGTCCACCGCGTCTACAACTTGCGGCAGCAACAGGCTGGTCGGGACCTGCCCGGTGTGGCCGCCACCCTCACCGCCTTGCACCAGCACCGCATCCGCACCCCACGAGGCGACCTTCTCGGCATGCCGACGCGCGCCGATCGAGGGGATGACGACCAAACCGGCGTCCTTGCAGCGCTCGATCAGTTCTTTCGTGGGCGCGAGCGCGAACGACGCGACACGCACCCCGGTCCGCTGCAGCAGCTCGATGCGGCGCACCGCGTCGGGTTGGTCGGCCCGCAGATTGACGCCGAAGGGCGCCTCGGTGCGGGACGCAACGTCCGCGATCGCCGCCGCGAGTTCCTCGAAGTCGAGCAAGGCCGCTGACAGGATTCCCAGACCGCCGGCGTTCGCGGTGGCCGCCGTGAGCTTGGCGTCGGAGACGTAGCCCATCGCCGTCTGCACGATGGGGTAGCGCACTCCCACCAGATCGCACAGCCGGGTGTGCAGCGGATCGCTCACGTCGGGACTTCCTTGTCGCGCAACGACATGGGGTCGAGTATCTCTCGGATGAGGTGGAGCTCGTCGGGAGTCGGCTCACGGGTGGTGGTGACCTCGGAGGTGTCACCGAGCTCGAATCCGGTGGCCCGGACGACGTCGTCGACCGACACCCCAGGATGCACGCTGATCAAGCGGATCGTCCCGTCCTCGCGGTAGCCGAGCACTGCGAGGTCGGTGACGATCTTGCGCAGGTCGTGATACCGCGATGCGGCCGGGCCGTTGGCCGCGGCCCGGTCATTGCCCACGCCGCAGACGAAGTCGACCCGATCGACGAAGACTCGCGTCGAATGGCGCGGCACCCAGTAGCTGGTCGGGTGGCACACAGAGTTGCCAGGGGCGCCGCGGACGCCGAGCAGTTGCACCTTGGGCCGGGCGTGGTCGCCGATGGCCGAGATGTTCGAGTTGCCGTACCGGTCGAGTTGACTGGGCACCATCATCACGTGGCGACGGCCGTTCCAGAGGATGTCGAATATCCGCCGGAACGGGATGAAGCCCTCCACCGGGCCGGGCAACGCGCCGGGGATCGGGCCGGTGCCGTGGACTAGGTTGGCTTCGCCGTCGGAGAGCAGCAGTTCCGGCTCGAAGGTCGAACGAGCCAGTCGCACGCCGATGGAGGGGATGATCCCGAAGGCACTGGCGAGGATCTCCCCGCCGCCGCGGAAGGTCTCGGCACAGGCGATGACGGCGTGTTCGGCGCGTGTGGCCGGGATGACCCCCGTCGCGTTGTCGGTGGTGGTCATCGACTCTCCTCCCGCCAGGCCTCGACGGCCTTCCAATAGGTCTCTGCATCACCACTGAGGAATCGCTGCTCGAAGTCCGCCCATTGCTGGGGATCGCCTGCGGCGCGGACGTATTCGCGCTGGAACGCCTCGTCGCGACCGTAGTCCGGCTCGCACGAGGTGAAGTGCGCTCCACCGGGTGCATGGACGACGCCGGTGACCCACATCCGCGGGACGAGCAGGGTCGCCGGGTGGTGCTCGCCGTTGGCGAGCTTCGAGGTGTCCACGACCTGCTCCACCGACACGTAGGCCTCCGTGGCGGCGGCGCAGTAGAGATCGTCGAAGTAGGGGTCCGCCCCGAGGTATTGGGCGTTGCCGTAGCGGTCGGCCCGGTTGAGGTGCACCAGCGCGACGTCGAGCGGGATGGCGGGCATGGCCACGGTCTCGTCGCCGCCGTAGGGATCCTGCACCGTGCGCAGGTGGGGATTCGCGCTCATGACATCGGAACCCAGCCCCGCGCGGGTCGGCAGGAAGGGCAGCCGCAACTGCGCGGCGTACAAACCCCACTGGAGCATGCCCTCGTCGTACTCCTCTACCTCGAGCCCCCCGGCCTGACGAACGGCCCGGAAGTGCGGATCCAACGGGATCGAGTCGAGGGAGACGAACCCGAAGATCAGCTTGCGGACCCGGCCGGCCGCGCACAGCAGACCGGCATCCGGGCCGCCGTAGGTGACCACGGTGAGGTCACGGATGTCCGAGCGAAGGATCGCCCGCACGAGGGACATCGGTTTGCGCCGCGAGCCCCAACCGCCGATGCCGATGGTCATTCCCGAGGACAGCCGAGCGACGACATCGTCCTCGGTCATCAGCTTGTCGCGCATCAGTCCTCCGAATCCGTGGTTGACAGGACCCTATCAAGCGCTTGGTTGGTCAGCAACGGCAGGCGCCCCCCGGGGAGGATGCTGCTCACTCGCCGACGTCCGTCAGTCGGAACTTCTGGACCTTGCCCGCCGCGTTGCGCGGCAACTGCGGCAGGATCTGGAAGCTGCGCGGAACCTTGAAGTTGGCCATCTGCTCGCGGGCCCAGGTGTGCAACTCCTCACCGGTGACGGTGGCACCATCGCGCAACGTGACGTAGGCCCGGCCGACATCGCCGAGTCGGGCGTCAGGGACGCCGACTACAGCGCAATCGGAAACGGCCGGATGCCGCACCAGAATCTGCTCGACCTCGGCCGGGTAGACGTTGAATCCGCCGACCGTGAACATGTCTTTGATGCGATCGGTGATCGTCAAGTAGCCGTCGGCGTCCAGGAATCCGACGTCACCGGTGTGCAGCCAGCCCTCCGGGGTGATTGCTGCCGCGGTCGCCGCCGGATCCTGCCAGTAGCCCTTCATGACGTTGGCGCCGCGCACGAGGATCTCGCCGGCTTCTCCCGTCGGCAGTTCGGAGCCGTCCGGCCCGCTGATCCGCAGGCTGGTGCCCGGGATCGCCCGGCCCGAGGTTGAGGCGATCTTCTCGATCGGCGCATCGGGCGGGCACACCGTCGCGGTGCCGCACGTTTCGGTCTGCCCGTACGCCGTGATGATCGTGGCGAAACCCAGTTCGGACTTCATCCGTTCGATGAGGGCAACCGGGACCACGGCCGCTCCGGTGACGACCAGTCGCACCGAGGACAGCCGGCGGCCGGCGCGGCCCGGGTGGTCCAGGATCGAGGTGTAGATCGCCGGTGCGCCGGGGAAGACCGAGATGTGCTCGGTCTGGACGATGTGGATGGTCTCCTCGACGTCGAAGACCGCCTGCAGAACGATCGTGGCCCCGCGCAGGAGGCACGCGATCAGGCCGGCCCGGTAGCCGAAACTGTGGAAGAGCGGGTTGACCAGCAGATAGCGATCGTCCGGCAGTAGACCGACCAGGTCGGCCCACCCCCGGTCGACGACGACGTTCGCCACCTGGGTGGTCATCACACCCTTGGGAGCGCCGGTGGTGCCGGAGGTGAAGAGGATGTCCGCCACGTCGTCGGGTGCGATCCCAGCGATCCGCTCGTCGACGCGTTGCCGCGGGATGTCGTCGGCCAGGGCATCGAAGTCCGCCCAGTCCAGGACGCCGGACCCGGGATAGGTGTCGAACGCGATGATCGTGTGGATGGCCGGCAGCGACGGCACCAGCGGCTCGGGCGCTTCGGCGTGCCCGGCGTCGGCGCACGGTCCGGCGGCGGGCAACTCGGCGAGCATGCGCACGTAGTCGTTCTGCAGGAAGCGATGGGCCGCGACCAGCGCGATCGCACCGGAACGCCGCAGGACGTACTGCGCCTCCGCACCCTTGAAACGGGTGTTGACCGGGACGAGGATGGCGCCCGTGGACTGGATGCCGAGGGCGGCAACCACCCACTGCCACTGGTTGGGCCCCCACAGGCCGATCCGGTCGCCGGGTCGTACCCCGCGCGCCAGCAGGGCCTGTGCGAAGCGGTCGACTGCCTCACGCAGCTGCGCGTACGTCAGGCGCACCGGGCCGTCGATCAGCGCCTCCTGGTCGGGGCGCCGCGCGGCCGTGTCGCGAAGTACCCCGGGCAGCGTCAAGGGGTCGCTGTGGACCTCGGTGTCCGCCATCCTTGCCGCCACCACCCTTTCTTGCCAACCAAGCGCTTGCTAGGATTGCACCGATCCGATCGCGACACAAGGGAGCCCTCATGGCCGAGGCATATCTCGTAGACGCCGTCCGTACGCCGGTCACCCGACGTCGAGGTGACCTCGCCCAGGTCCACCCGGCGGACCTGGGCGCCCACGTGCTGACCGCACTGGTGGAACGCACCGGAATCGACCCCGGTGCCGTTGACGACGTGGTCATGGGCTGCGTCGACACGATCGGCGGCCAGGCCGGCGATGTCGCCCGGACGGCGTGGTTGGCGGCCGGGCTGCCGAGCCACGTCCCCGGCGTGACGGTGGATCGGCAGTGCGGTTCGTCGCAGCAGGCCGTGCATTTCGCGGCGCAGGCGGTGATGAGTGGGACTGCCGACCTGGTCGTCGCCGGCGGTCTGCAGAACATGAGCGCCATCCCGATCTCCGCGGCGATGACAGTCGGAGAGCAGTTCGGCTTCCCCGATCCGGTGACCGGCTCGGTTGGCTTCCGGGAACGCTACGGCAGCGTCCCCCCGTCGCAGTATCGATCGGCCCAGATGATCGCGGAGAAGTGGGGCTGCAGTCGGCTGGACATGGAGCAGTTCGCGCTGCAGAGCCACCGCCGGGCGGCCCGGGCTCAGGATGAGGGCCGCTTCGACCGCGAGATCGCGCCGCTTGGCTCAGCGGTGCGCGACACCTGTGTGCGCAGGGACACCAGCTTGGAGGCGATGGCCGACCTCGACCCGCTGGAGGAGGGCGGCATCGTCACCGCGGCGATGGCCAGCCAGATCTGCGACGGAGCCGCGGCGCTGCTGGTCGCCGGAGAGTCCGCCGTCCGCGATCATGGTCTGACTCCGCGGGCTCGCATCCACCACCTATCGGTCATGGGCGATGACCCGGTGTGGATGCTCACCGCGCCGATCCCGGCGACCGCACGCGCATTGCAGCGCACCGGTCTGTCGATCGATGACATCGACCTCGCGGAGGTCAACGAGGCCTTCGCCAGCGTGGTCCTCGCCTGGCTGAAGGAGACCGGCGCCGATCCCGCGCGGGTCAACGTGAACGGCGGCGGTATCGCGCTGGGTCACCCGCTCGGCGCGACCGGTGCCCGGTTGATGACCAGCCTGCTGAACGAGTTGGAGAGCACCGGTGGCCGCTACGGTCTGCAGGTGATGTGCGAGGGCGGTGGCCAGGCCAACGTGACGATCATCGAGCGGCTGTGACGGCATCGGGTACGCCGGCCGGTAGCGTCGATCTGCACGGTCGCCGCGCGCTGGTGACCGGCGGGCCGCGCGGCATCGGCAAGGTGATCGCGGAAGCGCTGCTCGCCGCTGGTGCCGAGGTGGTCGTCGCCAGTCGCTCTGAGCCGCAACAGCTTCCGCAGTACGGCGACCAGCGCGCGCACTTCATCGCGGCGGACATCCGCGATGTCGAGCAGCAGGCCCGGCTCGTCGATGAGACGGTGGCGGCAGTCGGCGGACTCGACCTCCTGGTCAACAACGCCGGAGGCTCTCCAGAGGCCGATGCCCGCACCGCTTCGCCGCGGTTGATGGCTTCGGTCATCACCCTGAATCTGGTCGCGCCGATGCAGTTAGCGCGCCTGGCCTACCCAGCCCTGGAGCAAAGTCACGCCGGAGGCTTGATCATCAACATCGGCTCGGTGTCTGGCCGGCACCCGATGCCCGGGACGGCCGCCTACAGCGCTGCGAAGGCCGGATTGAGCATGGCGACGCGGGCGCTCGCTGTGGAGTTCGCGCCGGCGGTGCGCGTCAACGAGGTCACAGTGGGGCTGGTGCTGACCGACGCGGCCAGCGACTACTACGGCGACGACGACGGCCCGGCTCGCGTCGCCGGCGTGATCCCGATGCAGCGGATGGCCACCGCACAGGATGTCGCGGGCGCGGTGCTCCTGCTGTGCTCGCCGCTTGCGGGATACATCAACGGTGCGTCACTGCTGGTCGACGGAGGCGGCGAACTGCCGGCCCGACTACTGGCGGCGCGGCCGCCGACCCCCGGCTGATCCGGCGGGTTGGACGTCACCGGGTGTTCAGCCCGAGCCGCTGTCCGAAATACGCCCGCCATGCCGAGTTGGTGCCCAGCCGATGCTGCTCGGCCTTACCGCGCTTGAGGTAGTGGTGGATCGGGTATTCGAAGGTGAAGCCGCTTCCGCCGTGCAGTTGCAGGCAATCGGCAGCGACCGTCATCAGGGCATCGGTGCAGACGACTTTGGCCAGAGGTGCAAGGACCGCGAGTTCGTCGCCGAGGGCCTCCTGCCCGGCGCGCGGTGTGACCTCCCCGCTCGCGACCCCGACCGCGTAGTCCGCGGTCGCCCTGGCTTCGGCTGCGGTCAGATACAGATCCGCCGCGCGATGCCGCAGCGCCTGGAAAGTGCCCAGTGCACGGCCGAACTGCTCTCGCGTCTTCAGATGCTCCACGGTCGTCTCGAGACACGATCGGGCCGCGGCCGCGCACTCGACCGCGCTGGAGAGCAGGGCGATCATCCGCAGCTCATCCGCCAGGTCGGGGCCGCCGAGGATCCTGCCGTGCGCGCGGGTGAAGATCACCTCGCCGAGGCGGCGCGTGTGGTCGAGACCGGATTGGGCGGTCACGGCGACACCCTCGGCCGCGGCGTCGACGACGGCGACTTGGTCGGCTCCCACCGCGACCAGCAGATCGGCGCTGCCGGCGAAGGCGACGCAGCGAGCCGAGCCCGACACGATCCCGTCCGACCCGATCTCGATCCCGGTCGCCGTCACCGGCTCCCCGCGGTGGGCGGTCAGGCCGGCGACGGCAACGACCGCTGCCTCACCGGACAGCCGGCCGAGCACCTCCTGCGCGGCGGGTTCGACACCGACCCGGCCCAGCGCCGTACCCACGACAAGGGCGTCGACCAGCGGTGAGGGCGCGAGCACCCGGCCCAGTTGCTCGATCACGGCCATCGCCTCGGCCAGTCCTAGACCAAGCCCGCCGAACTCCTCGGGGACCGGCACACCGGCCCAGCCCAGTCCCACCGCCTGCGCGTGCAGCAGTGGGTCGAAGCCCTCGTCGGTATCGATGACGCGGTCGCGCCAGCCGGACTCCAGATCGGTGAAGACCTCCGCCACTCCGGCGGCCAATTGCGCTCGCAACTCGAGGGATTCGGTGCTGGTGATGGTCATCGGCTGGTTATCCCCTCGGCAGCCCGAGCACCCGCTCGGAGATGATGTTGCGCTGGATCTCATCGGATCCGCCGTAGATCGTGTCGGCTCGGCTGAAGAGGAAAGCGGTCTGCTGCGGCGAGAGGCCGTAGGTCGCGCCATCCACCGTCAACCCGTCGGTGCCCAGGACGTCGATCGCGAGCTCACCCAACGCACGGTGCCATCCGGCCCACTGGAGTTTGGATGCCGATGCTTCGAAGCCGCTCAACTCGGCGGAGGATCGCAGCGTCGACACCGCCAGATGCCGCAGCACCTGCAGGCCGACCCAGGCGCGGGTCAGGCGCTCGGCGATCTCCGGATCCTGCGCGGCGCCATTGTCGCGGGCCACGGCGATCACGCCGGCCAGTTCCCGCCCGAAGCCGATCTGCTGGCCAAGGGTGGAGACTCCGCGCTCGAAGCCCAACGTGCCCATCGCGACCTTCCAGCCCTGGCCCTCCTCGCCTACGAGGTTGGTGGTCGGGGTCCGAGCGCCGTCGAAGAACACCTCGTTGAACTCGCTGCGCCGAGTGATCTGAGGAATGGGGCGGACGTCGATGCCGGGCTGATCCATCGGGACCAGCAGGTAGGACAGACCGTGGTGCCGGACGGAATTCGGGTCAGTGCGGACGACCGCGAAGCACCAGTCCGCGAGATGGGCCAGCGAGGTCCACACCTTCTGACCGGTGATGACGTAGTCATCTCCATCGCGCCGGGCGCTGGTCCGCACGCCGGCGAGGTCGGACCCGGCGCCGGGCTCGGAGTAGCCCTGGCACCACAGAGTCGTGCCGGCCAGGATGCCCGGCAGGAACCGCTGGCGCTGATCTGCGGTACCGAAGGCAAGCAGCGTCGGACCCAGGAGCTGCTCACCGATGTGCCCCAATCGACCCGGCCCACCCGCCCGGGCGTATTCCTCGTGGAAGATCACCTGCTGGCCGAGGGTCGCCCCTCGTCCGCCGTCTGCCACCGGCCAGCCCAAACCGATCCACCCGCCCTCGCCGAGCCGGCGCTCCCAGTCGCGGCGCCGGTCGAGTGATTCATCCTCCTTGCCGGCGCCGCCACGTCCGACCAGATCACGGAACTCACCGCCGAGTTCGTGGTCGAGCCATTCGCGCGCCTCCCGTCGCACGTCCTCGTCGGCGACGTCGTGGCCCAATGGGCGAGGTGCACGGTGTTGTGACGTCATCTCACGCTCCGTAGACAGGGGTGACTGGCTGGGCGCGCGATTCGAGGCTGGCCACGATGTCCGTCAGCTCAGCGGGGTCGAGCCGTCGACCCGCGTCCAGCGACGGACCGTGCGCCCAACCCTCGCACAACCACACCTGACCACCGGCCACCTCGAGGGTCCGACCGGTGACGTTCGCACGATCCGATCCGAGCCATACGACGACGGGCGAGATGTTGGCCGGATCCATGGCATCGAATCCTTCCTCGGGGGCGGCCATCTGGTCGGCGAAGACCGCTTCGGTCATCGGGGTGCGTGCCGACGGTGCGATCGCGTTGACCAAGACGTCGTAGCGGCCCCATTCGGCCGCCGCCACCTGGGTCAACGCGAGGATCGCGGCCTTGCTGGCCGCGTAGTTACCCTGCCCGACTGAGCCGAAGAGCCCAGCGCCGGAACTGGTGTTGACCACGCGGGCCGCGACCGGCCGGCCCTCCTTGTGCCGGGCGCGCCAGTGCGCGACCGCGTGCCGCATGGTCGCGGCGTGACCTTTGAGGTTGACCCGGATCACTGCGTCCCATTCGTCCTCGCTGACCGTCGCGAGCATCCGGTCGCGGTTGATGCCCGCGTTGTTGACCAGGGTGTGCAACTCCCCGAATCGGTCGACAGTGGTCGCGATCAACTCGCAGGCGAACTCCCAATCGGCGATATCCCCGCGGACGACCAGCACCGGGTGACCCTGGGCAGCCAACTCGTCGGCAACCGTCTGAACATCGGGCCCGAGATCATTCAGGACGACCGTGGCGCCGGCTTCAGCGAAGGCGCGGGCGTGCGCAGCGCCGAGGCCCTGCCCGGCACCGGTCACAATGACAACGCGGCCGGCGCAGATCCCGTCGCGGACGCTGGGGGTCGGGGACGGATCGCGGACGGTCGCCATGTCCTCAGACAACCACAAGCGGTCTAGTCAAGCAAGCGCTTGGTAGATAGCCTGGGTGCATGCCGCCTGAGTCGACGCACAGTGCTGTGGTCACGGGCGCCACGGGGGGTATCGGCAGTGCCGTGGCCCGGGTGCTCGCCCGGGACGGATTCGACCTCGCGCTCACCTACGGCAGAAGCAGTGCCGCTGCGCAGGACCTGGTCGATGAGCTCGAAGGGATCGGACGCCGGGTGATCGCGCTACCGTTCGATCTGGGCGATCTCGACGCACCGAGCGCCCTCGCCGCGGCTGTGACAGCGGAGTTCGGCGGAGTCGACGCCCTGGTCCACGCCGCCGGACCGCATGTGCCGATGCGGCATCTGTCGACGGTCGACCCCGTCGAATTCGCCCGGCAGTGTCAGCAGGAGGGGATCGCCTTCTTCGCCCTGGTGGCGGCCTTCCTGCCGCTACTACGGGAGCGATCGGGCAGCATCACCGCCGTGACCACGGCGGCGACGACCCGGTATCCCGTCCGCGACGGCCTCTCGGCGGCGCCGAAGGCGACCATTGAGGCTCTGGTGCGAGCCGTCGCCGCGGAGGAGGGCCGCTACGGCGTGCGGGCCAATTGCGTGGGCCCCGGCATGCTGACCGACGGGATGGCCGCGCGGTTGATGGCGGATGGGGAATTGGACGACGCGGCGTTGGCGGTGACCCGCCGCAACATCCCACTGCGCCGTTTCGGCTCCGCGCTGGACGTGGCCGAGGCGGTCGCTTTCCTGGTCTCCGAGCGTGCCGGCTTCGTGTCGGGCCAGAAACTCGACGTCGACGGAGCGTACGGCGTCTAGTCACCCCCCGCGGGATGCCGGGAGTGATCATCGAACACCGCAGGAGAGGGAGTCCATGCAGGAGCAGTCGCTGAACTTCGGGTTCACGCCGGGTGACGTCATCGTCGTGACCGGTGCCGGCAGCGGGATCGGGCGCGCCATAGCGGTGCGGGCCGCGCAGCAGGGGTTACGGGTGGCCGCCTGGGATCTCGCGCCCGACGGGCTGGCGCAGACCGTCGCGCAGATAGAGGCGGAGGGCGGCGAGGCGCTGCCGGTGGTGGCCGATGTCGCTGATCAGGAGGCGGTCGTCGCCGCGATGGAGGTGTCGCGCAGCGCCGGCACCGTGCGCCATCTTGTCAACAATGCCGGACCCGCCTCTGGCGGACCGACCCTCGAATTCGACGAAGCTGTCCGGATTGCGCTGGGCAGCGTCCGCCGGGTCACCGAGACCTGGTTGGCCGAGGCACCCGCGGGAGCCACCCTGGTCAACATGGCCTCGGTGGCGGGCAACATCGTCGGCACCTCACCTGACTGGTACCCCGCGAGCAAGGCCGGGATCGCGGGCTACACCAGGCACCTCGCGGCCTACCGAGCCGATGTCGTGCGAGCCAACGCGGTGGCGCCGGGCATGGTGGACACCCCACGGCTGCAGGGATTTTCAGAGAGCGAGACCGGTCAATCGGTCCTGCGCCGCATCCCACTGCACCGGATGGCGCAACCGGACGACATCGCGTACGTGACGCTCTTCCTGCTGTCTCCGGCCGCGGCGTACGTCAATGGCGTCCTGGTCCCGGTGGACGGCGGCTGGACCATCACGCAGTGATCGTGGGCGGCCGTCGACGATCAGTCGCCGGCCCGCTCCGAGTCCCGCTCCGAGTCCCGCATCGACCGGGCGTCCATGCCCGCCAGCGAGTCCCGGCCCACCTCGGCGTTGTGGGCATGTGCGGCGTGGTGCAGCCCGAAGACTGAATCCATCCCCGCCCGCATGCCCATGAGGTCCTCGGCCTGGTTGATCGCCCGCTTGGTCAATGCCAGGCCGAGCCGGGGCATGGTGGCGATCCGCTGCGCGATATGCAGGGTCGTCGATGCGAGGTCCTCGCGGGGGACAACATGGTTGACCATGCCCACCTCACGGGCTCGGGCGGCCGGCATCCGGTCGCCGGTGTAGAGGAACTCGCGCGCCACCGCGGGGGTCATGACCCACGGATGGGCGAAGTACTCCACACCCGGGATCCCCATCCGCACCACGGGATCCATGAAGAACGCATCGTCGGAAGCGACGATGAAGTCGCACACCCACGCCAGCATCAAGCCACCGGCGATGCACGCGCCGTGCACCTGAGCGATCATCGGCTTGGGCAGATCGCGCCAGCGCCGGCACATGCCGAGGTAGACCTCGGACTCCCGCGCGAAGCGCTGGTCCACCCCCTCCTTGCCGACGTGACTCCACCACAGCCCGGCCTGGCGCTCGAAGGCGACATCGACGTCCCGCTCCGGTGTGCCGATGTCGTGACCCGCACAGAAGTGATCCCCCGCGCCGCGCAGGATCACCACCCGCACCTCGTCGTCCGCGGCGGCGCGATAGAACGCCCGATCCAGCGCGTAGGTCATCGCGGAATTCTGCGCGTTGCGGTATTGGGGGCGGTTCAGGGTGACGGTCGCGACCTGCCCGTCCGTCTCATAGATCACGGCCTGCGCCTCGGTGGCGTTGGGGGTGGTCATGTCAGGACAATCGCTCCACGATGAGGGCCATCCCCTGACCACCTGCTGCGCACATCGTGACAACCCCCGTCGAGGCATCCCGCGCTGTCAGGCCGGTGAGCAGGGTCCGAGTCATGCGGGCGCCGGTCATGCCGAAGGGGTGGCCGAGCGCGATCGCTCCGCCGTGCACATTGACGCGCTCGAGGTCGAGTCCGAGGTCCTCGACGGTGGGCAGGACCTGCGCGGCGAACGCCTCGTTGATCTCCCACAGGTCGATATCGGAGGCCGACATTCCGGCGTAGGCCAGCGCCTGACGGGACGCGTCGACCGGACCCAGGCCCATGATCTCGGGCGACAAGGCGGAGACGCCGGTGGCCACCACCCGGGCGAGTGGGGTGATCCCGAGTTCGCGGGCACGCACGTCCGACATCACGATGAGAGCCGCCGCGCCGTCGTTGAGCGGGCAACAGTTACCGGCCGTGACGGTGCCGTCGGGCCGGAAGACCGGCGCGAGCGCGGACACCTTCTCCATCGTCACGCTCCGGCGCGGTCCGTCGTCGGTGCTGACGACTGTGCCGTCGGCCAGGGTGACCGGGGTGATATCAGCCTGGTAGAAGCCGGAGTCGATGGCCTTCTCGGCCAGATTCTGGCTGCGCACGCCGAACTCGTCCTGGGCGGCGCGGCTGACCGAGCGCAGACCGGCGACATTCTCAGCGGTCTGGCCCATGGCGAGATACGGATCGGGCAGGTGGCCTTCGTCGCGGGGGTCGGTCCACTCCGGGACGCCCGCGCCGGCGCGTCGTGCGGAGCGAGCCTCGGCGTCGGCGTACCGAGGATGGTGGGTGTCCGGCATGCCGTCGCTGCGGCCGAGGCGGTATCGGGAGACCGACTCCACTCCGGCGGAGAGGAAGATCGAGCCCTCGCCGGCCTTGATGGCGTGGAACGCCATCCGGGTGGTTTGCACGCTGGAGGCGCAGTAGCGCGACACGGTGGCCCCGGGCACCGCGTCGGCACCGGCGAAGATCGACGCCTGACGGCCAAGGTTGTAGCCCTGCTCGCCTGCTGGCTGGGCCGTCCCGACGTACGTGTCGTCGATCTGTGTCCGGGACAGTTGCGGGACCTGCGCGAGCGCCGCCTCGATCATCTGACCCAGCAGATCGAGCGGTCGTACGTCGACCAGAGACCCCTTGCCTGCTCGTCCGATCGGCGATCGGGCCGCCGCGACAATGACTGCTTCCACCATTTTGCCCTCCGAGCGGATCGGCGCCGTGACCGAGCAAGCGCTTGGTAGCGACTCTAGGACGGGTCTCACGGCCGGTCAAGCAGGCCCGGACGCTACCTGTCGATGCAGCTCAGCGATGGCCGAGGCGAAGCCATCGAGGATGTGAGTGGGCGGTTGCTGAGGAGCGCTGACCAGCGCGGGCGGCAGGGGCAGTGCGACGGTGTCGCACAGTCCGTCGTACCGCGTGGTGAGGATCCGCGCGATCTGGTCATAGGTGCCCTCGGGCACGAGGTCGGCCACCAGCGTCGCGGGCATGGCCTCGGCGAGTTCGCTCCATCGGCGCTCGCGGGACAGGGCGTGCAGTTGCGCCCCCACGTCGGGGTGGCCCAGCAGGGTCAACGTGCGGTGGTAAGCCGGTGTGGAGAACAGGACAGACAGCTCGCGCCGGATCCGGGCACGTTCGGATTCGATGGCGGCGTGGTCGATGCCGGTCAGGCACCACGGCACGACCGTGATCCCCGGACGGTCCTGCCGACCTGCCGCCAGCACGCCCTCGGTCAGCCGCGGCAGGATCTGCTGGCGCACCACCTCGGGATGCGATGCGGTCGGATGTGCGACGAACTCATCGGCGACCTCGCCCGCGACGCGACACATCCGCGGACCGACGCCTCCAGCGACCAGCCGGGGTGGACCGTAGCCGTGATCGCGTGGGGTGAAGAGAGGTTGAAGCCGGGTGAACCGGTAGTACGGACCTTCGTAGGTCAGCCCGGTGCGGCGTTCGAAGGCGGCGAAGATCGCCCGGACCGCGTGGAAGTAGTCGCGCATCTGTGCCGCAGGGTCGGACCATTGGCTCGAGTAGCGGTCGACGATGTTGCCACGCACCTGGCTGCCGAGGCCGAGCTCGAAGCGGCCTCCCGACACCTCCACCAGGTCCCAGGCGGCGAGGGCGGTGACCATCGGGCTGCGCGGCAGCGCCACGGTGAGTGATGTCCGCACGCGCAACGTCGTGGTCGATTGCAGGGCGAGCAACGCGACCAGAAACGAGTCGTGCACCGACTCCGGCACATGCAGGACGTCGATACCGCAGTCCTGGATCGCCCGGCACAGCGCCGGGACGTCCGCGAGGGCGACGTCACCTGGCAGTGCGGTCGCGACGCCCCAGCGCGGCGACGCACGAGGCGCCGGCGGGACCTTCGCAGCATCGGGCATCGGGACCCCCTTGACCTCCTGTGCAGTCGACGCATAGTGTCAACCAAGCGCTTGCTTGTCAATGGTGAGGAGAGGTACTCGCGTGCTGACGTTCGCTGACGTGGTTCGCTCGCGCAGCGGTGACGATCATCTGGGTGTGCGGGCCGGTGCGGCCGTCTGGACCTGGGACCAGGTAGTCCGCGAATCCACGATCCGCGCGAATTATCTACTCTCCCAACCGCGTCCAGCAGGCAGACCGCGCCACATCGGCATCCTTCTAGACAACGTGCCCGACTTCGTGTTCTGGGTCTGCGCCGCCGCTCTCAGCGGATCGGTGATCGTGGCCGCCAACCCGACGCGCCGAGGAGCCGAACTGGCTGGCGACATCCGGCACACCGATTGCGACCTGCTGATCACCAGCGAGGAGCGCTGGCCACTGGTGGAAGCGGCCGGTCTGGCTGGACCGTCGGCGGACGCCCTGCCGACCCTGATCATCGGCACCAGTGAGTATCAGGAGGCACTCAGCCGGTTCTCCGCGGCCGGACTGCCCGCGATCGAACCGGACCCGGCTGACACGCTGTTACTTCTCTTCTCGTCGGGGTCCACCGGCGCCCCCAAGGCAGTGGTGTGCAGCCAGGGGCGGCTGGCCTCGTTGGCCGAGTCGCTGCGGACCCGCACCGAGATCGATCGCGATTCGGTCACCTACGTGTGCATGCCGCTCTTCCACGGCAACTCCCTGATGATGAACCTGGCCCCGGCGATGCATGCCGGGGCGACCGTGTGCCTTGCGCCGCGCTTCACCGCATCCGGATTCTCGCGAGACGTGCACCGGTACGGCGTCACCTTCGTCAACTATGTCGGCCGCGCGTTGTCCTACGTGCTGGCGCAGCCACCGGACCCCAGGGACGCCACCTCGACCCTGCGACTGGCGGTCGGCACCGAGGCCTCTGCCTCCGATGTGCGCGCGTTCGCCGAGCGCTTCGGCTGCCGGGTCTCCGAGGGCTACGGCATGAGTGAGGGCGTAGTGCGCATCAACCGGACCCCCGAGACGCCGGATGACGCGCTGGGGCTGCCGGTGGGCGGATTGGATCTGCGCATCCTCGATCCACTCACCGAGCAGGAGTGCCCGCGGGCGGTGCGGGGCGCCGACGGCCGGTTGCTGAATGCACAGGAGGCCACAGGTCAGATCGTCGCGATCGGCGCTGCCGGTGCCTTCGACGGCTACTACCGCAACCCGGGCGCCGACGCCGAGCGGATCCGGGGTGGCAACTTCTGGACCGGTGACCTGGGCTGGCGCGACGAGCGCGGCTTCTTCTACTTCGCAGGCCGCGGCGCCGATTGGTTGCGGGTCGATGGAGAGAACCTCGCCGCGGCACCGATCGAGCGGATCATCGAGCGCTGGGACGACGTCACGGTCGCCGCGGCGTACGCCGTACCCGATCCGCGCACCGGCGACCAATTGATGGTGACTCTCCAGATGCGGCCCGGGGTGTCCTTCGATCCCGACCGGCTCGTGCGGCACCTGCAGGAGCAGAGCGACCTCGGCACCAAGGCGTGGCCGCGCTTCGTGCGGGTGATCGAGGAGCTTCCGACGACCGCTAGCGGAAAGTTGGCCAAGGTGGGCCTCAGGCGGCAGGGTTGGCACGTGGACGACCCCGTGTACGAATCGACTGGATTCGGAACGGGATTCAGCGTCCTCGATGCCTTGGCGCGGGATCGTCTCGAGCGCGAGTTCGCTGCCCACGGCCGCGACGTGCTCCTGCCGCAGCAGGGCGGAGTCGCCCGTGGGTGAGCCGGTCATCGTCGACGTCGTGAGGTCGCCGTTCGCGCGTCGGCGTACCGATCTCGCGGGCGTCCATCCTGCAACGCTGCTGGGAACGGTCCAGCAGGCTGCTCTCGATCGGCTGGGGCTCGACGCGTCCGAGGTGGGTCAGGTGATCGGCGGTTGTGTGACGCAGGCCGGTGAGCAGTCCAGCAACGTGACCCGTACTGCGTGGCTCTCCCGCGGCCTGCCGTCCCAGGTTGCCGCGACGACACTGGATGCACAATGCGGGTCCGGCCAGCAGTCCATCCATCTGATCGCCGCGCTCATCGCGGTCGGCGCCATCGATGTTGGTCTCGCGTGCGGGGTCGAGTCGATGAGCCGAGTCCCGTTGATGGCCAACGTCGTCAACGGTCCGGGCAAGGTCCGCCCTGAGCCCTTCCCTCTCGAGATGCCGGGGCAGTTCGTCGGTGCCGATCGGATCGCACGCCGCCGTGGCTTCTCACGCGACGATCTCGATGCCTTCGGCGCGCGCTCCCAGCAACGTGCGATGACCGCCTGGGCGGAGCATCGCTTCGACGCTGACATCGTCCCAATCACGGTGACCGACGCCGAGAGTGGTGAGCGCGTCGTCGAGCGCGACAGCGGCCTGCGTGAGACGACGCTGGAGACGCTCGGCGGACTGGATCCGGTCATCGCCGACGGGCTGCACACCCCGGGGACCTCCTCACAGGTGACCGACGGCGCGGCGACCGCGGTGCTCATGGATCGCAGCCGTGCCATCGCCGAGGGACTGCGCCCCCGGGGCAGGTTGCTCGCCCAGGCGCTGGTCGGTGCGCAGGAGCCGGAGTACCTGCTCGATGGTCCCGTTCAGGCGATCGAACGTGTCCTCGGCGCAGCGGGACTCACCGTCGGCGATGTGGACATCTTCGAAATCAACGAGGCGTTCGCGGCCGTCCCGATGTCCAGCGCGCAGGTGCACGGCATCGATGAGACAAGGCTGAACGTCAACGGCGGCGCGATCGCGCTCGGGCATCCCGTTGGCGCGACCGGCGTGCGACTGGTGGGAGCGGCCCTGCGCGAGCTGGAGCGCATCGACGGGGAGATCGCGGTCGTTGCGATCTGTGCTGGCGGAGCGATGGCGACCGGCGCTGTGGTGCAACGGTGCTGAATCCCGGCGCGGACCTCGCCGGCAAGGTCGCGCTCGTGACCGGTGCTGGCCGCATGCGTTCGATCGGCCGGTCCATTGCACAGCGTCTCGCCGATGCTGGGGCTGCGGTCGCAGTGAGCGGCACCGGCCGGGACAGTTCGGTGCAACTTGAGACTGAGCGTGCCGCCGGGTGGCGAGGTGTCGACTCGGTCGCGGCGGAACTGACTGCCCGCGGCGGAGCCGCGATGGCCCTTCGGTTCGACATCACCGACGAGGCCGCGGTGGTGGCGGCCTTCGATGAAATCGAGCATCAGCTCGGGCCGGTCGACGTCTGCGTCAACAATGCTGCCGCGGCGCGGGGCCCCGACCGGGTGCCGGTGGTCGACACGGACCTGGACGCCTGGGAGAAGGTAGTGGCGGTCAACCTCCGGGGGACCTTTCTGGTCAGCCGCGAGGCGGCGCGGCGGATGCTGGCCCGCCGCAGCCCCGGAGCGATCGTCAACATCTCTTCGGTCGCGGGGAAGACCGGTCCGCCACGGATGGCCGCGTACGGCGCGTCGAAAGCGGCCGTGCAGTCGCTCACCGTCTCCATGGCCAGGGAGTTGGCCAGCGACGGGATCCGGGTGAACGCGGTATGTCCGGGTGTGATTGCCACCTCTCGGATCGATGACGTCGATGAAGCGGGTTGGGCCCGCTACGTGGCCGCGACCGTGCCTCTTGGCCGGGTCGGATCGGGTGACGACATCGCTGAGGTGGTCGCCCTCCTTGCCTGCGAGCGTGGCGGATTCATCACCGGGCAGTGCTGGAATGTCGACGGTGGCCAGGTGGTGCAGCGGTGATCGGAAGCCCGGTGAGGCCACGAGATCCGGCCGAGCGGTCTGAGCTGGTGATTGCTGCAGAGCAGGCGGCGCAGCGACGGGCCGACGCCGTCGCTGAACTCACCGCGACCGGCGCTAGCTTCGAGATCGCCGTCGAGCCGGTGTGCGGCGTGGTGCTGCCTGTCTACCGCCACCGGCGTCGCTCGTTGCGGGAGTTGCTGATCGACTCCGCGCGGCACGGGCAGAACGAATATCTCGTCGACGGTGAGCTGCGGCTGACCCATGCCCAGCATCGCGATTGGGTCGCAGCGGTCGCACGGCGCCTGATCGGTGCGGGGATCGGACCAGGGGATCGAGTCGCGATCCTCGGTCAGCCGTGCGCGGAATGGATCGTGACCTGGTGGGCAACGGTGGCGATCGGTTCGGTTGCCGTCGCGGTGAACTCGTGGTGGAGCTCCGGGGAGATCCGAGACGCTCTCGACCTCACCCAGCCGGCGGTGGCCGTCGTCGACGGCGCGCTGCGCGGAATGCTGCCGGAGGGTGCGCCGACCCTTTCGATGGAGGACCTGCGCGAACTGCTGCCAGATCCGGGTGCACACACGGTCGAGCTACCCGGCGCTGAGCTGGGCGAGGACGATCCGGCGACCATCCTCTTCACCTCCGGGACGACGGGTCGCTCGAAAGGCGTCATTCACAGTCACCGAAATATCCTGTGCGCCAACGATTTTCATCGTCTCAACGACGCGGTCGCCGAGCGGCTCGGCGCGCCCCCTGCGCGGCGGCGGTTCCTGCTCGCGACGCCGCTCTTCCACATCGCCGGGCTGTATAACCTGGTTGTTCCGCGGTTGGATGTCGGCGACACCGCAGTCATCGTGCGGGGCCGCTTCGATGCTGGCGAGGTGCTCGCCCTCATCGAGCGGGAAGGCGTGACCAATTGGGGGGCGGTCCCCACGATGGCTGCGCGAATCGCGGCCTACCCGCACCTGGAGCGCTACGACTTGTCGTCACTGCGGACGATGTCGCTCAATTCCGCGGCCTACTCACCGGCGTTGCGGGCCGCCGTCACTGCGGCACTGCCACAGGCCCGGCGGGCGCTTGGGACGACGTACGGGTCGACGGAGACGGCGACGGCGGTGACCCTCGGCTCTGCTGCCGACGTTGACGCCTACCCTGCGACGGCCGGTCGGGTCGTCCCGACCGTCGAGGTGCAGATCCGGGACGAGTCCGGGCGACCTCTGCCGGATGGTCAGGAGGGTGAGATCCACGCCCGCGGGCCGCAACTCATGCTCGGCTATTGGGAGAACGAGGCGGCGACCACCGCTGCGTTCCGGCCGGGAGGTTGGTATCGAACAGGCGACCTCGGTTACCTCGAGGGCGGGCAACTCTACGTCTCCTCGCGGCGCAGCGATCTGGTGGTGCGCGGCGGTGAGAATGTCTACCCTGCGGAAGTCGAGGCAGCCCTCGCAACCCATCCGGCGGTTGCCGAGATCATCGTCTACGGGGTCACGCACCCGGAGCTCGGCCAAGAGGTTGCCGCGGTGGTGGTGGTGACACCGCAGTGGGCGCACCGTGGCGACGCCGAGCTGGTCGCCGCGCTGCGCGAGCACGCAGCCGACCAGATCGCGCGTTACAAAACACCAACGCGGTGGCGGTTCACTTCCGAGCCGCTGCCGCGCAACGCAACGGGAAAAGTCCAGATCCGACGAGTGATCTCCGGTGGCTGACTCTCCGACAGCTTCTGCGGACATCCCTGAGCAGTGGCGCCCCTTGCTGGAGGACCTGGCCCTACGGCAGGCGCAGGCGCTCGCGATGGGCGGGACCGAACGGCTCGAGCGGCTGGCCGAGCGCGGCGGCCGCGATGCGCGGGCCTGGGTGAAGCTGCTCGTCGACCCGGATAGCTTCCGGGAGATCGGGCTGCTCGCCGGCTCCGTCGGTGACGGCATCGAGCCGCCACGCGCGGCGGACGGTTTCGTGGCGGGCACGGCGCGGATCGACGGCCGGGTGGTCTGCGTGGGGGTGGAGGATCCGACGGTCGCTGGCGGATCGATCGGAGTCCCCGGTGGTAGCAAGCGGGTCCGCTTGGCAATGCTCGCCGCCCAGTTGCACGCCCCGCTGATCCTGCTCCTGTCCGGGGCGGGGCACCGGGCCACCAACCCGCTGGCGCCCCACCGACCGGCGCCGCACGACTTGCAGATCCTGGCCGATCTGCACGGGGTCGTCCCGGTGTTGTCGGTGGTGACCGGGCCCTCGGCCGGTCACGGCGCCCTTGCCGCGCCGCTGTCCGACATCTGCGTGATGGTCCGCGGGCGAGGCGCGCTGTTCTCCGCCGGACCGCCGCTGGTGGCCGCCTCCATCGGCGAACGTGTGGACGCCCAGGAGCTTGGGGGCGTTGACGTTCACGCGAGGGAGTCGGGGTTGGTGCACCTGGTGGCGGACGATGCCCCGGTCGCCGCCCTCGCCGTACGCCGAGTGCTTGGCTATCTGCCCGGCGGGCCCGTGCCGTCTACCGACCCGGCCGTCACGGCCGCCCGGGATCTGCCCGAATTGCTCGATCTGATCCCGGTCGATAGTCGCCGCCCGTTCGACATGCGACCGGTCGTGCAGGCCCTGACTGATGCTGGCAGCAGTATGGAACTGCAGCGCGATTACGGCGTCGGACTATTGACCGTGCTCGCCCGGATCGGCGGTCACGCCGTGGCGATCGTTGCCAGCCAGCCGGCGGTGCTCGCCGGGTCCATCGACGTGGCGGCGGCCGACAAGGCGACGCACTTCATCGAACGGACCGGTCGGTGGGGACTGCCGCTGCTCCTGCTGGCCGACTCGCCGGGGATGCTGCCCGGCAGTTCATCTGAGCGGGCCGGAATCCTGCGGGCCGGCGCTGGCTTCTTCCTGGCCCAGCGGCGTTCGCCCGTCCCGAAGATTCACGTCACGGTCCGCAAGGCCTTCGGCTTCGGCAGTTCGGTCTTCGGTGCGAATCCCTTTGATCACCAGATGCGCTCGTTCGCCTTCCCCGGTGCCACGCTCGGCGGGATGCCCGCGGGGGTCGGCGGCGCGACGTCGGGAGCAGACGCGGCTCGCCGCGAGGAACTGCTGGCGGCTGAGGGCGCGGGACCGTGGCGATTTGCCTCCACCGGAACCTACGACGAGATCATCGATCCGCGGCAACTGCGCCGGGCGCTGATCGAGGTCCTCGGCCTGCCCGCTGCGGCACCTCGTGCCGGCGAGCCCGGCTGACCGAGGTCAGGCTTCGTCGAACGCGTGCGCCACCTGCGGCGCTGCAAAGCCGCGCCCTGCGAATTCGGTCCGCAGGAAATCACCCAAGCCGGCGTCGAGCGTGTCGTCATCGAAGGCGACGTCCGCCCGGAAGGTGGCGGCGACCGTCGGTGCGGCTAGCACTGCGACCCTGGGACCGTAGGTGACCAGCACCTGACCGGTGATGCCGGCGGCCGCCGGCCCGGCGAGGTAGCGCACGAGTCGCGCGACGTGTTCCGGTGCCCACGGGTCGCGTCCGGCCTCCGTCGGGTGCTGTTCCTCGCCGTACAGATCGGCGGTCATCGCGGTGCGGGCGCGTGGGCAGATGGCGTTGGCGGTCACGCCGTACTGGCCGAGGGCGCGCGCCGTCGACAAGGTGAGTGCCACGATCCCGGCCTTAGCCGCGGCGTAGTTCGCTTGGCCGGGCGGCCCGAACAGGAAGGATTCCGAGGCGGTGTTGATAACCCGGGCGTCGACCGGGTCGCCGGTCTTAGCAAGGGTGCGCCAGTAGGCAGCTGCCGCTCGCGACGTCGCGGCATGACCGGTCAGGTGCACCGCCATCACGCTCTCCCAGTCACTTCGGGCGAGGTTGAACAGCATGCGGTCGCGGGTGATCCCCGCGTTGTTGACCAGGATGTCGAGCCCACCCAAGGCACCGATCGTGTCGGAGACGAGCGTCTCAGCGGCGACCCAATCGCCGACGTCGGCAACCAGCGGGATCGCGCGTCCGCCGAGACGTTCGATCTGCTCGGCGACAGCGTGAGCGCGGTCGTCGATGTCATTGACGGCGACCGCTGCGCCGGCCGCGGCAAGAGTCAGCGCCTCGACCCTGCCGAGACCGTCCCCGGCTCCGGTCACCAGAGCAACGCGTCCTTCGAGGGTCCTCACTCCAGTTCTCCCAGCAGGGCATCGACCGTCCGGTCGAGGACCTGGCGCACCTCGCCGACATCGCGCCCGGCGGCCACGGAGACCATCGCTCCGAGGAAGAGGAGGGACACCGACTCGGTGAGAGCGCGGCGATCGGGGGACGGATCGTCGTCTCCGGGGAAGAGCGCTTCCAGGATCCAACCGGCGCGGTCCGGCCCGAACGCCGGCAGTCCGGAGGCCACGACGATCGACGCGGCGTCGGACAGATAGGCCCGCAGCAGCGCCCGGTAGAGCAAGGGGCGTGCGGCGATCTGTCGCATGATCCTGTCCAACACCACCCCAAGGCGAGTCGCCGGGGAGGCGTCGACCGCCAGTTCGGTGCGCACTGCGTGCGTCGACCGCTCGGATAGCGACAACAGCGCGTGGACCAGCAACTCATCCTTGGAGCCGACGAGTTGATAGGCGCGCGCCGCCGACATGCCGGCGGCGGCGGCGACCTCCCGGACGCCGGCGGCTTCGTACCCTCCGACTGCGGCCAGTTCGATGGCCGCGTCGGTCAGCGCGCGCAGTCCAGCCGCCTGGGCGGGCGAGAACGCTCGGGGGACCACCGTGGCATGAGCCGGGAATTCGAACACGGTGGCACTATACACGGGCGTCTCTACAGTAGTCTAGACAACTGTCTACAAGCGTGTCAGGATGCGGTCATGCGACTCGAAGATACGGCCGAACAACTCCGGCTGCGCCATGAGCTTCGTGAGTACTTCGCAACCTTCATGCCCGCGGACGAACTGCGGGCGGCGGGTGAAGGTGGTGCCGGCGGTCCGCGGTTCCGGGAGGTGACGCGCCGGCTCGGAGCCGATGGCTGGCTCGGACTCGGCTGGCCGAAGGAGTACGGCGGCCGCGGCCTGGGTCAACGCGACCAGTTCGTGTTCTTCGACGAGGTGCAGCGAGCCGGCGTGCCGTTCCCGTTCGTCACCGTCAACACCATCGGGCCGACCCTGATGAAGCTGGGCACGGCCCAGCAGCGCCAGCGGTATCTGCCCGGCATCCTGGCCGGCGAGATCGTCTTCGCGGTGGGTTACACCGAGCCGTCGGCCGGCACCGATCTCGCCGCGCTGCACACCCGGGCCGTCGCCGACGGTGACGAATGGGTGATCGACGGCAGCAAGGTCTTCACGACGGGAGGCAACACCGCCGATTTCATCTGGTTGGCGGTGCGCACGGGCGCGACGGACTCGCGGCATCGAGGTATCTCGATGGTCATCGTGCCGACCGACGACCCGGGCTACTCCTGGAGCCCGATCCGCACCGTCGGGGGGATGTCGGTGACCGCGACCTACTTCACCGGGATCAGGATCGGCGCCGACGCCTTCGTCGGTGGTGTCGATGGTGGGTGGCGGGTCATCACCGAGATGCTCAACCACGAGCGGGTGGGGTTGGCGGCCCTAGGTGGTCGCACGCTGGGCCTGTGGCAACGCGTATCGGACTGGGCGCGGGTGGAGGGACTGGTCGACGTCCCGTGGGTTCGCGCGGACCTTGCCGAGAGCTTCGCCCGGCTTGACGCGATGCGCCTGCTCAACTGGAGGATGACCGATCTGATGGCGCGCGGCGAGTTGGATGTCGCCGACGCCAGTGCCACCAAGGTCTACGGCACCGAGGCGCATATCGCCGTGCAACGCATCCTGCTGCGCGTCCTCGGCGCCAGGGGCCGGATCCGTCCCGACGAGCCCTGTGCAGTCCTCGCCGGAGAGTTGGAGCAACTGAGTCGCCAGAGCGTTGTCAACACGTTCGGTGGCGGGGTCAACGATGTCCTGCGTGACATGGTCGCCACGACGGGCTACGGGTTGCCCCGGACGCCGCGGAGGGGGTAGCGACGTGAGCGACATCGCCGACGAGACTGCGACCATCGGGCCGAGTCCACAGCGCCGTGCCGAGATCGAGCAACGGCTGCAGGCGATGGTCGGCGAGCAACTCGGAGCACCGACATCGGCACGCTGGGCGGTGGATGAGGCGCGCATCGACCAGTGGGTCGAGGCGATGGGGATGGTGGCGCCCGAACCTGCCGGCCGTGCGCCGGCAGCGATGTTGCAGGCGTGGACCATGCGCGGCTATCGCAAGACGGTCGCAGGTCCGCCGGAGAGTAGCCGGGAGCTCTTCGCGTTGCTCGCCGAGCTGGGTTACACCTCAGTGGTCGCCACCGACTCCGACATCGACGTACGCCGACCGTTGGTCGTCGGTGACCGGATCACCGTGACCGAGCGGCTGACCGAGATCACCCCGGAGAAGAAGACCGCGCTGGGCCCCGGTCGCTTCGTGACGACGAGCCGCACCTACACCGATGAAGGCGGGGAGGTTGTCGGCATCCAGCGCTGGCGGTTGCTGCGCTTCGCACCGCCCGTCCGCCAAGAGCGAGGTCCGAGCAGCGAAACAGCGCAGCGCGCCCCACGCCCCCGACCAGCCGTCAACCGCGACAATTCCTTCTTCTTCGACGCGGCGCGGCGTCATGAACTGGTCATTCAGCGGTGCTCCGCCTGCGGCCGGTTACGTCATCCCCCGGGACCGATGTGCCCGCACTGCCACAGCCTCGCGTTCGAGACGATCGAAGCATCGGGTCAGGGGACGGTCTTCAGCTACACGGTGGTCCATCACCCTCGCCACCCCGCGTTCGACTACCCGCTCGTGATCGCCGTGGTCCAGCTGTCCGAGGGAACCCGGCTGATCGCCGACGTCGTCGACGTGGACCCAGCGCAGGTGCACATCGGGATGTCGGTATCCCTTGGCTGGCTGGATGCCGATCCCGACCTGACACTGCCGGTCTTCCGCCGGTCTGATCCCACCGCAAGGAGTTGAGCGCCATGGAATTCGCCTTGGACGATGTGTTGCGCGAGCTGCTGATGCTGGCCCGCGAGGTATTCGCCGACCACAGCGACCCGGAGCGACTCAGTGCCCTCGCATCGCAGGGATCGGCGGTCGACCCCGATCTCTGGGCAGCGCTGGCCGCGTCCGGACTGTTGGGTGTTTCGCTCCCCGAGCAGGTCGGCGGCGGCGACCTCGGGATGGTCGCCTTGGCCCTGGTGCTCGAGGAGCAAGGAGCGCACCTCGCGCAGGTGCCCCTCTGGTCGGCTGCGGTGGCCGCCCGCTGCATCGCGGCCGGCCCGCATGAGTTGGCCGGGGCGGTCCTACCGACCTACGTCGACGGTGGTTGCCGCATCGCGCTCGGTCTCGAGGAAGCCGCCAGCCCCGATTGCCTGTTGCCGACCACCTGGTGTGAGCCATCGGTCGGACAAGCCACCGTGCGGTCCGTTCCGGCCACGCACGTGGTCACCGGCGCCAAGGTTCTGATTCCCGCCGGTGGCGATGCCGCTGTGTTGGTCCTTACCGCCATGACCGCCGACGGCCCGGTGGTCCTGGCTGTCGATCCCGAGGGCGCAGGGGTGCAGGCGACGATGTCGAGAACCACGTCGTGCGACACAGCGGCGACGGTGGACCTCGACCGTGCGCCGGCCGTCCAGGTGGCCGGGCCGGGTCCGGCGGGTGTCCCGCGACTTCTTGCGGAGGCGCAGACGGCGCTTGCCGCCTGCCAGACCGGGGTCGCACGGGGAGCCACCCGGCTCGCTGCCGACTACGTCAGCTCACGCGAGCAGTTCGGCCGGCCGATCGGCACCTTCCAGGCGGTGCAACACAAGGTCGCCGACTGCCACATCGACGTGTCCGCCCAGCGAGCGACGTGCTGGCAGGCGGCGTACGCCCTGGATGCCGCAGACACCCCCACCGACCAGACCCTCGCGCATGCCCATGTTGCGGCGTGGTGGGCTCAACGAGCGGGACTGGATGTCGTCCACCGGGTACTGCACCTGCATGGCGGGATGGGCGTCGACGTCGACTATCCGGCGCACCGGTACTTCTTGCGCGGCAAGGAGAACGCCAGCTTCTTCGGCGCTCAACAGCAGTCGCTCGCCAGCCTCGGCACGCTGGTGGCCCTGGGCGGAGTCAGCGCGTGACCGAGCCACGGACCCAGACCCTGCCGCGACGGCTTCCCGAGGTGAGGATCCCGGTGGATCGCACGTTCGTCGTCGCCTCCGCGATGGCCTCGCAGGACTTCCAGGATGTACATCATGACCCGGACCTCGCTCGTGAGCGGGGAGCGCCGGACATTTTCCTGAACATCCTGACCAGCACCGGACTGGTCGAGCGACTCGTCACTGATTGGGCAGGCCCGGCTGTCACCGTCAACCGCCTGCAGATCCGCCTTGGGATGCCCTGTCATCCCGGTGATGAACTCGTCCTCACCGGGGAGGTCAGTGACGAGGACTCCGATCAGGTCGTGGTGCAGGTGCGGGGGACACACGAGCGGGGCGTCCATGTCTCCGGATCGGTCACGGTCGCCCTTCCCGAGGGAACGACGCTGGCAACGCTCAACGACGGTCGGCCGGCGATCGAGGAGCGTTCGCGATGACACGACGGGGTCGCTCCATCTCCGGGCGGGCGGCAATCGTCGGCATCGGTGCCACGGAGTTCTCCAAGAACTCCGGGCGCAGTGAGTTGCAGTTGGCCTGCGAGGCAGTGCTCGCCGCGCTCCAGGATGCCGGGATCGCCCCCGCCGAGGTGGACGGCCTGTGCACCTTCACGATGGACAGCAGCGCGGAGATCCACGTGGCCCGCAACCTTGGCATGGACGATCTGCGCTTCTTTTCCCGCGTCGGTTATGGAGGCGGGGCAGCGTGCGGCACGGTCGCCCACGCCGCGATGGCGGTCGCCACCGGAATGGCCGACGTCGTCGTCTGCTACCGGGCCTTCAACGAGCGGTCCGGGGAGCGCTTCGGCCTCGGCCAGGCGGATCGTCCGATGAACACCTCCGCCGACCGGGCGGCGTACTCCTGGATGACGCCGTTCGGTCTGTCGACCCCGGCGCAGTGGGTCGCGATGTTCGCGATGCGCTACTTGCACGTCTACGGGCGGTCGTCGCTGGACTTCGGGCGGGTGTCGGTCATCGACCGGGCGCGGGCCGCCACGAATCCCAAGGCCTACTTCTACGGTCGGCCGATCACGCTGGAGGAGCATCAAGAGTCGCGATGGATCTCTGAGCCGTTGCGGCTGTTGGACTGTTGCCAGGAGACGGACGGCGGCCAAGCCATCGTCGTTGTCTCCGCGGAGCGGGCGGCAGATCTGCCCGGTCCGCCCGCACTGATCGCCGCGGCCGCCCAGGGGAGTGCCAAGGATCAGCACATGATGACCAGCTACTACCGAGACGATCTCACCTCGCTGCCCGAGATGGGCGTCGTCGCCCGGTCGCTCTTCGGTCAGGCCGGGATCACCGCCGCGGAGCTGGATGCCGCGATCCTCTACGACCACTTCACGCCGTTGGTGCTGCCGCAGTTGGAGGAGATGGGCTTGTGTGGTCGGGGGGAAGCGGCGGACTTCATCGCCGACGGTCACCTCGACCTGGACGGGTCGCTCCCGCTGAACACGCACGGCGGGCAGCTCGGCGAGGCCTACCTGCATGGAATGAACGGAATCGCTGAGGCCGTCCGGCTGGTGCGCGGCACGTCGGTGAATCAGCCGCGCACGGTGGAGCGAGTGGTAGTGACAGCGGGCACCGGAGTCCCCACCAGCGGCTTGATTCTCGCCGCTCGATGAGGCCCGACACCGCGGCGTGGTCGGGTTTGTGAGTTCGCTTGACGTGTGACGTGGGCCACTCTACGCTACACAAGCAAGCGCTTGGTTTATTGGCCCGCGTACCGCCTGGGAAGGACGATCAATGAAGATCAGAGCAGTTCGAATTGTTGCTGTGGCAGTGGCCGCTGCTTCGCTCAGTCTCGCCGGTTGCGGGTCGTCCTCCGACAGCTCCTCCGGCTCGAGCGGTGGCGCGGGTGACCCGTTCAAGCTCCTTGTGTCGGGTGCGGCATCCGGGCCGCTCGCCGCGCAAGGCAGCACCGCGATCAACGCGGCGAAGGCAGCGGCGGACAAGGTGAACTCCGAAGGTGGGGTCGCTGGACGAAAGATCCAGGTCACGGTCGTTGACGACCAAGGGGATCCGACAACCGCCGTCTCGGTCCTGCAGCAAGCGATCGCCAAGGGCAAGCCCGATGCCTACATGAACTCCGGGCCATCGACCATCGCGGCAGCCACGTTGCCGATCCTGACCAACAACAAGATCTTGTCGTTCAACACCGGTCCCACGGCCGACTCGGACAACCCCGCCAAGTACCCGTACAACTTCGATCTCGCCCAGGACGCCGGGACCGGCGTCAAGGGCATCGCCGAGGAACTGAAGAGCAAGGGCTACAAGAAGATCGGGGTCATCCACGGCAATAGCGCCTACGGGCAGACGTTCGGCAAGCTCGCCCAAAGCACCCTCTCCGACATGGGGATGACAGTCGTCGCGAATCAGGAGTACGACACGACCGCTTTGGACATGACCCCCCAGCTCGAGAACGTCAAGTCTGCGAACCCCGATGCTGTGGTGCTCGATGCCTACGGGGCTCCGGTCGGTTACGTGCTCAAAGGCGTCGAGAAGCTAAACTGGACCGTGCCGATCTACGGGAACACCTCGGTGACGGCTACATCGCTCACGGGTATGCGCGCTCCTCAAGGGATCCTGGGCACCAAGGGTGCAGAGAATCTCCTGGTGGAGGCGACGCCGTCCTCGGTGTTCGACGCCAAAGCCACCGATGTCAACCAGGCCGTCGCGGCGATGGCGAAGCTGGCGCCGATCCAGACCAGTGTGATTCTCGCCGTCAATTACGACGGCGTGCTCTTGATCAAGGCGGCGGCGGACAAGGTCGGCGCAGCGAACGACTCGACCAAGCTGGCCCAGGCTCTCACCGATTCGCAGGTGCAGAAGGACGCCAAGACGGTGATCACGCCGCTGTACGCCTACACGGCCACCAAGCACGCCCCATCGGCCGGCCTTGACAAGACGATCTACATCTTCGTCCAGCCAGCACCCGTCAAGAACGGCCAGATCCATCCCGAGAGCTGACCTCTCAACGTATGTCGCGCCCCGCGGACGGTCAGGTTTTTTCCGTCCGCGGGCGCACATCACGTGGGCACTCACCGAGGAGATTAGATGACACTCGTTTGGGCGGCGCTGTCGACCGGCGGTATCTACGCGCTGGTCGCGTTCGGCTACAACATCGTGTACATGGGCTACCGCACCTTCAATTTCGCGCATGCCCAGTTGATGATGCTCGGCGCATTCATCGCATACACCGGCCTGGTCAGTTGGACGCTTCCTTCAGTCGTCGTGGCCGTGCTCGTGACAGTGGCAGTTCTCGTGGTTGCCGTCGTGGAGGAACGCATCGCCATCCGACCTCTGTCGGATATGCACAGCGCCCTCATCACAACGCTCGGCGTGTCCGTGTTGTTGACCGGAGTATCCGAACTGGTCTGGGGATCGTCGCCGTTGACCGTCCCGTTCGCCGGCGGTAACGACCCTGTGCGCGTTCTGGGCGGCCAGGCCTATCCGGTCCAGTTCGCGATCGTCATCTTCGCGGTACTGCTGGTGCTTGCCTTCGAAGTGATCACCCGGCGTACGACGGTCGGCTTGTCGCTGATGGCGATCACCGAAGATCGCGAGGCCGCCATGCTGCGCGGGATCAACGTGCGGCTCCTTGCGCTGGGCACCTTCGCGGTGTCGGGAGCGGTGGCCGGCCTGTCCGGAATGTTGATCGGTCCATCGACCTACGCGGTTGCGACGCTGGGGTCCTCGTTGGCCCTCAAGGGGTTCGTGGCTCTCGCGCTCGGCGGCTTCGGGAACATGCCCGGTGCGCTCGTCGGCGGTATGACCGTCGGCTTCGTCGAGGCGGCGACCATCAGATATGTCGGGGCCGAGTACGCCAACATCGCCGTCTTCCTGGTCCTGGTGGTTGTCCTCATGGCCCGCCCCACCGGGATATTCGTCCGGGCCCAGGAAAGGACCGTCTGATGCAGATATGGCGCGCCGTGCGGACGCTGCCTTCCTGGACCATTCCCGCCATAATCGGCGTACTCATCATCCTGGTCCCGTTCCTGGGCCTGGATTATGCACAAGTCCGACAGATAGAGCTCGCACTCGTGTTGTCCCTGGTCACCAGTGGTCTCAATCTCTCTCTCGGTTACGCCGGTGAGTTGGCGCTCGGGCAAGCAGCGATGTACGCCGCGGGCGCCTACGCCGGCGCTCGCCTGTCCGTCAGTGGCCACACCGATCTGTTGCTGCAGCTGGTCGTGGCCGCCGCGGTTGCGCTGGTTGTCGGACTTGTCACCGGCATCCCGGGGCTGCGACTGGGGTCGTGGTCGTTGGCCATGACGTCCTTCTTCCTCATCCTCATCGTGCCCGACGTGCTGAGCATGTTCCCTGACCAGACGGGTGGCCGTAATGGTCTGGTGGGGATCCAGCCGCCCACCGTGTTCGGCCAGGCACTCGGTGCCAATGGGCTTGCCGTGGCGATCGGGGTGGTGAGCGTCGTGTGGTTCTGGGTGATGCGCAACATCGTCACCTCCAGTTTCGGAACGCGATTCCGCATCTTGAAGCAGAGCCCGGTCCTGGCGTCCTCCATGGGCATCCCGGTCTACCGGATGAAACTGCTCGCCTACGGGCTCGGGTCGATACCTGCTGGTCTGGGTGGAGCGCTGTTCGCCAACATCGACCTGTTCGTCGCTCCGGATTCCTTCGACTTCCACACGGTCACGACGTTGCTTGCGGCATCGATCCTGGGTGGCTCGACGAGTGTGTACGGCGCCGCGGTCGGATCGTTCATCATGCAGTTCGGTCCGAACCAATCGAACGCCTTCCAGCAGTACTCGCTCATCTTCAGCGGCGCGTTCCTCCTGGTCGGCGGACTGTTGCTCAAAGGCGGCCTGGCGAGGTTGGGGAAGCTGGCCGTTCGGCGCCTTGACCAGTCGGCTCACATCACGCCGCCCGACTCGATCGCGCCGGAGGTGTTGCCGGATCCGGAGCCAGTCGCTGGGAGTGCCTTGGTCATCGAAGGGGTGAGTAAGGCATTCGGTGGGAACCGGGCATTGTCCGACGTGACGTTCACCGCGAAGCCAGGGCACGTCACGGCACTCATCGGTCCCAACGGTTCGGGCAAGACGACGCTGCTCAACATGGTGTGTGGGTTCTATCGGGCAGACGGCGGCACGATCTCGCTGGGCGGCAAGCCGCTGCCGACCCGACATCCACATGAGGTGGCGCGAGCCGGCGTGTCGCGAACATTCCAGACTCCCAACATTCCCGAGGGCATGACAGTGCTCGAGGTCGTGAGGAGCGGACGGTCCGCGCGCGAGCGGGTTGGCCTCGTGCCGGCTGTCCTACGACTGCCTTCCTACCGGCGCGCTCGCGAGAGCGATCGCGGCGAGGCCTGGCGATTGCTCGAGTTGGTCGGCCTGGAAGGTCACGCTGCCGACGAAGCGATCTCCCTCCCGCTGGGGATGCGCCGGCTGCTCGAGGTCGCGCGCTGCTTGGCCTCGGGTGCGGGCGTGCTGATGTTGGACGAGGTCGCTTCGGGACTGGATGAGCACGAGGTGCCGCGACTGACAAACATCATTCGTGGCATCCGTGATACGGGCGGCACGATCGTGCTGGTCGAGCACAATTTCGAACTGATCATGGGTCTCGCCGACGAGGTGGTGGCTCTGGCGCACGGGCAGGTGATCGCGCACGGGAACCCCTCGGAGGTGGCCGCCAACGAGCAGGTGCGGCGGGAGTATCTCGGCGCGGCTGCGAGCACAGTGGGGCAGGCATGACGTCGTCGACATCCGCGGTCGGCGCGCCGTCGCTCGAGGTGCGCACCCTTGCAACCGGGTACGGCGATCTGCAGGTCGTCTGGGATGTGTCCTTTGCCGTGCACCCGGGGCAGATCACGGCACTGGTGGGACGCAACGGCTCGGGAAAGACCAGCACCCTGCGCGCCATTAGTGGTCTGAACAAACTCACGGGCGGCTCGGTCCATTTGTTGGGCGAGGATGCGGGCACGGCGGGTGTCGCTGAGCGGGTGCATCGCGGTCTCGCTTACGTGCAGGAGGGCAAACGGGTCTTCCGGCGACTCACCGTGGAGCAGAATCTGATCCTCGGTGCGCACACTCGCCGGTTGTCGCGGACGGAACTGCGCGATCAACTCACCGGAACGTACGACCTCTTTCCGATCCTGCAGGAGAAGAGCGGCGCGCTGGCCGGCTCGATGTCCGGCGGCCAACAGCAGATGCTCGCCATCGGACAGGCGCTCATGGCCAAACCGCAGGTGCTGATGCTGGACGAGCCGTCGGGCGGCCTGGCGCCCGCCATTGTGGCGGAGGTCATGGCACGTATCGGCGCTCTCGCCGACGCGGGATTGGGAATCCTGCTCGTCGAGCAGTCGATCGACGCCGCGCTCAATATCGCCCATGATGTCGTGGTGCTCGACAATGGACGGGTCAGTTTCGCCGGCCGCGTCTCGGAGAGTCATCCCGATCAGATCCGGGAGGCGGTCCTCGGGGAGTATGTCGGGGCTATAGGTTTGCAACGATCTAACAAGGCGGTCGGCTCGGTCGAGACGAAGGAGCAGGATATGGGCGGAAGGAGCCACTAGGTGAGCCCGAGGAACAACGGGGGCTCGTCCGGCAGGGGCGAGGCCGATACCCTGCCGCAATCCGAACGGCGGCGCGAGCTCCTGGCGATCGCCGAGGACCTTTTCGCAACCAAGGGTTACGCCGAAACCACCGTCCGAGACATCGCCCAGCACGGCGGCATCCTTTCCGGCAGCCTGTACCACCACTTCTCGTCCAAGGACGAGATGGCGCACGAGATCCTCCGCTCGTTCGTTGACGACTTGCACACGAAGACTGCGGCGGCGGTGGCTGCCGGCGGATCGGCGACCGATCTGGTCGATCGCTTGGTGCGAGATGCGTTCGAGATCATCCACGAACGGCCGCTGACCGTGGCGCTTTACCAGAACGAAGCCTCCAGCCTGGCCACGCAACCGGGTTTCGGCTACCTGGTCGACGCCGGCCGCGAGGTGGAGCAGGTCTGGCGTAGCGCGATCATCAGCGGCCAGGAGGGCGGCGAGTTCCGCCCCGACCTGGATGCCCGGATCCTCTATCGCTTCATCCGAGACACGGTGTGGTCGTCGGTCCGTTGGTATCGCCCGGGGGCAGCTACACCCCGACGGTGCTGGCCGACCAATTCCTCGCACTGCTGCACGGCGGCCTGTTGCAGCGTTGAGGCTGCCGGCGAGCCGGTCGCGGAACTCCCGGACGGGCGCCGATCACCCGACCTGGCGAGTTTGACCCTGCCAATAACGCTGTCGCAGTGTAGGTTTGTCCGGTTTGCCGACGGCCGTCAGTGGGAGTTCGCTGACGATGTCGACGCTCTTCGGCGCGTGACTGGGGCCTTTGCGCTCGCGCACAGCGGCGATGATGGCTGCCACGTCCGGGTGCTGACCGGGTTGAGGGACCACGACCGCCTTCACGGCCTCCCCCCACTTCGGGTCAGGTACGCCGATCACGGCGACCTCGGCGACCGCGGGCTGTGCGGAGATCACGTCCTCGATCTCCCGGGGGAAGACGTTGAATCCTCCCGAGATGATGACGTCCTTGGTCCGGTCGACGATGGTCAGGAAGCCATCCGCGTCCTGGCGCGCGATGTCGCCGGTGTGCAACCATCCGCCGGCGAAGAGCCGATCGGTCTCCTCCGGCCGATTCCAATAGCCGTCGGTGACCAGGGGGCCACGCACGCAGACCTCTCCGGAGACACCAGGCGAGACCGCGGTCCCGTCCGGATCCAACAGCGCCACCTCGAGCCAGGCGACGGGCCGACCGCAACTGGCGAGGCGCTCGAGATCGTCTTCACGGTGCTCGCTGCGTCGCATGACCGAGATCGTCATCGGCGATTCGGTCTGACCGTAGAACTGGAAGAAGATCGGCCCGAATCTGCGGATGGCCTCGGCCAAGCGACTGGGCGAGATGGGAGAAGCCCCGTAGTAGATGACCTCCAGCGACGACACGTCGTAAGAGTCCAGATCCGGGTGATCGAGGATGGCGTAGAGCATCGTCGGCACCAACATCGTGGCCGTAATCCGTTCGCGCTGAACCGTTTCCAGGAAAGCCGTGGCGGAGAAGGCGGACATCGCGACCATCGAGCCGCCGCGTAGCAGCACAGGGATCCAGAATCCACCGGCAGCATGACCGAGCGGCGTACAGAAGAGGAAGCGCAGCGTCGTCGGCCACTCCCATTCTGACAACTGGATCTGGGTGAGCATCGCGGTGCTCCGGTAGGTCCCGACGACCCCCTTGGGCCGACCGGTCGAACCTCCGGTGTAGACCAGGCTGGAAGGTTGATCGGCGTGCACCTGAGGGGCCACCAACCGTCGCGGGGTGAACGTGTCGGCCAGGGTCACCAGATCGGTGCCGATGGGGGCCGGGCCGAGGGAGAACAGACGGGTCAGACCCGGCAGGCGCTCGGCGAGCGCCACGACGTGATCGGCGTACCCGGCAGGATCGAAGACCAGGGTGTCGATGCCGGCATCTTCCAGGACGAAAGCGTGGTCATCGAGCGAGCCCTTCGGGTGCAGCGCGGTGGCTCGCGTTGCGGTGAGGTACCCCGCCCCCAGCACGAAGAACACCTCGGGGCGGTTGGCCGAGAGGACGGCGACGGGGGTGCCAGGCATCACACCGGCGGCCGTATACGCCTGGGCGAACTGGCTGATCCGATCCCGTAGCTGGGCGTAGGACAGCGTCGCCCCGGGCAGTTGGACAGCCGGGAGGCTGCGGCCGCGCGCGAGCGCCCGCACGAGCAGATCGGGCATGTACGCCGGGGCGCGGAGTCGGTCGGTGATCATGCGGTAGCTCCTCCATCGATAACGATTTCCGTGCCGGTCATGTAGCCGCTGGCATCGGACGCCAGGTAGGCGACGATGAATGCGACCTCCTCCGGCGTCCCCTTGCGGGGCACCGGAAGCAGGCTGAGGTCGGCGGTGCTGTTCTGCGTCATCGGGGTATCCACCGATCCGGGACAGACGCAGTTGACCCGGATCTGCCGTGGAGCCAGTTCCCCGGCGAGCGAGCGGGTGGCGCCACGCAGACCCCACTTGGACGCCGCATAGGGGACGGCACCAGGGTGCCCGCGAAGGGCCGAGATGGAGGCGATGTTGATGATGGAGCCGCCCGGGGGCATCACGGGTACGACCGCCTGGACACCCAGCAGTGGCCCGATCAGATTGACGTCCAACACGTGCCGAAGGTCTGCCTCCAGCCACGGCAGGAATTCGCCCGTCCGGTAGACGCCGGCGTTGTTGACCAGGACGTCGAGGTGGCCGTGCACCTCCACCGTGGCAGCCACGACATCGTCCCAGGAAGAGCGGGACGCCGTGTCGTGAGCCAACCCGGTCACTGAGGGCCCGAGCCGCCGGGCGACATCGGCGACCTCGGCGTGCAGCAGGTCGGTGGCGATCACCGTGGCCCCGAGGCTGGCGAAGAGTGCTGCTTCGGCGGCTCCCTGTCCGTGTGCGGCACCGGTGACCAGGGCGGTCTTTCCGGCGAGGGAGGGTGCGATTGTCGCCTCGCCGTTCATCCTCCGAGCGATCGATTCTGGCAGTTCACGCCAACAAAGCTATCGTTTGCTTGGTATGGATTCAATCGCCAACGAGATGGTCGTGACAAGGGGTGCTGACGGCATCGGTGCACGCGGACTGCGCCGTCGCCGACCTACTCGGCGGAAGCGTCCGGCGTAGCCGTCCCGGCCAGTCGCTGCTGGACCCGCTGGTCGACCAACGCGTCCAGCTTCTTCTGCGACAACGACCGGTGCAGCGGCAAACCCAAGCCCAACCCGATCAACAGGCCCGCACCCAGTGCGAGGCCGCAGATGATGCCCATCTTGGGTCGCGGATCGGTCAACCCCTTGGTCGTGCCGCCTCCCTGGTATCGGGTGGCGATCTCCCAGATGACCTTCAAGTCCACACTGAGCACCATGAACAGCAGGATGCCGCCGACCACCAGCGCGATGAGGCCGAGCACCACGAGCGTCAGCTTGAACTTCTTCATGGACAAACCGTATTGCACACAGGTCACGGACAGACCCGCAAAACCGCGACCGGACAGAAGTGGACACGGGCTAACCCGATAACCTACCGTCGCAGTAGGCATTGAGTGTCAGTGACAAGCCCTGGCTGGCTGACCGGCAACCCTCCTTCCACGGTGGGGTGCTCCAGGTGAAAGCCCGGCCCGACCGGAACCCCGGCGGGCAAGCGTGAGAGTGACCTCAGGGAGCAGCAATGAGTAATGCCGTGATCGACAGCACCGACTTCGCCGCCGACTGGCAGCAGTGGCACCAGCAGCATGAGCAGACCCGCGCCGACCGGCACGGCTTCCTGGCCGTCACCGGTCTGCACTTCTTGTCGCAGGAGCCGCAGCGCTTCGACCGCGCTCCGGGCCAGTGGTGGACCGACCAGAGCGGCGTCCACGTCCGCCTCGATGACGGCGAAACGCTGACTAGGGACGGTGAGCGCCTCGATGGCACTGTCGACTTCGGCGTGATCCCCGAACGCGCCGGTGTCACAGTGGGATTCGAGGATGGCGTCATCGAAGTCGCCAAGCGTGGAGGTGAGGACATCATCCGCCCACGGCACCCCGACCACGAGATCCTGGCTGGCTACGAGGGCACGCCCACGTTCGCCCCCGATCCGGCGTGGGTGATCGAGGGCCGCTACTCGGCGTACGACGAACCCATCCCCACCACGGTCGGTGCCGCGGTCGACGGCTTGCAGCACGTCTACGACGCACCCGGGGAGATCCACTTCACCAAGGACGGCCAGGACCTGACCCTGGTCGCCTTCCCGGGGCACGGGGGCAATCTGCTGGTGCTGTTGCGTGACGCCACGAGCGGGATCAGCACGTACGCCGCGAACCGGGCTCTGTCGGTGCCCGCACCTGATGCGGCGGGTCGGGTCACGCTCGACTTCAACCGCGCGACCAACCTGCCGTGCGCGTACACGCCGTACGCCACCTGCCCGCTGCCGCCGGCGCAGAACACGCTGCCGATCGCGGTCGAGGCCGGTGAGAAGACGCCGCTGTGACGATGCGCTCACCCGCGCTGGGCGTGCCCCGTCAGGCGGGCGGGATCTCCACCCGCGACCACCAGCCGGCGGCCTGCCGCTCGAAGGGTGTCAGGCCGGGCTCCTGGGCCAACGTCGCCAAGCCGGGATGGGCGGACATCCCGGCGGCGTAGAGCAATCGGCGGTGCTCGACGTCCGGCGCCTGAGTCTCAGTACGCAGGTCGAGGTCGTGCGGGAACGCCCGGTTGTGCGCCAGCGGCACCAGAAGTCGGGCGCGGTCGCTCGGCTCAGCGGTCCGGTAGGCGTCCGCGAGGGAACTCGCGTCGTACCGCTGACAGGAGTTCAGTGTCACCTCGGCGCCAGGCAGATCGCGGTCGTGACGCTCCAAGTGGTGCGACAGCGCGTCGGCGAACGGGCTGGAGGCCAGGACGATCGCGCCTTCCAGCGGCAGATGCTCATCCGCCAGGGCTTCGCGCAGCCAGTAGATGAGTCCCTCGGTCAACGTGGCCGGTCGGTGCGGCCGGGTCTGTTCGAGCAACATCTCGGCGATGCGGTCACACCGGGCGCGCAGCACCCGGACTTCTTCGGGGCTGCGCACCACGGCCGAGTGCGCCTTGCGCAGTTCGGTCAGGGCCTGCCGTGCGCTGTCCCCCAGCCGCCCGATCAGGTGAGCCTGCACCGGACGCGGCAGCAGATCGAAGATCAACGTCGCCGGTCGGTACCGAGCTGAGTCCGGCTGACTCAGGTCGGCGAGCAACTGCTCGGACAGCCGCGCCCAGAAGACCGGGCTGATCTGGTCCTCGATGATGGCCATCTCGATCGCGCCGGCGGAGAGCATCAGCGCGACCCCCTCGAGCTTTTCGTAGCTGTCCATGAGGACCCCGGCCGTACGCGGATGATGCGCCTTGGGCAACAACTCCAGGGCATCGCCGATCACCGAGTAGCCGCAGGCCGACAGGTGAGCCTCGATGGCGTCACCCACCAGATCACGGGTGAATTCGTCCTTGGCCAACCGGATCAGCGCCTGCATCCGGAACTGATACGCCGGGCCGAGAGAGACGGTCATCTCGGTCATCAGCCGGGCAATGAGCGCCTGGGTGTCGTCGCTGCGTAGCACCAACCCACCGGTGGGTGCGGTCAGCAGGTGGCTGAGCCGCTGCCAGTCCGGTCCGTCCAGGCCGCGGTCCACACCGTCCAGGAACGCCCGTCGCTGCCATCGGTCGATCTGCACCACGTCGGTGTCTTCCAGGTGCGCGCCGATGATCCCCGGCGCCAGACCGAGCACCTGCTCGAACGCGGTCACCAGTTCCAGCGTGACCGGCACCGTGCCGTTCTCGTAGCGCGACAGCGTCGTGTGCGACAGATCCTTGGGAACCCCGGGGTAGACGCGCATCAGCGGCGCGATGTTGCGTTGGGTCCGCAGATCGACATCGGGTGCACAGTGTCGCCACACCCGCATCAACCAGGGCACCGGCGCATAAGGCGCGGGTACATAGGACATGACGGAACCATAAGGACTTGTTACAGGTGCCCGCAGCAAAATTGCATACCCACCGTAGCTGCGCAACAAGCCCGCCATTCCGCACTCTGTCAGCACGGGGTGCGAACATATGTTCGTGTCCAGTGCAGCGTCGTGGCAGTCCCAGGGCTCGATCCTGCACGCCGACCTCGATGCGTTCTTCGCCTCCGTCGAGCAGCGTGACGATCCGGACCTGCGGGGTCGACCGGTCATCGTCGGGGGCGGCATTGCGATGGCCGCCAGTTATGAGGCCAAAGCCTGCGGTGTTCGTGCGGCCATGCCCGAGCGGATCTGGCGCTCGCTGTGCCCGGACGCGATCGTCGTACCGCCCCGGTTGTCCGCCTACTCCCAGGCCAGCAAGGACGTCTTCGCCGTCCTGCGGGACATCACTGCGGTCGTCGAGCCGCTGTCGATCGACGAAGCGTTCCTCGACGTCAGCGGGCTGCGTCGCAGCTACACCAGCCCGCAGGAAGTCGCCGCCGTGATCCGCTCCGAGGTGCGGGCCGTCGTGGGCCTGCCGATCTCGGTCGGTGTCGCCCGCACGAAGTTCCTGGCCAAGATCGCCAGCGCGCACTGCAAACCGGACGGGTTGCTCGTGGTGCCCGCCGACGAGGCGGGTTTCCTGCACCCGCTTCCCATCGAAAGGCTTTGGGGCGTCGGCAAAGTCACGGCTGAGAAGCTGCGCTCACGCGGCATTCGTACGGTGGGTCAGTTGGCGGCACTCGACGAGCGCACGCTCACCCACGCCCTCGGACCGGCCGCCGGTCGGCATTTGCACGCCGTCGCCAACCTGCGCGATCCGCGCCCGGTGCACACCGGTCACCGCCGTCGCTCGATCGGATCCCAGAGCGCGTTCGGCGCCCGGCCGCGCAGCGAGAGCGAGATCGACGACATCCTGACCCGCCTGGTGGACCGGGTCACCCACCGCCTGCGCGACGCCGACCTGCGGGCGCGCACCGTGACGGTGCGGTTGCGCTGGGCCGACTTCTCCCGCGCCACCCGCTCGCGCACGCTGGCCAGCGCCACCGACTCGACCGCGCCGATCCTGGCCGCGACCCGATCCTTGATGTACGACGTGTGGGGGCAGGCCGTCGACCGCGGGCTCACGCTCGTCGGAGTCACCCTGTCCGGGCTGGACCCCCGCGGGTCGGAGCAACTGCTGTTGCCGTTGGATGACGTACGCCGAGACCAGACCCGCGCGGAACTCGAACAGGCCGTGGACGACGTACGTCAGCGATTCGGCACCACAGCCCTGACTCGGGCCCGGATGCTCGACCAGGATGTCGGCACCCAGACCCCGGTGTTGCCGATCAGCGAACCGTAGGGGTCAGTTTCCGCGGCGGGCGCGGCGGGTCTGCGCGTTGCCGTCGATCGCGTTGTCGAGGGAGTTCTCGACGCCCGCGACGGCATCGTCGGCCTTGTCCACAAGGGTGTCGCCGGCATCGGCGGCCCGGCCCTGCAATTTGGCGGTGGTCTCCTCGACCTGCGCCGCGATGTCAGCGGCCGCTTGCTTCGGCTCGCCCTGCTGGGCCTTCTTGCGACGGGCCGCCACGATCAGCGCGCCGGCCGTGGCCAGCCCCGCGACGCCGACGACGATCAGGAACTTGCCGCGCTTCTTCTTCGGCACCGCGACCAGCGTCTGTTTGCTGCTCTGGGCGGCGGCCGCACTCGCGGCGGTCACCGCAGCGAAACCCTTCTCGATGAGGTCACGCACGTCCTGGGCGGACAAGCCCGACGCAGCGTGCACCGCCTGCGCCGTCGCGTCCTTGGCATCGGCGGCCTTGTCCGCGGCGGAGTCCTTGAAGTCCGCCGTCTTCTGCGCGGCCGCTTCCTTCGCGTCCGAGGTCTTCTCGGCAGCGGCCACCTTCAGATCGGCTGCCTTGTCCGCAGCGGACTCCTTGAGGTCAGCGGTCTTCTGCGCTGCGGCGTCCTTCAGGTCGGCCGCCTTGTCGGCCGCCGCCTCCTTGGCCTCCGCGAAGTGGTGGTCCGCGGCGTCCTTCAGGTCATCGGCTTTGTCGGCGGCGGCGTCTTTCAGGTCGTCTGCCTTGTCGGCCAGCGTCTCGCGCGCGTCCTCGGTCTTCTCCGCGATGACCTCTTTGGCGTGCTCGGCGCCCTCGACCAGTTTCTCCTTGGCCTCTTCGAGCACCGGGGCCGCTGCTTCCTTCGCCGTAGCAAACTGCTCGTTCAGCTTCTCGCCCACTTCGTGCACGGCGTCCAGCAGTCCTTCGGTCCTGGTCTTGGCCACGTCATTGCCCCTTTGCGGTTCGGCCGGCCGCCTCGAAGCGACCGGAGTGCTCGGTCCCAGTCTGCCGGTCTTTGCGCCCGACCGGGTGGCTGGGGGCCCAAGACCGTGCGGTGCCGCGGCGCGCGGCGTGCCAGACTGGCGCCATGAAGGCAACGTTGCACACCAACCACGGCGACATCGTCGTCGACCTCTACGAGAACGACGCCCCCAAGACGGTCGAGAACTTCGTCGGCCTGGCCGAGGGCACCAAGGAGTACACCGACGACGCCGGGCGCTCGAACCCGACGAAGTTCTACGACGGTGTGGTCTTCCACCGGATCATCCCCGGCTTCATGATCCAGGGCGGCGACCCGCTGGGTCAGGGCGTCGGCGGCCCCGGCTTCACCTTCGATGACGAGATCTCCCCGGCCCGCGACTTCACCGCCCCGTACATCCTGGCGATGGCTAACGCCGGTAAGCGTGGCGGCAAGGGCACCAACGGCTCGCAGTTCTTCATCACCGTCGCGCCGACCACCTGGTTGCAGGGCAAGCACACGATCTTCGGTGCCGTCGCCGACCAGCCCAGCCGCGACGTCGTGGACGCGATCGCCGCGGTGCCCACCGGGGCCCAGGACCGCCCGGTCGAGCCCGTCGTGATCGAATCCGTGGACATTCAGCGCTGAGCCGACCGCCCAGCCGACCCAAACGACGAGGATCGGGTACGTCGTGGGGTAACCCCACGGCGTACCCGATCGTTTGAGAGAACATGACCGACCAGTCCTCGAGCGCTCCCGCGCTGCCCACCTGCCCGCGACACCCCGATCGGGTCGCGCTGGTGTCCTGCCAGCGTTGCGGCCGGCCGACGTGCCCCGAATGCCAGCGCCCGGCGCCGGTCGGCATCCAGTGCGTTGACTGCGTCAACGAGGGCGCGAAAACAGTGCGTACGGCGGGTGGCATCTTCGGGGGCACCGTCACCCGCGGCAACCCGGTGGTCACCTACACCCTGATCGGCATCTGTGCCGTCGTGTGGTTGATCCAGAAGGCCGTGCCCACCTTCACCAGCGACATCTGGTTCGCGCCGGTGCAGTTCGGTTCGCAGCCGTGGCGGACGATGACGGCCGCCTTCGCGCACTCCGAAGGCTCGATCTTCCACATCGTGTTCAACATGTACGCCCTGTGGATCTGCGGGCAGTACCTCGAACCGCTGCTGGGCCGGGTGCGGTTCGCGGCGCTCTACCTGATCTCAGCGTTCGGCGGCTCGGTCGGCTACATGCTGCTGGCCAGCACGCCGCGCACCCTGCAGGAGGCACCGACCTCCGGCTGGTTCACCCCCACCGTGGGGGCATCGGGAGCGGTCTTCGGGCTCTTCCTGGCCCTCGTGGTCCTGAACCGGCACCTGGGGCGTGACTACAGCCAGATCATCGTGCTCATCGTGATCAACGCGGTCCTGGGTTTTGTCGTGGGTGGTATCGCCTGGCAAGCGCACCTGGGTGGTGCGATCACCGGTGGCGTGTGTGCCGGTATTTACACCGCGCTGAAGAAGCGTCCGCCGGTGCAGTGGGCGGCGCTCGCAGGGGTTGTCGTCGTTCTCATCGCCCTCGCGGTGTGGCGTTACCAGACCGCCGACGTGCCCTCATTCATCCTGCACGCCTACAACTTCTGAACCGACAGGGCGTTATCCCCAGGGTTATCCACAGGCCGTGGATAACTACACGGGTGTAACTTCGAACGCGCGTCCTAGCGTGGAATGGCTGGCGTATTCCGCCGCGGTGGTCTATCTCTTCAAGAGGTACAGCCGGGCAACCCCGCCCACCTGTCTCAACGAAGGAAACCGTCATGCGCCCTCTCCGTCACGTTTCACCCAAGGTCGCGGGCGTCGCCGCGGCCGTCCTGGTCGCCTCGAGTGCGACCGTCGCCGTCGCCGCCGGCGGCGGTACCAGCCCCAATGGCGGCGCCTCCGGCGGTCGCCAGGCGCACGTCGCCGGCGCGCCGACGTTACCAGCGGGATCGCAGCTGCAGTTCGTTGCCGTGACCCCGTGTCGTGTCCTGGACACCCGGACCGCCGGTGGTCGGCTCAACAACTCCCAGCGCAGCTTCAAAGCGGTCGGCAACCTGTCCAGCCAAGGCGGCAAGTCCGCCGGGTGTGGCGTGCCCAGCTATGCCGTGGCGCTGTCGCTGAACCTGGTCGCCATCGGCCAGTCCTCGAGCAGCTACATGTACGCGTGGCCGGCGGGCACAGCGCTGCCGACGGCCTCCGCGATCAACTACCCGAAGACCGGCGCGATCGCCAACGGCATTACGTTGCCGATCACGGCTGGTGGCGGCTGGGCGTTCAACCTGAAGACGCCGGGCAAGGCGCACGCGGTTGCGGATGTGACCGGCTACTACGTCAAACCGCTCTACGCGGTGCTCACACCCACCGGCACCGTCTACGGCGGGTCGTCGGGCGTGGTGTCGAGCACCAGGGTCTCGACGGGGCGTTACCAGATCGAGTTCGACCGCAACGTGCGTAAGTGCTCAGCCGCGACCTCCGATCTGATCTTCGCCAACACCGAGGACGTGTCAGCGGACATGACCTACGCGACAGATCCGACCACGGTCACCATTCAGGTCACCAACAAGGACGGCAACGCCGAGGACACCTATTTCTCGGTGGCCATGAACTGCTGACCGCAGGAGCTGACCAGGTACGACGAGGGGCCGCCGGTGGATGTACCGGCGGCCCCTCGACGTACTCAAGCAGCTATTTCCAGCGGGTGGTCATCGCAAAGCCGGTCATCAACAGCACGAAACCGATCGCCAGGTTCCAGGTGCCGATGCCCGGGACCGGGTATTTGGAGCTGGACAGGTAGAACACGACGAGCCAGAGCAGGCCGAGCACCATCAGACCGAGCATGGTCGGAACCCACCAGGACGGGTTCAGACCACTGGCGACCTTCGCCGGTTTGGGTTCCCGCCGACTGCGTTTGGTGGGCTGCTCGGTGTCCTCGGCGGCGGAGTCCTTGGTCTTGGTGACGGCCGCTGCCTTGTCCTTGGCCTTGGCGGCGCCGTCCTTGCCCGCTTTGTCCTTGGTCGCTTTGTCAGCCGGCTGCTTCGTGCCGGATGTGCGGTCGGTGGCGGCGTCCTTCGACTCGGCGGGGCTGCCGTCGGTGTCCGCGTCGGCAGCATCTTCTCGGGCGGCTGCGGCGTTGGCCGCGTCCTTGGCCTGCCTGGTGAACTCGTCGTCGACGTCCTCGACCCCGTTGTCGGCCCTGCTCACATCTACTCCCGGTTGCGGCCAGTCGGCCCGCGGTTGCCTGCGGTGCGAGCGGCGGGCGCTCGCGCGGTTTACCGTAGAGCCTAGGCGACGACGCACGGGTAGGCGGGGGGCGATGGTATGAAACGGCTGGCAACACGCGGCCGCTGGTCCTACGCCGTGCCCGCGATCGCGATCCTGGCCGGGGTGCTCTTCGGGGTCAGCGCCGCCACCTCGGGCGGTCAGGACTTGCGCCCCGAGACGCGCAGCCTGGTCGACGTGGTGCAGTCCGGGAACGACCGGGTGGCCGCGCAGCAGCGCACGGTGGCGAAGCTGCAAGCGGAAGTGAATGCGCTGAACAGCCAGTCCGACTCGAGCGGGCTGCGCAGTCTGCAGGCGCAGGTCGACCAGAAAGCGCGCAGCGCCGGCTTCACCGGGGTCACCGGCACGGTCGTCAGTGTCACGCTCAACGACTCCAAACTCGACCCGAGCCAACTGCCCGAGGGCGCCAACAACGACTGGTTGCTGGTCCACCAACAGGATGTGCAGGGGGTCGTCAACGCGCTCTGGAAGGGCGGCGCGACCGCCATGATGCTGATGGACCAGCGGGTCATCAGCACCTCCGCCGTCCGCTGCGTCGGCAACACGCTGCTGCTGCAGGGCCGGGTCTACTCCCCACCCTTCACGATCACCGCGATGGGCGATCCGGCGCAGCTCAAAGCGGCCCTGGAGAACGACCCCTCGGTGGCCGGCTACCGGCAGTACGTCGACATGATCGGCCTGGGCTACGACGTACAGACCAAGAAGAACGTGACCTTCCCGGCGTACGGCGGTGGGTTGAGTCTGCAGTACGCGAAGGTGCCCGCCGGGTCCGTGGGCGCACAGTAGCGTTGTGAATCAGAAACAGATCGAGTGTGGATGCGGCCAACGGCGCGGGTCAGGAGCGGAGCGAGTGGCACGCAACTGTGGACGCGCCACAATAGAGCGGTGACCCGCATCCTGGTCGTGGACAACTACGACAGCTTCGTTTTCACCATCGTCGGCTACCTGCAGCAGCTCGGCGCCGAGACTGACGTCGTGCGCAACGACGCGGTCACGCCCCAGGAGGGCGCGGCGTACGACGGAGTGTTGGTCTCCCCCGGTCCGGGCACGCCCGAGGAGGCCGGCGTGTCGATGGCCATGATCGAGGCGTGTGCACAGCGGGCACAACCGATGCTCGGCGTGTGTCTGGGCCACCAGGCGCTCGGGGTGGTGTACGGCGCGACCGTGTCGCGAGCCCCCGAGTTGTTGCACGGTAAGACTTCCCAGGTGATCCACGACGGCCGCGGTGTGCTGGAGGGCCTGCCGTCACCGTTCACCGCCACCCGCTACCACTCGCTGGCGATCGAGTCCGACACGGTCACCGACGACTTGGTCGTCACCGCCCGCACCGACAGCGGCGTCATCATGGCCGTGCAGCACCCCAGCCTGCCGCTGCACGGGGTGCAGTTCCACCCCGAGTCAGTGCTGACCCAGGGTGGCCACCGGTTGCTGGCCAATTGGCTCGCGATCTGCGGTGCCACCGACGCCGTGCAACGCTCCGCGGGTCTGGTGCCCTTGGTGCACACCGCCTGACCGGTCGCGACCCGCAGTCCTCAGGGCTGCGCCGGTGTGGTTGTGGTGGTGGGCGGCTCAGACGTCGTGGTCGTGGTCGGGGTCGGCGAGGTGGGCTCGCTGGACGACGTCGGAGGACTGGTCGGTGTGGTCGGCGGGGAGGTCGGGCTCACCGTGATCGTCGTGTTCGGCGGCGTGTAGGTACCGACGTAGACGTCGATGCTGGAATTCACGGACACCTTCTCGCCCGCGTCCTGCACTTTGCGCACCAGGCCGACCTGACTCTGACTACCTACCGGCGTCAGCTTGAGGTTCATGAACAGATGCGCCTTGAGCAGCGCCGCGCTCGCCTCGGAGGCCGTCATGTTGACCAGGTTCTGCGGCACGGTGACCTGGCCGCTGGACAGGTTCAGGTAGACGGTCTGGGTCGCCGGAATGGTCGTCCCCGCGGCAGGACTGGTCGTGGCCACCAGACCCTGCGCCCACTGGGTGTCGTCCACCTGTTGGTCGCCCTGTTTGACGTTCTGGAATCCAGCGGCCGACAGCGCCGCCGTGGCGTCGGCGTAGCTCATCCCCGCCAGGTTGGCCGGGATGACCTTGTTGCCGGGCCCGGCTGAAACCGTGATGGTCACGACCGAACCGACGTTGGCTTCGGTGCCACTGGGTGGGTCCTGGTCGATCACCGTGCCCTTGGCGGCGTTGTCCGCCTCGTTCCGCACGCTGACCTGGAAGCCCTTGGCGGTCAGAGCGGTTTCCGCCGCGGCTTGGGTCATGCCGCTCAAGGGAGGTACGACGGCCGTCTTGTCGCGGGACTGCTGGTTGATCAACAATCCGACGCCGACGATGGCGACCAGGGCCGCGAGCGCCGCAATGGCCCACAACCACATGCGTCGTTTGCGCGGCGGTGCGGTCTGCAGATCCTTGGTGTGATCACGACGGTCGACACTGTCGGGTCGTTCCGTGACCGGGCGGGTCACCCCGGCTTCGCGCAACGTGTGTTGGGCTGCCGCGCTGATCGGTCGCCCGGCGCGGGCGTTCTGCAGATCGGCGCGGAAGTCTTCGGCGCTCTGGTAGCGGGCGTCCCGGCCTTTCTCCAGCGAGTGCAGGGTCACGGCATCCATCGCGGCCGGCACGCTGTGCTCGTAGACGCTCGGCGGCTGGGGTTTGTCGGTGATGTGCTGGTAGACCAGCGACACCGGTTCGCCGACGAACGGGGTACGGCCGGTGAGCAGTTCGTAGAGAACGCAGCCGGCCGAGTACAGGTCTGAGCGGGCGTCCACCGACTCGCCCTGCGCCTGCTCGGGCGACAGGTAGCGCGCCGTACCGACCACGGCCTGCGCCCCGGTCATGGTCGCGCCGGAATCGGCGATCGCCCGGGCGATACCGAAGTCCATCACCTTCACGCTGCCGCCCCGGGTGAGCATGACGTTGCCCGGCTTGATGTCGCGGTGCACGATGCCCTTCTCGTGCGAGTACTCCAGCGCGGACAGGATGCCCATCGTGATTCGGGCCGCCTCATCGGGACTCAGGTGTCCCTCTTCGTTCAGGACTTCCCGCAGCGTCCGGCCATCGACGTACTCCATGACGATGTAGGGGATCTGAACCCGGGCGCCGCCGGATTCGATGAAGATGTCTTCACCGGAGTCGTAGACGGAGACGATCGCATGGTGGTTGAGCCCGGCGGCTGAGTGCGCCTCGCGGCGGAACCGGGTCAGGAACGCGTTGTCGCGGGCCAGATCGGTGCGCAACACCTTGATCGCGACGGTGCGACCGAGCCGGTTGTCATGGCCCAGGTGCACCTCGGCCATGCCACCACGGCCGATGAGTTCGCCGACCTCGTAGCGGCCGCCGAGAATGCGTGGCGTGTTGTCGCCGACCGGGATCTGGTCCTGTGCCGGCGGCGGATCGGCGACCGTGTGATCCCCGTCGTCGATCGGCGGATTCTGGTCGCTCACCGGACTACCTCCATTGCTGCGTCCCCCGGGTTCATTGCTGCAGCACCGCTTCCATGACCTTCTTGGCGATCGGCGCCGCGACGGTGCCGCCGAGGGCTTCCTGGCCGGCGGTGCCGCCGTCTTCGACCAGCACCGCGACGGCCACCGTCGGATTGTCCGCCGGCGCGAAGCCGACGAACCACACGTCGGCGTTGCGGTTCGCGGCGGTCTCGGCGGTGCCGGTCTTGCCCGCGACCTTCACCCCATCGATTCGCGCCTTGGTGCCGGTGCCTTCGTCGACGACGCTGACCATCATCGTGGTGAGGTCATTCGCGACCTGTGGCGTGACCGCGGTCGAGAACAGCTTCGGGTCGGCGCTTTGGATGATGTTGAGATTGGCGTCGCGCACCGTCTGCCCGAGGTACGGCGTCATCACCTTGCCGTCGTTGGCGATGCCCGCGGCCACCATCGCCATCTGTAGCGGGGTCGCCCGCACATCGAACTGACCGATCGCCGACATGGCCGTCTGGGCCTTGTCCATCCCGGTCGGGTAAACGCTGGGGGTGACGCTCATCGGGACGGTGACCGGTTGGCTGAAGCCGAACTTGCTGGCCTGGTTGCGCAGGGCGTCCTCGCCCAGGTCGATACCCAGCGACCCGAACGCCGTGTTGCAGCTGATCGTCAGTGCATGTTGCAAGGTCGTCTTGTCGTTCGCGCCGCACGCCTGGCCGTTGTCGTTGGGCAGCGAGATGGACGTACCGGGCAACGGCAGCCGGGCGGCACCGTTCAGCTCGGATTGGGTGGTGTACTTCCCGCTGCTGAGGGCGGCGGCGGAGGTGATCAGTTTGAACGTGGATCCCGGCGGGTAGAGCTCATTGATCGACCGGTTCAGCATCGGATTGGACTGCTCCGTCGTGAGCTGCTGCCACGTCTTCATCACCGACGAAAGGTCGTGCGAGGCAAGGGAGTTGGGGTTGTACGACGGGGAGCTGTACATCGCCAGGATCGCACCGGAGCGGGGGTCGAGGGCGACGACCGCGCCGCGCTGGCTGCCCATCGCGTCGGCAGCGACCTGCTGTGCCTTGGGATTGATGGTCAGCTCGACGCTGGCACCCTTCTGGCTCTGACCGGTGACCATGTCGACGATCCGCCGGTAGAAGAGTTTGTCCGAGCTGCCCGAGAGCAGGTCGTTGTAGGAGTTCTCGATCCCGCTGGTGCCGTAGACGATCGAGTAGTAGCCGGTGACGCTGGCGTACAGCTTGCCTTGCGGGTAGGTGCGCAGGTACTTGTAGTCGTCGTCGACCGGCACGGACTGGGCCACCGCTTTGCCGTCGACCAGGATCGCACCGCGCTGCTTGCCGTAGGTCGCCAGCAGGGTGCGCCGGTTGCCGGGGCGTTCGTTGAGGCTCTGCGCCTGCACGAACTGGATCGTGGTGGCGGCCACCAGCAGCGCGCAGAACATCGCGGCGAGAACCAGGCCGAGGCGGCGGATCGGTGCGTTCATCGGGCCGGCACCGCCTGCGTGGGCTCATCGCCCAGTGCGATCGGGCGTGCGGCGATGTCCGGTCGACGGGCACCGTCGCTGATCCGCAGGAGCAGGGCGATGATCAACCAGTTGGCCAGCAGCGAAGAGCCACCCGCGGACAGGAACGGTGTCGTCAGACCGGTCAACGGGATCACCCGCATCACCCCACCCAGCACGGTGAAGCACTGGAAGCCGACGATCGCGGCGAAGCCGGTGGCCAGCAGTTTGCCGAAGGAGTCCCGGCTGGCGACGCCGGCGCGCAGTGCTCGCTCGACGATGATCACGTAGCAGGTGAGCAGCGCCGCGACGCCGACCAGACCCAACTCCTCCCCGAAGGAGGCCATGATGAAGTCGGAGTTGGCGAAGTAGGTGATCTCCGGGTGCCCCTGACCCAGACCGGTCCCGAACAGTCCACCGGCCGCCATCCCCATCAGGCCCTTGGCCAACTGGTCGGACATGCCCGGGGTGAACGGGTCCAGCCACAGATCCACCCGGACCCGGAAGTGCGCGAACAGCAGATATGCGACGTAACAACCGGCCCCGAAGAGGACCATGCCGATCGCGATCCAGCTGACCCGTTCGGTGGCCACGTAGAGCATGGCGACGAAGACCCCGAAGAGCATCAGCGAGGTGCCCAGGTCGGATTCGAAGACCAGCACCACCAGGCTGGCGAGCCAGGCCACGATGATCGGGCCCAGGTCGCGCGCTCGCGGCAACGGGAACCCCAGCACCCGGCGGCCCACCAGGGACAACGCGTCCCGGGTCTGCACCAGATACGCCGCGAAGAAGATGACCAGACAGATCTTGGCCAGCTCGCCGGGCTGGAAGGTGAAGCCGCCCAGGCCGATCCAGATGCGAGCGCCGTTGACGTTGCGGCCGATGACCGGCAGCAACGGCAACAGCAGCAGGATCAGCCCGGCGAGGGCGAAGGTGTACTTGTAGCGCTGCAGGCGGCGGTGATCGCGCAGGAAGATCACCAACAGCGCGGCACACACGATGGACAGCGCACTCCACATCAACTGGCGCAGCGCCGCGCCCTCGCCGATCGACAACCCCTTCGCCAGATCGATCCGGTGGATCATGACCACACCCAGCCCGTTGAGGAGGGTGACGATCGGCAGCAGGACCGGATCGGCGTACGGTGCCCGCCACCTCAGGACCAGGTGGAACACCAGGGTCAGCGCGGCAAACCCGACCCCAAGGGTGACCAGATCGGCCGGCACTGTGCCGTCGATGGCCAGCCCCACGTTGGTGTAGCACAGCAGCACGATCGCGATCGCGAAGATCAGCAGGAGCAGTTCGGTGTTGCGCCGGGTGCGCGGCGCGGCGGCGGTGACGATACTCATCAGCTGCACCCCAGTGGGTTGGACTGACACGCCGCCTGCTGGACCCGCAAGTTGGTGACGATCTGCTGGGCGTCCTCGGAGGAGGAAGCGTAGATGGTGTCGTTGACCTGCTGGCGGAACGCGCTGGGCAGATCGGTCAGCGCGATGTCCGTGCGCTCCTTGACCGAATGGAGCCGGATCGGCCCGATGTCTTGCGAAACCCCTTGGAAGATGGCGACATTGCCGTCTGCGGAACCGACGTAGTACTGCTGTTGGGTCCAGGCGTACCCGAAGTACGTGGCCAGCCCGAGGACCGCGGCGACCACAGCAGCAACAACACTCCAGCGCAGCCAACGGGGCCGACGCGACTGCTCGGCCAACTCCAACTCGTCGGTGGCTTCCTGCTCCGGCAACGGATCGGACAGCGACCGTCGCAGGGCAGCGGCCTTCTCCGCGGGGGTGCGGGGTTCGGGCGAGGACGGATCACCGACGGTGCGGGTCGCGGCGGCACCGACCACCGTGGGGTCCTGGGTGGCCGAGTCGTCATCACCTTCGACGACATCGGCGACGACCACCGTCACGTTGTCCCGGGTGGAGGCGCGTAAGGCGATCTCGATGAGTCGGTCCGCGGCCTCCTCGACGGTGTCGGCGGTGCGGACGATCTCCTCGATCGTGCTCCCGGCGACGTAGTCCGACAGGCCGTCGGAGCACAGCAGGTAGCGGTCCCCGACTTTGGCCTCGCGCAGCGACAGATCGGGCTCGTCGTCGGGTCGACCGGTGAGGACCCGGGTGACCAGCGAACGCTGCGGATGGTGGACGGCCTGGTCCGCGGTGATCCGACCCTCGTCCAGCAGCGACTGGACGAACGAATGGTCCTTGGTGATCTGGGTGAAGGTGCCATCGCGCAACAGATAGGCGCGGCTGTCACCGATGTTGGCCAGGGCCAACATGTCCCCGGACCGCACGAGCGCGATCAACGTGGTGCCCATGCCGTCCAGGTCGGCGTTGGCGGTCATGTAGTCGGTCAGCCGGGCGTTGGCGCCGGCCACGGAATCACCGAGGTCGCGCAGGACGTCATCGGCGCCGTGCGAGTCGTCGTCCAACTCCAGCAGGTGCGCGACCACGGTGGAACTGGCCACGTCACCGGCCGCGTGACCGCCCATACCGTCGGCCAGGATCAGCAGGTCCGGGCTGGCGTAGGCGGAGTCCTCGTTGCGCGCCTTGGAGCCCAGGCCCAGATCGGACCGCGCGGCGTACCGCAGAGCGATGCTCATCGCACCTCGAGGACGGTCTGCCCGATCCGGATCTCGCTGCCCTGCTTCAACGCGGCGTGCTCGCTGATCCGGCGGTCCTCGACGAAGGTGCCGTTCGTGGAGCCCAGGTCATCGGCGTACCACTGCAGGCCGTCGCGGTAGATGCGGGTGTGCCGCCCGCTGGCGAAGTCGTCGCTCAGGACCAGGCTGCACTCGGGGTTGCGACCGATCAGGATCGGTGTGTCGCCCAGGGGGATGCGGCTGCCGCGCATCGAACCGTCGGTCACCATCAGATGGGTCGGGCCGCTGGCGCGCTTGCGGCGCTGCGCCCGCTCGCGAGGTACGGCGCTCGCGGCCGTCGCGCCGCGCGTCACCACCCGGGTGCCGTAGAGGTCGTTGCGCAGCACGAGGGCGATCGCGATGACGAACGCCCAGATGGCGATCAACACGCCGAACCGGATCAGCGTGATGGTCAGTTCGCTCATGCAGCACCTCTGGGGGGTTGCCCGCTCACCGGCGGGACCCGTCGCCGTACGTCATGCTGGTGCGCCCGATGGTGATCCGGTCACCGTTCCGCAACCGCGCGGAGGTGATCTGGTCGCCGTTGACGTAGGTGCCGTTGGTGGAGCCGAGGTCGCGCACGGAGGCGACCTTGTGCGGGCCGTCGTTGGTCACCCGGATCTCACTGTGCCGCCGGGAGACGCCCGGGTCGGAGATGATGATGTCGGCTTCCTCGTCACGGCCAAGGACGGTGATCGCACCGGCCAGTTCGTAGCGTTCGCCCTGGATGACCAGGTACGGGCGGGCCTGGAACTGGCGGGGAGCCGCGGCGTACGGGTCGCGCTCGTCGACCTCGTCCTGCCAGGTGTTCGCGTTGAAGTCGGGCTCGTCGTACTGCGGGGCGTTGAACGGTGACTGGTCCTCGACCCGTTCGTCGAACGTCTCGACCGGCGGTTGCTGCCACTGGGCGTACGCCGCGCCCAGACCCGCCGGCCGGACGTTGAACGGCTCGTCGGAGGCAGCCTCGGCGCTCGCGGGTGCTTCGTTCATCGCCGCGGGGTCCTTGGCGATGGAGGGCCGCAACCGGAAGACGCCGGTCTCCAGGGTGTCGTCCAACTCGAAGGTGACCGCCCACGGTCCGCGCGCGGCGTACCGCTGGGTGTCGGCGTGCTCGGCGGTGGCCGCGATCAGCTGGTCGGCCAGGCCCTTCTCGTCCTTGGTGAGCTCCGCGTGGTCCTCGGTGGACAGGTAGACGGTGAAGACGTTGGGCACCACCGGCTGCTCACCCCGCTTGGTGCGCGAGGCGGTGTCGTCCATTGCGCCGCGGATGGCGCTGGCGATCTCGACCGGTTGCACTGTGGAGCGGAACGCCCGGGCGAAGGCAGAGTTCACGCTCTTGTCGAGGCGCCTTTCCAGCTTCTCGAACACACCCATGTCTGGCCTCCCGGTCGGTGCCGCGCGCGTTGTGCGTGACGGCTGCCCTGGGCGTTGGCGCAGGGCACGATCATGGTAACTGCGCTAGGTGTGGCGATCGGCGAGCCGCGCTGGACCCGAGCTGGGCGCCACTCAGTTTGGTGAATCGGCCGATGAACAGGCACACTAGACCGGCACTCGCGCGAGTGGCGGAATAGGCAGACGCGCACGGTTCAGGTCCGTGTGCCCGAAAGGGCGTGGGGGTTCAACTCCCCCCTCGCGCACAGATCAGCAGACCCCGGTCCTCATGGGCCGGGGTCTTGTTGTTGGTCCCGTCTTCGGCCCGCGGATCTGGGAGCGATCGAGACGTTTGCTGCCGCCGATGTCTCCTGGATCCCGGATCTCTCCTAGAACCTGACCACTGCGCTTCCCGGTACGCCGATCGCGGGCTGGCCGTGTGAGTAGACGCACGCCGGTTCGGCTGGCGAGCCCTCCTACTACAGATGTAGTGTCGAAATGATGTAGGGGTGCCCTTGCGCCCGAACAACTCTTGGCCGTAGGAAGTTTCATGCCCCGCGAACCCAAACACGCTGCTCCGACGTTTGCCGAAGAGCTGCGCGATTCCATCGATGCCCGCACCGTCGTGCTGATGATCGGCGTCCTGCTCCTTCAGGTCGCGTTCATCTGGTCCTACGTCGGGGCGTTCCACGAGCCGAAGCCGAAGGATGTGCCGGTTGCGGTGGTCGCGCCCACCCAGCAGGTCGGCGAGCAGACCGTGGCCAAGCTCAACGGCATCGACGGCTCGCCGGTTAAGGCGCATGTCGTCGCCAGTGAGGCGGCCGCTCGGCAGCAGATCAAGGACGTCGAGGTGAGCGCGGCCTTCGTGATCAACCCCTCGGGCACGCAGGACACCCTGCTCGTGGCCAGCGGAGGCGGCACGTCGGTTGTCACCAGCATGGAAACGCTGTTCACCCAGGCGACCGCGACACAGCAGCGCACGATCAAGTCCGTGGACGTCGTACCTCTGCAATCGGGTGACGGGCGCGGTCTGACCGGGTTCTACCTGGCGATCGGCTGGATGGTCGGCGGTTACCTGGTGGCCTCACTGCTGGGTGTCGCCAAGGGCACCCGGGCGCACAACCTGACCCGCGCCTCCGCCCGAGTGCTGGGTCTACTGCCCTACGCCTTCCTGTCCGGTCTCGGCGGCGCCCTGGTCGTCGACCAGGGGTTGGGGGCCATCACCGGCCACTTCTGGGCGTTGGTCGGGATCGGGACGTTGGTGTCGTACGCCGCGAGCAGCGTGACCATCGCCTTCCAATCCTTCCTGGGGGTGCTGGGGATCGGACTTGCCGTGCTGCTCTTCGTGGTGCTGGGTAACCCCAGCGCGGGCGGCGCCTACCAGACCGATGTGCTGCCGACCTTCTGGCGGGTCATCGGCGATTGGCTGCCGAACGGGTCAGCGACAGAGGCGATCCGACGGGTCGTCTACTTCGACGGGGCAGGTGTGTGGCCGTTCCTGGTGACGATCCTGGTGTGGGCACTCGCCGGAATCATCCTCACCTTCCTGGGCACCAAACTGCTGGCCGATGAAGAGCACCTGAGCGTGTTGTTGCCAGAGGCCGAGGAAGAACTGGACGAGTTGCGGCGCGCCGCAGAGCACGCCCCGGACGCGACTACTGCGGAAGGTGCTGCTCCAACCAGCTGAGGACACCCTCGGTGACCTCGTCGCGGTTGGTCTCGTTGAGCAGTTCGTGGCGGGCGCCGGGGTAGAGGATCACCGTGACGTCAGTGACGCCGAGCTTCTCGTACTGCGCGCCGACGGCCTCGACGCCCTTGCCGTTGTCGCCAACCGGGTCTTTGTCGCCCGCGATCAGCAGGATCGGCAGGTCGCGGCGCACCGTGGCGACGTGCTCCTCGGAGTTGATCCGGTCCAACCCGGAGAGCAGGTCGGCGTAGAAGCCGGAACTGAACACCTTGCCGCAGTGCGGATCCGCGATGTAGGCGTCGACCTCGGCCTCGTCGCGCGACAACCAGTCGAAGTCGGTGCGGTTGGGCTTGAACGCCTTGTTGTACTCGCCGAAGACCAGTTTGTTCATCAGCGGACTCGGTGTGCGCTTGCCGCGGACCTTGGACTCCAGGGTGGCGACGACCTTGCCGGCCTTGCCGAGAAGGCCGGGGTCACCTGCCGTGCCCGAGACGATCAGCGCGGAGATGTCGTCGCTGTGCTTGGTCGCGAAGTGTCGGGCCAGCATCGAGCCCATGCTGTGCCCGAAGAGCACCCTGGGGAGGCCGGGGAACTCGTCGCTGGCCTTGTCGAAGACCGTCACGAAGTCCTCGGCGACCGTGTCGAAGCCGTCGCCGTCCGCGAGGTACCCCACCCCGGTCGTCTCGGAGGTGACGCCGTGACCACGGTGATCCTCGGCGTACACCGCGTAGCCATGGTCTGTGAGGGCCTGGGCGAAGCGTTCGTAACGGCCGGCGTGCTCGGCCATCCCGTGCGCGATCTGCACGATCGCGGTCGGCTCGCCGTCGGGCAGCCAGCGGTAGACGTGGAGCTGGGTGCCGTCGCCGGCGGTCAGGGTGAGCGTGTCGGAGCGCATGCTCAAAACCTACGCTGTCCCCGCCGGGCGCGGGGTCAGTCCTCGACGGGCACCAGTGGGTGGATCGCGACGTCGCCGGCCAGCGCGCCATCGGCCGCCGCGAACGCCTCAGCCAGATGGGGTGAACGCATGTGCTCATCGAGCGCGGCCTGATCACGCCACCGTTCCACGGTCACAAACGTGTTGGGCGCGGCGGCCGACTCGAAGAGGTCGTAGGACACGCAACCCTCCTCCTGCCGGGTCTGCTCGACCAGCGCGCTGAGCGCGGCGCGAATCGCGTCGGCAGCCTCGGGCTTGGCGGGAATGGTGGCAACGACCTGCAGATCCGACACGGTGCTCTCCTCGCTGAGATGGACTGCGATCACGCTACTCACCGCGCGGGGTTCAAGGCCGCCACTTTGGGCGGTATCCAGCCGGTTGCGGGAGAAGATGAGGTCACGAAGGGGGTGTGGCCGGATGTGGCTGTTGTTCGTCGCGTGGACGCTGTTGGTGGTCGCCTTGACCTGGTGGCTGACCCGTCACTTCGACGTACGCCGATCGCCTGGTCAGCAGCCCAGCGGCGGCGATGTGTTCGCTGAGGCCCGTGACGTGTTGAGCACGGCGGTCGACGGCACCGACACGGATTTGCCGGCTCGGGTGGGGCGGCGCCAGTCCTTCCTGGGTATCCAGCAGCAGGCAGAGACCCAGGCGGCGGCCGCGGCGATCGTGCAGGGCCATCGCGCGCTGCGGGAGATCCCGGGCTATCTGCGGCGGACCGCGGACGAGGACGGCGTGACGCCGGAGCAACGCTTCGCGGGGATCGTGCAAGCGGCGCAGAACGTGCTGCGAGAAGCCGAAGCGGCCAGCTTCGTCAGTGACACAACCACCTTGCGAGCCTTAGAGCAGTACGCGAAGTCGCAATGGTCGCAACAGGATCCGTTGGATCTCGATCCGCAGCAGTCGATGGAGAGGGTGAGCGTTCTCGCCGACGTGGACCCACCCGGCCCGCTCGTCGTGACGGGCTACCGACACTCGGAGCTGCTCGCGGCGCAGCGCGAGTTGACGCGTAGCGGCCGTCCGCGGGACGCCGCGCAACTGCAGGAGTGGGTCGCGAGCACCACCCGCAGCGAGCAGGAGGCCGTCGTCGACCGGGCGCAGGAGGTGGTCACGGCGTGCCGGCAACAACACTTGTCGTGGGGCGACGGTCGGGTGCAGGAAGCGATGTTCCGGCTACGGGAAGCGCTGCTCGAAGCCTCCAGCCAGCAACGCAACCAGGACGCGAATCTGGCCGACTACCAGGCAGATTGGCTCGGCGAAGTGATCCTGACCCTCGGCCGGACCGGCTCCGGTGACATCGCTGCTGGATTGAGCCGGTCCAGGGAGTGGCTCACCGCCGTGCAGGCGGCAAGCCTCGCGCACGACGCCCAGCGCCTCGATCGAATCTGTCGGCAACCTGCGCAGTACCCGCCGGGCACCCGGCAGAAGGAGACCGCCGAACTCGTGGCGACGGTCGAGCGCATGCGGGAGGAGACCCGCCGCGCCCGCCGATGACGGGTTCAGTGCAGGTCGAGCTCCAGATGCCAGGACTGGGTGCGGTAGCTGGTCACCCAACCCATCGAGGTGTAGAGGCCGTCGGCTCCGGTCGGTGAGTCCGCATCCACCTCCAGGCCGACGCGATTGCCACCGCGCTTGGCAGTTTCTGAAATGACTTTGTTGAGAAGGGATTTGGCGACCCCACGGCCACGGGCCCGGCGATGCACACCGATGTAATCGACGTACGTACCTTCGAATCCGTCCGCGTCCTCGGGCAGCACGGTGGTGACGACGGCCCCCGCCGGCAACTCCTCACCGTCGACCTCGACGGTCGCCAACCACCAATGGTCCCAACGGTGTCCGGGATCCTCACGCAACCGCATGATGAACTCCGGGAAGCTCTCGCGGTAGGAGCTGAAGTGGTCCTGGAAGGACTCCTCGAGCACCTGGTGCACCGTCTGCAGGTCTTCGGCGACGGGCAGGCCGTCGGGGTGCTGGCGGACCAACCGGACCGTGACGCCCTCGCGCGCGGGAGGTACGCCGGTCGCGTCCTGGGCAGTCACCGGGCGGCTCATCTGCAACCAGGTCCGCACCTTCTCGAAGCCGTAGTCGGTGAGCCACTGTTGCTGACGGGCGTCGGTCTCGTAGGCACCCGAGTCCAGCAGGGTGCTGTGCAACTGCCGGGCCCGGGCGATGTCACGGGCCAGGCGCTCAGCACAGCCGAAGAGAGCGCGCGCGATCGCCGCAGCGTCGGTCTGGGGGACGTCCGGGCTGACGGTGACGTCGACCATGCTGCGCCCGGCGGCCCGGTCGTGCACCGAGAGCCACGCCACCAGCGTGCTGTCGTCGAAGACCAGGGCTTGTCGGCGGGTCCACGAGCCGTAGCCGACCAGATTCGTCTCGACCATGTCGGGGTCCACGCTGGCCGAGCCGTGGGCGGCAAGCTGGTGGGCCCGCAGAAGCGCGGTGACGGCAGGGACGTCTTCGACCGTGGGCCGCCGCGCGTCGTACCGCGGGTCGAGACCGTCGATGGTCAGCGCTTCGCCCGGCATGGTTCCACGGTATCGGCTTACCTCTGAGACCCGTCCTGCATACGATGTGAGTCGGACAAGGGGGCAGCATGAGGCGTGGACCGGTTGACGACAATGTCGTGTGGCCCACACGCAGTTTCCTCGGCCGCAAGTTGGATGGCGCGGTGGTCGAATTCGCTGCGCGGGAGATAGGGCCCGACGTCGAGGTGACCGTGCGCCAGGAGCGCGGCCCTAGACAACGCTATTGGCTCTATCGGTATGACCACAGCCCGGCAGTGACGCGCGGCGACTTCTATGCGTTCGGCAGCAAATACATCATTTTCGGATCGTTAGGAATGGCAGCGATATCGCTCTTTGCGACCATTCCGATGCCTGACGACAATGGCGTAGAACAGCCTCCGGTCATACCGGAAGCCCTCGGGCCACCGTTCGTCCTGCTGTTTCTCCTCGTGGCGCTCGCGTTCACCCGGCTCTACTTCTGGTCCGGATCGGCGACCCGTTACCAACGGTGTTCTCACTCGGCGACCCTGCCCGAGACGCTTGCTCTTGCCGACGATCCACGCGACACAGCGTGGGCAACTCAGGCTGTCAACGCGCTGCGGGACGGCAACTTCTGCGCCGGCAGTACTCTGCTGCACCACATGATGGTCGATCCGCCGTCGGCGGTGGCTGCCGGCGATCCAGTGGGGGCGATCGTTGAGCTGGTGTCAGCCGCTGCTGCAGCCTCGCGCGAGCACGATAGGAGCGATGACGCGAGTGAGCTGCGAGTCCTTATCGACGTTGTGCCGGGCTTGCCGGTGCTGGAGCAGGAGACGGTGCGGCAGGCTGCACAGACTGTCGTGGACAGTTACCGGCTGCTCGACGAGATTCCGCCTGATCGCCGCGCAGTAGCTCCGGTGGGTGGGTCGGCTCCGAGTGAGGATGCGCATAACGCGGTAGATGCTGCGATGCGGGCCGTCGATGACATCGTGGACCGCCACACCGATGCGGGGGTGACCGGGCTGAAGGAGTTGCGCAGCTACAGCAGGCGCTGGGACGAGTCCAGTCTTGGGTGAGAGCTTGTCCAGCAAGCGCTTCGACGAGCGGATCGACCGGTTATCCGAGCCCGGCCGCGATCCGGAGCCGAGCCGGGCGCTGTCCGGCCGGTGGCGATCCGGTGACGTCACCCGTTTCGATGCGGTGGTGGTCGAGCGCGGGGTCGAACTAACGATTCAGCAAGAGGAAGGGCCGGTGCACCGGTTCGTGGTGTGTCCCGACGTACGCCGCGCACCGGCCGTCGCGGGGTGGCTTCAGAATGGCGCGCTGGATTACGTGGGGATGGCGGGAACAGTCATTGCCGTGGGCAGTTTCCGCCTTACATTGGGCGACAGCCCGAAGCCGCCGCTCGCCGTCTCACTGGTGTTCCTTGCGGTCGTTGCCGCGCTGGCGGGAGCAGCGTTCTATGTTTCGCACTGGATCCGTGACAATCCCCGGTTCCAGGTCTGCCCTGACGTCGCATACCTCCCGGGTGCGGTTGCGGCACTCGGAAGTCCGCGAGATGCGGCATGGGCGAAGCAGGCACTTTTCGCGCTGCGGGATGGCGAATTCTGCCGTGCCAGCCGCGACCTCCATCGGGAGATGGATCGCTTGCGTGCGAGCGGCCGAAGCGTTGGGGCGACCGTCGAGCAGGTGGAGCGGCTGCTGCGGGCCGCGTGTGATGCGTTGTCCACGCACGGAAGACCTATCGACGCTGCGGATCTGGCTTCGTTCACCGCTGCGATTGCCAACTTGTCGGTGTTGGATCAGGAAACCGCACGCCAGGCTGCGCAGACGATTTTGGACAGTTACCGGTTGCTGGACGGGATTCCAGCGGATCGCCGTGACGTCAGACCCGAGAGTTCGTTGACGACTCCTTCGCAAGACGCCGAAGCCGCTGTCGATGCTGGACTGCGTGGTATCGGCAGCCTGCTCAGGTCGGAGACGGTCTCTGGCATCGCTGAATTGCAGGCGCTGCGCCGCTACAGCCAGCGCTGGGATCAGACTCCGTAGCTGGTCAGATTTGCTGGCGCAGAGTCGTTTTGAGGATCTTCCCGCTCGCGTTGCGGGGCAGCGCCTCCAGGACCACCAACTCTTTCGGCCGCTTGTAGGACGCCAGCCGGTCGCCGAGGAAGTCGGTCAGCTCCTCAATGGTCAGTTCGGAATCCGGGCGCAGCGACACGTTGGCCACTGGCACCTCACCCCACTGCGGATCGGGTCGGCCGATGACCGCCACCTCGAGCACCGCCGGGTGGTCGGCGATCGCGTTCTCCACCTCGGCGCAGTAGATGTTCTCGCCGCCGGAGATGATCATGTCCTTCTTGCGATCGACCACCCAGACGAAGCCCTCGTCGTCCTGCTTCACCAGGTCACCGGAGTGAAACCAACCACCGGAGAAGGCCGCTGCCGTTTCTGCCGGCTTGTTCCAGTAGCCCTGCATCACCTGCGGCCCGCGGTAGACGATTTCGCCGACCGTGCCCACCGGGACGTCCTGCATCGCCTCGTCCACGACCCGGTACTGGATGGTCGGGATCGGGCGACCCACCGAGCCCAGCTTCCGCAACGACTCTTCGCCACGCAGGACACAGGTGATCGGTGAGGTCTCGGTCTGCTCGAAGACGGCCACGATCAGACCGTCGAACGTCGCTCCCATCTGTCGCAACAACGCGTCCGACGCGGGGGCCGCGCCCCAGGTCAGTACCCGCAACTTCAGCAACCGCGGCCGGGCCTCCTGCTCCGCGCACAACAGCTGCCACTGTTGCGGCACGTTGAAAACCACTGTGGCGCCTTCACGTTCGTAGGCATCCAAGACCGCCGCCGGGTCGAACGCACCAAGTGGATGGATGACCGTGGGTACGCCGAGCAGCAGGTTGGGTGCCAACGATCCGAGCCCCGCGATGTGGAAGAACGGTGCGGTCATGAAGCCGATGTCCGACTCGTCGAACGTCTCCATCGCCCGGATACAGGTCATCGACTGCACCGCCAGATTGGCGTGCGACAGCATCGCGCCCTTGGGCCGCCCGGTGGTGCCCGAGGTGTACATCAACAAGGCGGTCGCCGACTCCGGCACGTCGCCGTGCTCGATCGGCTCACCCAGCAGATCGTCGTACGCGCACCGGTCACCGGCCGAGGACCCCACGTCGACCACGGTCAGCTCGCCGGCCTGCGAAAGGGCCGGTAGCAGAGGCGAATCTGCGAACACGACCTTCGCCCCGCTGTCCTGCAGCACGTAGGCGACCTCGGGCGGGGTGAGACGGAAGTTCAGCGGCACCGCGATCGCACCCAGATGGTTCGCGGCCAGGACGATCTCGACGAACTGCGGGTGATTCAGACACAGCAAGGCCACCCGGTCGCCCGCCTCGACCCCCAAACCCCGCAGACCACCGGCGAGCCGGCGCGATCGCTCGTCGAGGGCCGCCCAGCTGGTGTCGGCACCCAGGTAGCGCAGCGCCGTACCGTCCGGTTGCATCTGGGCGTGCCGTCCCACGTGACTCATCCAGTGATTGCGGAACGTCCAGGCGGATGCGGTGTCGAGCGTCATGTGCACAGTATGTGGCTCACATCACACGCTGACCACGTACTCTTCCCAGGTGGAACTCAGCGAATACTCGACGTACGACGCCACGAGCCTGGCCGCGAAGGTCGCCGACGGCGAGGCGAGCGCCGCCGACCTGCTGGCTCTGGCCCAGCAACGGGCCGACCAGGTCAATCCGAAACTGAACGCCATCGTGCGGCGAATGGATGCGATCGCTGAGCGACGGGTGACCGAACCGCTCACCGGTCCGTTTGCCGGAGTTCCGTTCTTGATCAAGGACTTGCTGCAGGAGTACGGCGGTCTGCCGACCAGTCACGGCACCGCCGCACTGCGCAACGCCAAGGCCACGGAGCACTCGAGCGTGGTGCAGAAGTTCCTCGACGCAGGCGTGGTCATCTTCGGCAAGACCAACACGCCGGAGTTGGGCTCGAAGGGCATCACGGAGCCGACGTTGTGGGGACCGTGCCGCAACCCGTGGGATCTGGAGCGTACCTCCGGTGGTTCGTCCGGCGGCTCCGCCTCGGCGGTCGCCGCCGGGATCGTGCCCGTGGCAGGTGCTAACGACGGCGGCGGCTCGATCCGGATCCCCGCAGCGTGCTGCGGCTTGGTGGGCTTGAAGACCAGTCGCGGGCTGACGCCGTTCGGTCCGGTCGAGGGTGATCCGCTCCTCGGCTGGGTGACCCAGGGCGTCGTCTCCCGAACCGTCCGCGACACAGCGGGTTTCCTGGATGCGATCATCGGGCCGAACAAGTACGAGGGCACCCAGATCGTCCAGCCCGCAGTGCCGTTCAGCGTCGCGATCCAGACCCCGCCGACCGGTTTGCGCATCGGCTACTCCACCAAGTCGGCCATCAATCCTTCGCCGGACGCTGACGCGATCCAGGCCGTCGAGGAAGCTGCGCAGGTGCTCACCGAGCTCGGCCACCAGGTCGAGGAGGTCGAGCCGCCGTACGACGATGCGCAACTGTCACGGGACTTCCTGACCATCTGGTTCGCCCAGCTCTACGGCCAGGTGACCCGGATCAAGGAGATCTTCGGAGCCAAGGACGCCGACTTCGAACCGGACACCCTGGCGGTCGCTGAGCTAGGGCGTGCGACCGGCATCGGGCCGGTGTTCATGGCGCTGGAGCGGATCCACGAGTTCACCCGGTCGCTGGTGGACTACCAGGACACCTACGACCTGTTGTTGACGCCCACCTTGGCCAAGGTCCCCCTGAAGGTCGGTGAAACCGAGACGCCGCACGCGTTGCAGGTGGGTTCGCGGGTCATCGCGCGGGCACGAGCCGGAAAGCTGTTGGCGCTCAGCGGAATTGCCGACGACCTCGTCGAGCAAGCGCTCGGCTGGGTGCCGTACACCCAGCTGGCCAACATGACCGGTCGGCCGGCGATCAACGTGCCGCTGCACTGGACCGCCGACGGGGTGCCGCTCGGCGTGCAGTTCGTCGGACGGCTCGGTGAGGACGCCGGGTTGCTCGCCCTGGCAGCCCAGTTGGAGCAGGCAGCACCGTGGGTCAGTCGCTATCCCGCGCCTGTCTAAAGCGGTCTGAAGCGGTCTAGAGTTGCACCCCGTTGCGCTCCGACCAGGCGATGAACTCGTGGATCAGGGCGTCTCCGGGTAATCCGAAGCGGGACAGACCCTCCGCCCAATCCAACCGGTTCACCAGATAGTTCAGCGGCCACTGCAGGAGACCGGCAACGTCCACGCCGCCGGGTTGGGTGAGTTCGCGGGGTGTCGGCAGATCCCCGGCGGGTCCGCCGTAGGTCAGCGGCCCTGTCGCGGGGACATAGTGGTCACCGGGTTGGGCATCGCGCCACGGGTCCATCGCGTAGTAGTGCGCGCCATTCAGGTAGCCGTCCACCTCCGCCCGGAACGCCGCTGGATTGGTCAGCGGGTTCGCAGCGTTGCAGATGACGTCGTTCTGGTTGCAGACCTCCGAAACCCGCAGTTCGCCGAAGTCGCGTGGCGCAGAGGCGGTGATCCCGGGCACGGTGGCCATCACCGTCAGGTAGCCACCGGCCCATCCTTCGATTCCATTGCGGGACAATGGTCTTCGTGGGTCTCCGTAGAGCACGGCGTTCAACTGTTGGCGTGGCACATCATCGGAGTGTGCGAAGTGCTCCGCGGCGTCGCCCGCGATCAACGCACCGAAGGAATAGCCGAGCAACGTGATGTGAGCAGCCGGGCAGGCGGCGTGGAAGGATCGCACCCGTTGCACCACGACGGGTACGGCATGATCCACGGTCCAGTCGAGCGTGTGCGGCTGGATGATGCCGACGATCGCGTCGTCGTACCGGATCAACTCGACCCGCCAACCCGCGCGGGCGGGGAGCTGACCGTACGACGAGCCCGTGGTCGCGGCCCGATAGCCGTCAGTGAGGAAAACAACGTTGCTGCAGGTGGATTCGACGCTGGGCTGCACCGTTGATAGGGCGGCGAGCTCGGCGGAGCCAGGTGGTGGATAGCTTGGACTGACCGTGAAGAAGGCCAGCGCCAATGCCGCAGTCAGCAGGCGGTGCATCCCTCAGGAGAACCCCAGTCGCGCCAGCGGCTCGACCAGCTCCTGCTCCTCATACGACAGGTGTGAAAGAAGGGTGTCACTGAGCAGATCGAGGGCGTCTTGCAGCCGGTCCGGACCATCGGGCTCGCTGACGAACGCCACGAGGGCCTGATCGACACCGTCGAGCACGCCGTGGATCACCCGGTGCTCCTCCTCCAGCCGGTCGATGACCGGATCCAGCGACGGTTGAGCAGAGCGCAGGTGCGGTAAGACGCTCACGTCCTCGATCGTGTGGTGCGTCGTGACGACCCGGCAGTATTGAGCGCAGTAGACCCCAGCGGTCCAGTTGTTCTGTCGCATGGTGGATTCGTTGATGGCAGAACGAGCTTCGGCAACATCGAGCTGACCGGCGATCACCTGGTCGACGATGCCGCGAAGTTGCTCCAACTCCTGACGCAGTTGATCGTGGATGTCGACCAGGTGCTGTCCGCTCGCCTGCTCGTGCGCGGTGTAGAGCCGCGTCGGATCGGCCGCTGGGCGATGCGGCCGGGTCGACTCGTCCCACGGCTGCTCGGTGGAGCGACGGGTCACCGGCGCCGGCGTGGGTACGACGGTCAGCGGCGACGCCTCGATCGTCGCCTTCGCGCGTGGAGCGGTGGGCAGTGCATCGGTCAGTGAACCCAACGCCAGCGGTTCCTCTGGAGACGAAGAGCGCTCTGCGGCAACGAGTTCGCGCACCCCGGGTGCCACCTCACCGGCGAACCGGCGAATGGTGTCGGGGTCATCGGAGGCCAGGATGTAGGTGGACATACCGCTGTCCACCGTCAGCTCGGCCAGTTGCTCGACCCACTCCCGGGCCGAACCGGTGGGGAAGCCGTCGTTGCTGCCGAAACGGCCCATGATGTTGTAGAGCCTCGTGATCTCGGACGGAGAGCGTCCCGCGGCGATGGCAGCCTGGTCGATGGCCAGGTTCATGTCGTCGAGAACGTCCGGCGTGGCGTACGACGAACTGGGCAGCCAGCCGTCCGCCAACTGGCCGGTAATGCGCAGCATGCGCGGTTTGTAGGCGCCGATCCAGATGCCGATGCGGTGCACTGGCGCTGGTCCAGGGCGAATCCCCCTGACGTCGTAGTGCGTTCCGGGGTGTTGTACAGCCGGCCCACCGATCGGGCCCCAGATTCCGCGGATGACCTCGATGCCCTCGACCAAGGCATCCACAGACTGTTTCGCGGTGCGGGTTGGCCCGCCGGCGGCTTTGATCGCGTCCTGGAAACCGCCTGATCCCAGACCCAGTTCGACACGCCCACCGGACAACACGTCCAGGGTGGCCGCCGACCGGGCCAGGACGACGGGTGGTCGCAACGGCAGATTCGCGACGTTAGGTGAGACGTGCACGCGCTGGGTACGCGCCGCGATCACGGACAGCAGGGTCCACGCGTCAAGCATCGGCGAGTAGGGGTGGTCCTGCACGCTGACCAGGTCGAGCCCGACGTCCTCCGCGAGCAGCGCGAGATCGACGACCCGCTGGGCGTTGGAAGCGTCCGGGGTGGGGAACAGGCCGAACTTCAGTTCGTGTCCGTAGTCCATGAATCTCCTCCTATCCACAGCGTAGGGCTGTCGGTTCCAGCCGGTCAGCTGAGCGGTGAAAGGAGCGCGTGGGAGGATTGAGTCATCGGCGCTCGCACCGGCGCGGCGCCCAGCCGAGGAGTGCTCATGTTGCACGTTGACATCCCGTCCGTCGCCACCATCCGCCAGCTGGCTGAGGTGCAAGCGCCAGGTTGTGTCTCCATCTATCTGCCCACTGGCACGCTGCCCTCTGATGCTGCCCAGGCACGGATCGAACTGAAGAACGCTCGCGACGAGGCCGTGGGGATCCTGCGTGAGGCGGAGTTGGAACGAGGCCGGCTCGGGTTGATCACCGAGGCCCTGGATGACTTGATCGATGACGAGAACTTCTGGATCTATCAAGCCCGTTCGCTCGCGGTGTTCGTCGACGGCGACCACCTCACGAGCTTCCGGCTGCCCAACGAATTGTCTTCTCGGGTGGACGTTTCCGATCGGTTCTTGCTCAAGCCGCTGCTGCGCACGGTGACCTTCGCGCAGACTGCGTTCGTGTTGGCGCTGTCCCAGAACGCGGCGCGACTGGTCGAGATCGTGCCGGACACGGCCGCGGAGACGGTCACGGTGCCGGACCTGCCGACGGATGCCGCGTCGTACGTCGGGAAGTCCTCGATCAAGGACCGCGCGCCCGTTCGGCGGCTGCAGGGCTCGGAGGGCCAGAAGGTGCGGCTGCGGCAGTATGCGCGCGGCGTGGACCAGGCACTGCGTCCGCTGCTCACCGGCTCCGGGATCCCGTTGATCCTGGCGACGACGCAGCCGCTGGACGGCATCTACCGGTCGGTGAACAGTTACCAGGGTTTGGCGCCGCGCTCGATCGAGGGCAATCCCGAGGACCTCAGCGACCAGCAGCTCGCCGAAGCGGCCCGCCCGATCCTGGATGAGATCTACGCCCAACAGGTGCAGGATTTCAACGACCGGTTCGCGACGTTTGCCTCGCAGGGCCGGGCGATCACCGACCTCAGCGACATCGCCCGGGCGGCGACGGCCGGGGCGATCGACGTCATCGCGTTCGACATCGATGCCGTGGTGAACGGAACGGTCGACGAGCAAGGAGCCATCGCGATCGAGGACGCGGACACCGCCGAGAACTATGGCGTGGTCGACGAAATCGTCCGTCGTGCAGTGCGCGCCGACGCCGGGGTACTCGCCGTACGCGCGGCTGACCTTCCGGCCCAGACGCCGGCGGCGGCGCTTTTGCGGTTCACGCTGTAGGACCAACTCAGCCCTTCATCGCGCTGGTCGTGCAGTCCTTGGTGGCGTCGGTCAGCAAGGTCTCGTCCTTGTCGTCGGCTTTGGTGCTCTTGTCGCCGGAGGCCATCGCCTTGAGGGTCTGCGTCGTGGCCTTGTCGTAGATCTTGTCGACCGTGCACGAGGAGATCTTGTCGATCATGTCGCCACCGGCGGAGGCGTCCGCGCCCAGCGACGTCTTGAGCAGCTTGCTGTAGCCGGACTTCACATCGGCCTTGGCCGGCTTGTCGTCACCACCACCGCACGCGGCGAGGGTGACCGGTGTAGCGACCAGCATGGAGACGGCAGCGAAACGGGACAGCTTCTTCATCAGGTTTTCCTCCGAGCGGGCAGGGTATGGAACCCGGCGTTGCGTTCGGCCGCGAGGGTTTGCGACCGATCGAAACGCTATCTGTGCCGAGCCTGTGCGACCTAGTGGGCGGATGTCGGGACTTCCCCCGACACAGCCGATTACTCCAAGATCCGATCCACACTACTACCGGGCAGGTCGGCCAGGTGAATCTGGTTGCTCTGCAATGCCATTCCGCCCCGTACTGCACTACTCGCGAACCACCAGGGCGCGTCGAGGTCGCTGACGACGCTCGTCCCGTACGCCGCCACCAGGCTGGCCGCGGCCCCCACCCCGATCTCGGACTCCATCATGCAACCGACCATGGTGGCGATGCCCTCGGACTTCGCCAGCTCGAGCAGGGTGCCGGCCGCCAGGAGGCCGCCGCACTTGGCCAACTTCACGTTGACCATGTCGGCCGCCCGATGCCGGATGACGGTGACGAGATCGTGCACGCTGAAGACAGCCTCGTCCGCCAGGATCGGCAACTCGACCCGGTCGCTGACCCAGGCCAGTCCTTCGATGTCGAGACGGCGCACCGGTTGCTCTACCAACTCGATGCGCAGATCAGCATCCTCCAGACCGCGGATCGCCCGGACCGCTTCGCGTGGCGTCCAGCCCTGATTGGCGTCGAGGCGGATCGTGACGTCCGGACCGACGGCGTCGCGGATGGCCTTGACCCGGGCGACGTCCTGCTCAGCAGTGCCGGTGCCCACCTTTGCCTTGAGCACCGAAAATCCCTCCGCCGCACGCGCTTTCGCTGCAGCGGCCAACTCATCGACGGTGCCCGCGGCGAGGGTCACGTCGGTTTCCACCGTGGTGGCTGCGCTGCCGCCGAGCAATTGCACCAGCGGGATCCCGGCGACCCGTGCCGCAAGATCATGCAGGGCGACATCCACGGCGCAGATCGCTGCCTCGTTGCCCGCGACGGCGCCGCGCACGCGGTGGATCAGGTCGACGTACGCCCGGGGGTCCTGGCCGATCAGTAGTGGCGCCAGCAGTTCCTCGACGCACGCCTGACTACCCGGGATGGATGCTCCGGTGACCTGCCAGATCTGCGGCGCCTCGCCGTACCCCGTCCTGCCTTCGTCGTCGGTGATGGTGACCAGCAGGGAGTCGGAGGTCGTGGTGCGGCGCAAGGCGGTGACGAAGGGCGTGTGCAGAGGCGAACGCAGGATCGAGGTGTTGACGTCGGTGATGACCACAAACCCGACGGTATCGCCGGGCTTGCGCTCACCGGTGGCGGGCTACTGCTTCTTCAGGAACTGGTTGGCGCGCCCGTGCAACGTCAGGATCAGCGAACCCCACAGCTTGTCCTCGGTCGGCCCACGGTCGAAGGAGGTCACGTTGAGCGCGGCCGGCATCAGTTGCTTCACGACCGACTTGGGCTGAGCGAATTCGCGCAGGCCGTCCTCACCGTGGATCCGGCCGATGCCGGACTGGCCAACGCCGCCGAACGGCAGCGACGGGATGGCGGCGTAGACGAGTACGGCGTTGACGGCGGTCATGCCCGAGCGCACCTTGTCGGCGATCCAGGTGCCGTTCTTCTTGCTGAACACCGCTGAACCCAGGCCGTATTCGCTGGCGTTGGTCAGGTCGATCGCCTCCTGGGCGGAGGTGACCTTGCGGACCGTGATCGTCGGGCCGAACGTCTCGTCGGTCACCGCCAGAGCATCTTCAGGTACGTCGACCAGCACCGTGGCGGGGATGAAACCGTCGGTGACCTCGCCACCGGTGAGCGCTTTGCCACCCCGGGCGATGGCGTCGTCGATGTGCTTGCGGATGACCTCGACCTGGGCGGGCATGGTCATCGGGCCGTAGTTGACGCCGGGTTGGACGGCCTTGGCCCGCTCGACCAGTTTGTCGACGAAGCGGTCGTAGACCTTCTCGTGCACATACGCGCGTTCGATGCCGATGCAGGTCTGACCGGCGTTCCAGAAGGCACCCCAGGCGGCAGCCTCGGCGGCCTTGTCCACGTCGGCGTCCGCGTCGACGATGATCGAGTCCTTGCCGCCGGCCTCGATGACCACCGGGGTCAGCGTCTCGGCGCAGGCGGCCAGTACCTTCTTGCCGGTCCTGGTGGAGCCGGTGAAGGCAAGTTTGTCGACGCCGCTGGTGCACAGGGCATTTCCGGTCTCACCGAAGCCACGCACGATCTGCAGGACGTCGTGGTCGGGCAGTACCTCGTGGAAGGCGTCGACCAGCCAGGTGCCGATCGCGGGGCTGAACTCCGAGGGCTTGAAGACGACGGTGTTGCCCGCCGCGAGGGCATAGGCAATCGAGCCCATGGGGGTGAAGACCGGGTAGTTCCACGGGCCGATGACTCCGACGACGCCACGCGGCAGGTACTCCACGGTCGCGCGCTGGTTGACCATGACCAGACCACTGGAGACGTGCCGCTTGCCGAGCACCTTCTTGGCGTGCTTGGTCGCCCACGCGAGGTGCTCGATGGCCATGCCGACCTCGAGGGCGGCGTCACCGTGCGGTTTACCGGTCTCGGCGTAGACGACGTCGGCGAGCTGGTTCATCCGGCGAGCCAGGACGGCGCGCCACTGGTCGAGGTATTTGCCGCGGCCCTTGAAACCAAGGCCGGCCCACCAGTCGGCAGCTTCGCGGGCACGCTCCACCGCAGCCTGCACTGCGGCCGCGTCGTCGATCGGATACGTCGCGTAGACGTCGCCGGTGGTGGGGTTGTAGCTGTCGAAGGTCTTCGGCTGCTCGTCGGTCGTGGTGACGGGAGCGTCGGCGGTCAGGGTCATCGAGCGTCCTTTCGGATCAGGTCGGCAGCCTTCTCGCCGACCATGATGGTGGGTGCGTTGGTGTTGCCGCGGGGGACCATCGGCATCACGGATGCGTCTGCGATACGGAGGTTTTCGACACCGCGGACTTTCAGGGAGGGATCGACGACGGCATCTTCGCCGTCGCCCATGGCGCAGGTGCCGACCGGGTGGTAGAGCGTCTGGGTGTAGGCGCGGATGTGTGCGGTCAGCTCTTCGTCGCTCGGATCACTGCTGGCTGGTCGGGCCGCCCCCGCGAGGTATTGCGCGAACGGTCCACTCCGAGCGATGTCGATGGCCCGCCGGCAACCGGCGAGCATGGCGTCGAGGTCGGTCTGGTCGTCGTAGTACGCCGGATCCATCGTCGGCGCCCAGCGCGGGTCCGTCGAGCGCAGCCGCAACGTCCCGCGGCTGGCGACGTTCACCAGTGTCGGCGCAGTGGTGACGGAGCGGACGTTGGGTTCGTTGAGTCCGTTGTTGTAGAACGACGTCGGTGCGACGTGGATCTGGATGTCCGGGGCCGCCAGACCGTCGCGACTGGTGAAGAAGGCGCCGCCCTCACCGATGTTCGACGACAGCGGGCCACGACCACCGACGAGTGCTTTGCCCAGGTTGACCATGTTCTGCATGGCAGCCGGATCGTCGGCGCCCCTGGTCCGCCAGATGATCGGGACCGCCGGGTGGTCGTGCAGGTTCTCCCCCACGCCCGGGAGATCGACAGCCACGTCAATATCCAACTCCCGCAGGTGATTTGCCGGGCCGATGCCGGAGAGCAGGAGAAGCTGGGGCGAGTTGACGGCGCCGCCGGACAGGATGACTTCGCGATCGGCGTACGCCGTGTGCTCGTCTCTGCCGGTCAGGTAGGCCACGCCGGTGGCCCGCTGACCGTCCAGCACCACACGGGTCGCCAGGGCACCGGTCCGGATGGTGAGGTTCGGGCGCTTGCGGGCCGGCTCGAGGTAGGCCTTCCAGGTGGACCAGCGCTTCCCTTTCTTGCAGGTCACTTGGTACAGGCCGGCGCCCTCCTGGCCCGCACCGTTGAAGTCGTCGTTGCGTTTGAGGCCGGAGGCGATCGCCGATTCGACCCAGGCGGTCGTCAACGGGAAGGTGTATCGGCGGTCCTCGACCCACAGGGGTCCGGCGTTGCCGTGGTACTCGTCGTGGATGCTCTGGTTGTCTTCGGCCTTGATGAAGTAGGGCAGCACCTCGTCGTATCCCCAACCAGCACAGCCGAATTCGTCCCGCCACGTGTCGTAGTCGAGATGGTTGCCGCGGATGTAGATCATCGCGTTCATTGAGGAGCAGCCACCGAGGGCCTTCATCCGGGGCCAGTAGGTCGGACGGCCCTCGAGCTGCTTCTGGGAGGTGGTCGTGTAGTTCCAGTCCCACTTGGTTTTGAAGAGCGATGTGAACGCCGCCGGGATGGTGATCTCGTCGGCATCCGGTTCGGGACCGGCCTCCAGCAGCAGGACGCGGACTGCCGGATCCTCGGTGAGGCGGGCGGCGATGACCGCTCCGGCGCTGCCACCGCCCACGATGACGTAGTCGAACGATTCGTTGCCCATGCTGCTCCCGCCGTCGGTGTGACTTACTGCACAGTATGCGCGGGGTTGCTGGGGACGTCACCCGGTCCGGTCACCCCACCTCGCGCGGGTCTGAATACATGTGGCGGGTTCGCGGCGTCGAAACCGGCCACACGTATCCAAAGTCGACAGAGGAGCAGGCGGGACGGGGTCACTCTGTGGCGGGCACCGGCTCCGGCTCGGGAGTGGCCAGGTTCGCCCGCAGCGGTGCCCCACGCACGTAGCCCACGGCGCACAGGATCATCAGGACGACGAGGGTGCCGATCGTGAAGAGCTCGAAGGTGCCGCGGTGCACACCCCAGGTGTCGAAGAACGGGTAGTCCGCGCCGACCAGCGCCTCCAGGGTGCCCGGGAAGATCGCGACCCAGGACCCGAGCAGGATCCACAGGAAACACAGCACGCCCATCGCGGTGAAGACGGCGTTCGACACCGGCACCCGGAACGGCCGGTGCACGTCCGGCAGCAGCGTGCGCAGCCGGATGGCCGCCGGGATCACCAGCAGATAGCTGAGCAGGAAGGTGGTGATCGAGATGGTCAGCACGACCGCGAACACCGCGCCGGCGTCACCGCTGACCTGCATCGCGACCAACATGAACACCGTCGCTACGACCCCGGACAGGAAGTTGACCCGCACCGGCGTGCTCAGGTGCTTGTTGAAGACACCGAAGAAACCGCCGAAGAAGGCACCGTCGGCCGCGGCGATCGCTTGCATCCGGTCGGAGATGATCATCCAGGACGCACCCTGCGACATCAGGATCAGCACCAGACACACCGACAGGACCTTCAGCATCGGGCCGGCGGCCGGACCGTAGACCGAGAAGACGGTGGAGGTTGCGTCGAAGAAGCCGCTGATGCCCTTGATCTGGTCCTTGGGCATCACCGCCAGGATCGCGAAGATCGGCAGCAGATAGCACAGCGCGGCGATGCCGCTGGAACGCAGGATGCCGAACGGGATGTCCCGCGCGGGGTTCTTCACCTCACCGGCCGCACTGTTGCCCGACTCGAAGCCCAGGTAGGCGAACAGCAGGATCGGGACCGCGCCGAAGAAGCCGATCCAGGTCGGGGAGAAGTCGGAGATCGACAGATCGGTGATGCCGTGCTCGATCGCGTAGGCGATGGTCGTGCCGATGAAGAGCACCAGCAGTCCGACCTTGAGCAGCGCGCCGAGTGTCGGGATCCATTTGCCGTACCGCAGACTCACGATCGCCGCGATCACCGTCACCCACACGAAGATCAGCTTGAACGCGTAGTCGGCGAACGAGCCGGAGGCGATGTGCGCCAGATTCACGTTCCAGGCCTCGGTGGCCAGGAACGCCATCGAACCGCCGACCCACACCGGCTGGGTCACCCAGGTCAGCAGCGCCGCGACGGCACCGGCCATGCGCCCGAATGCGTCCCGCACCCAGGTGTAGGCGCCACCCTCCTCGGTGAACGCGCCACCGGTCTCGGCGAAGATCAGGCCGTAGGGGACCAGGAACGTCACCGCCAGCACGGCCGTCCAGGTGAAGGCTTCCGCTCCGAAGGTGGAGACCTGGCCGAGGGTCTCCAGCCCGACGACGGCCGAGATCAACAGGAAGATGAGGTCGAACCGGCCGAGGGACCGGGTCAGGTTCTGCTCCTGTTCCTGGGCGAACGCGGTGGGTGTGGTGGTCATGACGTGGGTCCTTGCGTTGAGTGGGTCAGGCGGTGAAGACAGGGGCGCCATCGACGTACGTCGCGTGCACCCGGATGGCGGAGAGTTCGTGCGTTGGCGTGCTGATCGGGTCCCGGTCAAGGACCACCAGGTCGGCGGCCATACCGACGTCGAGGGTCCCGTTGCGGTCCAGGCGGGACGCGTAGGCGGCGCCGGCCGTCGCCGCGTGGACCGCCGTGACGATGTCCAGACCTTCGTCTGGCAACAGCGGCACTCGCTGGGCGTGCTCGTCCGCGGCGTGCGGATCTGCATGGGGCGCAGTCCGGTTCACGGCGACGTGAATCGCCCACAGCGGGTCCGGACTCGACACCGGCCAGTCCGAGCCGAACGCCAGGGAAGTGCCCGCCCCGTGCAAGCTGCTGAAGGCGAAATGCCGGCGACGCTGCTCGTCGGTGAGGTACGGCAGTTTGGTTTCGACCAGCACCCGGTCCTCGCGGGCCCACAACGGGGACACGTTGGCGATGACGCCGAGCCGCTTGAACCGGTCGATGTCGGCCGCGTCGATCAGGTCGATGTGCGCGATCTGATGGCGGGCGTCCGGTCGGTGGGCCGCCGCGTCGACGGCATCCAGCGCCTCCCGGACCGCGCGATCGCCCACTGCGTGCAGATGGACATCGAAGTTCTCAGCGGACAGGGCGCCGACGATCTCGGTGAGCCACACCGGTTCCAAGAAGCTCAAACCGTGCTGGTGCGGGTGACCCCGGTAGGGCTCCAGCACTGCGGCCGTGAGGTTTTCGCAGACCCCGTCCTGCATGATCTTGATCCCGGTGGTGCGGAACCGGCGGGCGTCCCGGGTGGTCTCGCGGCGGCGTACGAAACCCTCGATCTGGCTGAGGTCGCCGTCCAGCTGCCACCACAGGTCACCGGTGACCCGCGCGGTCAGCGCACCGGACGCGTCCAGGGCCCGGTAGGCCTCGAACGTGTCTGGTAGCCCGAGGCATTCGCCGACACCGGCGTCCTGCCAGCCGACGACGCCTACGGAGTGCAGGTAGGTCTGCGCCTCCAGCAGTGCGCGCTCGATCTCGGCCGCACTCGGTGCCGGGAGCAGGTCGGTGACCAGATTGGCAGCGGACTCGACCAACATGCCGGTGGCCGCACCGCAGGCGTCGCGGATGATCCGACCGCCCTCCGGATCGGGTGTGCTCTCGGTGATCCCGGCACGCTCCAGTGCCGCCGAGTTGACCCATACGCCGTGGCCGTCGTGGCTCATGAAGCACGCGGGTCGACCGTCAGTGAGGCTGTCCAACTCGGCCGCCGTCGGGAACCCGCCAGCGAACACATCGCCGTACCAACCGGATCCGGTGATCCACTCCGAGGAGGACGAGGCAACGTGTGCCGTGATCAGGGCGCGGTAGGCCTGCAGGCCATGCACTTCGTCCAGATCGCAGTGCATCCGGTTGAGGCCACCCATCGCGGGGTGCACGTGCGCGTCGACGAAGCCGGGCAGCACGACTCCGTCGACGTCGATGATCCGGGTGCCGGGACCGGTCAGGTCCGCGCAGTCGGTGGCGCCCAGGGCCACAACGCTGCCGTCGCGGATGGCGAGGGCATCGGTCAACGGCGATCCCGCAGAGGCTCGGATCGATCCGCGGAAGACAGTGTCGGCTCGCATTGGATCCTCCCGGGGTCGGCACGTGTTCCGCAGACCCTCCCACGCCGGAGGGGGTCGGGCGGTTACGTTTGAGTTTCAGCTCAGCTGATTCTGTTGATGAAAGTCATCTGAATTTCTGTTGCACCGGGAGGCGTCGATGGCCGCACAGGACCGCGCGGGCAACCGCCTGCCGAACTTCACCCTCGTCCAACTGCGCTACTTCGCCGCGGCGGCCGAACACGGCAGCATGACCGCCGCCGCGCGTGAGTTGGTCGTCTCCCAGTCAGCGGTTTCGACCGCGGTCGCCCAGCTGGAGAAGGAACTCGGCGTCCAGCTGTTGCTGCGCCATCATGCCCGCGGCCTGGCGTTGACCCCGGCCGGGCGGGAGTTTTACACCGAACTGCGCGGCTTCCTCGCGCACAGCCAGGAGCTCGCCGACGCCGCGCGCAACGCGGGCCAGACGCTGATGGGCGAGTTGCGGGTCGGCATGTTCGCCACCATCGCGCCGTTCATGCTGCCCGGGCTGGTCACGCAGTACGCCGATCGCTACCCCCGCGTCGACCTCACCGTGATCGAGGCCGAGCATGCGGAGTTGAAGAAGGGGTTGCGCGACGGCGCCTTCGAGGTCGCGGTGATGTACAGCTACGACCTCGGCACGGAGTTGCGCTGCGTCCCGGTGGCGACCATCCCGCCGTACGTGCTGGTCCCGGTCGGTCACCGGTTGGCGGGGCGGCGCAGTGTGTCGCTGGCCGAGCTGGCCGGCGATCGGTTGGTGCTGCTCGACCTGCCGCACACGGCCAGCTACTTCCGCTCGTTGTTCGCCCAGGTCGGGGTCGAACCGACGATCGGCTACCGGTCGCGATTGTTCGAGACGGTGCGCTCGATGGTGGCCGCCGGACACGGCTACTCCATCCTCAACCAGCGCCCCGCCAGCGACGAGAGCTACAGCGGCGGGCCGGTCGTCGCGCTACGTATCAAGGACGAGTTGCCGACCCTGGACGCCGTCGCGGCCTGGGTGGACGGTGCGCGGCTGACCCGCAAGGCGATGGCGTTCATCGAGCAGTGCCGCGCCATCGGCGGCCTGGAGCCGGGTATCGGCAAATTAGATGACTAACGCCATTTTCTTGTGATGGACAAATGACCGCCGGACGCCACATCGTTGGGTGATCCGGCACCTGCGGGTGCCCGTCGCACATCGTGGTGCATCCCCTTGACATCGCGCCCCGCGCACCCCGCACTGCTAGGAGACGCTCCATGGCAACGTCACACGAAAACCCCACGCTCACAGAGACTCTCGAAGCTCGCACCATCGAGCACATCCCCGAAGACGAGCGGCACGGCAGTGCCACCCAGCTGTTCACCATCTGGTTCGGCTCCAACATCATGCTGCTGACCGTGGCGACCGGTGTGCTGGCCACCCTGGTCTTCGGGCTGCCGGTCTGGGCGGCGGCGATCGCCCTGATCATCGGCAACCTCGTCGGTGGTGTGGTGATGGCCCTGCACGCCGCGCAGGGTCCGCAGATGGGTGTGCCGCAGATGCTGCAAACCCGTGCGCAGTTCGGGTCCTACGGCAGCCTGCTGGTCGTCACGATCGTGGTGCTGATGTACACCGCGTTCTTCGCCTCCAACATGGTGCTCGGCGGCCAGGCACTCGCGAGCCTGATCGGGATGGGTGAGACCCCGGCGATCCTGCTGGTCGGTGTGCTGGGTGTCCTCGGCGCCATCTTCGGCTACAAGGTCATCCACGCCATGGCCGGCGTCATCAGCGCGCTGGCCGGTGTGGCCCTGCTGCTGTCGCTGGTCATGCTCTTCGTGATCAAACTGCCGAGCGACACCTTCTCGGTTGGATCCTTCTCCTGGGCCGGTTTCATGAGCACGTTGTCGCTGGCCGCCCTGTGGCAGATCGCCTACGCGCCGTACGTCTCGGACTACACCCGCTACATGCCCAAGGACACCGGCGTGCGGGCCGCCTTCTGGGCGACCTACTCCGGGTGCGTGCTCGGCTCGTTGTTGCCGATGCTCCTGGGCGCGGTGCTCGGTGCCGCCTTCCCCAAGGACGACACGATCGCCGCGGTGCGCGACGGATCGGGGATCTTCGGGGTCTTCGTGCTGGCCGTCTTCGGCATCAGCATCGCCGCCACGAACGCGATGAACCTCTACTGCGGCGCGCTGTCCACTCTCACGATCGGCCAGACGCTGTGGCCCACGTGGCGACCGAAGGCAGCCATGCGGATCATCGTCTGCCTGGGTCTGTTCGCGATCAGCTGTGTGATCGGCCTGCTGGGCAAGGACAACTTCCTGGGCAACTTCAGCAACCTGATGCTGCTGCTGATGTGCGTGCTGATCCCGTGGACCGCGGTCAACCTGGTCGACTACTACCTGCTGCGCCACGGGGACTACGACATCGACTCGCTCTTCGAGTCCGATGGCGGCATCTACGGCAAGCTCAACGTGCCCGCCGTGGGCTGCTACGTCCTGGGCATCCTGGTGCAGTTGCCGTTCCTGTCCAACACGCTCTACACCGGCCCGATCGCCAAAGCGATGAACGGGGTCGACATCTCCTGGATCGTCGGCCTGGCCGTCATCTGCCCCGTCTACTACTTCTGGGCCAAGGCCGCTCGCAGCTCGCACGTGGTGCTGGCTGCCGACGCCACGGTGTGAGGATCGACTCTGTGAAGACAGCTCCCGAATGGGCCGCCGCCGCGGCCGCTCAGCGACCCGCCGGACTGGCCTGGATCGACGGTCGGCCCGTCCCGAGCAGCTCTGGTCGCACCCGGCCCACCGTCGATCCGGCGACCGGCCAGGTCATCGCCGAGGTCGCCGAGTGCGACGAGCGCGACGTCGACCTCGCGGTGGATGCCGCCCGTCGGGCCTTCCTGTCCGGCTCGTGGAGCCGTCAGGGGCCGCGGGATCGGGCCGCCGTGCTCAGCCGCCTCGCCGACCTGATCCTGGCCAACCTCGATGAGTTGGCGCTGCTGGACAGCCGCGATGGTGGCAAGCGGATCGTCGACACGACCGCCATCGACATTCCCGGGTCGGCCGCGATCCTGCGCTGGTACGCCGAGTCCCTGGACAAGGTGTACGGCGAGGTGGCGCCGACCGGGCCGGGCGATCTGGCCACGGTCACTCGCGAACCGCTGGGCGTCATCGCGGCGGTCGTGCCGTGGAACTACCCCTTGGAGATGGCCATCTGGAAGCTGGCACCGGCGCTCGCCGTCGGCAACAGTGTCGTGCTCAAGCCGTCGGAGGAAACGCCTCTGTCGGCGTTGCGGCTGGGCGAATTGGCCACGGAGGCAGGGCTTCCCGATGGCGTGCTGTCTGTTGTGCCTGGCGACGGCCCGGTCGTGGGTCAGGCGCTCGGGCGTCACACCGACGTCGACGCGGTCACCTTCACCGGCTCTACCCAGGTCGGCAAGCTCTTCCAGCTTTACGCCGGCGAGTCGAACATGAAGCAGGTGTGGCTGGAGTGCGGTGGCAAGAGTGCCGTCGTGGTCCTGGATGACGTGACGGATCTCGACGCGGTCGCGGCCGGAGTGACCGGCGGGATCTTCACCAACGCCGGCCAGGTCTGCTCCGCCACGTCACGGCTGGTCGTGCAACGTGGGGTTGCCGAGGCGCTGACCGAGCGGCTCCTGGCCCGGACAGCAGCGATCACGGTGGGCAACCCGTTGGATCCGGCGACGGACATGGGGCCGCTGGTCAGCATCGGGCAGGCAACGCAGGTGCGTTCGCTGCTCACCGATGGTGCGGCCGAAGCGGCAGCACTGGTCGGCGGCGAGCTCGAACCCGGCGCAGCCACAGAGTGTTTCGTCCGTCCCGCGGTCCTGGTCGATGTCGCACCCACTGCCCGCATTGCGCAGACGGAAGTCTTCGGGCCAGTTCTGGTGACGCACGTCGTCGACACCGAGGAAGAGGCGATCGCAGTGGCCAACGGCACGCCGTACGCGTTGGCGGCTGGGCTGTGGACCGACGATCTGCGTCGGGCACACCGGGTTGCTGCAGCGCTGCGAGCCGGCACGGTATCGGTGAATTGCGTTGACGCATTGGATGTTTCAACGCCGTTCGGCGGATTCGGCCTGTCCGGCTATGGTCGTGACCTGTCGTTGCACGCGATGGACAAATTCACCGGGTTGAAGACGACCTGGGTGCACTATGGCTGATTCGCAGCACGAGTTCATCGTCGTGGGTGGTGGCACTGCCGGATCATTGCTCGCGGCCCGACTGGCTGAGCGCGGCCGCGACGTAGCCCTGGTCGAATGGGGCCCCTCGGACAAGCACGAGCCGCGGGCTCGCTACCTGCGCCGCTGGGCCGAGATGCTCGAGGGCGAATACGACCTGGACTACCGCAGCCTGCCCAATGAGCGCGGCAACTCCCACATCCGGTTGGCGCGCCTGCGCATTCTCGGTGGCTGCTCGACTGCGAACACGATGATCGCCTGGCGTCCGTTGGCCTCCGACTTGCAGGAGTGGGAGTCGCTCGGCGCGACCGGCTGGGGTCCGGATGCCGTGCTGCCGCTCTACCAGCGACTGCGGACTCCCATTCAACCTGTGTCGCAGGAGGACCAGAACCCATTCGTCGCGGACGTGGTGGCCAGCGCTTCGTCCGCACTCGGCGTACCGGTGCAGGACGCATGGAACGACGGACGACTGGACGAATCACCCAGCGGCGCAGGATTTTTCGAGGTCGGCTACACGCCGGAGTCCGGAGTGCGTGCGTCTACGTCGATCCATTACCTGCACGAGGCGGAGCCAGGGACTGCGTTGCCAACCGTGCTCACCGGTCTGCGGGCCACGCAGATCGTGCTGTCCGACGACGGCGGGCGCGCGACCGGTGTGCGCGTGCGGTCCGCTGACGGTGTGACCACGACGCTATCGGCCACGCGGGAGGTCGTCCTGTGCGCGGGCGCGATCGACACCCCGCGGCTGCTGCAGTTGTCCGGGATCGGACCACGCGACGTACTCAAAGCTGCCGGCGTCCCCGTGCGACACGAACTCCCGGGCGTCGGGGCGAACCTGCAGGACCACGTCGAAGGGCTGGTGGTCTGGCAGTCGCGGCGGACCCCGCCCGAGGTCTGCGCGAGCGGCTGGGACGCCGGCGCGATGATCAGCGACGCGACCCCCGATGACCGACCCGACGTCCTGATGCACTTCCCGGTCGAGCCGTGGGCCGTGCACGCCGACCGCTACCGCGCCGAGCGCGGTCAGGAACCGTTGCCCCACAACATCATCTCGATCGCGCCCAACGTGGCCCGCCCACTGAGTCGGGGTCGCACGTGGATCACGTCTGCGGACCCGGACGTGCCGCCGGCGATCGACTACCGGTCCTTCACCGATCCCGACGGACGCGATGAGCAACTGCTGGTCGAGGGCGTCCGCCGGGCCCGGCTGATCGCCCAGGAGGAGCCGATGGCCTCCTGGGTGGAGCGAGAAGTGTTCCCTGGCAGTGAGATTCAGGACGGCGATGAGTTGTCGGCCATCCTGCGGGCCACCCACCAGACCGTGTACCACGTCAGCGGTACCTGCCGGATCGGCGCAGTCGACGACCGTCTCGCCGTGGTCGACCCGGACCTCGCCGTCCGCGGGATCGACGGGCTGCGGATCGCCGATGCCTCCGTCTTCCCCACCCTCACCGCGACCAATCCGGTCGTGACGGTGATGCTGGTGGCCGAGCGGGCCGCCGACCTGATCACCGAAGCAATTCCACACCCAGAAGGAGCCTGACCGTGACCGACGAGATCGTCGTCGGCGGCCACCGCCGCATCCGTCCGTTCAACACCGCCGACACCTACCCTGAGCAGAATCTCGGCAACGATCTGTGCCAGGCGGTGGTCGCAGGCAACACGGTCTATGTCCGCGGCCAGGTCGCCCAGGATCTCGACACCCGGGAGAACGTCGCCGTCGGCGACGCCGCCGGGCAGACCCAGAAGGTGTGCGACAACATCCTGCTGCTGCTGTCCGAGGCGGGTGCGCAGCCGGAGCACATCGTCAGTTGCCACATCTATCTGACCGACATCCGACACCGTGAAGACGTGTACCGGGTGATGGGTGAGCGGTTGGCCGGTGTGTTCTATGTATCGACCGGTCTGGTGGTGCAGGCGTTGGCGCGGCCCGAGTGGCTGGTCGAGGTCGGCGTCGTCGCGGTGATCCCGTGACCTTCTCCTTGGCGGCCCGCTGTCCGCAGACCGGTCGTTTCGGCATCATCGTGTCCTCGTCCAGTCCGGCCGTCGCGGCTCGGTGCGCGCACGTGCGAGCCGGCGTGGGGGCGGCGGCCAGTCAGAACATCACCGACCCTTCACTCGGGACGGCGTTGTTGGACGCGGTGGCCGCTGGTCGCTCCGCGCAGGAGGCACTCGATCTGGTGGTCGACGCCGGCCCGTTCAGCGAGTACCGCCAGCTGACGGTGGTCGACGGCCAGGGCGGTGCGGCCGCGCATTCGGGGTCGCGCACCCTCGGGGTGCATGCCAGTGCGGTCGGTGACGCAGCGGTGGCCGCCGGCAACCTGTTGGCCGACGACGGCGTACCGGCGGCGATGCTGGCGGCGTTCGAGCGGGCGGCCGAATTGCCCCTCGGGGACCGTCTGCTCGCCGCGTTGCGCGCCGGCGCGGACGCGGGTGGTGAGGCCGGTCCGGTGCACTCGGCAGGGATGCTGATCGTGGACCAGGTGTCCTGGCCGGTGACCGATCTGCGGGTCGACTGGTCGGACTCCCCACTGGCGGATCTGCAGCAGTTGTGGGAGTTGTGGTCGCCGCAGGAGGCGGATTACGTGACCCGCGGACTGGATCCGAGCACTGCACCGGCGTATGGGGTCCCGGGCGATGAGTGATCTGAAAAAGATTGCCTACGAGACGGTTTCGGCTGATCGGGCCGACCTGGTCACGTTGTCGGAGGAGTTGCACGCCGCACCGGAGACCGCGTGGCAGGAGCACCGCTCGAGTGTGGCCGTTGCGGCCGCTCTGGGACCGCCGTTCACGGTGACCCAGCCCTACCTCGGGCTGGAGACCGCCTTCCTCGCCGTGGCCGGCTCCGGCTCGCGCCGGGTCGGGATCATGGCGGAGTACGACGCGCTGCCGGGTCTGGGACACGCGTGCGGGCACAATCTGATCTCGGCGATCGCCGTGGGTGCCGGTCGCGCCCTGGCGGCTGTCGCTGCCGAGTTGGACCTCACGGTCGAGATCTACGGAACCCCTGCGGAAGAAGGGGGTGGCGGCAAGATCGAACTGCTCGAGCATGGTGCCTTCGCCGGTCTGGACCTGGCGATGATGGCGCACCCGGCGCCGGTCGACGTCGCCGAAGCACGACCGTTCGCGGTCTCCCATTCGCACATCACCTACACCGGCAAGGCGGCGCACGCCGCGGCGTACCCCGAGCAGGGCGTCAACGCAGCGGACGCGTTCACGATCGCTCAGCTGGCGATTGCGCTACTACGCCAACAGCTGCCGAACTCGGTGCGGGTTCACGGGATTGTCACCAAGGGCGGCGACGCACCCAACGTGATCCCGGATCGCACGGAGGGTCGGTGGTACGTTCGGGCCGAGACGCTGGCCGAACTCACCGTCATCGAAGAGCGCGTTCGGCGCTGCTTCGAAGCGGGCGCTCTGGCTACCGGGTGCACGTTGACCATCGAGCCGGAGTCGGCGCCGTACAGCGAATTCCACACGGCCCAGGACGTTCTCGCCCTCTACAAGGCGAATGCCCTCGCGCTGGGTCGCTCGTTCGCGGACGCCGACCTGGGCGGCCGGATGAACCGCGCCTCGACGGATATGGGCAACGTGTCGCTGACCGTGCCCGCGATCCACCCCTACATCGGAGTCGGCAGCCTGCCAGCGGTCAACCACCAGAAGGAATTCGCTGACCACTGCATCGGACCGGTCGCCGAGCAGGCGCTCTTCGATGGAGCAGTTGCCCTGGCGTGGACCGCCATCGACCAATTCTCAGCAACCAAGGATCTCTCGTGACCGATCAAGCCAGCCCCTCGCCGTACGACATTCTCTTCGAGCCGGTGCAGATCGGCCCTCGCACGACCAAGAACCGCTTCTACCAGGTGCCGCACTGCAACGGGATGGGCTACCGCGACCCCAGCGCGCAGGCGGCGATGCGCCGCGTCAAGGCCGAGGGCGGATGGGGCGTGGTGTGCACCGAGCAGGTCGAGATCCACGCGACCTCGGACATCGCGCCGTTCATCGAGTTGCGGATCTGGGACGACCAGGACCTGCCGGTGCTGGCCCGGATCGCCGACGCGATTCATGAAGGCGGCGCCCTTGCCGGGATCGAGTTGGCGCATAACGGGATGAACGCCCCGAACCTCTACAGCCGCGAAACTCCCCTGGGCCCAGCGCATTTGCCGGTTGCACCGGACACGATCGCCCCGGTGCAGGCGCGAGCCATGACCAAAGCGGACATCGCCGACCTGCGCAGGTGGCACCGCACCGCCGTACGCAAATCGGTGGAACTCGGCTACGACGTGATCTACGTGTACGCCGCGCACGGGTACAGCGGGCTGCACCACTTCTTGTCGCCGCGCTACAACCAGCGCACCGACGAATACGGCGGCTCGGTGCAGAACCGGATGCGCCTGCTGCGGGAGATCCTCGAGGACACCCAGGAAGAGGTCGCCGGTCGCGCAGCCGTTGCCTGTCGCATCGCGGTCGACGGTGAGTTCGGCGTCGGCGGGGTGGGCCGCGAGGACATCTCGGCCGTGTTGGAGACCGTGGGCGAGGTGCCCGATCTGTGGGACTTCGCGATGGGTTCCTGGGAGGAGTGCTCGCTCACGTCGCGGTTCGGGGCGGAGGGCAGTCAGGAGCAGTACGTCGCGGGACTGAAGTCGCTGACCAGCAAGCCGGTTGTCGGAGTGGGCCGCTTCACCTCGCCGGACGAGATGGTGCGGCAGGTGCGCAAGGGCATCCTCGACCTGATCGGTGCAGCGCGGCCATCGATCGCAGATCCGTTCCTGCCCAACAAGATTCGTGCTGGTCGACTGGACAAGATCCGTGAGTGCATCGGCTGCAACGTGTGCGTCACCGGCGACCAGACCATGTCGGTCATCCGCTGCACGCAGAACCCGAGCATGGGTGAGGAGTTCCGGCGCGGCTGGCACCCGGAGAAGATCCGGGTCCGCGAATCCAAGTCCAAGGTGCTCGTCGTGGGCGCCGGCCCGGCGGGGTTGGAAGCGGCCCGGGCACTCGGCGTACGCGAATATGAGGTGACGCTCGTCGAGGGCTCACGCAACCTCGGCGGCCGGGTGACCGACGAGTCGAAACTGCCCGGGCTGAGTGCCTGGGGCCGGGTGCGGGACTACCGCGAGCTGGCCCTGGAAGATCTGTCGAACGTCGAGGTCTACCGCGAAAGCCCCATGACCGCAGGCGATATCGAGGACTTCGGGTTCGAGAACGTCATCGTCGCGACCGGTTCGGAATGGCGCCGCGACGGGGTCGGGCGCTGGCACACGACGCCGGTGCCGGTCTCGCAGGGCGCGTCGGTGCTGACGCCGAACGACCTGTTCACCGGTGCGCGCCCGGCGGGCAAGAAGGTCGTGGTGTGGGACGACGATTACTACTACCTCGGTGGCGTGGTCGCGGAGTTGCTGGCCGGCGAGGGGTACGACGTGTCGATCGTGACGACGACCTCGCAGGTCTCGCCGTGGACGCAGCACACGTTCGAGGTGGGCAAGATCCAGGCGCGACTGATCGAGAAGGGCGTCCACCGGGTGATCGACACCGCGCTGGTGTCCGTCGAGGCCGACTCGGTGCAGGTGGCCGACGTCTACACCGGCGGGCTGCGGTCTTTGGAGGCTGACTCCGTCGTCATGGTGACGGCACGGTTGCCCCGTGAGGAGTTGCTGAACGAGTTGTTGCCGATGGCTGCTGACGGACGCCTGGCCACGGTGCGTGGGGTTGGTGACTGCTGGGCGCCGGGCACGATCGCTGCCGCGGTGTGGTCGGGGCGCAAGGCCGCTGAGGAGTTCGACGCCCCGGCGTTGCCCAACGATGCGGTGCAGTTCCGTCGCGAGGTCACGCAGCTGGCGCCGGCATGGGAGTTCGATCGGTCCCTGGCCTACGAGCAGTAGGACAGCACCAGCACAGAGCCCCCACGGTCCGTCTGGACCGTGGGGGCTTTTGTGGTTGGGGCTTGTCAGTCGGAGTAGGCCAGGTAGCCGCGCTGGGTCTGGATGTGGTCGGCGACGTACTTCGCGTCGTGCCAGACACCCCAGATGAAACTGGAGCCGCGGCGGGACAGCCAGGGCAGGCCCAGGAAGTAGACGCCGGGCTCCGCGCTGACGCCGCGACGCTGCACCGGGCGACCGTTCTCATCGAAGGCGTCGACCTTCAGCCAGTCGTAGTCCTGGGTGAAACCGGTGGCCCAGACGATGGTGGTGATCCCGGCGTCGGCGAGGTCGAGTTCGTTCAGCGGATCGGTGACACACGCCGGGTCGGCGCCGATGATCCGCGCGTCGGGTTCTTCGGGCAGGTCCAGGCCGTTGCGCTCGACGTACGCGTCGGCAGCATCGAGCAGGGCGAGGTAGTTCTCGTCGCCCAAGGCGATGTTCGTGGCCAGGTCGTCCGCGAAGCTCAGCGCGCCGTCCTGGTAGGACTCGGTGCGCCCGACCAGCGTGATGCCCGCTTCGGCGAGACGACGGAAGTCGACGGTGTGACCGCCGCCCGCGCCACTGACCGCGATCGTGACGTGCTCGGCACCCTGTGGCGGGGTCTCTGCGTCCCACAGGCCGAGAACGCCCAGCCACCAGACGAAGTCGCGGCCGCGGTAGGACCGCGGCGGCCGGTCGTGCGGGCCGACGGACAGATAGACCTCGCGGCCCGCGGCGTTGATCTCTTCCGCGATCTGCACCCCCGACGAACCGGCGCCGACGACCAGGACGTTGCCCGGTGCGAGCTGCTTCGGATTGAAGTACGCCGAGGAGTGGATCTGGGTGATGGCCTCGGTCTGCGGCACGATCGGCGGGAAGACCGGGGTCTGGAACGGCCCGGTGGCCACCACGACGTACTGAGCAGTGAAGGCACCCTCGGAGGTCTCGATGCGGAAACCGGCGCTGCCGTCGAGGCGCTGCACGCTGGTGACGTTGACCCCGGTCCGGATGGGCGCATCGATCATCGCGGCGTACTTCTCGAAGTACTGCGCGACTTGCTCTTTCGCGGCGAAACCGTCGGGGTCGACGTCGTCGAACTCCAGGCCGGGGAAACGGTCGTGCCAGGCCGGCCCGTTGGCGACCAACGAGTCCCAGCGCTCGGTGCGCCAGCGCTCGGCGATGCGATCCCGTTCGAGGACGACGTAGTCGATGCCGTGGTGGCCGAGGTGCTCACTGGCGGCGACCCCGGCCTGGCCGGCACCGATCACCGCCACCTCGACGTCACGCAGCGGTTCGGGGGATTCAGACATGGCTGGACTTCTTCCGGTCGTCATCTGTGCTGCGCGACGCTGCGCCGACTCGATGGTGGAGGACGTTGAGAAGAGTCTTGACGAGATGCCTAGCGCCTGTCCAACAGATGTTATTGGCCTTCTACTTCAAAGAAATTGATGATCCGGGCCGGTGCAGGTTCAGTCCACGATGAGGGCGGTCGCCGCGAGCGCACGCTGCGCCGCGGTGGGCGGGGTGGAGCGCAACCCCCGTGGTCGCTCCACCGGACCAACCCAGGCGATAACGTCGGCTGTCCAGCCGAGGTAGGGGATCTCGTGGCGGTCGATCGGTCCACCGTTGATCGACCACCCCGAGCGAGTCAGCAAGGTGGCGACAGCGGCGTTGGTCTCCTGCCCGATCGGGTGACCGGCGGCAATGTGCACGAGGCTGGCGGCGGCTGCGTTCTGCTCGAATCGCGCGCCCGTATCACCGTCACGACCGGTCGTCAGAAGCGAGTCTGCGAGCAGTTCCCACAGGTAGTCTGGATGGCCGTCGATCGCCCGGCCTCGCGGCGTACGCACCAGGTTGCCCTTGAACTTTCGCAGCAGACCCAGTTCCATCACGTGCTCACGCAGTCGGGCGACGGGCGCGGTGAGATCCTCCCGGTTGGTTTTGCCGATCCACCACTGGTCCACGCCCAACTCGCGCGCGATCTGCTCCACCACCGCGGGGCGCATCCAGCCAGCGGAGGTCAACGGGATGCCGTCCTCGCCGGCGAGGGTGAGGAAGAGCTGCCACGGGCGTACGGCGTCCCGCACCTGCTCGTCGGACACCTCGCGCACGGTCGGGTCCAGTGCGAGGACGAGGAGCCCGGTGAAGGAGTCGACGTCACCTGAGTCGAGGCGGTCAATGAGGTCATCGAGTGCGGGATGAAGCTCGGGTGCGCCGAGCGCGGCAAGGGGATGGGCGCCGATGAGGTTGATCGCCTGGTTGGCTTCGTCGACGTCGAAGGTCAGTGGATCCCATTGCGGCGGAACCCAATTCACCAGTTCCTCCCGCCAGCTGCGCCTGGTGGGATCGGTGCGCAGCAGTTCCAGGATCTCTTCGTGCCCGCCGACACCACCGCAGTCTTCAAGCGGGCAGGCGTTCTTGCCGGCGAGGCATCGCGCGCGTGGGTCGTCTTCGGTTGCGGTGCGGACGTTTTCGACGGTGATGGTGTGCTGCCAACTGTCGCCGAAGTCGTACGTGTAAAACAGGCGGTCCTTCGGTGAACGCAGGATTTGGTCGACCCGCAGGTCAGCCTCTTCGCCGACTCCGGGGTCGTCGCCGAACTCGTCGTCGTCCAGGTCGTTGGTCAGGTGCGGGCCCCGCCAGATCTGCTTCTTCGGGCCGAGCCAGAAGCGGTGCAGGTGAGAGTCGGTCCAGCCCATCGCGGCCTGCAGGACGTCGTGGAGGTCGGCCATCGTGAGATCGCCGCGGACCTCCAGTCGCCGCCAGATCGCCGGCTTAGCGCCGTCGAGTTGCACCTTGAGGCGGATCAGCAAGGGCTCGGCGGGTGGGTCGGGGAACACGGCGGCGGCAGGTTGGGGCCCGGTCTGAAAAGTCTGATTCAGACCACCGTTCAGCATCCACTGCGCCAACTGCGCCGGCGACATGCCGGAGCGTTCGAGCAGTTGCTGCAGGAGGGCTTCGGTTCGCGGATCGGCTGGTTTGCGTGGCATGTGGCTATTCTCGCGGTCAGTCTGCGAACGGGTTGATGACCCGCACGCCAGCCACTTCGAACGGTCTGACGTCTCGGGTGGCGATCTGGAAACGGTGTGCGCGCACAGTGGCGGCGATCAACGCTTCGGAGTCACTGATCGCCAATCCCCGTCGACGACGCTCGCGTCCGGATCCTGCCGCATGAGTTCGGAAACGATGCTGGTATCGAGGACGATCACGAGACGTCGATCGGGTCGCTGGAAGTGGAGCTCCGCGCGATATTGAGATCGAATCCCCCTGCTGCTGCGGCGATCCGGTGTATCCGCGTTCCGAGGCCGGCATCGGCAATCCCGCTGGCGACGTCGTTGAGAATGGCGCGGACTTCCGCCTCGGTGCTACGCCCGTTGGCGAGCGCCCGCGCTTTCAAAGCTCGGTGGGTCTCGTCGGGCAGATTCCGGATGGTGATGGCCGCCATGGCGCTCTCGCTTCAGCTGATCTTACTTTCCTCCACGATGTCAAACTTCGACACCTCGTCGTCCTTGAAGGGGCAGGTTCACCAGGTTTCTGCTTCCGAATTCAGATCCTCGGAGCAGATGCGTTGGGCGTCGAGATGGAACTGCGCGAGCCAGGTCTCGTCGTCGATCGCTTGACCGGAGGCGGGCTGAGTCGCGCCCGTCTCGAGTCTTTGTTCGGGCTCAGAGGGCACGGTAAAAGTCCCGGATGGTGCCTGCCATCAGCTTGCGACGCTGATCCAGAAACTCGGGATAGCTACCAGCGGTGGCCTCGCGCACGGACAACGGAACGGCGTTCTCCTGCAGATTCCTTGCGAGGTCCTCAGCGTCGACGATCTCGCCGAGCCTGAGGATGCCGGAAGCCACTTGCTCGTCGACCTCGGCCATATAGATCGACGGTGGCTTGTTGCTGATGCTGATGTTGATCGAAGTCTCCGTCAGGGCGAAGTTGGCGACCTGGTTGTAGTCGGCGCGGTCGGGGTAGCCGTTCTTCTGTAGGTAGTCTTTCGGCACAATGTGGTGGATGTCTCCCGACTGCTCGGTCGTGACCAATGAGTCAAGCCAGTGCAGCAGGCGAAGGTGAACTCCCTGCGGCAGTTCGCCGAGAGCCCCGACCTCGCTGAGGCCGTCGTCGACGCGGTCAGCGATAACCAAGGCGCCCACAACAAGATCGCCGACTACTTCTTCTCCGGCGCCCCGGGCCGACCAGCCTGTGCTCGCTCTGGCGAAAGCCTTCTACGAACTCGCTGCCGACGCGGCGTGACCGACTAGCTCGGCTCAAGAAGTCGCGCGGAGCCTTACATCACGGGCATCATGGTTAAAGGTTAGTAGTCTAAAATTTAATCCGAGGGCCTGTGGTGAAAGGAAACATCGGATGGGTTCATGGGAGTTCGCCCCTTGGGAGTCCGACCTCGACTCCGGAGTGCCGCGTGCGGATCAGCGGTCAGGACAGTATGCGCGGTACGTGCCCGACCTCCTGAACGGGGCATGGCTGGCAGTTTCGCCCGAAGTATCACGACATGCGGCGAGCGTCGAACGTAGAACTCGAGCGTTGAACGGTGCTGGCGCCGAAGGCTTGGCCGCCATCGCGCGCTTCTTGCTTCGATCGGAAGCGATCGCAAGCTCCCAGATCGAGGGCATCGCTCCATCCGCTCAACAGGTGGCACTCGCTGAACTCGGCCAATCCGAGGCCGTTCGCGGGATCAGTGAACAGGCGAAACTCGTCGCAAACAACATGACGGTCGTGCGCGAGGCGACGACCCGCCTTGTCGAGCGGGATGCGGTGACGGTCGACGACATCGTCGATCTTCATCGGTCATTGCTCCCCGACGACCCCCGCCATCACGGTATTCGCACGGTGCAGAACTGGATTGGTAGGTCGAACTGGTCGCCCGTCGGCGCAGAGTTCGTCCCACCCGATCCAGCGCGGGTGCCCGCCCTGATGGCCGATCTCGTCGACTATCTCAACAGTGCCGCCCACGCGCCGTTGATCCAAGCGGCAATGGTGCATGCCCAGTTCGAGACGATCCATCCCTTCACCGATGGCAACGGCCGGGTCGGGCGAGCCCTCATCCATACCGTGCTCGCGCGCCGCGGCCTGACCGAGCAAGCGGTGCTGCCGGTGAGCCTGGTGCTGGCGACGTTGCGGGACCGATACGTCGACGGCCTCAGCTGTTACCGGCATGAAAGCGCCCCGGGCAGCACAGCGTCTGCTGCGGCAACCAACGAGTGGCTTGCAACGTTCATCGACGCCGCAGCAATAGCCGCAGCCCAGTCCGAGCAGATCATGACAGCGATCGCAGCACTGCGCGACGAGTGGGCGGCACGCCTGGGTGCCTATCGCACCAGCATCGGTCAGCGACCGGTGCCGCGCTCGGACTCTGCAGCCGCACGACTACTCCATCAGCTACCGGAAGCGCCGGTGGTCACGACCGCGACCCTCACGCGCATTTTCGGTATCTCCTTCCCCGCGGCGAGCGCCGGACTCGACGAGCTGCATCAAGCCAAGATTCTCTCCACCAAATCCATCGAGCGAGGGGCTCGCGTATATCTCGCCAGAGAAGTACTCGACCTCATCACTCTGTCCGAACGGGCGTTGGCCAGTACCCAGTTCGACACCCGGGTCGCATCGCCGAATCGCGGTGTCCCCGCCGTGCCGCGTGCTTCCAGCACGGATGCAAGCACTTGAATCAGCCGAGGGCGATCACGAGGTCGCGCACCACCAGCGGGTCATCCAACGAGTCGCCGAAGAGTTCCCGGATCCGCGTCATCCGGTAGCGCACCGTCTGCGGGTGCACGTGCAACTCCGCCGCCACCGCGTCACGCCGGCCCTGGTGCAGCAACCACGACCGCAGCGTCTCGGCCAGCCGATCCCGGGAGGACTCGTTCTCTTCGGCGAGTGGCGACAGCATTCTCGCGCGCAGGTCGGCCAACGCGCCGACATCCGAGTTCAGCACCAGCGTCGACAGATGCGCGTCGGTGTCGATCGGCCCGTCGACCGTCGCGAACGCCCCCAGGGCGTCCAACTCCGCGGCGCGCGCGGCCCGGCCGTAGGAGGTGGTGACTTGTACCCAGGGGCGGGTGCACCCGACGTACGCGCGTCGATCGCCCAGCGCCTTGAGCAACCGCCCTCGCCCACCGGGCACCAGGAAGACGGTCAGCCCGAGCCGGCCCGGATCGTCGGTGGCCCGCAACCACCCATCGGGCAACCGGCCGAGCAACATCGACAATCGGTTCGGGGCTACCAGTACGGCGGTCAAGGACTCTGGCAGCGCCCATCCCGTTTCTGCCGCGAGACTTTCGATCGTTGCCGGATCACGTTCCGCCAGAAGCGCATTCGCCAATCGTCCGCGCAGGTTCGTCTCGTCGGTCAATTCGTCTACGTGACCGGTCACCGAGGACGCCGACAGTTCGTCGATGTAGGCGAACACCAGCTCGGCGAAGTGTGCAACGTCTGACGCGGACGCCTTCTGCACAGCAGGCAACGACGACATCTCCCGCCACGCCGTTCGGGCACCGACGCGGTAGGCGGACAGCAGAGAATCCATCCGTCGACCGCTCTTGGCTTCACCGCGACCCAACTCGTATGCGCCAGCGAGGGATTGGTCGATCGGGGTCGAGGGATCGCCCACGCGCCGCCCCGCCGCGAGGCGGAGGAAACCAGCCAACGCCAGGTGCACCGCCTGCTCGATGGCGAGGCGCATCTCCCCGCGCAGCGCGGCTCGATAGGCCGGAACTTCAGTCACGATGGCGTCGACGCACTGCACCGCGATCCGCGGCAGCTCGCGACTGACCGCCGCCACCTGCCGTGCACCCAGCGCTGGACTGCTGGCCTCCGTGGGCATGACCCTCCGATGATTGTTCAGCGTGAACAGTTCGACGGCGCAGATTCACGTCGCGTGGCCAAGATTTTACGTCGTGAAACGCAGCAGACTGGCATGGTGGTGATGTTCCTGCGAACCGATGGTGGAGATGCCAGCCCCGAGACTGGTGCTCTCGCCCGGCAGCCGTCAGGTAAACCGGTGCGCAACTCCGGCGACCGCTTCCGGCAGCAGACCGCTGAGCCGAGCCGCTGGAAGCAGCGTGCGTTCAGCGTGGTCAAGGGTTTCACCACCCCGTTGCTGCCCGAAGACTTCATCGATCTCGTCGACCCGCTGAAGACGTCCACCGTCCTGCGCGGTCGGGTGCAGCAAGTCATCCGCGAGACCGAGGACGCCGTCACCGTCGTCATCCAGCCGGGCCGGACCTGGACCGGGCACCGCCCTGGGCAGTACACCCGGATCGGCGTCGACATCAACGGCATCCGGCTGTGGCGCGCCTACTCGATCACCTCCGGCCCGCGCACCGACGGCCACATCGCCATCACGGTCAAGGCCCTGACCGGTGGCGCCGTCAGCACCTATCTGCACGAGCACCTGCGCGAGGGTCAGGTCGTGCAGATGGAGCAGGCGGAGGGCGACTTCGTCATCCCCGAGGACCTCGACAAGCCCGTTCTGCTGCTGACCGGTGGTAGCGGCATCACCCCCGCGATGGGCATCCTGCGGCACACCGTCGGCGCCCAACAGGACCTCGACGTCGTCATGTTGCACTCCGCCCCCCGGCCCGAGGACGTCATCTTCGCCACCGAGCTGCACGACCTCGCGCAGCAGGGCAAGCTCACGCTCCTGGAACGGCACACCGACACCCACGGCATGCTCGACCCGGTCGAACTCGACACCCTCGTGCCGGACTGGCGGGAGCGGCAGACCTTCGCGTGCGGTCCGGCCGGCATGTTGGAGATGCTCGAAGCCCACTGGGAGCGCGAGGGCCGACGGGACCAGCTCATCGTCGAGCAGTTCCGGCCCAAACTGGTCGAACCCGGTGAGGGTGGCACCGTCCACTTCACCGAACTCGACAAAGAACTCGAGTGCGATGGCGCACGACCGATCCTCGACATCGGCGAAGAAGCCGGAGTCCTCATGCCGTCCGGTTGCCGCATGGGCATCTGTTACGGCTGCGTCCTGCCGATGCGCGAAGGGGCCGTCCGCGACCTGCGCACCGGCGAAGTCACCCAAGCCCTCGACGGAGACAACGTCCTCGTCCAAACCTGCATCTCGGCGGCCGCCGGGAAATGCGAAATCGTCCTCTAGCCAACTGACCAACTCGACCACTCGACGTACCGGAATCAAGGAAAGGCAACCATGACTGCCCTGCAGCGCAAGGAAACCAGCCCGATCGACCACCTCACCCGTGAGGACATCGAGGCCCTCGGCAAGGAACTCGACGCCATCCGCCAGTCGGTCATCGACACCCGCGGCGAGGCCGACGCCAAGTACATCCGCACCATCATCAAGACCCAGCGCTGGTTGGAGATGGGCAGCCGCGGCGTGCTGCTGGCCAGCAAGTGGAAGCCGGCGTTCTTCGTCGGCACCGCGGGGCTGACCGTCGCCAAGATCCTGGAGAACATGGAGATCGGGCACAACGTCATGCACGGCCAGTGGGACTGGATGCGCGACCCGAAGATCCACTCCACCACCTGGGAGTGGGACAACGCCGCCCCGGCCGAGCTGTGGAAGCACTCGCACAACGAGCTGCACCACACCTACACCAACGTGCTGGGCAAGGACAACGACCTCGGCTACGGCATCATGCGGGTCGACGAGGACCAGAAGTGGACCCCGTTCTACCTGTTCCAGCCGCTCTGGAACGGCATCAACGCCTGCCTGTTCGAATACGGCATCGCCGCCTACGACCTGGAGATCGGCAAGGTCATGGCCGGCAAGGGTGACAAGGAGGTGTTCAAGACCAACGGCAAGAAGGTCCTGAACAAGATCCGCAAGCAGATGACCAAGGACTACGTCCTGAACCCGCTGCTCGCCGCCCCCTTCGGCGCCTGGAAGACCACGCTCGCCGCGAACGCCATCGCCAACGTGACCCGCAACATCTGGAGCCACTCGGTCATCATGTGCGGTCACTTCCCGGAGGGCGTCGAGACCTTCACGCGCACCTCGATCGTCGGGGAGACCCGCGGCGACTGGTACCTGCGGCAGATGATCGGCTCGGCCAACATCTCCGGTTCCAAGGCGATGCACATCGCGACCGGCAACCTGAGCTACCAGATCGAGCACCACCTCTTCCCCGACCTGCCGAGCAACCGCTACCAGGAGATCGCCCCCCAGGTGGAGGACGTGTGCCGGCGCTACGGCCTGCAGTACGTCACCGGTCCGCTGCCCAAGCAGGTCGGTTCGGCCTGGATGAAGGTCATCCGCCTGTCGCTGCCGAACCACCTGGCCGCGAAGCTGAAGTTCCCGTCGCGCCGCAAGCGGGTCGAGCCGACCGCGCTGCCGTCGCGCATCAACCCGACTGTGACCGTCGAGACCGACACGGCTGCAGCCTGACCCGGGTACGGCGGGTGGGCACCTACCATCGTGGGGTGCCCACCCGCCGTACTGCGTTATTGCCCGTTTTCGTCGCCACCGCTGCCCTCGGATTGGCCGCGTGCAGCAACGACAACGGAGCACCACCAGCAGGTACGTCGGGTGGCGGCCAGTCGTCGCAGGCCACCTCCGCGGGCAGCAGCGAAGCTGCCGGTAACAAGACGCCCGGCAGCATCACGATCATGGCCGGTGGCGACATCTTCACCAACGAACTGCCGATGGCCCAGGCCAAGAAGGATGCCGGCGGCAAGGGTTACGACTTCAACCCGATGCTCGCGGGGCTGAAACCCATTGTCTCCAAAGCCGATCTGGCTATCTGCCAGTTGGAGACTCCGCTGACCAAGACCAACACCAACCTGGGTTACCAGAAGCGGCACAACAGCCCCTACCAGCTCGCGACCGCGCTGAAGAACGTCGGGTTCGACGGCTGCAGTTTCGCCAACAACCACACGTACGACGCGGGGTTGGCCGGGATGAAACAGACCCGGGAGATCATGAAGGCCAACGGATTACAGCTGGCCGGACCGCTGGACAGCGCTGACGAACCGGCGAACTCCCCTGGCGGACAGGTGGCTTGGTACGAAGCCAAGGGCTTCAAGGTTGCGCAGCTTTCTTACACCTACTCCGCAGACAACCTGCAACTGGGCAACATGACGCACACGCCGGCCGACGCGCCGTTCTTCAAGCAGAACCTCTTCATGGTGCGCGGTGCGCAGGGTGTCATCGACGACGCCAAGAAGGTGCGCGCGGAGGGTGCGGACCTCGTGATCGTGTCGATGCACTGGGGCACCGAGCACAAGATGACCAATGACGACGACAACGCGCAGATGGCCGCCGAGATCGCCAGATCCGGTGCCGTCAACTGGATCGTCGGCAACCACCCGCACGTCGTGCACGGCTGCGAGCGGATCGACAACATGATCGTCAACTACTCCCTGGGCAACGAGTTGTCCGATATGGGCACCCAGTGGGGCTTCCCGCCGCAGAGCCAGGACGGTATCGCCGTCGAGGTGACCTTCACCCGCGACGCGAACGGCAAGATCACCCCGTCGGCCGAGAAGTACCAGCCGACCTGGGTCGACCGCACCCACGGCTACCGCATCTACGTCGTTCCCAAGAGCGGTGGCTCGGCGGCGATCGACCCAACGTCCTACGGCCGCACTGAGATTCAGATCCACAAGGCCGGTAACTCCTGCGATCTGACGGCCATCAGCTGATGCGGGCGCGGGCGGGTGCCGGGCTGGCCATCGTCGGGTTGGCGTTGGCGTCCTGCTCAGGGACGCCTTCGGGTACGTCGACCCCCGGCTCCTCTTCGACCGTCACCTCCGCGGCGAGTAGCTCCTCGTCTTCTCAGACTTCGTCGTCGACGACCGCCTCCTCGACAACCTCGAGCACGACCGCTGCGAAACCGGTCGGCAGTGTCACGATCATGGCCGGCGGCGACATCTTCACCAACGAAGGCCTGATCGCCCAGGCGAAGGCCGACGGCGGCAGCAACGGCTACGACTTCATGCCCCAGCTCATCGGCCTCAAGCCGCTGGTCACCAAGGGTGACGTCGCGATCTGCCAGTTGGAAACACCTCTGACCCAGACCAATACGAACCTGGGCCACGGCATCGTGCACAACAGTCCGCATCAGTTGGCACCAGCGATCAAAGCCACCGGGTACGACGGGTGCAGCTTCAGCAACAACCACACCTTCGACAACGGGTTGACCGGGATGGTGCAGACCCGCGCCATCATGGGTGCCAACGGGCTGCAACTGGCTGGGCCGCAGGACAGTTCGGACGGCAAGCCCGGACAACCCGCCTGGTACGACGCGGACGGGTTCAAGATCGCCCAACTGTCCTACAGCTACACGTTGGACAACTTCGCCGAAGGCAGCCAGACGGGGACCCCGGCAGCAGCGCCGTTCCTGAAGAAGAACCTCTTCAGTGTCATCGGTGCGCAGGGCATCATCGCCGATGCGAAGGCGGCCCGGGCGGCCGGCGCGGACATCGTGGTCGTGTCGATGCACTGGGGTACCCAGTTCAAGTTCACCCCCGACGCCGACGACATCGCGCTCGCCCAGCAGATCGGACAGTCCGGCGCCGTGAACTGGATCATCGGCAACCATCCGCACGTCGTGCAGGGCTGCGACAAGATCGGCGCGATGTTCGTCAACTACGGCCTGGGCAACGAGTTGTCCGACCAGGGAACGCAATTCGGCTATCCGGTGCAGACCCAGGACGGAATCGGCGTGGTCGTGACCTTCGAACGGGCTGCGGACGGCACGATCACTGCGACGAAGGAGCGTTACCAGCCCACCTGGGTGGATCGGTTACACGGTTACCGGGCGTACGTCGTACCCGAATCCGGCGCGCCCGCCGCGGTCGACCCAGGCTCTTGGGCCCGCACTTCGAAACTCATCACCAGTCGCGGCAACGGCTGCAACCTGTCGGCGATCAGCTGAGTCTCCACACTGCCGGGGATGAGGCGGGTCCGCGCTGCTCACCCGGTCAGTCTCCCGCACTCACCGTGCGCAACAGGGCGATGGCTCGCTGTACCGCCGCAGAGGTGGTCGCATCGTCCAGCACGAAGGCCACGATCCGCCGACGTGGCGCGTCGCTGATCCGCACGATCGCGACGTCGGGCGGCGGGGTGGCGACGGTGAGCAGGGGCAGGACCGCGACCCCGATACCGGCAGCTGCGAACGCCAACGACGAGTGATGATCGGAGGTCACCGCGGCGTAGCGGGGGGTGAAGCCGGCTGCTTGTGTGGCGCCGCGCAGGATCCGGGCACAGATGTCCGCGCCACTGGTGTCACTGATCCACCGCTCGACCGCCAGGTCGGCTAACGGGGTCGAATCACGTTGTGCGAGCGGGTGATCCATCGCAACCGCCACCACGTAGTCCTCCTCGCACAACAGCGTGCGGGTGTAGCCCGGCATGCTCGTCGGTGGACCGGCCGGATCCTCGGTGCGCAGATCGAGTTGAGCGCCGTCGGGAGCGGGCGAACCGGGCAACTCGTTCAGGTTGACGGTCAGCTGCAGGTCAGGGAACTCATCGCGCAGACCCCGCGCCACCTGCGGCATCCAGACCTGCCCCGCGGAGGCGAAGCTGGCGATCGTGAGGGTTTCGGTGCGGCCTTCCCGCAGATCGTCGACGACTCCGTTCAACCGGGACAACTGCGCCATCACCGCATCGCTCTGCTCGGCCAGGACCCGCCCGGCTGGGGTCGGTGCGATCCCGCGGCCGTCCTTGGCGAAGAGGGCCAGCCCCGTCTCCTTCTGCAGCGCGGTCAGATGCTGACTGATCGCGGACGGGGTGTAGCCAAGGTTGGTCGCTGCGGCCTGCACCGAACCGCTAGCGACCACTGCGCGGAAGACCCGGAGTCGGTGGACGTCGATCACGCCGTCGAACGTACAGCAGAACTGAATAGTTGTGAAGAAAGAATCGCTGGTGCTAATCGGTCTGCGGCGTCACGCTGGATCCATGAGCACACGAAACAGCTACAGCCACAACGACCACCTCGCCTTCGCGGACCGCGACCTCGCCCGCGTCAGCAGCGACCTGCGCGCCCTGGGCGCTCCCGAGTACGCCGAGCGCGCACCGGGTCTGCTCGGTCGCCTGTTGCACCGCACGCCGCGCTCGTAAGGACCCCCAGCCCCGACCCGACTTTGGATGGGTGTGGCGGCTTTCGAAGACGCGAACCCGACACACGTATCCAGACCCGCGAGGGGGCTAGCGTTGATCTATGACCACCGAGCCCGCGCCGCACGAGGACTATGACGTCGTCGTGATCGGAGGTGGGCCCGCCGGAGAGAACGCTGCGCAGTACGCGATCCAGGGCAGCGATCGCACCGCAGTCCTGATCGAGCGGGAACTTGTCGGCGGCGAGTGCTCGTACTGGGCATGCATGCCGAGCAAGGCGTTGTTGCGTCCGGTGGAAGTGGCCGACGCGGCGCACGCCCTGCCGCTGACCGGAGACGTGCACCCCGACCTCGCCAAGACCTTGCTGCGACGTGACGACTTCACTTCGCACCTCAACGATTCCGGTCAGGTGGCGTGGGCCGAGGGCGCCGGCATCCACGTCCTGCGCGGCACCGCCCGCCTCAGCGGGGAACGCTCGGTCACCATCACCGACCAAGACGGCAACCAGCACACGGTCCGAGCCCGGCATGCGGTGGTCATCGCGACCGGCACGACGGCGGTGGTGCCGGACATCCCCGGTCTGCGCGCGGCGTACCCCTGGACCTCCCGCGACGCCACGAACCTGCACGAGGTGCCCGGTCGCATCGCCATCCTCGGTCTGGGTGTCGTCGCCTGCGAGGCGGCGACCTGGCTGGCCGCACTCGGAGCGGACGTGACCCTGATCGGTCGCAGCGATCGTCCACTCGAACGAGTCGAGCCCTTCGCCGCCGAGCTGGTGTTGAAAGGACTGCGGGACAAGGGAATCGAGGTAGTCCTGAACTCATCGATCGATTCGGTGAGCCGCTCCGACGCGCGCCAGACCGGTGTCGGGCACCTCCACGGCGGGCCGGTCACCATCACGTACGCCGATCGCCGGGTCGAGGTGGACGAGATCCTGGTGGCAGCGGGGCGGGCTCCCGCCACCGCTGATCTGGCTCTCGACTGTGTCGGCGTGAGCACGGACCATGGTTATTTGCGGGTCGATGAGCACCTGTCCGTACCGGGCAAGCCGTGGCTGTACGCGGTCGGCGACGTCAACGGCAAGGCGCTGCTGACCCACATGGGCAAGTACCAGGCCCGCATCGCCGGAGCGGTCATCGCGGCCCGCGCGACCGGCCGGCCGATCGACGGCGACGAATTCCGTGATCTCGCCGACGACGGGGCCGTCCCGCAGGTCGTCTTCACCACCCCGCAGGTCGCGGCCGTCGGTCTGACCGCAGCGCAGGCACCCCATGCCCGCGTGGTCGATTACGACCTGGCCACCGTTGCCGGCGCCTCGCTGCAGGGCGACGGCTACACCGGGCAGGCCCGCCTGGTGATCGACGGAGACCTCATCGTCGGAGCCACTTTCGCCGGCCCGGACGTTGCCGAATTGGTGCATGCGGCGACCATCGCGATCGTGGGGCGCGTGCCGCTCGCCCGGCTCTGGCACGCCGTACCGTCCTATCCCACGGTCAGCGAAGTGTGGCTGCGGCTGTTGGAAACTGTGCGGGGTTGACCTCTAGGTTTGGTCCATGGCCGATCTGAAGGTGCTCTCGGACGAGTCGGACCGGCCGTTCTGGCGTCGTGCCTGGCTCGTGGTCGGCATCGCGCTGCTGTGCACGTTGGTCGGTCTGATCGTCTGGCGCGGCTCCGGCCTGATCATCAATGTCATCACCGCCTGGTTCCTGGCGCTCGCGATGGAACCGGCGGTCGCCAAACTCAGCCAGCGGATGCGCCGCGGAGTCGCCACCGGTGTGGTCATGGTGATCGCGGTGATCTGTGTCGTCGTGTTCATCCTGGTTTTCGGCAACCTCTTCATCGACCAGTTGGTCTCCCTGATCAAGGCTGTGCCGTCGATCACCGATGACGTGCTGTCCTGGTGGAACAAGATCAGCGGCTCCTCGATGTCGGCCGACACCCTGCTGAAGAACCTGGACCTGTCCAACTCGGATCTGGCGGGGTACGCCGAGAACGTCGCGGGCGGCGTACTGGGACTCATCGCCTCAATCGTCTCGGGCTTCCTCGGGCTGTTCGTCCTAGGTTTCTTCGCCTTCTACATCTCCGCGTCGATGCCCCAGTTGCGCACCTGGTGCGCTTCGCGGATGAAACCGCACCGGCAGGTGCCCTTCCTCGCCGCCTGGGACATCATGAAGATCAAGGTCGGCGGGTACATGGCCGCGCGCGTGGTGCTGGCCGCGATCAACTCCGCGTGCAGTGCCGTCGCGTTCTATCTGATCGACCTGCCGTACTGGTTGCCGCTGGCGTTGTGGACCGGTTTGGTCGCACAGTTCGTGCCCAATGTCGGCACCTACATCTCGATCATCCTGCCGGTCATCGTCGGTCTCACCTCTGGTCATTGGACCAATGGCGTGTGGGTGCTGGCCTACGCGCTGGTCTACCAGCAGATCGAGAACCTCACCATCGAGCCGAACATCTCGGCGAAGGCAGTCGATCTGCATCCGGCGGTGTCGTTCGGTGCCGCGGTGCTGGGTGGGCAGTTGTTCGGCGTCGCCGGCGCGCTGCTCGGTGTGCCGATCGGGGCGACCTGTGTCGCCCTGACGGAGATCTACAAGACGAAGTACGCCGTGACCGACGAGACGCAGGCCGAGGTGGCTTCGCTGGTGGCTGGTGAAGAAGGCGACGACGCCGGGGAACCAGCACCGGCCTGATAGTCGTTGGTCCTGACAGTCAACGTCTGCCTTCCCTAGAGTGGGGCGCAGTCGAATCGCGCCGACGAGGGCGCACAAGGAGGAACCCCTGATGTCCAGTCTCGATCTTGACGCCCCCACGCCCGAAGAGCCCCAGCAGGCGGCGGCCGCTGAGCCCGCTCCGGCTGCCGCGCCTGCCCCGGCTGCGGCACCGGCCGCCCCGGTGGCGACCGTCGAGCCGACCCCGGCGCCGGTCATCCCCGACGTAGCCCCCGTCACCTCCACCGCGCTGACCCTCGAGCCGCCGGCCGCCGTCGCGGTCGTCAAGGACGAGCAGGCAGTCCAGGCCGTCCCGATCAGCGATGAGGCGCAAGCCAAGATCGACGAGCGCGCCAAGGCGTTCGTGAACGACCTGACCAGCATCGACATGAAGTCGCCAGCGTTCACCGAGAAGGTCAATTCGATCATCCTGATGGGTGATTCGGACATCAAGCGCTCCTCCGAGGTGTCCAACCGGATGCTGCAGCGCCCCGCCGCGAAGATGGACGACAGCAGCCCGCAGGGCAAGGTCGCCAAGACGCTGGTCGACCTGCGCAACACCGTCACCGATCTGGACCCGCACCGCGCCGACCTGACCGGCGTCAAGAAGCTGCTGAAGTGGCTGCCCGGTGGCAACAAGGTCGACCACTACTTCGCCAAGTACCAGTCCGCGCAGTCCCACCTGGACGCGATCATCCGCTCGCTGGCCTCCGGTCAGGACGAGTTGCGCAAGGACAACGCCTCGATCGATGTCGAGCGCACGAACATGTGGAACACCATGCAGAAGCTGGGCGAATACAACCAGCTCGCAACGGCACTCGATGGCGAAGTGCAGCGCAAGGTCGGTGAGTTGCAGGCCGCCGGGCGCACTGATGACGCCAACACGCTGCAGTCCGACGTGCTGTTCGCGGTGCGCCAGCGCCGCCAGGACATCGCCACCCAGATGGCCGTGTCCGTGCAGGGCTACCTGGCGCTGGATCTGGTGCGCAAGAACAACCAGGAACTCATCCGTGGCGTCGACCGTGCGCAGACCACCACCGTGTCGGCGCTGCGTACGGCGGTCATCACCTCCCAGGCCCTGTCGCAGCAGAAGCTGGTGCTTGACCAGATCTCCTCACTGAACGCGACGACCTCCTCGATGATCGAGGCCACGTCCGAGCAGTTGAAGACCCAGGGTGTGCAGATCCAGCAGCAGGCCGCCAGTAGCACGATCGAGGTCGACAAGCTGGAGAAGGCGTTCGACAACGTGTTCCAGGCCATGGACGAGATCGACACCTTCCGGGTGCAGGCCGCGCAGAACATGCAGCAGACCATCGGTGCCCTGCAGACCCAGATCGAGCGGTCCAAGCCGTACATGGAGCGCTCGATGCGCCAGAGCGGGCAGGACCTGCCGTCCTCTTCTGCAGGGGATTCCCCGCAGATCACCTCGTGAAGGCGCTCAAACACTTCCGTATTGACCTGATCATCACCCTCGCGGTGCTGATCATCGCGTTCCTCTACGACTCGTGGGCCGGTGTCTACCTGACCGCGGTGTTGATCCTGGTGGAGATCGTCTTCTCCTTCGACAACGCCGCGGTCAACGCGAAGTACCTGGTGCGGCTGAATCACTTCTGGCGGCGGATGTTCCTGACCGTCGGGATCCTGATTGCCGTGTTCGGAATGCGGCTGATCTTCCCCTTCGTGATCGTCTGCCTGTCCGGCGGCGTCACCCCGGTGGAAGCGGTTCACCTTGCGCTGCAGAAGGGTTCGGTGGATCAGGAGGGGTCGTACGCCGATCTGCTGAACGATGCGCATCCCGCGATCGCCGCCTTCGGTGGGATGTTCCTGCTGCTGCTCTTCCTGGACTTCCTCTTCGACGGTGAGCGGGAGATCACCTGGCTGTCCTGGATCGAGCGGCCGCTACAGAAGCTGGGCCGGCTCTCCACCTTGTCCGTGGCCGTTGCTGGCACGATCCTGCTGCTGGTCGTGCAGTTCCTGGTCCCGGACTCCGAGGACACCACGGTGCTGTTCTCGGGGCTGCTGGGAATCGTGATCTATCTGCTGGTCAACGGGTTGTCCTCGGTCCTGCAGGAGCGGGACGCGGCACGGACCGCCGAGTTGGAGGCAGCGGATCGCTCGGCCGGACACACCGTGCTGCTCGCGGGCAAGGCGGCCTTCTCGATGTTCATGTTCCTGGAGGTGCTGGACGCGACGTTCAGCTTCGACGGTGTCATCGGTGCGTTTGCGGTGACTCCCGATCCGCTGATCATCATGCTCGGCCTGGGTGTCGGTGCGCTCTACGTGCGGTCGATGACCGTCTTTCTGGTCGACAACGGCACGCTGGGTGAGTACAAGTACCTCGAGCACGGCGCGCACTGGGCCATCGGGGCGCTCGCGATCATGCTGCTGCTGTCGATCCATTGGCACCTGGGCGAATTCGTGATCGGCGCGGTAGGCATCTCGTTCATCATCGCCGCCATCGTCAACTCGGTGATCGCCCGGCGGCGTGCCCTGGCGGAGCCGACGGACGCGCACGTGACGATCTAGCGCCGCGTGCGTCACTAGCTCGGAAATCCGCACTATCTCGGAGATTTCAAGCTGAGATTTCCGAGCTAGTGCGGATTTCCGAGTCTTCGCCGGCTACGACTCGGGCCAGGCGAACCGCGAGGACCCCCGACAGCAGCACGGTCGTCGCGCCCATTGCGACCAGGGCCCCGCGGATTCCCAGCAGGTCGCCGAGCAGCGGTCCCAGCGGGAGACCGACCAGGGCAGCAGTTTGGGTGATCCCGTTCATCGCGGCGGAGACCGAGCCGCGGTGCTCGTCGGGGGTGGGGCGTCCGTCGACGGCGATCGCCGTGGAGGAGTTGGCCCGGGTAGGCGTTACCTCCGTCATCCGGGTGGGCAGCAGTGCGGCGCTACAACCCGGTATCGAGTCGGGTGACCTGCTCGTCAGCGAAGGTTCGTTGCGCAACGACGGCACCACCGCGGCGTACGCGCATCCGGGATTCCCCGCGGTGCCCGACCTGGCCATCGCCCTCGACCTGCTCCAGCAGGCTCAGCGGCTGGTGTCGGGGACCTCGACGAACGTGTACTTCGGGATCAACGCGACCGACGACGCGTTCTACGCCGAGGGGCCGGAGTGGATCCGGTCGCTGAGCGAGCTGGGGATCCTCAACGTCGAGATGGAGAGCGCCGCGATGTACGTCGTGGCGCGGCTTCGGGGCCTGCGAGCAGGCATGATCTGTGCATGCTCGAGCAACCTGGTCGACGGCGCGAGTCTCTACGACGAGAAGAACTCGCGGCTGAAGGACGGCTGGATGCGCAGCATCGAGGCAGCCCTGGAAACCTGTGTCGCGCTCGACCTGTGACCGGCGTCAGGCCGACCAGCGCGTGACGCCGCCGACCACGGTGCGTACGGCGCGTGCCTGGCTGATCGCCGACGGTGAGTCCGCGGCAAAGAAGTCGGTGTCCAGCGCCACGAAGTCCGCCAGCTGACCCTCGGTGAGCCGACCCGCGGCGGTGAATCCGCCTGCGGCGAGCCAGGATCCGGTCGTATGAGCGGATATCGCCTGGTCCAAGGTGACGCGTTCTTCGGGGTGCCAGCCGTCGGGGGGTGTGCCGTCGCGGCGCTGGCGGGTGACCGCCGCGTAGAGCGTGGCCATCGGGTCGGGTAGCTCGACCGGCGCATCCGTTCCGAAGGCGACCAGTGCGCCGGCGTCGAGCAACGTGCGGGTGGGGTACTGCAGCACGTCGTGACCGCCGAGCAGATCGTCGGCCAGGTCCATGTCGCTGGTGGCGTGCGTGGGTTGGACCGAGGCGATGACGCCCAGGTCGGCGAATCGAGGTACGTCGCTCGGCCGGAGGTGCTGGGCATGCTCGATCCGCAGTGGGAGGGTCACGCCCATGTGCCGGAGCCGTTCGTAGACGTCGAGCACACGGGTGTTGGCCCGATCGCCGATCGCATGGGTCGTGACCGCGATGCCGGCGGCCGTAGTCCGAGATGTCAACTCCCACAACAGATCTGAGTCCGTGACCTCGATGCCTTGGTTGTCTTCGTCACCATGGAAGCCGTGGTGCATGTCGCAACTGTGCGAACCGAGAGCCCCGTCGCTGAAGATCTTCATCGGCCCGGTGCGCACCCAGTCGTCCCCGTCCCCGGAGCGGCGGCCATCCGCGATCGCGACGTCCAGAGCGGTGACCGGTAGACACTTGACCACGCGAATGTCGAGGGTGCCCGCGGCCGCCATCGCCAGGTAGGCCGCGCGCACGTCTTCACCGTCGATGTCGGTCACCGCGGTCACGCCCAGCGACAGCAGATGCTCCTGCAGCCGCGGCAGCAACACGGCCAGGTCGCCACCGAGGTCCGTGGTCTGCAGGGCCTCCAAGCCCCGCCCGGCGGCTTCCCGGAGGAGCCCCGTGGGCTCGCCGTCCGGCGTACGGTCAATGGCGCCACCTTCGGGGTCGGGAGTGTCACGGGTGATGCCAACCGCTTGCAGCGCAGCGGAATTGGCCCACATGGAATGGCCGTCACGGCTGGAAAGGGCGATCGGATGGTCACCGCTGACAGCGTCGAGGGCCCACCGGTCCGGCCACACGCTCGGGGTCCACAGGTTCATGTCCCACCACCCGCCGAACAACCATTCGCCGGCGGGCCGTGCCGCAGCGTGAGCGGCGATCCGGGCCAGCGCTTCCTCCAACGAACGGGTCGGGCGCAGATCCACATCGGCCATCGACCGGGCCATCCAGCCGGTGTGGATGTGCGCGTCGTGCAGCCCGGGGATCACCAATTCCCCTGGCAGATCAATGGTTTCATCGACGTCACCGGAAGACACGATGCGCTCGCCATCGACCAACAAGCTGGTCACCCAGGGCTGCTGCGGGTCACCGGTCCAGATGCGCGGGTGGCGGTAGAGCGTCGGCACCCGACCACTCTAGATGGGCTGCGCTGAAGGTCCTGGCCCAGGCGCTCCGCCCCTGACCAGGGCTTTCACGCATCCCAAGCGTTAAACAATCTGGCGCGCAGCGCACTAGGAGCGACCGGTAGCGAACTGTCCGATTGCGGATAGCTTGTCGGGATGAGCTGGAACTTCATGGCCGTCTTCGTCGAGGGCACCTCCCCCGAGGAGGCGGCCGCACTGCTCGGCCCGCTGCACCCCACCGGGGAGCACAGCAACCTCGAGATGGCCGAGCTCGATCCCGGCGAGGTCTTCGTCGGCACCAAGGGGGCCTGGACCCAGCTGTGGGGCGGCGCTCTCAGCGTCCCCGACGGGGTGACTCCCCACACTCGCGTGCTGGAAACCGTCTTCGGCAGCACCGCTAGCGTCTGGGGCTTCACCCTGCACGACGGGGAACACGTCCGGCGGTGGATGTCGATCGAGGGTGCGGTCAGCCAGGACGAGGGGACGCCCTTGGCGATCGAGTCGCGCTACCGGATGCCCGACTGGGGAGTCGATGAGGACTTCATCTTCGCCGTGATCCGCGACGTGACGGGGATCGAGTTCGACCCCGGAATGGTGTTGGAGATCTACCGCGAGGGTGCGGAGCACCGCACCCACGGTCGTGGTTGGTTCCGTAGAAGGTGAGTCGACCGCCGTACGCTGATCGATCGTGACGATCCGCGAGCGCCCGGCCGGGGTGGCAGACCTATGGCGTACGCCGATGAGCGTGCCCCCGACGCCCCTCACCAAGCGTCAACTCACCACCGAGACCGTCCTGGTGCTGCTGCTCAGCCTGGGTGCGTCGGCGATCTACAGCCTGCTGTCGATCATCCGCCGCCTGGTCGTCGCGGCGCAGACCAACACCAGCCTGAACCAGCAGAGTTCGTCGCTGAACACCTCGCAGGCCCAACAGCAGTGGCTCGACTTCATCTATCAGGTCGTCGGGATCGCCCTGGCCCTCGTGCCGGCGATCCTGGTGATCCATCTGCTCGGTCGGGAGATGACCAGCGCCACGCGCTACCTGGGCTTCGATCTGACCCGGCCGAAGTTCGACCTGTCGCTGGGCGCGTTGCTGGCCGCGTGCGTCGGGATCCCGGGCCTGGCGCTCTACGTGATCGCCCGCGACCTGGGCTTCAACACCACCGTGGTGGCCTCCGGGCTGGGTGACACCTGGTGGTCCTGGCCGGTGCTGATCGCCTCCGCGGCGCAGAACGCCATCGTCGAAGAAGTCATCATGCTGGGCTATCTGTTCACCCGCTGGACGCAGGCCGGATGGCGACTACCGGCCGTGCTGATCACCTCGGCGGTGGTCCGCGGCAGCTACCACCTCTACCAGGGGTTCGGCGGGTTCCTGGGGAATCTGATCATGGGCCTGATCTTCGGGCTGGTCTATCTGCGGGTACGCCGCGTGCTGCCGATGGTGGTCGCGCACACAATCCTGGATACCGTGGCTTTCGTGGGATACGCATTGCTGCACAACAACGTCGGGTGGCTGTAGATGGCGCGCAAGAAGGGTCCGGCGCAGAAGGGTCCGGCGCAGACGCCGCCCAAGAACGCCGCCGCACCGGCCGCGGGTGAGAAGACCGCGGTTGAGAAGACCGTGCCCGCGCTGCCCGGCGGCACCAACGTCGCCCACCCGCCGACGTTCACCGAGTTCCTCGCCAAGGACGTCACCTGCAAGGTTGGCGACAACGTGATGCTGCCGCCGACCACCATGCGGGTGCGCCCCGGCGAGAACGTCGCCATCCTGGGTGAGAACGGTGCCGGCAAGACGACCTTCCTGCGGGTTTTGAGCGGCAACCTCGAGCCCAGCGGCGGCACCGTCACCCGCGACGGGCAGCCTGTCGACGAGCGCGACCCTGCCACCCGGCGGATCATCTCCAGTCTGATTGGCCCGATCGCCGGTTTCCGCGACATGACGATCGCCGACCATTTGATCCTGGTGGACCAGACGTGGGGCGGCGACCGTGGCGGCGCGGGCGACCGTATCGCCGCCGTGTTGAACCGCCTGGACATCCTGTCCCTGGCCAACCGCTACCTGTCCGAGGTGTCCTCCGGTCAGCGGCAGTTGGCCGAGCTGGCGATGGCGCTGCTGCGACCCAGCGCGCTGTTGGTGCTGGACGAGCCGGAGCAGCGACTGGACGCCGGCCGCCGGGCGATGCTGGCCGAGGTGCTCGATGAGCGCCGCAAACAGGGCTCTTCGATCGTGTGGGTGTGTCACGACCCGGTGATGGCCGAGAGCGTCGCGACCCGCATCGAACACTTCCCGCAGGGCGGGCGGCGCGTGAGCCAGGACGGCTCCGCATGACGCTGAGCGCCGAAGAACTCCGCGAGGACAAACATCGGTTGGCCGACGCCTACGAGTTCCGGCTCAAGGGTGAGGGCAACCCGTTGTCCGGATCCCTCTTCGCCGCCTACGTGCTGGGCTTGGTTGGTGTTATCTACGGGTCGGTGCTGATGCACTACGTCTTCACCCAGTGGCCGCAGACCCTGACCTTCGTGCACCATAACCCGGTCATCGCCACGCTGATCCCGATCGCGGTGATCGCGTTGGCGATCCTGGTCGCATGGCGCGCCGGTCGCACCCGTGGTCCGGCGGTGCCCGAGCCCGGCTTCATCGAGACCATCGTGCGCACCGACCTGCCGCGCTCGATGACCCTGCGCAACTCCTGGCGGGGCAGTGTCATCGTGGTCGCCGCGACCTGCCTCGGCCTCGGCGCGGCCGTCCCGATCGGCATGACCCTGGCCAACGTCACCCCGGCCGTCATCCCGGTCGGCATCGTGCTCGGTGCGATCGCGGCTGCCGGGATCCTGCGGGCCTGGCTGGCCGGTCAGGTGGCCGGGCACGGCCCGGTGGGCACTCGGCGTACGTCGGCGTTGCTGGAGGAGTTGCCCGCGCAGGCGGTGTTGCAGCAGTCGTTGCTGTCCGAGAGCGTCACCATGTCGCTGACCGCCGGTGACTCGCGACGGGCCCGCACCCAGGTCTTCCAACTGCGTCTGAGTCACCGTCCGGAGCGGATCTCGGTCGCCGGACCGCGCGCGACGATCCTGCGCGCGGACCTGGCGGGCCTTCGTCGCACCGGCACCGCCAGCCTGGCGTGGCTGGTCGCGCACCTGGCGGCGATCATCGCCGGCAGTCTCGCGGTGGTGCTGCACGCGCCGTCGCCCCTGGTCATGCCCGTCTTCTATCTGCTGGCGCACCTGTCGGCCACCGGTCTGACCCGCGGCCATCAGGCGCAGGCCGACGGCGCCGGCGTGCCCTCGATCCTGGGCCTGTCCTGGCAGGAGCAGACGATCCTGCACCTGGGTCCGCTGCTGGTGCTGGATCTCGTGGTCTCCCTGGCGACCGGCCTGCTCTCCGGGGCCGCACCGGTGCTCGCGGTCTCCCACGCCCTCGCCCTGACCCTCACGGTGATCGGCGGGCAACTGCTCTCCGCGCACAAGGCCAGCCCACCGTCGGCGCTGATCGGAATGTCGACCGGAGCCGGCGGAGGTGGTGCTGCGTTGTGGATGGCGCACCCGGCCATCGTGGTCGTCATCTCGGCGTTCCTGGCGCACCTTGGCCCGACGATCGCCGTGGCAGCCGGCGCCTTCGTGGTGCTGATCGGCTGGCAGCGAGCGGCCAGCCGCTACGCGCCCGCGCGGTTGAAGGAATCGATCTTCGAGCAGGCCGCGGCACAGGCCCAGGAGCGCGCCGCCGAGAAGGCCAAGAAGGCTAAGTAACCGTCAACCGGGTCGGCGGCTCGGCAGGCTCGGGCAGCCGCAAGGGCTGGTCTCCCGGGCTGATCCGGCCCAGCACCCGGGGCGTGGCCGATCCGGTCATGCCGCTCAACACGCCGGGCACGCCGTACCAGGTGAGGTAGCCAAGCAGCGCCATCAGATAGCCCTCTTTGGTGTCCGGGTCGAGTCCCAGAGCGGCGGTGGTGCTGACCGGCGCACCGAGGTGATGTTCGATCCGGGCCAGCATCGCCGGATTCTGGGCTCCGCCCCCGGAGGCGTACAACTGGCGAATCCCGAACGGCCGCAGCGAATCTGCGACGGTCACCGCGGTGAACTCGGTCAGCGTCGCCACCAGGTCCGCGTCGCTCAGGGGACTCAATCCGGCCAGGTGCGCCGCGACGTACTCACGGTCGAAATGCTCCCGCCCGGTCGACTTGGGCGGCTCGAGGGAGAAGTACGGGTCGTTCAGCAGCCCGGTCAGCGCCAGGATGTCCACGGTCCCGGTCGCGGCCAGGAAGCCGTCGCGGTCGTAGGCCTGCCCGGTGCGTGCTTGCACGGCCAGGTCGATCAGGCAGTTGGCCGGGCCGGTGTCGAACGCCAACACCGAATCACCCTGCAACACGGTCACATTCGCGATGCCCCCCAGGTTGAGCAGGGCCGACCCGGCGGGCAGGGAGCGCAACAGGAGGCCGTCCATGGTGCCGGCCAGCGGCGCTCCCTGCCCACCCGCGGCGATATCGCGGTTGCGCAGATCCGACACGACGGGCAGTCCGGTGGCCTGCACGATGTACGCCGGCTGGCCCAGTTGGATGCACCCCATCGCCACCCCCGTGGGGCGAACCCAGTGGAAGATCGTCTGCCCGTGACTGACGATCAGATCCGCCGCCACCCCGGCGGCCCGCACGGCGAGCGAGATCGCCGCGCCGATCTCCTGGCCGCAGCGGACGTCCAACTCGCACAACTCGCCGGCATCGCAGGATCCTGGCGGCAGGGCCGCGAGCAGACGGTCCCGAATTCCGTCCGACCAGGGGTAGGTGGCCGCGTGGATCGGTCGCAAGGTGATGGCGCCGGTCTCGATACCGGTGAGTTCGGCGACGGCGACGTCGATCCCGTCGATCGAGGTCCCGGAGATACTGCCGGCGATGATCATGCGGCGCTCCTGCAGACGACGGATTCGTGCGGCAGGTCCTGGCGGGTGAGCAGCAGTGCAGCCCCGTCGAGCGCGTCGCCCGCGGGCCTGATCCACTTCACGTCGGGCACCTTCGCGGCCAGGAGGTCAAGGAATCGGCGGCCGAGCCCGCTCAGACCGCCGATCAGCGCGACCTGGTCCGCATCGTCGTACCCGATCGCCTCGCGCACCGTGCCCGCCAACTGGTCCGCCGCCTGCTGGAACAACTGCTCCGCCTGCGCGTCCCCGGCCGCCCAGGCGCGCGCCAGGCCAGGGACCAGGCGACCGCGCTCAGCGGCCGCCGCCGCATCCGTGCGTGCTGCGAGCGCCGGCCAGTCGGGTCCGAGCACGTCGAGCACCACCGCACGTACGCCGACCTGCGCCTGACCGTCGGACATCAGGTCCAGCGCGGCGCGGCCGAGCCATCCGCCACTGCCGCGATCCCCCTGCTCCGGCCCGGCGCCGTCACAGACGTGGACCGCTCCGTTGCGGGTGACCGCGACGGCCGCTGCACCGGTGCCGGCAATCAGGACCACGCCGGGTGCGCCGCCGAGCGCGCCGAGATGAGCGGTGATGGCGTCACTGGTCACGGCGCTGTGTGTGGCACCGGTCGCTGACGGCAGGGCGGCGGCCAACTCGGCGCTGCGTTCCGGGGCAGCGAGGGCGCCGGCAGCACCGACAGTGACTGCTGCGATCGGATCCGCCGGGCGAACCGCCACGATCGCGGCGGTCGCGGCGGCCAGACCGCCGGGGGTGCTCAGCCCGGGCGCACCGGCGGCACTCGGCAGGTCGCGACGGGAGACAGCGCTGCGCGACACCGCGGCGGCCGTCTTCGTCTTGCCCAGATCCACCAGGAGCGCGGGGCTAGTCTGGAACCGGTTCGCCTCAGTCACGCGTCCGAGTATGGCAATTTTTTCCACCCGAGAGCGCGAAACGCCATTTTTTGCCACGGGTGCACTATCGTAGCCGCATCCGGAGCCCACTGCCGGGTAATTCCCGGCGGAGCTGCAAGGAGTGCGATGGCGACTCAGAGTGACACCCAGTCGGATCCGTCCTTCGATGTCCTGGTGCGGTTGCGCTCTGCGCTGCCGTCCCTGCAGCCGGCCGAGCACCGGGTCGCCGAGGTCGTGCTGAACGACCCGGCCGGTGCCGCAGGTCTGTCGATCACCGAGCTGGCACACCAGGCCGGAACCTCCGTGGCCACGGTCGCCCGGTTCAGCCGATCCACCGGATTCGGCGGCTACCCCCAGTTACGGCTCGCTCTCGCGGCCGGTGCTGCCCGGGAGCGGGCGCTGAGTGCCCCCAGTCGCAAACCACCAGAGGACCTGAACGCCGACTCGCCCCTGGCGGACGTGGTCAACACCATCGTCCATCACGAAGTGCGGGCCCTGCAGGAGACCGCTGAGCACCTGGATCTGACGGCGCTGCAGGCCGCGATCGATGCCGTCGCGGCAGCGGGGCGCACCGACGTGATCGGGATGGGCGCCAGCGGCGGGGTTGCTCGCGATCTCGCGGCCAAGTTGCACCGCTCGGGGCGAATCGCGTTCTGCTGGGAGGACTTCCACGGCGCCGCGACCGCTGCCGCGCTGGCCGGAGCAGGCGACGTATTCATCGGGGTGTCGCACTCCGGGGAGACCGTTGACACGATCGAACCGTTGCGGCTGGCCGGCGAACGCGGTGCGACCACCATCGGCATCACCAATTTCCCGAGTAGCTCAGTCGCGACCATGGCGGACATCGTGCTCACGACCGTCGCCCGCGAGACCGTCTTCCGCTCCGGGGCAACCGCTAGTCGCACAGCGCAATTGGCGGTCATTGACCTGCTGTTCGTGGGGGTGGCCCGCACTCAACTGGCTGAGACCACGGACGCCCTGAGCCGCACGTTCGATGCCGTCGACTCCCGCAGGTCGCTCAACCGGCGCGGGCAGCGCCGCCGGACGGCGCCACAGTGACGGGCCCGCCAGCAGACCTCTCCCTGGGTGGTCTGAGCACAGAGCAGGCGAATCCAGCCTCAGCCCAACTGGATTCGATGACCACTCGGCAGATGGTCGATCTGATGAACGCCGAGGATTCCACGGTCGCGGCAGCGGTGCATGCGGTCCTCGACGACGTGGCCCGCGCGGCAGACACGGTTGCCGCTGCGCTGGGTTCCGGCGGCCGACTGGTCTACGCCGGTGCGGGCACCAGTGGCCGGCTCGGGTTGCTCGATGCGGTCGAGTGCCCGCCCACCTTCGACACCGACCCGGAGCAGGTGATCGCACTGCTCGCCGGCGGCCCCGGAGCTTTCAAACAGGCCGTCGAGGGCGCCGAGGACGACGAGTCCGCGGGTGCCCGGGACGTGGACCAGGAGGAGCTTGGCGGGCACGACGTGTTGGTGGGGTTGGCGGCCAGCGGGCGCACGCCGTACGTCATCGGGGCTTTGCGCCGGGCCCGCGAGCGGGGCAGCGCCACGGTGTCGGTGGCGTGCAACCGGGGTGCGGCGATCAGTCACTTCGCCGACGTCGCGATCGAGGTCGAGACTGGACCGGAGGTGCTCACCGGATCCACCCGGTTGAAGGCCGGCACCGCGCAGAAGATGGTCTGCAACATGCTCTCGACGGTCGCCATGGTCAGGATCGGCAAGACCTACCGCAATCTGATGGTCGACATGCGCGCCAGCAACGCCAAGCTGGCCGATCGGGCGGAGCGGATCGTGGCCCAGGTCAGTGGCGTGGACCCGGCCACCGCGCACGCGGCGATTGATGCGGCCGGGGGAGCGCCAAGGTCGCCATCGTGATGCTGCGCGGCGGCCTGGGGGTGCACGAGGCGATGACGCGACTGGAGGCCGCGGAAGGTATCGTCGCAGCCGCGATCGATTGATCTTTCAACCCTTGGAGTTCTGCCTGTGATGACCGACGTACCGGCAACCCGTCGCGCTGCGCGGGAGGCCCGTACCGAAGCGTCACAACCGGCGCCGCCGCGGCCGGTCTCGGGCTGGGACGTGGGGTATTTCCTGGTCGAGATGGGTGTCTACAGCGGGGTCAGTGTCGCAGCGTTGCGCCTGGTCAACGGGGCCTGGAGCGATCTGAGCCTCTGGGGTCTGCTCGCCGCCGCGGGCGTGATCGCGGTGATGGCCGTGGTGTGGGGCCTGTGGGCGGCGGCGCACGCGGCGCATCGACTGCCGGGCCGGTGGGGTCTGGTGCTGGAATACGGCTGGATGATCGTCGGGGTCGCCGGCTGGTTGGTCGCCGGCCTGCCCGCGGTCGGAATCCCGTTGGCCGGCGCCGTGGCGGCCCTGCTCGTGCGGCGGTTGTACCAGCCCGTGTGACGCGGACAACACTTGCCGGTTACCGTGGAGTATGACCAACCTCGCCGCGAATCTGCACACTTCCGCCGCCGCGTACCCAGACAACGTCGCCATCAAGTTGGACGACTTCGAGTTGACGTACGCCGCTCTCCAGGACGCCGCTGGACGACTGGCCAGCTACCTGGAGTCCGAAGGAGTCAAACCGGGTGACCGGATCGCGCTGTCGCAGCCGAATCTGCCGACCTTCCCGGTGATCTTCTACGGCGCGCTGCAGGCTGGCGCGATCGTCGTACCGATGAACCCGTTGTTCAAGCCGCGCGAAGTCGAGTACTACCTCTCCGACGCGGGCGTTTCGCTGCTGTTCGGGATGGCGGGGGATGCTGCAACCGGCGCCGAGCAGGCCGGGGTGAAGTTCTTCGAAACCGACCCGGCCTCGCTGCTGGCGCTGCTGCCCCAGCACGAGCCGAAGACCGACGTCGTCGAGCGCGCCGACGACGACACGGCGGTCATCCTCTACACCTCCGGCACCACGGGCCGGCCCAAGGGCGCGGAGCTGACCCACTCCAACCTGAACACCAACCAGGAGGTCGTCGCCCGCACCCTGATCCAGATCTCCTCCGACGACGTGCTGTTCGGCTGTCTGCCGCTCTTCCACGTCTTCGGGCTGACCTGCTCGATGAACACCGCCATCGCCAAGGGCGCGACCCTCACGCTGATCCCGCGCTTCGAGCCGGTCAAGGCGCTGCAGATTCTCGAGCGCGACAAGGCGACGGTCTTCGCGGGGGTACCCACGATGTACAACGCCATGCTGATGGCCGGTGCGTCGCTGCCGGATGTGGACGTTTCCTCGCTGCGCACCTGCTGCTCGGGTGGTTCGTCGATGCCGGTGGAGGTCATGCGCAAGTTCGAGGAGCGCTTCGGCACCAAGATCCTGGAGGGCTACGGCCTGTCGGAGACTTCGCCGGTCGCCTCCTTCAACCACCCGAACGCCGAGCGCAAGCCCGGCTCCATCGGCACGCCGATCGAGGACGTCGAGATGCGTCTGGCCAATTCCGACGGCTCGGACACCCCTGCCGGTGAGATCGGTGAGATCGCGATCAAGGGCCACAACATCATGAAGGGCTACTGGAACCGTCCCGACGCGACTGCCGAGGCGATCCGCGACGGCTGGTTCTTCAGTGGCGACCTGGCCAACAAGGACGAGGACGGCTACTACTACATCGTCGACCGGGCCAAGGACATGATCATCCGCGGTGGCTACAACGTGTACCCGCGAGAGATCGAGGAGGTCATCTACGAGCACCCGCAGGTGGCCGAGGCGGCCGTGATCGGTATCGCCCACGAGCACTACGGGGAGGAAGTGGCGGCGTACGTCGTGCCGACCGAGGGTGCCGACCTGGACGTGGACACGCTGCGCGAGTGGATCAAGGAGCGGGTCGCGGCCTACAAGTACCCGCGGGTGATCGAGTTCATCGGTGAGCTGCCCAAGGGTGCCACCGGCAAGATCCTCAAGCGCGAACTGCGCACGTTGGCCGAAGATTCGGCGCAAACGGAGACGAACCAGAGCGCGGGCGTGTAAAACATTACCCACAGGGTTTTCATGCCCGTCCTGAACACCAGGCGCCCCGGCCAATGGCGGCCGGGGCGCCTGGTGTTGACGAAACATAGTGTATCTATTTAACATGGTCCTATGAACGCTCCCGCTGCCGTCGTGATCGACCCCGAGGTGGCCGACACCGGCTCCCGGCTGCTGTCCGCCGTCGCGCGACTGAACCGTTGGGCGACTCGTCAGGCGGAGTTCGACACACCGCCGGCACAAGCCCGGCTGCTCGCGCTGATCAGCGAGGTGGGTCCGGCGCGGATCGGGGAGTTGGCCGTGGCCGACCATTCGAGTCAGCCGACGATGACCATCCAGGTGCAGCGGCTCGAGGCGGCCGGCTTCGTGCAACGGCGTTCGGATCCCTCCGACGCCCGGGTTGCCCTGATCGAGATCACCCCCGAGGGCAGTGCCGCCCTCGATGAGGTACGCCGAGCCCGTCGAGTCGCGCTCGCACCGGCCCTCGCGTCGCTGACGACGGACGAAATCGCGGCGATCCAGACTGCTATCGGCGCGATCGACCGGATGGTCTCCGCGGTCGACGACGACTAGCACCCCGCAGTTTTTCCACGTTCCCGACGAGCGTGGTGAAGTCCGCCCACATATATAGATACACAAAGGAACAAAATGGAACACGCACCCTCGTCGCAGGTGTCGATGTGGAAACAGCCCAAAGCCGTGTGGGCCGTGGCGTTCGCCTCGGTCATCGCCTTCATGGGCATCGGCCTCGTCGACCCGATCCTGGCCCCGATCGCCGAACAACTGCACGCCAGCCCGTCGCAGGTATCGCTGCTGTTCACCAGCTACCTGGTCGTGATGGCCTTCGCGATGCTGATCACCGGCGCGGTCTCCAGCCGGATCGGCGCCAAGAAGACCCTGCTGGTCGGTCTGGGCATCATCGTCGTGGGTTCGGCGCTGGCCGGATCCTCCAGCACGATCAACCAGATCATCGGATGGCGTGCCGTCTGGGGTCTGGGCAACGCGCTGTTCGTGGCCACCGCGCTCGCGGCCATCGTGGGCGCTGCCCGGGGCTCGGTCGCCCAGGCGATCCTGCTGTACGAAGCCGCCCTGGGTCTGGGGATCGCGGCCGGTCCGCTGATCGGTGGCCTGCTGGGTGAGATCTCCTGGCGCGGACCGTTCTTCGGCGTTTCCGTGCTCATGGTCATCGCCATGCTGGTGACCGCCTTCCTGCTGCCCACGACGCCCAAGCCCGATCACCACACCTCCGTCCTCGAGCCGCTGCGGGCGCTGCGGCATGGTGCGCTGCGCACGGTCGGCATCACCGCGCTGCTGTACAACTTCGGCTTCTTCACCTTGCTGGCGTGGACCCCGTTCACCCTGAACATGACCGCCATCCAGGTCGGCTTCATCTTCTTCGGCTGGGGCATCATGCTGGCGATCAGTTCGGTGTTCGTGGCGCCGAAACTGCAGGCTCGCTTCGGCACGATGAACTCCGTCACCGGCGCCCTCTTCTGCTTCGCGCTGATCCTGGCGGTGATGGCGTTGGCGACCTCATCGAAGCCGGTGGTCATCATCTGCGTGGTGGTCGCCGGAATCTTCCTCGGTATCAACAACACCCTGGTCACCGAGACCGTGATGAAGGCGGCTCCGGTGGAGCGGCCCGTAGCGTCTGCCGCCTACAGCTTCGTGCGGTTCCTCGGTGGCTCCATCGCGCCGTACCTGGCGGGCAAACTGGGCGAGAAGATCAACCCGCACGCCCCGTTCTGGCTGGGTGCCGTGATGGTGCTGCTGGCCATGGGGGTGCTGATTGCCTGGCGGCCGCTGTTCGCACACATCGACGAGGAGCCGCGCCACGGCGCTCTCGAGCGGGACTCCATCGAGGAAGCCGAGCTGCTGACCACGGCCGACGAGATGTGAGACCCCTGCCCCCCCAGTTTTGATGCGCTAGCGACCTGAGGTCTGCGATCTCACGTCGCTAGCGCATCAAAAGTCAGGGGGTCAGGCGGGGGATGGTCAGCAGCACCAGCGAGGCCGTCCAGGACAGCGGGGCCACCGCGGCCGGCGCCCCCGAGGCAAGGACCTTCTCGGGCAGCGAGCCGGCCGCCGTCCGGTGATTCTCGAGCCAATGCAGCAAGTACGTCGCGTTGTCGCCTGCACCCGTACCCGCGAAGGCCGACGCCACCAGAGCCGTCTCCGGGGTCCAGCTGATCCCGTCGTCGCGCCAGCCGGACCCCGGCGCCAGACCGCCGGCGCTGCGGGTGATCCGAGGCTTCAAGCACACCAGCGCCTCGAGTGCCCCGGGGGCCGGCTCCTGGCGGAACGGCGGCATCGTGAAAACAATCGAGACGTCGGGGTCATCGCCATCGGCATGCCGGGGGAAAGCGGCGAAGTGCTGCTCGCGCAACGCGTCCAACTCTCGCAGTGCGGCCGTCGCCGGTGCCGGATCGTCGTCCAGGATCGGCAACAGGTGCGTGGCTGCTTCCAGACCCGCGGCCAGCATCGCCACCGTGCCCAGCGTGACGATCCGCTCGCTGATCTCCCAGTAGTCCGGACCCGCGGGTGGCAACTGCCGGCCGTTGTCCGTCACCTCCAGGATGAGGGCGGTGCTACGACGCACCAGGTCAGCCAACGACGCCACCGCCTGGTCCGCGCCGGAGGTGAGCACTCGGCGTACCTGATCGGTCGCCCACAGCGCCCAACCCACCCCGTCCAACTGGCGGGTCCGGTCGTCGGGTGACTTCCCGGTGAGCGGGTCGTAGCGAGCCTGGAACCAGCCGTCAGCTCGCTGAACCTGCTGCAAATAGGACAGATTCGCCAGCGCCCCCGCGGGCTGGCCGATCACGGCCAGGGCCGCGGCCGCCGTACTCGCATCACGGGGCCACACGTAACGCCACCGCTTCGACCAACCCGCGGCGGTCGCCGGCAATCCCAGGCTCAGCACCCGCAGATCCAGCATGGCGCTGTCAGCCAGCACACTGAACGGGCCCTGCCGCAGCCAGGCCGGCGCCGCTGCGCGCCACTCCTGCTCCCCGGCGAGCAACTCCTCCCGGGAGGTGGCATCGGTCAGGACGCGGGAGGAGGGTACGACGTCCCTCGGGTCCTGCACGAACACCCGGTGACCAGGGCGCTGCCAGGCGATCGTCTGCGACAGCAGCGAGATCGGTCCGGGGTGCTCGGTCAGCCACCACTGCGTTGCGCCCAGGATGCCGGCGACTCCGGCTGCACCCGCGAGCACACCCCGCCGGCTCAGACCAGCCTGCGGGTCGCTCACCACCGCGTCAGGATAGATGTGCCGGGGCAGGTCGACGCATAGGCTGTGCCCATGTCCGAGAGGCATCTAGCTGCACGCGCCGAAGACGCGCTGAACGACTGGCTCGCGGGGCGCCTGGCCGGTCGGGGCTGGACGACGCGGGTTCTGGGGTACGTCGGGTACGGCAGCCCGCGGTTCGCGCGCGTCTTCGGGCGCGTGGTGTTGAGTCGCCCGGGAGACCCCAACCAGGACTGGGAGCAGGAGCACCCCGATGGTCGACGCGGGTACTGGGCCTACTTCACGGCGCCGCTGACCGAGATCGACGTCACCATCACGGTCGGCGACGCCGAAGTGACCACGGTGACCGACCGCGGCGGCTACTTCGATCTGGTCGTCGAAGGGCACGGTCTGCCCGACGGCTGGCAGCAGGCGACGATCACGGCGGACGGGGTCGTGCAGCAGGTGAAGCTGCAGATCATCGGCGACGACGTGCGCTTCGGGATCGTCAGCGACATCGACGACACCTGCCTGGTCACCTCACTGCCGCGGCCGATGATCGCGGCCTGGAACTCGTTCGTGTTGGTCGAGACCGCCCGTCGCGCAGTGCCGGGAATGGCTGCGCTCTACCGGGCGCTGCGGGCCCGCGAACCCGACGCCCCGGTGATCTATCTGTCCACCGGAGCGTGGAACAACGAACCCATCTTGCGACGGTTCCTGCGCCGGCACGGGTTTCCCTCCGGCCCGATGCTGCTCACCGACTGGGGACCCACCGAGGATTCGTGGTTCCGCAGCGGGCAGGGTCACAAACGGGGTGCGCTGCGTCGGTTGGCCAGCGAATTCCCCCAGGTGTCATGGCTACTCGTCGGCGACGACGGCCAGCACGACCCGAAGATCTACGAGGAGTTCACCCTCGAGCAGCCCGACCATGTCGCTGGCATCGCGATCCGCAAACTGACCGCGACCCAGAAGGTGCTCTCCCACGGGCACCCGCTGACCCACGACGATGTGACCGGTCGCCCGGTGCGGGTGATGGTCTTCGAAGGACCGGATGGTTACGCGTTGCACCGGCAGTTGCGCGGTGCGTTCCAGTTCGCCCGCGCAGCGACGCGGCGGCAGTGGGAGCAAGTGACGCCTCGGATCGATGCGACGACGCTGTCGTCGGCCGGGGAGCGGGATGCCTGAGCTGCCGGAGGTGCAGGGCCTGGTCGACTTCCTGTCCTCGCGGATCGTGGATCACGCGGTTGCCGGGGTCGAACTGGGTTCGTTCAGTGTGTTGAAGACGTATGACCCGCCGGTGACGGCCCTCTCCGGCCTGATGGTGACGTCCGTTGCCCGGCACGGGAAGTTCATCGACATCGACGTGGACGGCATCCACTTCGTCTTCCACCTGTCCCGGGCCGGGTGGCTTCGCTGGTCGGAGTCGTTGTCGAATACCGTTCTGCGGCCAGGGAAGTCGCCGATCGCGGTGCGGATGCGCTTCGATGACGGATCCGGGTTCGACCTGACCGAGGCCGGGACCCAGAAGCGACTGGCGGCGTACGTCGTGCGAGCACCTTCCGAGGTCCCGGGAATTGCGTCGTTGGGACCTGAGCCGCTGTCCCTCACCGAACCGGACTTCGCCGCGCTCCTGGCCGGTCGGCGTACGCAGATCAAGGGGTTGTTGCGCGACCAGTCGGTGATCGCCGGCGTCGGGAACGCCTACTCCGATGAGGTGCTGCACACGGCCAAACTGTCGCCGTACGCCGTGGCGGGATCGCTGACGGAGGAAGAGGTGTCACGGCTCTACCTGGCGCTGCGAGCCACGCTGGAGACGGCGATCGCCGCCTCCGAAGGCAAGCCGGCCAAGGATCTGAAGGACGCGAAACGGGCCGGGATGCAGGTGCACGGTCGCACTGGCGAGATCTGCCCGGTGTGCGGGGACACGGTGCGCGAGGTGTCGTTCGCGGACCGGTCGATGCAGTACTGCCCGACCTGTCAGACCGGCGGCAAGATCCTCGCCGACCGGCGAATGTCCCGGCTGCTCAAGTAGCTGGCGACCAGCCCAGCGCCGGCCCGAGGTGCTGGGCCATGTCGGTCAGGATCTGCACGTAGTCCTCGTGCTGCAAGCTGAACGGCAGCGCGAAGACCACCTCGTCGACTTCCTGATAGCCCGCGTGCGCCGAAAGCTGCTCTGCGAGTTGGGCGCTCGTGCCGATCAGGTCGGGGGAGAAGAGCATGCCCGGCCCCTGGAGTTCGCGCGTGCGCGGCAGCCGAGCCTCGACGTACGCCGAGTACTTGGCTTTCTGCTCCGGGCTCGCCGAGTCCGTCGGGATGACCACCAACCCTTGGGACACACGAGCTTTCGAGCCGAGCGGGTGCGCCGCACGGTAGGCGCGGATCTGCTCCTGTTGGATGCGCGCGAAATCCAGCCCGTCCTCCGGTTCGGGTTTGAGCACACTGCTGGTCAGGAAGTTCAGCCCTTCGCGGCCGGCCCAGACCGCCGAGCGCAGACTCGCCCCGCCGTACCAGACCCGGTCGGCTAGACCCGGCGAGTGCGGCTGGACGATGGAAGAGAACACCTCGATGCCGCGGGTGCCTTCGAAGCTGGAGGCCCGCTCACCGCGCAGGAAGCGCACCAGGCGCAGAACCCGCTCGTAGGTGAAGTCCTCGACGTCGGCGGTGTCGGGATAGAGCGCATCGCGCAGCGAGTCGAAGTTCATCGGCGGCCCGACACTCACGCCGGGGTTGATCCGCCCGCCGGCCAGGATGTCGACGGTCGCCAAGTCCTCGGCCAGACGCAGCGGGTTCTCCCAGCCCAACGGCGTCACCGCCGTGCCCAATGCGATCCGCGACGTGCGCTGGGAGGCCGCCGCCAGGATCGCGATGGGCGAGGAGACGCCGTGCTGCAAGTGCCGGTGCCGCAACCAGGCGCTGTCGAAGCCGAGTTGCTCGCCGAGTTCGATCACCTGCAGCAACGACTCGTGCCCCGGCGCCGGATCGGAGGGGTCGAAGAGGCCGATCGTGAGGAAGCCCAGCCGCCGAAGGGTCATAGCGCGATCGTAGACGGGTGCTTACAGTCCAGGGATATGAGCACCGCGGACCGCGCCCTCACCCTCAAGGCGCTGCACGAAGCCCCCGAGATCCTGCAGGTCGTCAACGTCTGGGACGCCATCAGCGCCAAGACCATCGCTGACCTGCCCGGCACCAAAGCCATTGCCACCGCTGGGCATTCGATCGCCGCCTCCCTTGGGTACGACGATGGCGGGATGCCGCTGGACGTCGCCCTGGCGGGCGCGAAGGTCGTGGTCGATGCCGTGGATCTGCCGGTGTCTGCGGATCTGGACGACGGGTACGACGACCCGGGCGAGACGGTCCGCCGCGCGATCGGGCTGGGGATCGTGGGCGCGAACGTCGAGGACCGCAACCGGCCCTTCGACGAGGCCGTCGCGCGGGTGGCTGCGATCACGAAGGCCGCTCTGGCAGAGGGGGTGCAGTTCCAGTTGAACGCGCGCACCGACGCGATGCGCAACGACACGTTGTCTCGGGAGGACCGGATCGAGGAAGCAATCAGGCGCGGCCGGGCGTTCATCGACGCGGGCGCTCCCGTGGTCTTCGTGCCGGGTGCCGTGGGCGCCGGTGACGTGCGGCGACTGGTCGAGGGTCTCGGGCCGGGCCGGCTCACGGTCATCGGTCTGCCCGGTGCGTTGCCTGCCGAGGAATACGAAGCGCTCGGTGTCGCGCGCATCTCCTACGGACCGTTGACCCAGCGCGTCGCGCTGCGGGCGCTGCGCGACCTCGGCGAGTCGCTCTACGACGGTGGGGTCATCCCGACCGACACCCCCGCCCTGAACTGAATCCATAGCCTCCGTATGGTGGGGCGGCGTGAAGACTCCCTGGTTGCGCGCTGCCCTCGCGCTGTTCGCGGTCGGCTGGGGAGCCAACCAGTTCGCCGCGATGCTGCCGGTCTACAAAGCGCACGATCACGCCTCGTCCGCTGCGGTCACCCTGCTCTTCGGTGCCTACGCCATCGGGATCATCCCCGCGCTGCTGATCGTCTCGCCGATCTCGGACCGGATCGGGCGGCGCCGGGTGCTGCGACCGGTGTTGCTGCTGTCCATCGTCGCGACCTGCGTGCTGATCGCCGGCGGCAGCCACCTGTGGTTGCTGCTGCTCGGCCGGTTGCTGGCCGGGATCGCCTCCGGCGCGGCGTTCGCGCCGGGTACGGCCTGGGTGAAGGAACTGTCCGCCGGAGCAGCCGGGACCGGTGCCCGGCGCGCCACCATCGCGTTGTCGTCCGGTTTTGCCAGCGGACCGTTGGTGGCCGGGGTCCTCGCGCAATGGGCGCCCTGGCCGACCGTGCTGCCCTACCTGCCACACCTGGTCCTGGCTGCCGTCATCACGGCGATCGCGTGGAACACGCCCGAGCCCGCGCGAGCTGTGGTCACCGAGCGCGAGCAGGAGAGTGAGGTCGCCGAGGCCCTGCGTCAGCCGACCTTCATCCGTCGCGTACTGCCCACTGCACCATGGGTTTTCGGTTGTGCATCCGTCAGCTTTGCGACGCTTCCGGTGCTGACCCACATCCCCGGTCCTTCGATCGCAGTCGGCGGTGCGCTCGCGGCGCTTACGCTCTACTCAGGGGTGCTGTTGCAACCGTTCGGTCGGCGTCTGGGCAGCGCGTCCAAGATGCTGATCGCGGGGGCGCTCGCCGGGACCGCCGGTCTGCTGATCGCTGCGGTCATGGCGATGACGGGCGCGTGGTGGCTGGTGGTGCCGGCCGCGATCGGGCTTGGCGCGGCGTACGGGCTGATCCTCGTCGGTGGCCTGACCGGGGTGGAGTCGGTCGCCCAACCGGGCGACCTGGGCACCCTCAACGCGATCTTCTACAGCCTGACGTACGTCGGGTTCGCCGTTCCGTACCTCATCACCCTGGCGCTGGAGCACGTCTCCGGCACTGCGGTGATGCTCTTCGGAGCGGTGCTGCTGGCCCTCACGATCCCCGTCGTGCTGCTCCCCGATCGGCGATCGACTGCAGTTCGGTCCGGATGAGATACCGAGCTTGATCGGCGATCGTCTCGTCGTGCAGCAACTGCAGGGCCAGACCGTCGGTCAGGGCTAGCAGGCGCCTTCCGTCCGTCTCGGTCGCGGCTGGGTCGAGCCACTGGGCGACGGCCGAGGTCAACTCCAGCAATGCTTGATGGGTCTGGTCGCGCAAACGGCGTACCCCTGGATACGCAGGGGCCTCGGCGATAAGTGCCAGATTGACCTCGAACTCAGCTCGGACATCATCGGTTATCGGCAGCAACTGATCGATGATCGTGCAGGCGACTTCCAGCGGATCGCCTTCGCGAGGCACGGCTTGAATCCGCTCGGTAGCGTGCCGAAGCATCAATTCTGCGGAGAATTCGAGCAGTTCGGTCTGCGTGGGAAACAGGTGCCGCAGTGACCCGACCGCGATCCCCGCCCGACTCGCGACCGATCGCACGGACACTGCGCTGATGCCGTCCTCGCGAATGATCGCCCACACCACCTCTGCCAATCGAGCCCGGCGGGCGTCGCGAGATAGTTGCGCCATGGCCACAGTCTAGTACAGTCGTATTAGTACGACCGTACTAACACGAAGGGTGCACGATGACGATGAACGACCTGGGCGTCCTCGCGGCGCTCGCTCTCGCGGACTCGATGAGCGTTGGCACCCTGCTGATTCCGTTGTGGTTCCTCACGGCCCCAGGGGTTCTCCGAGGTCGCGCCCTGGCGACGTATCTCGCGACCGTCGCGACGGCGTACCTGGTGATCGGCGTCGTCCTGGTGTCCGGTGGCCGTGCGGTCCTCGATCGAGCCGGTGGGCTCATCTCGAGCACGCCCGTCCTTCTGGGTCAACTCGCGCTCGGTGTGGGGCTTTTCGCCTTCGGGGTCGGAGCCAGTTCCACGCCCAGGGGCAGTTCCGGGCGATTGCGCGAATGGCGTGATCGGGTCACCGGCGAGGGTGCGAGGAACTCTCTGATGGGGCTGGCCATCGCTGCGGTCGTGATCGAAGTCGCCACGATGCTGCCCTACCTGATCGGAACCGGGCTGATTGCCCGGAAGGCATCGAACCTGTTGGTCGCGGTCGCCCTGGTCGCGGCGTACTGCTTGGTCATGATTCTGCCAGCTGCGCTGGCCACCCTCGCCAGACTGGCCGCGCACCGGCAGATTGCTCCAGCGTTGCAACGGCTCGACCAGTGGCTCACCCGCAGCGCCCGGGAGACCACGTTGTGGATCGCTGCACTCGCCGGGTTGTTCCTCGCCGGCAGCGCGGCGGGTGAGCTGGGCTGGATCGGTCGCTGACCCCTATAGCCCCGCGATCAGGTTGATCAGCGCCGCCAGGATCATCGCGCCGAACACATACGCCAGCAGGCTCTGCGCCAACGCTGACTTGCGCATCTGCGTCGACGCCAGATCGGTGTCGGAGATCGCGTAACTCATGCCCACCGCGAACCCGGTGTAGAAGAAGTCGGAGTACTGCGGGTCCTGGGTCTGGTGGTAGTCGATCCCGCCCTTGGGCTCGGTGTAATAGATCCGCGCGTAGCGCAGCGCATACAGCACGTGGATCATCGCCCACGACGACAACGCGGCGAGGACGGCGACCACGATGCTGGCGATCCGGTCCTCCTGGTTACCCGAGGCCATCACGGCGATCACCCCGGCCAGACTCAGCACCGCGGCGGCCAGCGCCACCGTGTGCGTGAGCCGCCGCGAGGGCTCCTCCCGGGTCGAGCGGGCGTTGGTCTGCGCGGGGTCCAGCGGCCACAGCGTCCAGATCATCGACACCACGAACGTCAGCGCCAGAGCCGCCCAACCCGCAAGGACCGAGGCCACCAACCGCCCGGTCGTCGCCGCGAAGATCGCGCCGACAATGACCCCCAGGACGGCCCCGACCGCCAGATGCGCCGCTGACGGCGACTCCTTCGGAAGCACTGGTCAGATGATCGTCGCGCCGTCGCGGTCCAGCTGCTTACCGGCCGACTCCCACGCGCTCATCCCGCCTTCGACGTTGACCACGTCGAAGCCCTGCTGCTCCAGCCACGCCACCGCCTGGGCCGAACGACCGCCCCGGCGGCAGACCACCGGCAACTCATCGACCTCCGGCAACTCGTCGATCCGCGTGGGTAGCTCCGACAACGGGATGTGTACGGCGTTCGGCGCGTGTCCGGCGTCCCATTCGTCCTGCTCGCGCACATCGAGGATGACCGCATCGTCGGGAACCTGGCTCACAGTGATATCCGTCATGCCCACATTGTCCCCTGTCCGGGGATCCGCTGTCCCACCTGCGTCAACGGGTTCCGGACTGCCGTCACCTCACCCCTAGGGAGGGGTCGGCATCGGTAGCGTCGCACGTGGTCGGGGCAACCACGATCTTTGCTTCCGGGAGCCCCGCGAAGAGCCAGATTGCCTATGCGACAAAGGAGTTCGTGATGACCAAAAACATCGTGCTGATCAGCTGGGACGATTCCAGCAAGGCCTACGAGGCGTTCAGCAAGTTCAAGGATCTCGACGCGGGGACGATCCGCATCAACAGCTCTGCCGTTGTCGAGCGTGGGACCGACGGTCAACTGAAGGTCACCGACGGTCAGGACAACGTGATCGGGATCGGCACCCTGGGCGGCAGCACCATCGGCCTGCTGCTCGGCGTCCTCGGCGGTCCGCTCGGGGTGCTCCTGGGTGGCGCCACCGGTGGCCTGATCGGGTCGCTGGCGGACCTGGACCGGGGCGAGGCTTCCGACAGCGTGGTGTCCTCCGCTGGTCGGGCCATTCCGGCCGGTCGCACCGCGATCGTCGCCGAGGTCGAAGAGACCTCCAATGACACCCTCGATGAGTTTGCGTCCCAGAACGGCGCCACCGTGCTGCGCCGCTCCGAGGAGGACGTGCTGGACGAGATCGCCGACGCCGACGAGGCTGCTGACGCCGCGGCTGCTGCCGCCGAGGAGAAGTTGCACGAGGCCCACAAGGCCGAGCGCAAGGCCAAGCGTGACGAGAAGATCGCCAACCTGAAGGCCAAATTGCGCCACGACTGACCTCGGTTGGATCACAACCCGACGTGGCCCACGAGAGCTGATCTCGTGGGCCATGCGGCGTCTGTGGCCGGGCCCGCACTACGGTGACGGCATGTCGCTCGACACCGTCCGTGCCTACTTCGCCGCGCTGGGTCGCGAGGGTGAACTGCTCGTGACGCCCGGTTCCAGCCACACGGTCGCCGACGCCGCGGCCGCGTTTGGTGTCGAACCGGCCCGGATCGCCAAAACGCTTGCCTACAAAGGCGAGACCGACGACAGCTGCGAACTCATCGTGCTGGCCGGCGACGCCCGCAGCGACAACGCGCTGTTCAAGAGCCGCTTCGGCCGCAAGGCCAGCATGCTCAAACCAGAGGTCGTCCTGACGTTGACCGGCCACCCGGTCGGCGGCGTCTGTCCGTTCGCGAATCCACCGGGCGCAACGGTATGGCTGGACACCTCGCTGCAACGCTTCGAGACCGTGTTCCCCGCGGCCGGCAGCCCGGATTCCGCCGTCGAACTCACCCTGCCCGACCTCGAGCGACTGTCGCACGCTGCCGGCTGGGTGACCGTCAGCAAACTGCCGGAGAACTAGCCCCGGACCGCCAACGCGATCTGCACCCGGTTGTCGACCCCGAGTTTGGTCAGGATCCGGCCGACGTGCGCCTTGACCGTGGCCAGCGACATGTAGAGCTCAGCGGCGATCTCCGCGTTCGACAGCCCGCGCGCAATGGCCTCGGCCACCTCCCGCTCCCGCTCGGACAACTCGCCCAGCGCCGGATTCGAGGCACCCGAACCGCTGACCGAGGCGACCAGCGCCGCGGTGACCTGTGGTGACAGCGTGGAGGCACCGGCCGCTACCGAACGCACCGCCTCCACCAGGCGCGCCGGTGGGGTGTCCTTGAGCAGGAATCCGGCAGCGCCGATCTGCAGAGCCCGCACCACCATGTCGTCGGTGTCGAAGGTGGTCAGCACGATCACCCGCGGCGGCGGCTGCCGACGCAACAATTCCTGGGTTGCGGTCAACCCGTCCATGCGGGGCATCCGGATGTCCATCAGCACGACGTCCGGGTCCAGCGCAGCAACGACCTCCAGCGCCTCCTGCCCGTCAGCGGCTTCACCGACGACCTGCAGCGACGGGTCGCCCCCGAGGATCATGCCCAGCGCCGTACGCACCATCGGGTCGTCGTCGACGAGCACGATGCGCACGGGCGAGATCACGTCGACCACGGTAACCACACGGCCAACCGGAAGTCGCCCCGCTCAGGCCCGTGGCTGACCGTTCCCCCGACCCGGCTGACGCGTTCGCTGACCCCGAGCAACCCCATCCCCGCGCCCGGAAGCTGAGAACCGTTGCGGGACAGAGGAAGTGGGTTGGCCACCACAATGCTGACGCCGTCCTCGGGGGCGCCGTCGACCAAGACCTGGACCGCCGTGTCGGGGGCGTGTTTGCGTGCGTTGGTCAGGCCCTCCTGGACCACGCGGTACGCCGTGCGGGAGATGGTCGCCGGCGGCTCGCCGGTGACCCGCTGCTCCAACTCGATGCGTACGCCGGCCGCCTGGCTCTCGGCGACCAGCGATGGGATGTCTCCGATCAGGGGTTGCGGTCCCTCAGGTGCATCCAGACCGGACGCCGGGTCGCGCAACACGCCCAGTACGTCGCGCAACTCCTGCAACGCCTGGTGGGCGTTCTCCTCGATGGTGCGGGCCGCCGTACTGCGCTCTGTCTCCGTCAGATCCGGTCGGTAGGCCAGCGCGCCGGCGTGCATGGCGACCAGTGAGATCCGGTGGGCCAGAACGTCGTGCATCTCCCGCGCGATCCGAGTGCGCTCACCGGCGCGCGCCGCATCCTCGCGCACCGCCTGCTCGCGCTGCGCCGAGGCGACCTGCTCGCGCAGGTTGGCCACCAACTCCCGCCGCTGCCCGACAGCCACACCGACCGCGATCACCACCGCGGTCACGAGGACCCCGATCAGCAGATCGGACCACCACGGCGAGGCGTCCTCGATGCGGTTGTAGAGGCGCCCCGCGACGATCCCGGACAGCACGTTGGCGACACCGACCACGGCGATCTCGCTCCAGCGCCGCCGGGTTGACACCGACCCGAGCGCGTACGACGCGGCGCCGCCCGCGACCGGCGCAACGCACGCCACCGCCGAGGTGATCAGCCCGACCGCGACCGGATAGCGCCGCACCCACCGCAGCGCCCCGATCAAAGACAGGACGCCGATCAACGGATCGCCGACCATCAGCCACAGGTTGACCAGGTCCGACGCCTGCTCCTGCGGGAAGAAGGCCACCCACGACAACGCACCCACGAGCAGGGCGAGCACGAAGCGCCACGCGATACCCCAGGGGGTGCGGGCCGGCAGGGAGGACATGTCCGCCAGGTTAGGGCGCGACCGGCCAGCCGACTGCCTCCAGCGGCTAGCCGTAGACCAAAGTCGGTACGCCGATAGCCACCTGGCCGATGTGGGCTGCCCTTGGGCGCGGGCAGGGTTGAGGCCATGATCGTCACGGAGAACCTCACGAAGCGGTACGGCGCGATGACCGCCGTCGACGACGTGTCGTTCGTGGCCCGCGCGGGAGCCGTCACCGGCTTCCTCGGCCCGAACGGTGCCGGCAAGTCGACCGCGATGCGGATGATGACCGCCCTCACCCCACCCACCAGCGGCCGCGCCCTGGTACTCGGCCGCGAGTACCGCGACATCCCCAACCCGGGGCGGCACGTCGGCGTCATGCTGGACGCGTCCGCGCAGCACGTCGGTCGCACCGGCGGTGAAGTGCTGCGACTGGTGGCGATGCAGTTGGGGCTGGGCAAGGATGCCGTGCCCGCTGCCCTGGCCCGCGTCGGCCTGAGCGCCAAGGAAGCCGACCGGCGGGTGCGCAACTACTCCCTGGGGATGCGCCAGCGACTCGGTCTGGCTGGCGCGTTGCTCGGCGACCCGCAGGTCCTGATCCTGGACGAACCCGCCAACGGCCTTGACCCGCAAGGGATCCACTGGATGCGGACGTTGCTGCGCGACTTCGCCGACCGCGGGGGCACCGTGCTGCTGTCCTCCCACCTCTTGCACGAAGTGGAGATCGTCGCCGATGAGCTGGTGATGATCGGCAACGGACGGATCGTCGCGCAGGGCAGCAAAGCCGAATTGCTCGGCAGCCGCGGCTCGATCGCGCGGTCTTTGGATGCCCCGGCGCTCGCGGGCGCTCTGGTCGCGGCTGGCTTCGAGGCGCGTCCGGACCGGGACGCGGTGCACACAGCCGCCAGCACCGATGAGGTGGGGCGTGCCGCTCTGGCAAGCGGCGTCGTACTCACCGAATTGCGGGCGGCAGGCAGCGACGGACTGGAAGAGATGTTCCTACAACTCACGGCGGACCACGCCCGGGAAGGCGACGCACGATGACGACCGACACACAGACCACCCCGCCCATCACCTCGGGGGAGATGGGCGGGGACCGGACCCCGATGACCCGACTGATCGAGGTCGAACTGCGCAAGATGGTCGACACCCGGGCCGGCCGCTGGATGCTGATCGCGATGGGCGTGCTCGTCATCGTGGTCACCGGCAGCCTGCTGATCTGGGGTCACCCGCAGGAGATGACCTTCAAGGGTTTCCTCGGGCTGAACACCCTGGTGCTGGGCGTGATCATGCCGATCATCGGCGTGATGGCCGGGACCGCCGAATGGACCCAGCGCACCGGGTTGGTCACCTTCACGCTGGAACCGCGCCGCGGCCGGGTGATCGTCGCGAAGGTTGTCGCGGCCATCGTCCTGGGCCTGCTGGTCATTGCCATCGCCATCGCGGCGTCCGCGATCGCGCAGGTCATCGCCGGTGGGGTGCGCGGCGCCGACGGCGGCTGGGACGGCAGCGTCGGTCTGCTGCTGGGGGTGATCGTGGGTCTGCTGATCTTCGTGTTGCAGGGTCTGGCCTTCGGTTTCGCCTTCTTGAACACCCCGCTGGCCATCGTGGCGACCTTCGTGCTGCCGACCATCTGGACCGCTGCGTCCTCGCTGGCCACCTGGTTGGACAAGGCGGCCGTCTGGTTGGACCTGAACCGGGTCACCGGTCCGCTGCTGGACGGCGAGCTGCACGGCTCGGACTGGGCACACCTGGCGACCGGAGCGGCCGTCTGGGTCGGCATTCCGATGGCGATCGGGGTCTGGCGGGTGCTGCACCGCGAGGTGAAGTAGCCCTCAGGTGCCGATGGTGATCCCGTCGATGACGCCCTGCCCCGTCGCCTCGTCGATCTCGATGCGGGTGCCCAGCGGCTCGCTCAACCGGGCGAGCCGCTGCAGGATGCGCACGGCGATATCGCGCGGGGCGACCCGGGGGATGCCCCGCTCCGCGTCTCGACCGTCGTACCGCAACTCGATCGGACGCAGCACGATCTGCTCGACGCAACCATCGGCTCGGTAGCGCACCACCGGGATCACACTCTCGAACCACACGGACTCCCCGAAGACTCCGTTCACCCGCTGCCACTCCAGGAACTCCGCAGGTGTGGTGGTGCGCGGATCCATCCCGGTCCAGGCGGGCGACAGACGCCAGATCCGACGCTCCCACTCGCTGCGAGTGACCACCGGTTGGGCGTTGTCCATGAAACAGAAGTTGCCCAACGAGTAGAACGCCGGCCGGCCGTCGATCCATTCGATGCCCCGCAGTTGATGCGGCCCGTGACCCACCACGACATCCGCACCGTTGGCGACCGCCTGTCTGGCCAGGTCACGCAGGAACGACGGCGCCTGCGTGGCCCAGTTGTTCGGCTCGTGGGCATGCACCGCTGCGACCACGTAGTCCGCGGTCTGTCGGGCCTGCCGGACGTTGAGCAGCACGCCCGCCAGGTCCTGCTCGTCCATCCGGTAGATCGCATCGACCACCTGAGCGGCGCCCTCCGGCAGCGCGGCGTACTGCTGGTCGAAGAGAGTGACGACCTCGAGCAACTGGTCGACCAGCAGCAGGATGTCAGGGCGTAGATGAGCGACCTGGGCATCGCGGATCGAGCGCAACTGCTCGAGTTGCTCCGGGGTCACCAGGGCCACCCGGTTCAGGCCGATCGTGCTCGCACCCGGCCGGCCGGCGACCTGCCCGAGTGGGTCCTCCGCCGGGGTGTCTCCTTCGAACGTCGTCGTGCAGGAGACGAGTGCGGACCGGGCGGCCGGGCCGTCGTGGGTGACCGGAGCCCGGGCCGCGGACAGCGTCGCCCCGGTCCCCGCGACACGCAGACCCGCCGCACGCAGGTGGTCATCAGTGCTGCGTAGCCCTTCGTGTCCCCAGTCGGTGCTGTGGTTGTTGGCCCGCGACAGCAGGTGGAAGCCCAGCCCGGCCAGGTCCGCCGCGACCTCGGGTGGGGAGTTGAGCCAGCCGAACCCGGACTGTGCCGCGGGGTGGCCGGTGAAGGTGTGCAGGTCCACGATGCTGCCCTCGAAGTTGCCCACCACCAGATCCGCCTGCTCGAGGATCTGCAGCAGGTCAGTCGAATCCCGTTGCAGCAGCTGCAGAATCGGCTGCGTGATGATGATGTCGCCCACGAAGGCGGCGGAGTATTCGACCGGGACCTTCGGTGTTTGGCTGCTCATGGCGTGACCATCAGCGGCGGGTGGGCAATGAGGGCCTGGATGGCGGTGCGGTACTGCTGCTCGGGTACGTCGATGCGTTTGATGGACTGCCGGTAGAGCGTCAGCCCGGCCAGCAGATCGAGGACGACGTCCGGGTCGACCAAGGGATCGATCTCACCGCGCGCGATGCCGCGCTCGATGATCTCGACGCCTTGGTCACGGCGTTTGCTGAGCAGCCTGTCCCACAGCAGCGCGAAGACGCCCGGTTCGAAGATGGCCGGCAGGCCCTGCACGACGCCCGCACGGATCAGTCGCGGTTGATTCTGGTAGTCGCGGCTGTAGAGGACGTGATCGATCAGATCGTCCTCGAGGTTGCCGTGGTCCGGCAGCGGCCCGAGGTGTAGAACCGTGGCGGCGGCGGCGGCGACCAACTCGTCCTTGCCGGAGAACCGGCGGTAGATGGCCGGTCGCCCGCAGCCGGCGACCTGTGCGACAGCCTCCATACTCAAAGCGGCATAGCCACCGTCCAGTACCAGCTGGACCGTCGCCGCCAGGATTCGGTCGGTCAGGCCCTCGTCCTGTGGTCGGCCTATCGTGCCGGGTTGCTTGGCCTTCATTTACGTGACGGTATGTATCGGAAATGCGTCTGTCGACCGTTTGTGCGGAACTGCGCGATTAAGCTGACCGGTCGTGAAGGTCCTGTCGATCCAGAGCTCCGTGTCCTACGGGCACGCCGGCAACTCTTCCGCGGTCTTCCCGCTGCAGCGGCTGGGCCACGAGGTGTGGCCGGTCTACACCGTGCACTTCTCCAACCACACCGGGTACGGCCAGTGGCGCGGGCCGGTCTTCAGTCCCGACACCGTGGCCGACGTCGTGCTGGGCATCGAGGAGCGGGGCGTCCTGCCGCAGTGCGACGCGGTGCTGTCGGGGTACATGGGGGATGCCGAGATCGGCGAAGTCATCCTCGATGCTGTCGCGCGCGTCAAAGCCGCGAACCCGGCGGCGGTCTACTGTGCCGACCCGGTCATGGGTGACGTGGGGCGGGGTTTCTTCGTGCGGGAGGGCATCCCGCAGTTCATGCGTGACCGGGTCGTACCCGTTGCCGACATCCTGACCCCTAATCAGTTCGAGTTGGAGTACCTCACCGGTGGGCCCATCGCCACGGTTGATGACCTGCTCAGGGCCGTGGACGACGTACGGGAACGGGGTCCCAAAACGGTGCTGGTCACCTCGGTGCAGACCGACGAGACACCGGCCGACTCGGTGCAGATGGTCCTGGCCACCGATGCGGGCGCGTGGTTGGTGACCACTCCGCTGCTGCCGATGTACGTCTCCGGTGCAGGCGATGCGACGGCCGCGATCTTCTTGGCGCACGTGCTGGGTCAGGACCCGGCCACGGCGCTCGCGGAGACCGCCGACTCGGTCTTCACGATCATGGCGACCACGCACGAAGCGGGTTCTCGGGAGATCGCGCTGATCGCTGCACAGGACGGAATCGCCCATCCCAGTGGGCAATTCGAGGCAGTGCGGCTGCGCTGAGGTCTAGCGACCGGCGCGGTAGCCGCCCTGGAAGCCGGCCTCGCCCTCGTCCAGGATCTGCTTGCCCGAGCCGACGATCAGCGGGTCCGGTGCGCCCACCACCGTCGGGTCCTTGGCCGGGTAGGGCAACCGGGACAGCACGAAGCGCATGGCTTCGATGCGGCCGCGCTTCTTGTCGTTGGACTTCACGACCGTCCAGGGCGCCCACGGGGTGTCGGTGGCGGCGAACATCGCCTCCTTGGCCTCGGTGTACGCGTCCCACTTGTCGAGGCTGGCCAGGTCGGTCGGCGACAACTTCCACTGCTTCAGCGGATCGGTGCGGCGCTTCTCGAAGCGGGTCACCTGCTCCTGTTGGCCCACCGAGAACCAGAACTTCATCAGGCGGGTCCCGGAGTTGACCAGCATCTGCTCGAAGCCGGGCGCGGACCGCATGAACTCGTCGTACTGCGCGTCGGTGCAGTAGCCCATGACCCGTTCGACGCCCGCCCGGTTGTACCAGGAGCGGTCGAAGAAAACGATCTCGCCCGCGGTCGGCAGGTGGGTGACGTAGCGCTGGAAATACCACTGGGACATCTCCCGCTCGGTGGGCTTCTCCAGCGCGACGACGCGCGCACCACGAGGGTTCAGGTGCTCGGTGAACCGCTTGATCGAGCCACCCTTGCCGGCGGCGTCGCGGCCCTCGAAGACCAGGACGACCTTCTCACCGGACTCCTTGACCCAGGCCTGCATCTTCAGCAGCTCGATCTGCATACCCTTCTTCAGCCGCTCGTACTCCCGCCGCGACATCTTCTTGTCGTAGGGGTAGTTGTGCTTCCACGTCTCGGTCTCGTCCACGCCGCCGAGAGGAGTGAGGACCGTGCCCTCTTCGGGTTGAAGTAGGTCCGTCTTCTTGGCGGACTTCGACTTGGCCACGGGGAAACCTCCGGCAGGAACGAATGAGTGGTACGCCGAAAAACTACCGCGTTTGCGTGCTACGCGCCGGGTCGCGCGGGGATCCGCCGGGGTCATGCACGTCACCCCCAGCGTTATGCACGTTGGCGCTCAGACCGGGTCGATCGGCGTACGTCGCTCCTAACGTCTCCAGCGTCAGTCCACCGACCCGGTGGGCCCAGCACGCGGAGGTACGACGATGCGGGAGAACGGGATGAGCACCACACGCAAGGCCCTGGGCGCGGTTGGCGCGTTCAGCGTGATTGCCGCCGGAATGGTGGCCCAGGGAGCGCCGGCGCAGGCTGCTGGTCGCAACGGTGTCTGTGATAGCGGTGAGTTCTGTTACTACTACAACTCCGGTCAGGCGGGGTCGGTGTCGGACTTCACGTCGTCGCTGGCGGACTACGGGGCAACCCAGCCGTCCTGTTATGACTTCAAGGGTGCGGGTGCCGGCAAGGGCAAGTGCCTCAAGAACCAGGCGGCTTCGGCGTGGAACCGCACGTCCAAGACGGTGCGGGTCTACTACAACAGCAACTACGGCGGGAAGTACCTGGACATCAAGGCCGGTGCGAAGGTCAACCTGGGTGCGCTGAAGAACCAGAACGCCTCGCACAAGATCGGTGTCTCCGCGACCAAGTCCAACAAGGAGGTCGCCTTCGACTTCTTCGTGGGCAAGGGACTCACCGCGCGGCAGTCCGCGGGCATCGTCGGCAACCTCGTGGTCGAGTCAGGAGTGGATCCCACGATCAAGCAGATCGGCGGCGGCCCGGGCCGGGGCATCGCGCAGTGGAGTGTTGGCGGCCGGTGGGATCACGACAGCAAAGACAACGTGATCTGGTACGCCGGGCAGAAGGGCACCAGCTCGCTGAGCTTGTCGACACAGCTGAATTTCACCTGGTACGAGCTGAATACGTTCTCGACCTACGGTCTGTCCTCCCTGAAGGGGACCACGACCATCTCCAGCGCCACCACGACGTTCATGAGCAAGTTCGAGCGATGCGGTGCCTGCAACTCCACCGCGCGGGTCAACGCGGCGACCGATGTCTACAACCAGTACCACTGATCGCAACGGAGGAATGATGATGAAAACGACTGCTACCAAACGAGTTCTGGGCGTCCTCGGCGTCGCCGGTGTCGTAGCTGGCGGGATGCTGGCGCAGGGAGCGCCGGCGCAGGCTGCGGGTCGCAACGGTGTCTGTGACAGTGGCGAGTTCTGTTACTACTACAACTCCGGCCAGGCGGGGTCGGTGTCGGACTTCACCGGCTCACTTGCGGACTACGGGACAACCCAGCCGTCCTGTTACGACTTCAAGGGTGCTGGTGCCGGCAAGGGCAAGTGCATCAAGAACCAAGCGGCCTCGGCATGGAACCGCACGTCCAAGACGGTGCGCGTGTATTACAACAGCAACTACGGCGGGAAGTACCTGGACATCAAGGCCGGTGCGAAGGTGAACCTGGGTGCGCTGAAGAACCAGAACGCCTCGCACAAGATCGGCGTCAGCACCGGCGGCGGTTCCTACACACCGAAGGACGACTACCCGTACAAGGGCGCGACCAGCGGCGTCGACCCGTGGAACTTCTACAAGGGCCAGTGCACGAGTTTCGCTGCCTGGACGGTCAATTCGCGCCTCGGGATCAAGTTCAGCAACTCCTACAAGGGCCAGCACTGGGGCAATGCGATCAACTGGGACAACGCGGCCCGGGCCGCCGGGATCCCGGTGAGCGGTACCCCCAAGGCCGGGGACATCGCCGTACGCAACAGCGGTACCTATGGCCACGTTGCGTTCGTCACCAAGGTCAACAGCAACGGGACCGTCGAGGTCGACGAGTACAACTTCGTCCACAAGGACGCCTACGACCACCGCACGGCCTCGGTGGGCAGCGGCACGAACTCGTTCGACGCGTTCATCCACTTCAAGTAGGACGCGCTCGGTCGGTAGGGACCGACGTACCCCGTCGCTGGTGTGCACAGCGGCGGGGTACGCCGCAGCACCGGCCGCTTCGGCGCGCTATTCCAGGAAGGCGGCCTCGGCGGTTGCCGCCTCCGGTGCGTCGATGCGCAGCACGTTGTCGTTGGTCAGGTAGCCCGCTCGCTTGGCCAGGGTGCGTGAGCGCTGGACGAACCAGATCTGCCACGCGACCAGGATCAGGAACGTCACCACGGTGATGGCCGTCGTACTGGCTACTGCTACATCGAGATTCACGGTGTAGATCAGCCAGAGGCGCAGGATGGATTCGAGGATCAGACCGATGCCCCACACGCACGCCATCACGTAGAACCCGATCCGGAAGTTCTGGGACACGGCCCAGCCGCGTTCGAGTTCACCGCGGGCCTGAACGTCCTTGCCGGCCAAGCGTTTGCCGACCATGAAGGTGATCGGGTGTTTGACGGCGGCGGATCCGATCATGACCAGGCCACCGGCGATCGTGGCGGCTGCGCCTTTGGCGAGCATGAACCGGGGGTCGCCGGTGACCAGCGACAACGCCAGGCCGCCGGCGAAAACCACCAGCATGAAGACGGAGAAGCCGTCGAGTTCGCCGTTCTTGCGGATCAGCCAGACCATCCGGATGCCAGCAGCGATCGTGGCGATGAACAGCGACGGGGTCATGCCGATGTGCGCCAGCCGGGCCAGGTAGTAGGCGACCAGCGGGATCGCGACGTCCAGCGCCATCATGGTGCCGAGGCCGCGCATCGCGATGGTGCTGGCATAGCGACCGCCGTCAGCCATCATCTCGTTGACGGTGCGGATGGGGTGCACGTGGCGCTCCTGCGTCGGTGGGGTGTGACCTAGGCCATACTGCCAGGGTGGCGGACTCTGTGGCGGACTACCTGGCGAGCGCTCCCGAGGCAGGTCGGGGGTGGCTGCGTGAGTTCTGGGCGTACGTCGACGCGCACTACCCGACGGTGCCGCTCGTGATGTTCCGGGGAGTGCCGATGTATAAATTCGAGGATTCCTACCTCAAGGGGTACGTGATGTTCACGGCCGCCAAAACCCATTTCGCGACGCACGCCATCGACTTCGACCTGGTGTCGGAGTATCGCGCGCGGATCCCGGGGGCAGCCGGTGGCAAGGGCAACGTGGCGGTGAAGTACCCGAACGTCGCCGCGCAGCCGCTGCTCAAGGAGTTCGTCGACGCGGTGATGGCGCGGCACGAGGTCCCGCGCGTTTAGGGCCTTGAGGAGGGCTCGGTGAGTTCGCGCAGCCGCGCAGCAATGTCGGCAACTCCGCTCAACTCGTCTGTCGCGACGGCGATGACGAGGTCGAACCGTTCGTCCTGCGTGGCGGTCACTCGCCAACCGTTCATCGCGAGGAAGAGCAACGTGGAGATCAGCGCGGTTCGCTTCTTGCCGTCCTGGAAGGCGTGGTTCTTGACCAGCGACTCCAAGAGCGCCGCCGCCTGTTCGTGGGTGTCGGGGTAGGCGGGGTCACCGAAGACCGTGGCCTGCGGGCGGAAGATCGCGGACTCGAGCAGTCCGGCATCGAGGACGACCGGTTCTTGCCCGAGGGCGGCGGTTCCGGCAGCGAGGATGTCGTCCAGTGTGAGGAAGTCGGTCACGATCAGGCATCGGCCAAGCGGTCAAGTACCTCGCGGTTTTCGACGACCAATCGTTCCAGAAGCGCATCGCGGCGAGCGGTTCGGGCTGCCGTGTACTGCTCGATCGCCTCGACCGCGACGGCATGCATCGAGCGACCTTCGTGCTCGGCCGTCTTGCGAAGAGCAGCGGTCTGATCGTCGGTCAGCCGTAGTGTCATGGCCATGGGCCGATGATACCGAGTGGTATCGCGCAGTATCAATCCAATTTTTGCGACACGATCGGGTTCGCTAGGGATATATCGGGCGGACGCTAGATTCGCGTATACGGTGCGATCGTGGACCCGATCCGTAACCCGTACGCGCCCGGCGCCGGGCAGCGACCGCCGGAGTTGGCCGGTCGCGATGAGCAGTTGTCGACCTTCGCGATCACCCTGGAACGCGTCGCCCGAGGGCGTCCGGAGCGGTCGGTGGTGCTGATCGGATTGCGGGGTGTCGGCAAGACGGTGCTGCTGAACGCGTTGCGCTCCTCGGCGGTGCGGGCGGGGTGGGGCACCGGCAAGCTCGAGGCCCGTCCGGAGCAGCGACTGCGCCGACCGCTGTCCTCGGCGCTGCACCAGGGGTTGCGTGAGCTCGGAGCATCCGGGCCGGTCTTCGATCAGGTGCTCGGGGTGGTGAAGGCCTTCGCACAACGCGAGGCCGGACCGAACGCCAAGTTGCGGGACAAGTGGAGCCCGGGGATCGACGTACCTGCGGTATCCGGACGTGCAGACTCCGGTGACATCGAGATCGACCTGGTCGAATTGCTCTCAGACGTGGGCGGATTCGCCTCGGACGTCGGTCGCGGGGTGGCGATCTTCATCGACGAGATGCAGGACTTGCACCCCGAGGACGTGTCGGCGCTGTGCGCCGCGTGCCACGAGATCAGCCAGTCGGGGCTGCCGGTGCTGATCGTCGGAGCCGGGTTGCCGCACGTGCCGGCAGTGCTGTCGGCGTCAAAGTCGTACAGCGAGAGGCTGTTTCGATTCGCGCGCATCGACCGGCTACCGCGTGCGGAGGCTGACCGCGCATTGGTGACGCCCGCCGAAGAGGAGGGCGCGGCGTACGAGCCGGAAGCATTGGAGGCGATGTACGCCGTGACGGGCGGCTATCCGTATTTCATCCAGGCGTACGGCAAGGTCGTGTGGGACGCGGCGACGGCCTCGCCGATCACGGCGGCCGACGTGGAGATGGCGGCGCCGATCGCGGAGGCGGAGCTGGCGGTGGGCTTCTTCGGCTCGCGGTTCGACCGGGCGACGCCGGGCGAGCGGGAGTATCTGCGGGCGATGGCTGACGCAGCACTGGCCCTGGAGGAGTTGGACGACACCGAGTCGGTGCCGACGTCCGAGGTGGCGGTCGTGCTGGGCCGCAAACCCCAATCCCTTTCTCCTGCAAGGGATGCGTTGTTGAAGAAGGGGCTGATCTACTCCGGGGAGCGTGGGCGGATCGCGTTCACGGTGCCGCACTTCGGGCAGTACCTGCGCTCGCATGCCTAGCTGGTTGCTCCGTTGCCCGAGCGGGTCCGGAGTGGGCGCGGCCTACACCAGTGACGCGCACTGGCCGAGCGCGCTTCCGCCCACCACGTTGACCGAACCCGGCGCGAACCCACCCGAGACACCGGGGGTCAGCCGGTAGCAGATGAGGTTCCGCTGGATCGTGTTCTTGACGATGAAGACGCCGGGGGCGCCCGGGTCAGGGTCGCTCAGCGCGATGTCGTACAGCAGGACGTTGCGGCCGACCTTGTTGAACATCACGCCGATCCATTCGGTGTTCTGACCGGCGACGGTGATGTTGCGTCCGACGTTGTTGTTCTTGATCGACCACGGGATCACCGGTGAGCCACCGCCGAGCACCGCGACGTTGCCCCGGACGGTGACGCCGTTGAGCAGCACCACGGACGCCTTGAACGCGGTCACGTTGCCCTTGACCGAGATCGTCGAGTGGCCGGTCGGGTTGGTCTCGCATGGGTGAGCGGAGTTGCCGACGAGCTCAGCCGGTTGACAACCCAAGCCAAGCAACGAGCCTGAGCCGGCGGTGACATCGCCCCCCACGGTGATCGTGGCCGGTGCACTCTGGGCGTCAAAGGTCGCGTTGGATGCGACCCAGACGTTGCCGCGGACGGTGATCGTCGCGCCATCGGCAACCCCGCACTGACCCGTGACCTTCAGGTTGGAGTAGGTGCCGGACGGGACGAGCCCGCCGGTGCAGGTGTACCCGGAGGAACCGCCGGGGCCGGGCACACACGCCATCGCCGCGCTGCCGGTCATCGCCAGTACGCCGGTCGTCGCCAGAGTGCCGATCACTTTGAATCGCATTGCACCATTCATCAGCCGTGCCTTTCTGGGGTGGGCCTTGGATAGGAGACGGGACCCGGCATCGGCCCGCAACGCCCGGCATGGGCAAGGAGCAGCCAATCTCGCCGCAGATACACGCCCGGCTGTTGCCGTGCCTGCCGGGCAGGTCTAGCGTCAGTCGCTGTGACCTGGCGCACAGCGTCGGCATAGCGAAACCCGACCTCGAAGGAGTGGTCCCTGATGACCCCAGCCACCAGCCGCATGCGCAACCGCAGCCTGGCCGCGATCTGTGCAGTAGGAATTGCCGGTGGTGGGTTCCTCGGCACCGCAACGATCGCGAAGGCGGCACCGGCCGCCGTACCTTCTGGCCCAATTGCGTTCTCAATCAAGTCGTTTGACGGTACGACGATCACGGGCAACTACTTCCGGTCACCCGCCAGCGACGGGCGCCGAGCACCCACGGTGTTGGAGGGCCCGGGCTGGGGCGGGGCGGCGCTGACGGACCCCACGGCAGGCACGAGCACCTCCGGCGGCACCATCGGCGTGGCGCCGCTGTTGGCCAACGGCTACAACGTGGTCAGTTGGAACCCGCGAGGATTCCGTACGTCGACCGGTCAGGCGCAGGCCGACAGTCTGCTCTACGAGGGTCGCGACGTCTCGGCGATCCTGAACTGGGTGGCCCACCAGCCGTGGGCCCAGTTGGACCGTCCCGGCGACCCGGCCGTTGGGATGGTGGGCGGCTCGTACGGCGGCGGGGTGCAGTGGGCGGCCGCGGCCCTCGACCGACGGATCGACGCGATCGCCCCGGACATTTCGTGGAACTCGCTGACGACCAGCCTTTACCCCAACCGCACCGCGAAGTCCGGGTGGGCGACCTCGCTCTACCTCACGGCCGTCGGCGCGGGGCAGCGCAACAACCCCGTCATCGACACGACCTTCCAGCAGGCGGCCAGCTCGGTGACGATCTCCCAGCAGGGGATCAACTTCCTGGGTTCCTGGCAGCGCACGAACCTCGCCGCCTGGGTGCATGCGCCGGCGCTGATCCTGCAGGGCACGGTCGACACCCTGTTCCCCCTGGATGAGGCCGCGGCCAACTACGCAGCAGTCAGCCGCAACCGGGTGCCGGTCAAGATGGTGTGGTTCTGCGGCGGCCACGGCGTGTGCCTGACCAACCCCGGCGACACCAGTGTCATCGAGCGGGACACCCTCGCCTGGCTGAACCGATACGTGAAGCGTCAGCGCGTGAGCACCGGCGCCGGGTTCGAGTGGGTGGACCAGAACGGGGTCTGGCACTCCGCCGCGTCGTACCGGCCGAACAAGGTCAGCCACCGCGGTGTGAGCGCTGGCGGGTCCGGAACGTTGTCGCTGGTGCCCACCGGTGGGTCGGGTCCCTACACCGGACCGGGTGCCTCCCAGTTGGGACCGATCGCGTCCCTCATCGCGACGAAAGCGCCGAACGCGGTCAACGTCCCCATCCAATTCAACCGCGCCACAAAGGTTCTCGGTGCACCTCGCCTTTCGGTGACCTATTCCGGTACGGCGCCCGGCAGCACCAACCGGGTCCTCGCCCAGATCGTCGACAACAGTACGGGCGTCGTGCTCGGCAGCCAGTTGACGCCGTTCCCGGTGACGCTGGACGGGCGCACGCACCGCGTGAGTGTCCCGATGGAGTACATCGCAGCCAGTGCGACCGCGGGTCAGAGCTTCACGCTGCAACTGGTCGCCAACAGCAGCCAGATCAACGTGCGCCCCAGCGGTGGTTCGGTGACGTTCTCCAAGGTCTCCGTCACGTTGCCGGTCGCCGGACACTGAGCGGGGCCTGCGGGCGGGCGTGCGAAACTGGGGGTTCAGGACCCAGGAGGATGAGTGCCCTCGGAGGATCGGGACGTGGTGACCCAGGGGGTCCAGCGCGCTCGCGAACTGGCTGACGACTGGCAACGGTTACGGGCTGGGATCTGCCGCCGGTGCGGCGCGCCTGCGGGCACGCTGAAGTCGTTGTGCGCTGCCTGCGCCGCGCAACGAACGGTGGTCCGCCGTGACTACCGGATCGCTGCAGCGCAACGCAGTTCGGCCGGGTCGGTGACCATGCAGCACTGGTTGGAACTGCATCGCTGGGTCACCAGCCAGGGTTTCGGGCTCAAGGAGATCGCGGGCAACGACAACGAGTTCGCAGGACGGTGGCTGGCCAGTTCGGTTGATCTGGCGATCGCCACCGGCGAGGTCGACGGGGATGACGTGACCCAGTTCGAAGCGTCAGCGGCTCTCCTGCCCGTCTCGCAGGAAACCATTGCGACACAACGCAATCGGCTAATCCGGGCCAAATGGTTCCTCGACCTGCAACACGGATACCTGCCGCTGGTCCCCACGAGTTTCCCGCTCACCACCGGCGAGGTCTGCTACCTGGACGCGCCGGTCGCGCTGCACACCTTCGCCGACCAGAGCCGGTCCATCACGAGTCGGTTGATCCTCACCAACCACCGACTGGTCCTGGGTGCGCGCGAAATGCCGCTGATCGCCGTACGTCGAGCAGTGCCTTATCGCGACGCCGTCGTGTTGGAGCCGTTCACCGAGGGCTACTTCGTGGCCTATGACCCTCAGTGGGTGATCGCGTTGATCAACGCCACCCTGCAGGTCGGGCGCGGCGAGCTGACGGCGAAGGGGAACCGGCGGCCGATCCCCCAGCCGGTCGGCGCGGTCGCGGCGGCCGCAACCGCCCTGGAGGAAGGCGACCGCGTCGACGACGCGGCGCTGGTCCGCTCCCTGGCGGACCGGTGGGGTCACCTGTCGCCGGAGCTGCAAGTGCGCGCCGAGCGCGCGGCCGAGGCGATCCGCGGCACGTACGCCGTGTTGCAGCATCTGCCTCCCGACGCCCGCACGCGGAACGGCGACGACGGATTCACGCCCGCTCAGAACGCCGAAGTCTCCATCGACAACGCGATGCGTGCGCTCAGCGGCATCCTGCTCAGCGAGTACGAGCAGCACGCCGATCAACTCGAGGCGTTGCGGCATTACACGTCGCAGTGGTCGGACAGCGGCGACCTCACGCTGTAGACGTTCGGACCTTTCGGACTAGTTCGAATAGTCCGAAATTGATACCGCGACGGCGTGACGCAGATCCTGCCTTCGACCGAGTGATCGTTGCTCAGGCTGTGCGCAGAGGGCTGACGATCGCAACGAGCGACGCGATCATCCAGGGTGCGAGCCTCGGCCCGATCATCGACACCCGGCGTTGAGTGGTGAACCTCGCTCCGCCGAGTATGCGCAGGTGAATTGTCCTGAGCCTTAGGCAGGTAGCGCTGCCGCGACGGCGGTTGACTCCGTCGGCAACGAGAACATCGGGTAGTCGTAGCTGATCGCGTTGTCGTGCTCCTCGACCGAGGTTGCGGCGGTGCAGTCGGTGAGGGTGATCACGCGGTAGCCGTTCTCGTACGCCGATCGCATGGTCGACTCGACACAACAGTTGGTCAGGAACCCGCCCAGGATGACGGTGTCGATGCCTTTGCTGCGCAGGATGAAGTCGAGGTTGGTGCTGGCGAAGGTGTCCAGACCACGCTTGCCCTCGATCAGGATGTCGCCGTCCTGGGGCGCGAGGTCATCGACGATCGTGGCCCCCCAGGTGTCCTTCACGAAGGCATTGCCGGCGACCACGCCGGCGAGGATGCCGTACGGGTGACGGGACAACTCGCCGTACCCGGGTGCGAACGTGATCGGTGCGTGCATGATCGTGACCCCGGCGGCGCGCGCTTTGTCAACGAGCGCAACGGTATTCGCGAGCATTCCGGTCTTCTCCATGACCGGCGCCACCGCGTCGTGCAGGACGCCGCCCGGGGAGGTGAACTCGTTCTGGAACTCGATGAGCACCACCGCCGTACGCTCGGGATCAAGGGTCAGCTGTTCCTCGGACATGGGGCCTCCTGGCTCGCAAACGTGAACTGGGTCACTCCATGGAACCCCGCGCCGCGCCGCGCGACAAGCGGTTCGGCGAATGTGGGATCCGGCCCTGGAATGCAGGGGCGGAACCGGGTCAGCGGTCCACAAGCCGATGAGGGCCTACGAGCGCGGTCTGCTAAGAAGGGCTCCACAGACCCGCGGCGAACGGTCGCGGAGTCCTGACGCGCTGTGAACCCCCCATGGTGCGCCGAACCAGAAGGAGGACTTGGGTGTCCGTTCCTCAAGTACGCCGAATTCTGCGCCGGGGCCCGGCATCTGCAGCCCACGCGCACGTCCGTGGCATGCCGCCGCGGCGCACATCGGGTGGGTCCGCTGCCACGCTGACACCGGTTGATGATGAGGACGCATTGCTGCTGCAGCAGATCCGCGGCGGCGACCAGGCAGCCCTGAGCATCCTGTGGTGCCGCTACTACCCGATGACGCTCGCGGTGGCCCGCCGGTACACATTCCAGTCATCGGACGCCGAAGAAGTGACGGCCGAAGTGTTCGCGTCGCTGCTGAGAGCCCTGCGCAACGGAGCCGGGCCCACCTCCTCGATCCGGTCGTATCTAGCCACCTCCGTGCGCAACCTGGCCGGGCGACGCGCCACGGCACGCACCGGTGAGGTGCTCACCGACGACGACGCCGTATTCGAGAACCCCGACGGGGATCTCGCCGATCCGGTCGCCGTCTCCGGTGACCGACTCCTCGTGCGGGAAGCCTTCAATTCGTTGCCCTCCCGATGGCAGGTGGTGCTCTGGCGGACCGCCGTGGATCACGACAGTCACGCGGTCATCGGCGAGGATCTGGGGTTGCAGCCCAACAGTGTGGCGGCGCTGGCGCGGCGGGCGCGGCTGGCGTTCCGCACGGCGTACGTGCAGGCGCATGCCTCGACCGGCGCTGTCTCCGAAGCGTGCCAACCGTTCGTGCCCCGGCTGGCGTCGCTGTTGCTGCCCGGGGGTGGTGTCGGCAGTACGCCGCGTGACGTCTCCGACCACGTGCGCGACTGCGACACGTGTCAGGAGCGGTTGATGGAGTTGATCTCCGTTGATCGACAACTCGGCGCGTTCATCGCCCCGCTGATCCTGGCGGCGCCCGGGGGCTGGCGGGCGCCGCCGGTCTTGCGGGTGGCGCCGGTCTTGCGGGCGGCGCGGGTGTTGCGGGCGGCGCGGGAGCGACTGCCGGAGCTGCCGGTACGGGTGTCGCCTCAGCCTCGGCAGCGCGGAGCGCGCGGCGCGGCACCGCGCTGGCTGCTGCGGCCGCGGTCGCGGCGGTAGCCGCAGTGGGCGCTGGCTACTGGGCAGGCACCGGCCACCCGCGCAGTGAGGCTGCGGTCTCGGTGGCGGTGATGGCCACCGGTCACACGGACACCAGCCAAACCTGGTTCCTCCTGACCTCCAGCAGTTCTCCCGTGACGTTGAAGACCATCACCTTGAACCTGAACCGGCCGGCGACCGCCGTCTCCGGCGGTGGGGCATGGACGTCCTGCGAGACCGGCACATCCACGATCACCTGTACGCCGGCGGCCCGCGAGGCGGCCAGCTGGTCGGGCCAGATCACGGTGACCTCCCCGCCCGGCGACGACCCCGCGGCATCCAGCGCGACCATCACGTACGTCGTTGACGGGCGCGGCGTGACCGAGGAGGTGCCGCTCCGGTCTGAAACCCCCGGGTCCGAATCCTGAGATTTTCCGACCCGTTCGGCTGCCGCGCGTCATGTTCTCCGCCGCAACCGCTCTCCCCTAACTGGTGACGCAAATTGCCACCGGCGGCCCAACCGGCCGCGCAGCGAAGGAGAGCCGTGAACAGGAAACACAACCGATCGCATGGGCGACGAGCACGCAACCGTGCCCTGTCGCGTGGCCCGATAACCACGTGGGGAGCCATTCTGGCGATCCTGTGTGCGGTTGGATTGGTGATCCTGCCCGTCGGTCGGGCGTCCGCCGCCGACATCGGCGCTGGTCTGACCAACGTCACGACCACCCTCGTCAGCGGCCCGGCGTCGACCACCGAACACAGCGGCCAGGCCTACGACATGTCGTTCAATGCCTGCCTGCCCTCGTCGGCTCAGTCCGGCGACAGCTGGTCGGTCACGCTGCCCTCGCAGCTGACCTCGTGGCCGGCGGGTTTCAACATCACCAACCCCAACGACAGCAACGACACCTGGATCAAGGTCAGCATCACCGACGGCGTCGCCACCTTCACCCTGACCGAGTCCGGTGCCGCACAGAGCAACCTGTGCTTCCGGTCCCAGTTCGGCGGGACGCTCAAGGACTCGGTGACGGCCGGTCAGCAGACTCTCACCACCACCGTCCACGGCGGTGTCACCTCCACGACCGGGACGATCGAGGTGACGACCGGACCGACGGGCGGCTCCTACCCGCCCGAGGACGACGGGAAGTGGCTTGGGTTCAACGACCCGAGCGATCAATGCCGGACCACCACTGCCGACTGCATCACCGCCGGCGTCTGGCTCGCGGGCGGCGACCGGGGCGTTGTGACCATCACCGAGAAGTCGCAGCCGAACTGGACCTTCGACTGCTCCGCGACTCCCAGCCTGGTCACCGACACCTACGACGGCTCGGGCGGAGTGACCCAGTCCTGGGACCAGTCGCGATTCAAACTCATCTCCTGCTCCCCGACCTCAGTCGTCGCGACCGTCGACACCGCCGGATCGAAGCAGTCGGAAACGTCCTTCACCGTGATCTACACCCTCAACGCCGTTGCGCCCGGCGGCAGCGGCCTGGTGACCTACGCCAACGACGCAACCATCAGCAATGACCAAGGCAGCGAACAGGTCAGCGCTTCCATCCAATCCACCTATGTCGGCGGCTCCGCCGACGGCGCCGGCATCTACCTCAAGAAGACCGACGCCGCGGGCAACCACGCACCGGATCCGTCCTCCCCGGTCTCGTTGGACTCCGGCAGCACGGGCCTGGTCTTCTCGATCCAGAACAACGGCACCCAGGCCCTGACCGATATCGAGGTCAGTGACGAAGTCATCGCTGGAAGCGGCACCGTCAGCGACCTGAACTGCACGTTCCCCGACGGCAGCACCGGCACCACCTGGGCCGGACCGTTCGCCACTAACAGCAACTTCACCTGTACGGCGCAGCTCAGCGGGGTCAGCGGAGCCCACGAGGACCGGGCCACCGTCACCGCGAAGGGTGATGCGGGTACCCCGTTGAACTCCTCCGACACCTACAACGCGGTGACGACCCCGCCCTCCAGCTCGCCGACCAGCCCGTCGTCGACTACGTCGTCCTCGACTACGTCGCCGTCGACCTCGCCGACCAGCCCGTCGTCGACTACGTCGTCCTCGACTACGTCGCCGTCGACCTCGCCGACCAGCCCGTCGTCGACTACGTCGTCCTCGACTACTTCGTCACCGACGAGCCCGTCGTCGACCAGCTCGACCACGACGTCTTCGTCACCGACGAGCCCGTCGTCGACCACTTCGACCACTTCGACCACTTCGACCTCGACGTCTTCGTCGCCGACGAGCCCGTCGTCGACCACTTCGACCTCGACGTCTTCGTCGCCGACCAGTCCGAGGTCGACCACTTCGACCACGACTTCGCCGACCAGCCCGTCGTCGACAACTTCGTCGACTACTTCGTCCTCGACTTCGCCGACGAGCCCGTCGTCGACCAGCTCGACCTCCACGACTGTCCCGCCCTCTTCGTCCAGCACGACTCCGCCCGGGACGGTGACGACCACGGGACCGGTCATCATCACCGACGGCAGCAGTGTGTCGGGGGGCAACACCGGTCGCGATCCATGGGTCTGGGTCTCCGCGACCCTCCTGCTGGGTGCCGCCGTGGGTCTGCTGACGCTACGTCTGCGCCACTGATCCAGCGCGGGGTGGCGGATGCGGACCGTCCGCCACCCCCGCGCTTCAGTCCATACCGGCCACACCTGCCCGACCCCACCCCGTTAACGGAGATCCGTGTATGACCGTCTACCGCCCAGGCTGCCTGGCGCGACGTACTGCCCTGGTAGCTATGGCACTTGGCGGCCTGGCGGTGTCGGTTTCGGGCTGCTCGGCTCCGGCGGCGAATGTCGGCAGCAGCGGGTCGGCCGGGACAGTCGACTCGGCCGCCGTGCCGGCCCCGACGGGATTCAGCACACGCTCGGCGGTGCGAGCCGCGACGTCGCAATCGTGCCTGCCTGTGCGATTGGTCGTGCCCTCGATCGGAATCGACGAGAGCGTGGCAGCGATGGGAACCAATAGCCAGGGCCAGATCTACCCGCCGCCGCACACCACTATCTGGTACGACAGGTCCGTGCGACCCGGGCAGGACGGGATCGCTGTCATTGCAGGGCACGTCACGTATGACGGGCCGGACAACTTCTACCGTTTGAACACGGTCAAGGATGGCGCCCAGATCCAGATCGGGTGCGACAGCGGCCGGACGCTGAACGTCACGGTGCGCCGGCAGGCGTCGATCTCCAAAACCGCGCTGACCACCGATCAGCGCGTCTGGGGTGCCAGCAGCACGCCGGTCGTCACGCTGATCACCTGCGATATCGCCAGCAAGGTGGTGCAGGGCCACCACGTCAACAACTACGTGGTGTGGGCGACGTTGACCTGACCTCGGCGTTACGCTGGGAGTTCCTTCGTCGATGGACCGGCGCCGCCGCGTAATGGCGTCCCCTGAATGATCATCAGTTCTCTCTCCCGTCAAGGAGCCCGCCGGTCGCTGCAGTGAGCGGCGCCAAGACCAAGCGGCCCGAACTACGCGAACAACGACGACGTGGCCGGCACCGCTGTTGGGACCACCTCATCGTCGCGCCGCTCTGGGTGGCGTACGACGCGAACCTGGGCACCCTGTTGCGTACCTGCGACGCGGTGGGTGGTTGCCTTGCCGTTCCGCGCACACCTCACTACCGACAGGCGCTGGCCAAAGGGGACACGCTCAAGGGCCGTCGCCCGTGCATTCACTGGGTCGCACCGAGCAAAGAAGTATGGCTCGACGAGCAGCGTGCCGCCGGAAAGCGTTTAGTCGCAGTGGAACTCGCAGAAGGCGCGACGCCGCTGCCTCGACTTGAACCTGCCCGCGACAGCACGGTGCTGCTGCTCGGGCACGAGCATCACGGCATTCCCGACGCGGTGCTCGCGCAGGTCGACGAGTGCGTCGAGATCCCGATGATCGGTTGGGGCGCCAGTCTCAACGTTGCGGTCGCCGGCAGTCTGGTGGCGTACCGGCTGGCCGGCCTTTCGTGAGCACGTGGGGTCATCGACTACGTATGCGGTGAGACCGGCCGACGGTGCAACCTGAAGGGACACCTGGCTACCGCAGATGGCGTAGGTAGCGCTCCGGTCCGTGGCAGAAGTTGCGGTAGTGATGCACGGATTCCAAGTCCTCCCAGGCGGATTCATGCATGCCGTCGTCGGTGAGCTCGATCAGGTGGGCATCGGGGAGGGCCGCGAGGATCGGCGAGTGAGTGGCCACCAGCAACTGGGTGTTGGGCCGACCGGCCATCTCCATGAATTGACCGAGCAAACGCAGTTGAGCGGTGAAGGACAGCCCGGCCTCCGGTTCGTCGAGCACGTAGAACCCGCCACCGCTGAATCGCTTGGTGTCCAACAACGCCCCGAACGACTGGCCGTGGCTGAGGGGAGGGAAGTCCGGATCCAGAGTGCCGCTCCCGGCTCGGGTCGAGTCCAGGAAGGTGAACAGACCGTGCGTCGTCTCGGCGCGGACGAAGTAGCCCCACTTGGGTGCTCCGGCGCCGCGGATGAGCCGCAACCAGGAGTGCAGCGGCGACTCGCTGGACCAGGTCGTGTGGGTGGCGTGGATCGAGCCGCCTTCGCCGTTCAGGCCGTAGGCCATGGCAACGGCCTCGAGGATGGTGGATTTGCCCGTGCCGTTCTCGCCGACGAGCACGGTGGTCTTGGGTAGATCCAAGCCGTCGGACAGCAACTGCCGGACAGGGGCAAGGTGCAGGAGCCAGTGCTGGTCCGGAATGGCTTCGGGGTCCGCTTCGATGCGCCGGATGGGTAGCGGATCCAGCCACGCCTGGTTCACATCATCGACGGTACGACGACGCACCGACATGCAGGGGCTCAGCCCAGGGCGGTGCTCGATTGTGCTACGAGAGTGCTACATGCGGGATATGCTGAGGCTATGCGGACCATCTCTCAGCGCGAACTGCGCAACGACAACGCGGAGATAATGCGTGCTGTGGAGGCCGGCGAGTCTTTCGTGGTCACTCGCAACGGCACGACCATTGCTGTCGTTCGCCCGATCTCTGACGCCGAGGTGATGGCAGGGCTACCGCTGGCACGCGCTGGTGAGCCGGCCGACTACCGGTCATGGCCACGGGTGAAGACCGCGACCGACACGGCGAACGTCCTTGCGGAACTTCGTGATGAGCGATGACCCAAATCCGTTGGTACCTGGACACTTCCGCTGCATTGAAGCTGCTGGTCGAGGAAGCGGAATCGACCGTGTTGGCGGGGGAAATCGCCGATCGGCGCGTTCGACTCGAAGCCTGCCGTCTGCTGGAGACGGAGATGCGGCGCGCGGCTATCCGCTTGGGGTCGCTTTCCCAGGAGATGGTCTCGGACTTCCTGCGCACCATTGATCTGTACGACGTCCCGCCATCGCTCCACCGGACCGCGGGACTGCTGCCCGGAGTCCACCTGCGGTCACTCGACGCGCTGCACCTTGCGGCCGCCACCACGCTCGATGTCGACGCGGTGTGCACGTACCACGACCGGCTGGCGGCTTCTGCTTCCGAGGTTGGGATCCGCGTCGTCGCTCCGCGGTGAGCCCGTGAGCGATCGAACACTGACCGGGCGGGACCAGCGAGAGCCCGTCGTGCCGAGCGACTAGTGACGAAACCGCCACGAGTTGAGGGGTCACACGGTGGATGGGCCGCGACTAGTGACGAAACCGCCACCAGTTGCGGGGAGGGCGGTCCAGGCTGAGTGAGGTCGTCATCGTCACCGGACGACTATCGCGCGCGAGTGCCGCGATGGACGAGGATGTCGGTGTGAGCGCTTATTGGATCAGCACCTACCTCGAAGTCCTCGACGAGAGCAAGATGGCGGCGTACGCAGCACTCGCCGGCCCCGCTATCACCGCGGCGGGCGGCACGTTCCTCGCCCGAGGTGAGGCGGCTGCCGCCTGGGAGGCGGGTAAGCCGATGCGATCGGTGGTGATCGAGTTCGACAGTGTGGAGGCAGCCATTGCTGCCCATGACAGCCCCGCCTACCAGGAGGCGCTCGCTGCTCTCGACGGCGGCGTCGTGCGCGACCTGCGAATCATCCCGGGCGTCTAAAGGGTCAGTGACAGGTCGCCTCGAACGGGCACGTGTCGCAATCGAAGGAGTTCACACACGGGGTCAATGCGTGCTTGAACGCCAACTCGATGAGCCGGTGATACTCCTCCACGGTCTCCAGATTCAGCGTGTAGTGCACCCGCGGGCCGGCTTCGTCGCGATGCACCCAGCCGGCCCGGTGCAGGATCTTCAGGTGCTTGGTGGCGGTCGGCTGACTGATCCGCAACGCCGCGGCGACCTCGCTGACCGACAGCGGTGAGTCCTGGTGCGAGCCGAGGACTTTGATCATCTTCATGCGCGCAGGAAAGCCCAGCGCGGCCTGGAGTTCGCAGCAACGCTCCACCAGTCCGCGCGACCGGGGCCGGACGGCCAGCACCCGGGGAGCGCTGGCCGGGGTCGATGTCACGACACGACTGTAGGCGCGTGTGCCCTGTCCGCGCCGAGCGGACGGGGGCGGGCCTCGTTGGAGAACACGCCCATCGACCGGACCGCCGCGTTCACCAAGGACGGCCGCTGCCGTCCCTCGGCGACCTTCTTCACCTTCTCCAGCATCTTGCGGACCATGAACACTGACGGGCAGCCCAGCAGCACCACGACCAGGGCCGTGGGTACCTTGCCCGCGGGCTCCAGCACGGTGTCGCAACGGTTGACGAAGCGCGTCCGGCCGTCGGGCAGTTCCTGGAGCACGAAGTTCCAGGTCCAGGCGAAGTTCTTCAGACCGACCGGCAGCAACGCCATCCCACCCTGGGCCGTGGGCGGACGGCGGGTGTCGGACAGCGACGTGAAGTAGTGCCCCGGCTCGACGTCCATGACCTGGGAGCCGACGCCGGCCTGGTGATAGAAGAGGAAGTCGCCCGGCGTGACCTCTTGCCAGTCGTCGACCTGCTCGTAGGTGTTGAAGATGTGGAAGGTGAAGAGGCGCTCCAACCAGGCCAGCGCGTAGAAACCGCCCTTCCGAGAACCGAGCTGGGCGATCACCGGCCACACGACGTCGATGGGGGCGTCGATGGTGATCTCCTCCTGCAACCGCAGCGGTTTGTCAGCAGGTAGCAGCAGGTCATCCCCGGGCAACGATTCGTCCAGCTTCTCCTTCGGGCTCCAGGCGCCGCGCCCGTAGGCCCAGAAGTAGCTGAAGATGCCCACGGGGACAGCAGCGACGGCTCCGGCCGTCAGTGCCGGATGTTTGGCGAGAGTCTTGATCAGTCCCATGTCAGGCCTTCTTCTTGAGAATCTGGTGGGCCGCGTAGACCCCGGAGATGGCGGCAGGCTCCAGGCCCAGCCCGTTGTGGTCACCAGCGACGTAGGTGCTGTCGCCGTACTGCTGCTCGACGTATGCACGGCCGGTGACGTACATCGCCTTGTCCCACGCCTTGCGGCCGATCACCTCGAAGTCGGCGAACAGCGCCGGCAGGTCGATCTTCGGTTCGCGGCTGTAGACCAGGTAGCTGCCATCGTCCTGCCGGGCGGTGAAGATCACCGGGGACGTCGGCGGGAACAGGTTCATCTCTTCGGTGTCCAGGCCCGGCTTGAGCGTGCCGGAGACGTGCTCCACGTACAGCTGGCAGGTCTGGCGCAACTCGCCCAGATCCAGGAACTTCGCCGTCACCGCGGCCGGTGTGGCGAAGACGACGTTGCGGGCCTGGAGGGTGCTGCCGTCGGCCAGGGTGACTGTGTGGACACCGGCGTCGAGTGAGTGCGTCACGACGGTGCCGCGGTGGAAGTGCTCACCCAGGCGGGCGGCCTCGACCACTTCATCGAATTCGAACCGGTGGATCGGCACGACCAACCCTTGGCAGACGTTCAAGAAGTCCAGGGCGGTGATCGAGTCCAGGTCAACTCCCGTGCAGGCGTAGGAGAACTTCGAGACGTAGTCCTCGGCGACCTTCCCCAGGTGGTGTTCGGCGATGAACTCGGCGGCCGGCTGCGCGAACAGTTCGGCGATGTAGGGATCGACGGCCATCGCTTCGCGCTGCGACATGAACTCGCAGTTCTTCTTGAACCGGTCGTAGTGCCGGATGAAGCGCGTCATCACCGCAGCGAACACCGCCAGACCGGGCTGGCGAAGGAACGTGTGGCCGCTCAGGGTCGCGAACGAGTGACCGTTGCCGTCGTGGAACCGACAGGACAACGGATTGATCCAGGTACGGCGAGTGACCAACTTCTCCGCGTGGTGATAGTTCGCCATCACGAAGTAGGCGCCAAAATTCACCCCCTCCTTCTGGCTGTAGCAGATGCGCCCGCCCAGGTTCTCGGAGACGAGGGCGTAGTCGGCCCCGCCCTCCTGAAGCGTGTGCGCACAACTCAGGCCGGCGCTACCGGCACCAACGACAACGGCGTCGTGGATCATCACAAACTCCTCGTATAGCAGTTCAGCTATAACTGACGCTACTCCTCAGCGCCGAGGTTGCACTGCGATTGCACGTGGTGCTGATCACATGCCGGAGCACCGGCGAACTAGCTGTCTTCGCTGACCACGATCACCAGTTTGCCGGCGACGTGACCTTCCTGGCTGCGGGCGAAAGCCTCTGCCACCTGGTCCAATTCGTAGGTGCCGGCGATGTCGACGGTTAGTTCGCCGTGTCCGGCGAGATCGGCCAGCCACTGCAACTCGGCCGCGTCCGGGCGCACCCAGATCCAGTGACCGCCGTGCTGCTCGACCGAGGGGTCAGCGACCGATGCGTGCCGGCCACCGTCGGCCAGGACCGCCAATGTGTCGTCGAGATTCCCGCCGACGAAGTCGGCGACGGCGCTCACTCCGTCCGGCGCGAGCTCGCGGACTCGGTCAGCCAACCCCTCGCCGTACGTGACGGGGGTGGCTCCAAGGCCGAGCAAGCGGTCGTGGTTGGTGGTCGACGCGGTGCCGATCACGGTGGCGCCCAGGAGTCGGGCCAGTTGTACGGCGATCCGGCCGACGCCACCCGCCGCGCCGTGGATGAGGAGGGTGTCACCTTCGCCGACGCGCAGCGCGCGCAACGTCCGCAACGCGGTCAGGCCGGTGAGCGGTAGCGCCCCGGCCACGTTCCACGGCAGGTCCGTGGGTTTGCGCGCGGCGGCGCGAACGGGGACGGTGACCAACTCAGCGAACGTCCCGCCGTGCACCCAGTCCTTGCGCGCGTACGCCAGGATCTCATCGCCCACCTCGAACTCCGGGGTGTCCGGGCCGGTGGCGCGCACGACGCCCGCGACGTCCCAGCCGGGCACGATCGGGAAGGTCGCCTCCATCATCGCGTCCAGACCGCCGGACATCAGCTTCCAGTCGACCGGGTTCACCCCCGCGGTGCGCACCTCGACCAACAGCTCACCCGGCCCGACTTTGGGGTCGGGCAGCTCCCGAGTGGTGAGTACGTCGAGACGTCCGTATTCGTCGTAAGCAACCGCGCGCATGTAGAGGACAAGGCGGCGTGGGCAGCGGCTATTCCGCCGGGCTCAGGCCAGGTCGCAAGTCACCGGCACACACTCGATGGCCGGGGTGGGTTCGCGCTCCAGCCGCCACGAGCACAAGGCCAGTGCGAAGGCCAGCACGGAGAGGCCGACCGATGCGTAGATGGGCGCGGTCAGGCCCAGTCCCGCGGTGATCACCAGGCCGCCGAGCCACGGGCCCACGGCGTTCCCGACGTTGAAGGCCGTGACGTTGAACGCCGAGGCCATGGTCGGTGCCTCGGCTGCATGCACGAAGACGCGCGCGTTGATCGCGGAGGCGATCGAGAAGCCGGTGATCCCGAAGAGGACCACCGCCGCCACGACCAGGGTGCTGTGACTGGCGCTGGCTCGCAGCACCAGCAGGGACACGGCCAGGGCGACCAGGGAGATCAGGACGTTGGCGAGGAGGTTGCGATCGGCGTACCGGCCGCCCAGGTTCAAGCCGATGAACGAACCGACACCGAAGCCGAGAAGTACTGCGGGGACGACGGATTCGGGCAGGCCGGAGACATCGGTGAGCAGCGGTGCCAGGTAGGAGAACGTGCAGAACACGGCGGCCTGGAAGGCAGCGATGGTCGCCAGGGCGAGCAGGAGGCGGGGTTTGCGGATGACCCGCAGTTCCCTCTTCGCGACGGTGGCCAGCGAGTCGGTGGTGTGCTCGCCGGTCTCGGGGACGGCGATGCGGGTGACGATCGTCGCGAGTAGGGCGGCGATGCCGATGCACAAAAAGGTTGCGCGCCAGCCGAATTGGTTGCCAAGGAAGGTGCCGAGGGGTACGCCGGCGATGTTGGCCAGGGTCATGCCACCCAGCAGGGCCGCCATCCCGCGGGCGATCTGGTCGCTGCGGACCAGGGTCACGACGGTCACGGCGCTGACCGCCCAGAAGGTGGCGGCGGCGACTGCGGCCAGGACGCGCGAGCCGAGGATCACCGGGTAGGAGTGGCTGAACACCGGGATGAGATGGGCGAGACCGAACACGGTGGATGCAGCCAGCAGCGTCACTCGGCGCGGCAGACGCAGGGTCAGCAGTGTCATGACCGGCGCACCGACGAGCATGCCGATGGCGAAGGCGCTGATCAGGTTGCCGACCGCCGGGATGCTGGTGTGCAGGTCCGCGGCCATCTGGGGGAGTAGGCCGGCGATCATGAACTCGGAGGTCCCGAGGCAGAAGATCGTCAGGGTCAGTGCGTAGACACCCAGGGGTAGGCGCTCGCGGGTCATGGGATCAACCTCATCAGGGTGTCGATGTCAGCTTCGATGTGCTTGCGGGACTTGGTGATTCGGGCCCTGACCTGGAGGCCGTCAAGCGCAGCGTGGATGACGCGGGCGAGGGCGTGGGCGTCGGTGGGGGCGATCGAGCCGTCATCGATGCCGCGGGTCAGGATCTGCTCGATCGTCCTGTCGAACGCGGTCGCATTGTCGGCCAGCACCTTGCCGATCTGCGGGTCCGAGGTACCCAACTCCACACACGCATGGATGCCGAAACACACCCGATGGCTTGGGTCGGCGTACTGGATCCCGATCACCTTGCGCAAGGTGGCGCGCAAGAGGTCACGGCCACTCTCGGGGCGCTGGAGAGTCCGCTCGCGGTCGGCCACGCGCTCGTCGATGTAGCGCTGCAGGGACGCCAGGTAGACGTCACGTTTGCCGCCGAAGCTGTTGTAGAGACTGCTGCGGGACAGGTCGGCGCACGCGCACAGGTCGTCGGTCGAGGTCGCGGTGTAGCCGGTCGTCCAGAACTGATCGACGGTGGCGTCAAGCACGGCGGCGCGGTCGAAGGAGCAGGGGCGGGCCATGTGGCCGACCCTAGACCTTTCTGGACAGTACTGTCCAGAACTACTCGTCCACGGCCAACCGTTGAATGCCGTCGTTCGTGGCGAGATGGATCGACCAGGGCATCAGCGTTTCATCGAAGGTGGCCTTCAGGTGCGCCGCCCAACGGCGGTCGTTCTTCAGGACCACGCCCTTGCCCGGGCGCGAGAGGAGGAGGGCCACGCAGGTCGGAGAGGTCTGCCGAATAGACTCGCGGACGATCATCGCCAGGTTGCGCACCATGCGCTCGTCCGGCTCGACGGGGATGCCGTCGATGGGCAGGATCGTTGGTAAGACGCTGCTGTCCTCGTCGATGAAGATCAGCCAGAGAGACCGTTTGCTGAAGCCGAACGGTCCCATCAGATTGCGCCAGGTCCTCAGGAGATCGGCGTCGCTGCGAACGAACGTTTCTTCTGGTCGGGTGAGTGTCATGCGCATCAGTGTGATCCTTGCGAAGGGTCGAAATCCGTTGTCCACAGGTCTGATTCGCTTTCCGCTTGACGGTGGGTTTTCCACACCTTTCTGCCGTGATCCCCGCTTGTCGGTGGTCTCCCATAGGTTGATTCCACTGGCACTTGAGGGGGTGTGATGGTCGGTCTGGTTGAGGCGATTTCGGCGCTCGAAGCTGCCGTCATCGCGGTGCCCTCGGATTGGTCAGCTTTTGACGGGGCCGTCGTGCGGGACCTCAACGTGCAGCTTCTCCGCGTCGAATCCCGCCTGGCCGCAGTGCGATTGGCCGCCGTACGCCGATTGGACGAGTTGGATATCGCCCGCACCGAGGGTGCGACCTCGACAGGTGCCCTGTTGGCTCGCAGTCACGGTGGTGACCGGGCCGGGCAGGAGCGCTTCGTGCGGTTGGCCCAATCCTTGACCCGGTCGGGTGCGGCGGAGACCGAGTCGCTCTTGGCCGCCGCGGAACTGACCACGGCCCAGGCGGAGGTGATCGCCCGGTCGTTGGTGGCGCTGCCACAGGAGGCGACCGACACCGATCGGCGCCGCGCCGAGAAGGTGATGTTGGAGGCGGCTGGTCGGCTCCGGTTGCCCGACCTGCGGCGCCGGGGTGAGCGACTGGCCGACACGATGCGCAGTCAGGAGCAGGCCGACGCGGAGTTCGACGAGCAACTGGAGCGACGGGAGCGCACGGCCCGGGAGCGGGCGTCGTTGAGGCTGTGGGACGACCCGGATGGCGTCGTCTGTCACGGCAGGTTCACCATCCCGAAGGCGCAAGCGGACATGCTTCGGGCTGTCCTGCAGGGGTTTTCGGCGCCGAGGCGCAAGCACCTGAAGTCATCGACGACGGTGGGTAGCGGCCTGCCATTCACTCCCGAGCATCGTGACGGTGTCGCTCTCACGGATCTGCTGTCCCGGATCCCCACCGATCGGCTGCCTCAGCACGGCGGCGCTGCCTCCACGGTCGCGGTGATGATCGATCTGGAATCGTTGACCGGCGAACTGCGGCGCTCAGGCAGCCTGCTGGGATCCGCAACTCCGCTGTCGGCCAGCCAGATCCGATTGATGGCGTGCGGCGCGACCATCCTTCCGGTTGTCCTCGGTGGTTCGTCGGCCCCGTTGGATCTGGGCCGTGGCCAGCGGTTGTTCAGCAAAGCGCAGCGGCTGGCGTTGGCGGCCCGGGACGGCGGTTGCACGTTCCCCACCTGCGATCGGCCGCCGGGGTGGACCGAGGTGCATCACATCAACGCGTGGGCGCGGGGCGGGCGTACGGACGTGGATAACGGCGCGTTGGTCTGCCCGGTCCATCACCACCTGATCGACACGCAGGGCTGGGAGTTGCGGGTGCGGGGCGGGCGCGTCGAGTACCGCAAACCGGGTGCCAGCGACTGGTTGGTTAATGAGCGATACCGGCCTGGTGATCGGGCGGGCGCGGCTGCGGGAGATCCGTCGGAGGACGGCCGGTTTGCGTCGGGTAGGACCTCGGCGTGTGCCAAGCGAGGCGAGCGTTCAGTCACGGTGCGGGTGGCCGACGTCTTCGACGTCTTCGACGTCTTCGACGGCGCAGACGACCTCACGGGCCGCGCTCCGGCACTCGAGATGGTGCGGGCCGGCTGTTTGAGAGTGGCGGCTGGGTCCGGCGCGGATCGTGGTGGCGGTGCCGGACGGTGGCGTCCTGCGCGGGGACCGCCGCCTGGACCCCGTCGGTGGGAAGGCCGCGGCTGCGCTAGCGTGCGCCGAGTGATCCTCGAACACGCCCTTCTTCCCGTCGTGCCCGGTCAGGAGGCGGCCTTTGAGGTGGCCTTCGAACAGGCCCGGCCGTTGATCAGCGGCCAGCCGGGTTTCGTCTCACTGCGACTGGCCCGGAGCGCCGAAACGCCCTCCCACTACGTGTTGCTCGTGGAGTGGGAGAGCGTTGAGGCGCACACCGAGGGATTTCGCCGGTCACCGGAGTATCTGCAGTGGAAAGAACTGCTGCACCACTTCTACGACCCGTTCCCGGTGGTCGAGCACTTCACCGACGTGCCCTGACGGCTAGTCGGCCATGACGGCGGCTACCTCGAGGGGTTCGGCTGCTTCGTGCTCGATCGTGGTGGCCAGCGGCTTCTCGTGGACGAATCCGAGAAGGGCGGCGGCCAGCACCATCAGCGGCACCAGGTAGAAGAACACCGGTGTGAGGGCGTCGCTGTAGGCCGACACGATCACGTGCTGCACCGACTCCGGGAGCGTCTTGACCAGATCCGGCGTCAGCGAGTTGGCCGAGGCGCCGCTGCCGGTGGAGGACAGACCGGAGAGCAGTTCGGCGAGCCGGTTGGCGAAGACCGTTCCGACGATGGCGGATCCGAGGGAGGCACCGATCTGGCGGAAGTAGTTGTTCGACGCGGTCGCCGTGCCGACCTCGCGAGCCGGGAAGGTGTTCTGCACGATGAGTACCAGGATCTGCATCGACAGACCCAGCCCGATGCCCATGACGGCCAAGTAGCTGCAGATCACGACGATCGAAGTGTCCGCGGTCATCGTGGACATCAGCCAGAGCGCGACGCCGACGACGATGGCGCCGACGATCGGGTAGACCTTGTAGCGACCCGTGCGGCTGACCACCTGACCGACGACGGTCGAGGTGATCAGGACGCCGGCCATCATCGGGATCATCAACAGCCCCGCCTTGGTGGCGCTGGAGCCGGTGACCATCTGCAGGTACGTCGGTAGGTAGGCCATGGCGCCGAACATCGCAATCCCGATCAAGAGACCAGCAACGGTGGTGAGCACGAAGTTGCGCTCCCGGAACAGGTGCAACGGCATGACGGGCTCGTCCACGCGGCGCTCGACAAAGACGAAACCAACTGCGGCAGCGATGGTTACGGCGATCAGACCGATGATCTGAGCAGAATCCCAGGCGTACGTCGTACCGCCCCACACCGAGGTGAGCACCAGCGACGCGGACGCAACAGCAAGCAGCGTGGTGCCCGCAACGTCCAGCTTCGGACGGTCGGCCGTGGCGGTGTGCGGGTGCAGGAAGAAGACTGCGGCCGCGATAGCCAGCAGGCCGAGCGGGATGTTCATCCAGAACGCCCAGCGCCAACCGGGACCCTCGGTGAAGTAGCCGCCCAGGAGGGGGCCGGCGACCGAGGCGAACGCGAAGACCCCGCCCATGATGCCCATGTAGCGACCGCGCTGCCGGGCGGGCACGACGTCGGCGATGATCGCCATCGCCAGGATCATCAGTCCACCACCGCCGAGGCCCTGGACGGCGCGACCGATGATCAGCCAGGTCATGGTCCCGGCCAGGCCACCGATGACCGAACCGGCCATGAAGAGGGTGATCGCGGCGATGAAGATGTTCTTGCGGCCGATCAGATCACCGAGTTTGCCGTAGACCGGCATCATGATCGTCGAGGCCAGGATGTAGGCCGTGGTCACCCACAGCATGTGGTCGACACCGTTGAGCTCACCGACGATGGTCGGCAGCGCGGTGCTGAAAATGGTCTGGTCCAGCGATGCCAGCAGCATCGCGATCATCAGACCGGCGAAGACGAGCAGGACGCCGCGGCGCTGCGAGGCAGTGGCGTCGGGTTCGGCTGCGTTGTCAACAGCAGCGGATGTCATTGAAGGCTCCTGATGGTGTGATGGACGAGCGTGAGTGCACGCTCCTCGAGGTTGGTTTCGTCGAGCGGCTGGTCCGGCGTCGTTGCCGCCCAGTCCTCGATCGCGGTTTTGACCGCGGCACCGCACAGGGCGATGACCAGCGGAGTCGACGGGGCGCTGTCCGGGTCGGCAGCCCAGGTGGGGTGTGCGGCCAGGATGCGCGCGGCGTACTCGACGGTGCGGGTACGCCGCGCGGCCAGTTGCGCGAACTGACCGGTGATCAGTTCGGGGTGGCGCTGGATGACGGTCATCCGGTCGGCCTGTCGGGCCGGGGTGTGCACGTGGCTACTGGTGCCCATGGTGGCCAGCACCAGACGGATCACCAGCCTCAGCGGTTCGACCGAACCGTCCTGGGCCTCGGCGAGCACGTCCTCGAAGGCTGCAACGTCGGACACATCCGGTTGGATGCCGAGGATCGCCGCGTCCTTGCCTTCGTAGTAGTTGAAGAAGGTGCGCGCCGACACGTCGGCCTGTTCGCTGATCGCTTCGATCGTGGCGGCTTCCAGCCCGCCCGAGAGAACCAACGAAAGGGCGGCCGCATGGATGCGGGCCGCCGTTTCGGTGCGCTTGCGGTCGCGCAGACCGGGCGTCTTGGAAGTGGACATATAGCTACACTAACGCAAAGTTGCATTAGTGCAAAATTGCGTTAGTGTAGCTAAGGGGAGCCGAGGCGGGACCAGGTCTGCCGGCGCACCGCATCGCCGTAGCCATCGACGAAGGTGCCGAGCAGTTCGAGGAAGTGCTCCCGCTCGGCGGCTGGCAGATGGCCCAGGGCCTGGTCGAGCAACTCAAGGTGCACGGCCAGGTCGCGTTCGAATCGCTCGATCCCCGAGTCGGTCGCCTCGAAAAGCCATGCTGCGCGGCCGGATTCGCGGTCCCGGGACAGCAGCCCGGCGGCGAGCGCCGCGTTGACCTGCCGGTTCACCGTCGACTGCTCAAGGTCGAGGCTTTCGGCGATCTGTCGCATGGTGCGCGGCTGGCGGTCGCTGAACAGCCACATGAGCCGGCCATCAGCGGCATTCAGCGAGGCGTGTTGCTCGGTCACCCGCCGGATCCGCTGCAGTGAACTGAGGAGGGAGGCCACCTCGCGGTCCTGGGGGAGGGCGGCCGGTTTAGGGGTCTGCGCCATGAGTGTGTAACCTACACAAGTTGCCCGAATGTGTACGTTACATAACCCCGGAGATGTGATGCCTTCCTCCCGCTCACCACGATTCCCCGCCCTCGCGGTGATCGTCGTCCTGTGTCTCGGCAGCCTGTGCGGCGCGTTGATGCAGTCCCTGGTCATCCCCATCCAGAGCGAACTGCCGCACCTGCTGTCGACCGACGCCGGTAGCGCCTCGTGGGCGATCACGGCCACCTTGCTCGCGGCCGCTGTGACGATGCCTGTCACCGGTCGCCTCGCGGACATGTTCGGCAAGAAGCCGGTCATGGTCGTCTCCGCCGGCATCCTGGTGGTCGGCTCCGCGCTGGCGGCGATCTCCACCACGCTGCCGCCGTTCCTGGTCGGGCGTGCGCTGCAGGGTATCGCGATGGGCTACATCCCGGTCGCCATCAGCATGGTCCGCGAGATCGCGCCGCCCGAACGCCGGGCAGGTGCGGTCGCCGCGGTCAGCGCCACGCTCGGCGTCGGCGGTGCCCTCGGCCTGCCGCTGTCGGCATGGATCGCGCAGGACTACTCCTGGCACGGACTCTTCTGGCTCTCCACGGTCCTCGCCGCGCTCATCCTCGTGGCCACCGCGATCGTCGTACCCGATATCCATGACGCCCACCCGGCGCACCTGGACATCGTCGGCATCATTGGCCTGGCGGTCGGGCTGGTTGCGGTCCTGGTCGGTGTCTCCAAGGGTTCGGAGTGGGGCTGGAGCGCCACGTCCACGATCGGTGCGATCGTCGGTGGCCTCGTCGTGCTGGTGGCCTGGGGTTGGTACGAGCTGCGTCACCACGACCCGTTGATCGACCTGCGCACCACCTCGCGCCGCCCGGTGCTCTTCACCAACCTGGCCGCCGTGCTGATCGGCTTCGGCATGATGGCCCAGTCGATCGTCGTACCCCAACTGCTGGAGATGCCCACCGAAACCGGTTACGGGCTGGGCCAATCCATCCTGCACGCCGGTCTGTGGATGGCACCCGGTGGTCTGATGATGATGGCGTTCGCGCCGGTCTCCTCCGCCCTGATCACCCGCTCCGGGGCGCGGATCACCCTGGCGCTGGGTGCGTTGGTCATCGGCGTCGGGTACGTCGTGGCGCTGGCTCTGATGGGCGCCCCGTGGCAGCTGATGGTCGCCTCGTGCATCGTGTGCGCCGGTGTCGGTATCGGCTACGCCGCGATGCCGACCCTGATCATGGACAACGTGCCGCTGTCCGAAGCCGGCTCCGGAGTGGGCGTGAACGCCCTGATGCGTTCGGTGGGTACGACGATCGCCGGCGCTGTGATGGCCGCCATCCTGACCAGCGACACGGTGAAGTTCGCCGGGAGCGTGGAGATTCCGGCCAAGAGCGCGTTCCAGCTTTGCTTCATCGTCGGTGCGGTTGCGGCGCTCGCCGGTTCAGCGGTCACGCTGCTCATCCCGCGGCGTTCGGCTGTGACCAGTGAGGAGCCCATCGAACTGCACGAGGACGGCACCGAAGTGGGTCTGGCCGCTGGCTGACCGCCCGAGGTGCCAGGTGTAACCGAATCGTGAGGGGGAGCGGGCCCAGCTGACCCGAGGTTCCTGGCAGGGTAATCGGGTGACTTCCCTCGTTGCCCGCGCCCGCAGCAGCCGGCGCGGGCAACACGTTGTCGTGACCGTGGTGGTTGCGCTGATCGTGGCGACCGTCGCGCTGATCCCGTTGGTCGAGCGGTCGTTCTCCTCGGCCCTCGTGGACTACCGCGTCCAGCAACTGCCGCCGGTCAGCGCCCAGGTCGAGGTCGATGCGCCGCAACGCTACGGCCAGGACTACCAACACATGGCGTCGTACGTCGATCCGCGGCTTCGCGCGGTGACTCAGGCGCCCGTGGAGACCACGCAGGTCACCGGGATGTGGGCCGATCAGAACGTCCTGGTCCTCGTGCAGAGCACCGTCGGGCAGTGCCAGCAGATCACCATCACCACCGGACGATGCCCCGAAGCGGCCAACGAGATCCTGGTGTCCGATGCGGCGCTCGCAGCCCAGAAGGTCTCCGGGCTGACGATCGGAGCACGGCTCACAGTCGGTCAGATCAACGGCTCGGCCCTGCCGGCGCAGTTACCGAAGAAAGCCCTGACCGTGGTCGGGTCGTTCACGGCGGCCCCCACGTCGTACTGGGGTGGGGTCAATCCCGCCCGGTATGCCCCGCCCAACCCCGCCCACTCGGCGCCGAACCAGGTGTGGCTGACCGGGCCGGCGACGTTCGAAGCGGCACAAGGCTGGTTCTCCCCGAACCTGTCGGTGCGGTTCCCCCTCAAGAACGACGCGATCACCGCGAACACCCTCGCTACCGCGGTGGCAGGGGCGGCCAAAACCAGCAGCGCCATGCCAGACGGGGTGACGGTCACCGAGCCGCTCACCCAGATCCAACAGGACATCGCGACCGACCTCGACCAGGTCAAGCAACTCGTGCCGTTGCTGTTCGTGCAACTGCTGATCCTGGTGCTGATCCTCGCCTACCAGGTGTTCAGTCTGCTCACCAATCTGCGCCGCTCGGACGCGGCCGTGCTGAAGATGCGCGGACACGACCGCCGCAGTCTGTTGCGTTTCGCGGTGGGTGAATTCGCCGGGGCGGTGCTGCTAGGGCTGCCGCTCGGTCTGCTGGTCGCCTACCTCGCGGCCGCCGCCATCGGAGCGTTCATCCTGCCGACCGGCACGATGCCCGCGTGGAACTGGTGGGCGCTGGTGTGGGGCGTGCTCGCCGTACTCGTCGCGATCGCGCTCTTGGCCCTGATCTGGGCGCGGATGACCCGCACCCCGATCATCGACCTGATGCGGGCGGCGCCGCGGCGGGTCCGCGGGGTGCCGGTGGCCCTGATCGTGGCCGGCGCCTTGGCGTTCGCGGGCGTCATCCTCGCGGCGACCGGCAACCTGACCGGGGCACCGAGCCTGCTCGTCCCGACGCTCGCGGCGATCGTGCTGGCCACGTTGCTCGCCGCCGGGCTCGGGGTGGTGGGTGCAGCGCTGGTACGCCGACTGTTCAGTACCGGGCGCGCGACCGGTGCGCTGGGGCTGGCCCAGACCATCCGCCGGCCCGGTGTGGTGACGGTTCTGACCACACTGATCATCGCCACCACGCTGGTCAGTTTCAGCGCCAGCCTGCTGATGCGCGGCGATGAGAACCGGCAAGCCCGGGCGAGCGCCGATGTCGGCGCTGCCGTGGTCGTTGGAGCCAGTTCCAGTGTGACCGGGGCGGTCGACCCGTCGGCGCTGCTGGAGGCGGTCGACAAGACCGACCCGGGTCACACCCAGCTGACCCCGGTGGTCGAAATCAGTGCCGCCTCCGACAATGCGCTGGCCACGGTGGGAGTCATCCCCTCGGACATGCAGCGGATCGCCGCCACCGACGGGTTGTCGTCCAACATCCCGTGGGACGCGCTGAAACAGCCGGGTTCGCCGACTGCACTCTCGGCGATCGTCCCTGACGCAGTGGCCACGAGGACCGGGGTGCAATTGACGGCGCCCAGCATGGCCGACCGGGACGGTCAGGTGAACGTCGTTGGCACCACCGCCTACATCCCCGGTGTGCCGTTGCGGGCGGTGGTGGTGGACCTGAAGACCATGTTGGCCGGCGGTTCGCGGACCGACCAGGTACTCGAGAGCGTCTGGTCCTCCTCGACCGATCCCGCTCTGCTGCAACGGTTGACGGACAACCTGAGCGCCGCCGGATTCGACCTCATCAACGTCAACACCATCGCCAAACAGCGGGCGGAGTACGACGCCACGGCCACCGCGTGGTCGATGCACCTGAGCCTGCTACTGGGCGCGGCAGCCGTCTTGGTCGCGTTGCTCTCCCTCGCCACGATGGTCACGGCGACCAGGCGCCAACGGGCGGTCGACGTACGTTCGCTGGCCGCTGCTGGCGTCCCGCGCCGGATGGTCTCCCGGGCCACGACGATGGAGTTCCTGCTGGTCGCGGTCGTCGCTGCCGTGCTCGGGCTCGTTGCCGCACCGGTCGGCGCCTCGATCGTCGGCGATTCGCTGCCCTGGTGGTCGACGCCACCTGACTATCCCGTGACCAGAACGGGATTCGCGTGGCCAGCCGGAGTCGGCGCGGTCGTTGTTCTCTTCGTGGTCCTGGCGGTGATCGCCGTGTGGGTCAGTCGCCGGGCGCTGCGAGCAGCGGGAGGTGCGCGATGACCGACTTCGAGCCGCGTCAGGGGCTGGCCGTCCAGGTGGACCGGCTGGTGCAGATCTACACCGTCGACGGACAGGACGTCGCGGCCCTGTCGGGAGTCAGCCTTTCGGTCCCCGCCGGTTCGGTCGTTGCCCTGGTCGGGCCGTCGGGAGCCGGCAAGTCCACGCTGCTGAGCGTGCTGTCTGGTCTCGTGCCGCCGAGCGCGGGCCGGGTATTCCTGGGTGATCTCGATCTGGCCCGGGCCAGCACCGAGCAAGTCGACGCGTTACGCGGCGACAAGGTGGCGGTCATGGTGCAGGACATCGACCGGAACCTGTTGCCCTACTTGACGGTTCGCGAAAACGTCGCCCTCACCGCACCTCCTCGCCTGCGCACCGCGATCCGTCCGGCGGACGCTCTGGAGATGGTGGGCGTTCCCGAGGAGGACTGGAACTCGCCGATCGACGCGGTGTCCCCGACGGTGCGGCAGTTGACGGCGCTGGCTTCCAGTGTCGCCCCCGATCCGCAGTTGTTGTTGGCCGACGAGCCCACGTCCAGCCTGACCGGCGACGAAGCGCGGCGGATCACCGAGGCGTTGCGGACCGTCAACCACGAACGAGGTACGACGATCGTGGCCGTCACGCACGACGTCGACGTGGCCGTCGGGCTGGGTGGCCGGATCGTGACCATCCGGGACGGCCGGGTCGGCAACGACAGCACCAGCTTCGAGACGACGGAAATCGTTGTCGGAGAAGGTGGCACGGTCGTGTTGGGCGCAGAGTTCGACGAGGACTTCCCACCGGGCACCCGGTTGCGGATCGAGCGGGATCCGGCGAACGGCGCGATCATCCTGACCAGGGTCGAGGAGCTGCGATGATCCAGATCGATTCGGCCAGTGTGCGATTCGGTGACACGACCGCGCTGCAGGAGCTGAGTCTGCACGTGCCGGATCGCACGATTGCCCTGGTCACCGGCCACGCCGGCAGCGGCAAGTCCACCCTGATCGACGTGTGCCGCGGCGTGGTGACCCCGGACTCCGGCAGCATCAGCGTCGACGAGCCGATCGCGGTCGTCACGCAGAGCTACCAATTGCCCAGTAGCCTCACCGCCCTGGAGCAGTTGGTGTTGCAGGGATTGATTCGTGGCGTTCCGGCCGCCGAGGCGGAGAGGGCCGGTCAGGAGTTGCTGGTCGCGCTCGGCCTCGACGGCGTCGATCGCAACATGCCGGATGAACTCTCCGGTGGGCAGCGACAGCGACTGGCGGTGGCCCGGGCCCTGGCGGCGCGGCCCAAGACCTTGCTGCTCGACGAACCCACCAGCGCGCTCGACCGCGCCAGTCGCGGCCTGGTCTTGCGCGCGGTGCGGGTGGCCGCCGACGCCGGGGCGGCGGTGCTGATGACCACCAACGACGTCGAGTTGGCGGACTGGGCGGATCAGGTGACCACCCTGGCGTGACACGATGCCGCCATGCAGATCCGTGTAGCCCGCCGCGACGAAGCGGCCGTCATCGCTGACCTTGTGCAGAGCGCCTACCGGGGCGACTCCGGCCGGCGCGGTTGGACCACCGAGTCCGACCTGCTCGACAACCAGCGGATCGGTGCGGACGAGGTCCGGGCGATCATCGACGGGACCGATAGTGCGGTCCTGGTCGGGCAGGACGGGGAGCGCATCATCGCGTGTGCCGAGCTTCGACGGTTCGATGACCACACGGCGTACTTCGGGATGTTCGCAGTGGACCCGGACCAGCAGAACGCGGGAGTCGGACGGCAACTACTCACCGCTGCAGAGCAGTTCGCCCAGCAGACCTGGCACGCCGACACCATGCGGATGATGGTCATCGACCTGCGCACGGAGCTGATCGACTGGTATCACCGCCGCGGCTACCAGAGGACCGACGAGGTCATCCCGATGCCCGAGGAGTTCCTCGTCGGTGCCAGCCAGCCGGACCTGAAGTTCGCGGTGCTCACCAAGCGGCTCGGACCGAACCTGACCCCGATCACGGCGGAGGACCGGGACGCGTGGGAGCCGCTGTGGCAGGGCTACCTGAGGTTCTACGAGGAGCAGTTGCCCGACGCGATCACTGACGACACGTTCGCGCGACTGGTCGCCGACCAGGAGTTGCACGGCGTCCTGGCCCGGGACGCCGACGGGACGGCGATCGGCTTCGTGCACTGGCTCTTCCACGCCTCGACCTGGACGCCGCAGGGCTACTGCTACCTGGAGGATCTCTTCGTCGCACCGGACTCCCGGGCGCACGGCACGGGTGCCGGCTTGATCGCGCACGTGATGCACGCGGCCCGCGAGGCAGGCGCCGCGAAGGTCTATTGGCTCACCCAACAGGGCAATTCACGCGCCCGGTCGCTCTATGACAAGGTGGCGACAGATACCGGATTCGTGCACTACGAAAGTGAGTTGTCATGACCAAGGTGCTGATCATCGGTGGACACGGCAAGGTCGCCCTGTTGGCGGCACCGCTGTTGGTGGCGCAGGGCGATGAGGTCACCAGCGTCGTTCGCAAGCAGGAGCAGTTCGCTGACGTGCGCGCAACCGGCGCGGAGCCGTTGCTGCTGGACGTCGAGAGCGCTGACGTTGACGCATTGGCCGAGGCGTTCAAGGGGTACGACGTGGTCGTCTGGTCGGCCGGCGCCGGCGGCGGATCACCGGAGCGTACCTACGCCGTGGATCGGGACGCGGCGATCCGCTCGATCGATGCCGCGCAGCGCGATGGCGCCCGTTATGTGATGGTCAGCTACTTCGGCGCCGGACCGGACCATGGGGTGCCGCCGGACAACTCCTTCTTCGCGTACGCCGAGGCGAAAGCCGCCGCCGATCAGCACCTGACCGCGTCCGGGCTGAACTGGACTCTGCTGCAGCCTAGTTCGCTCACGCTGGCAGAGCCCACCGGTCGCATCGACGCCGATGCGACCGAGGGTACCCAGGTGTCCCGCGGCAACGTCGCCCGGGTGATCGCGGCCGTCGTGGCAGCAGGCGATGCGGCTGCGGGTCGCACGATCGCCTTCAACGACGGCGATACCCCGATCGACCAGGTCCTCTAGCGGGCGCCGTCTAGCAGTCGTCGTTCTTCCAGGCGCCGCTCTCCAGCACCCACGGTTGACGGCTCTGGTTCAGACCGCTCTTGGCGTAGGTGTAGGTCGCAAAGCCGGAGTCGCCGTTGACCACGACGCTCAGGGTGGCGATGGGTGTCGTGCCGTAACCCTGGTGCACCCGCTGGACCGCGGCGCTGAACGTCGCCTCGCTGCTGAGCGTCTGGCAGCGGGCCGACAGCATCGCGTAGGCGGCCGAGCCATTGCCGCCGGTGTAGAACCCGGAGTAGGAGCGGACCGCCGACTCCAACGCCGCGCTCGGACTGGCGACTTTGCTGTCGTTCGCCGGGGGTGGGGTCGTCATCGACGTGGCTGGTGCGCTCGGCGTACCTGCATCGGAAGCGCCACTGCACGCGGCCAGGCCAGCCACGGCAGCGATCGCCGCCAGGAGGGTCGCATGGCGTCGCAGCCTCATTCGCGAACCCTAGCCGCGGAGTTCGTGAACCAGCTGAGTCATGCGGGAGAATGGTGTCCGTGAAGACGATCCTGAACATCATCTGGCTGGTGCTCTGCGGATTCTGGATGTTCCTGGGTTACCTGGTCGCCGGAGTCATCCTGTGCATCTTCATCATCACGATCCCGTGGGGTATCGCCTCGTTCCGGATCGGCGCCTACGCGCTGTGGCCGTTCGGGCGGACGATCGTCAGCAAACCCAACGCCGGCACCGGCAGCGTGATCGGCAACGTCATCTGGATCATCTTCGCCGGCTGGTGGCTGGCCCTGGGCCACATCACCACCGGTATCGCGCTGTGCATCACGATCATCGGGATCCCCTTCGGCATCGCGAACTTCAAGATGGTGCCGATCGCCCTGGTGCCGCTGGGCAAGGACATCGTGCCGACCTCGTCGCTGCGTGCGGGTCAGCAACCGCTCATCGAGCTATAGGACCGCGGGGCGGGTCACGTCGTAGAGGTCGGCGCCGGACTTCCAGAACTCCTCGAGCTTGCCGTCGCTGATCGCGGCCGCCTCGGAGGCGTGGATCGGGTAGATGCCAGCGACATGGATGACGTCCTGCGCCGGTGCGCCCTCGGGCGCGTTCAGGACGTTGAGGAAGTCGGCCTCGTCCAGCAGGGTCGGTGCGAAGACCACGAAATGGTCCATGGTGGATTCATCGGTGATCGGCTGGCCGAAGTTCAGCACGGTTCCGTAGCTGAACGGGCAGCCGGTGATGTTCGCCGCCAGCAGACCGGCGGCCCGGGCCCAGCGGTGATCAGTCGACTTCACCCCGATCAGCAACTCGGGCCGGCCGCGGGTCCACGCCGGGTTGTCCAGCAGCGACAACCCGTAGGTGACGCCGACGAGCATCCCGTTCTCGGGGACGTCGGGGTAGACCAGCGCACTGATCCGGTTGCCGTCGGGCCGATCCTGGTAGTAGATGTTCGCCGGGATCTTGCCGGCGAGCGCGTCGAAATGGCTGACGAAGTCCTCGACCCTGGTCATGGGCGTCAACGCTACGCGAGGTGACCCTGGGCGATCGCGGTGGCAAAGCTCGGAGTGAGTGGCAGCAACGGCAGCAGGGTTGCCTGCAACGCGTGGTAGAGATCGGGTTTGCCGGCCCACACCGTGGCCGCCGGCCTGTTCGTGGCGTCGAGTTCGTGGTGCCAGGAACCGTTTTCGTGATCGATCACGTAGCGCTGCGTGTAGTCCCACCACTGCGCATACCGATCGGCGTACGCCGAGTCGCCGGTCCGGTGCCACAGCGTCACCGCCGCGCCGAGCGCCTCTGCGACGACCCAGTGCATCCGCTCCCGCACGACGGGGCGGCCTGACCAGTCCGTGGTGTAGACGAAGCCGTCGGCGCCGTCCGCGGCCCAGCCGTCGATGACCGCCCTCTCGAAGAGCGCCTTCGCCGGCGTCAGCCAGTCGGTGCGGTCGGCCTCCCCGAGGGCTGCCTCCAGGTGCAGGAGCAGCCGGGACCACTCCAGTGCGTGGCCGACGGTTGCGCCGTACGGCTTGAACTGGTCGCCGGGTTTGTCCCGGTTGAGTTCGAGTTGTGGTTGCCATTGCGCGTCGAAATGCTCGGGGATCCGCCAGTCATTGGTGCGCGCTTGAGCGATGACGAATTGCGATATCCGGCGGGCCCTTTCCAGCCAGGCGTGGTCACCGGTGACATCGGCCGCCGCCAGACAGGCCTCGACCAGGTGCATGTTGGCGTTGATGCCGCGGTAAGGGTCCAGCGTGCTGAAGCTGCGATCCCACGCGTCGACGGCCAGGCCGGCGTCCTCGTCCCAGAACCGCTCCAGCAGTACCTGTTGCGCGTCCTGCAGGAGTTCCTCGGCGCCGTCGAGTCCGGCCGTGACGCCCGACGTGGCCGCCAACAGGACGAAGGCGTGTGCGTAGGCCGCCTTCGTGCCGTCGTCAGGTTGCACGCTGGCCAGCCAACCGTCGAACGCCGAGTCGTGCAACCGGCCGGTCAGTCCATCGAGGGCCGATTGCGCGACGGGGGTGCACCCGGGGATCCCCATCAGGTGACCCAGGGAGTAGACGTGCACCGTGCGGGCGGTGATCCACGTGTGGATCCCGTTCTGCGGCAGGGGTTTTCCCTGATCGTCCAGCCAGTAGGCGCCGCCGTCCGCGCTCGGCGTACGACGCCCGAAGGTCAGCAGGGATCGCGCCTGGTCGTGGAGCCACTCGCGATGGGTCGGCAGGTCGGGCCACGGGGCGGTCATGGCAGCGATCATCCCACCGGTTGCCACATGTGAGCCGCGACACATAAGATACTGACCGATCGTTCAGGAAAGGGCAGCTGCATGGAAGACCGAACTCCGCGACCCGAGGACCTCGAGCCCATCGAACGGGCTTCGACCGACGAGTTGCGCGCGTTGCAGACCGAACGGCTGCGCTGGTCGGTGCGGCACGCCTACGAGAACGTGCCGCACTACCGCAACAGCTTCGACACCGCGGGGGTCCACCCCGACGACATCAAAGAACTGAGTGACCTGGCCAAACTGCCGTTCACGGCGAAGGCCGATCTGCGGGACAACTACCCGTTCGGGATGTTCGCGGTGCCCCGCACCCAGGTCTCCCGGGTGCACGCGTCGTCGGGCACGACCGGCAAACCGACGGTCGTGGGCTACACGGCCAAGGACATCGACACCTGGGCCACGGTCATGGCGCGCAGCATCCGAGCGGCCGGTGGGCGCGCCGGCGACATCATGCACAACGCCTACGGGTACGGCCTGTTCACCGGTGGCCTCGGCGCGCACTACGGCGCCGAGAAGCTGGGGTGCACCGTCGTGCCGGTGTCCGGTGGGATGACCGAGCGGCAGGTGCAGCTCATCCAGGACTTCCGGCCCGACCTGATCATGGTCACGCCGTCCTACATGCTGGCGATCATCGATGAGATGGAGCGCCAGGGCGTCGACCCGCGAGCCACGTCGCTCAAGGTCGGCATCTTCGGGGCGGAACCGTGGACCAACGACATGCGCCAGGAGATGGAGCAGCGCCTCGACATGCACGCGGTCGACATCTACGGCCTGTCCGAGGTCATGGGTCCGGGTGTCGCCAACGAGTGCGTCGAGACCAAGGACGGTTTGCACATCTGGGAGGACCACTTCTATCCCGAGGTCATCGACCCGATCACCGGTGAGGTGCTGCCCGACGGGCAGGAAGGCGAGTTGGTCTTCACCAGCCTCACCAAGGAAGCCATGCCGATCATCCGGTACCGCACGCGTGACCTGACCCGGTTGCTGCCCGGCACGGCTCGCACGATGCGCCGGATGGAGAAGATCACCGGTCGCACCGACGACATGATCATCCTGCGGGGGGTCAATCTCTTCCCGACACAGATCGAGGAACTCATCTTGCGCACGCCGGCGCTGTCGCCGCACTTCCAGTGCGTGCTGTCCCGCACCGACACCCTGGATGCGATGACCGTGCTGGTTGAGCACCGCGAAAGCGCCTCTCTGGCAGACGGTCTCGCGGCCGGCCAGGAGCTGCGGCACCTGGTGAAGAGCACCATCGGCGTTTCGGTCGCAGTGGACGTGGTCGCTCCGGACTCCGTCGAGCGGTCGGTGGGCAAGATGCGCCGCATTGTCGATCATCGCCCGAAGCGGTAGCCGTCGTTGTGGGTTACCGCCCGTCGTCGCGGAGGCGGCCGTAGATGGCGACATCGACTCTCTGCCCGTCGATGAGGAACTTGCCGCGCTCGGTGCCTTCGTAACGGAACCCGGCCGCGCGTGCCACCGCCCCCGATGCCGGGTTGTTGGCGCGATGCCCCAGTTCAAGTCGCTCTAAACCCAACTGGGTCAGAGCAATATCAGCCACTTCGGCTGCGGCGACACTCATCCAGCCGCGACCGCGATGGGATGCGTTCATCCAGTACCAGAACCAGCCGCTGCGATTCGGCTGATCGATGGTCATCGCAACGAGGCCGACCAGCCGATCCCCGTCAGTGATGGCGTACGCCGCGTGGCGATCCTCTGTGACCAGTCGCTCGACGTACTCCCGGGCCTGGTCCATCGTGGTCACGGTGCCCTGGCGCGCCATGTCCGTGCTGGAATCGAACGCGGTCAGAACGTCAGCCGCGTCGTTGATTTGCAAGGAACGGATGCCGCCTTGTCGCTCCATGTGAGTCGGTGTCACCGGTCCCGGAGTCAGGCTCAGCCATCCGTCGTCGAGATCGGTGAGGTGAAGCCCAGCGCCGGTGATGCGTGCACGTTCGGCCACGGTGTCAGTGTGCTCTGTCTTGCTCACCTGCCTGTGGGAGAAAAGGATTCGGCCGTTCCCGTCAGCGAAGGTGTATTCGTTACTCACCTGGAGGCATGAGTCTTGATGCGTGGCGCTGAACCAGCGCTGGACCGTGAACTGTCCGCTACGTCCCTCGGCGCTCAGCCGTCGGGGAACGTCGGGCCCGTCACTCGCACCGAGGTGGCTGTCGATCAGGGCTACACCGTCGGGCGCCAGGAGATCCCGGACCGCCGACCAGAAGCGATCCCGCTGCACGATGGGCACCTGGCAGATGACATGGTGCGCCACAACGAGGTCCGCAGGTGCGATGACGGATCGGGCAGCTTCCACGGTGAGCGGCAGCACTGAGACCTGCTCCCGGTCCGGGTGATCGAAGAGGCGCCACAACACTGCGTTACGGGCAGCCGCGTCAGGCTCCAAGCAGATGATTTCGGTGCCCGGAAAATGGGCCATCAGCTCCAGGGTGCCGGTGCCGCAGCCGGGACCGATCTCGATGATGCGGTCTGGCGTGCCGGCAGCATCCAGCGGATATCCGACCTCTTGCTCTTTGGTGTAGGCCACGAACTCCGAACTGGTGATCACTGCAGTGAGGCTACTGCTCGTCGACCTCGCCACCGGCTCAAGTCATCCTCGCGAACGGACGACAATGACCTGGGGCGGGCTCTTGAGGCTTTGCCCGACGACGCAGTAGCGCTCGGTCAGCTCGGCCAGCTTTGCCAACGTCGCATCGTCGGCGTCGGTGTCCAGGCTGATCGTCAGCCGAATCGGGCCGACCCCGACATCCACCGAACGGTCCAGGCCAAGGGTTCCGCGGGCGTCGAAATCGGATGATGCCTCGATGGCAGCACCGGCGTAGTCGATCCGCATCGCGGTCGCGACACTGCGGCAGGTGACCCCGGCACAAGCCACCAGAGCCTCCAGGAGCAGATCGCCCGAGCAGGCGTCGGAGCCGTCACCGCCCGTGGCCCGATGGAGACCGGCCCGCACCGGGCCAGCGAATCCGTCCACCGTGCAGGTGATCCCGGGATCGCGGAAGTCACCTGTCGCGTGGATCGGAGTCAACGCGGAGGTTGGGTCGGACCGGTACTTCTCCTTTAACGGAGCTTGCAGGGCGCGGAGCTCATCGACTGTGGTCATCCCACAGACTTAGCACGCCCGCGCGGGTCCTCGTGCTCCTTAGTGGTCCTTGGCGACCAGGGTCAGGACGTCGTACGTCGCGACCGGCTCATCGCGCTGGTTGGTGACGACGGCATCCCAGCGCACCTCGCCGTAGTCGGCGCTCGACCGCGGGGTGATCGCCTTGACCGTCAGCGTCACCGCGATGTCGTCGTCCACCTTCACCGGGGTGAGGAAGCGCAGGTTGTCGACGCCGAAGTTGGCCAGGACCGGCCCCGGGTTGGGTTCGACGAACAGACCCGCGGCCAACGAGACCACCAGGTAGCCGTGCGCCACGATCCCGCCGAAGAGCGGATTGGCGGCCGCCGCCTCGGGGTCGGTGTGCGCGTAGAACGTGTCGCCGGTGAACTCCGCGAAGTGCGCGATGTCCTCACCCGTCACCGTACGTCGATCGGAGACGATCGCGTCCCCGACCCGGAGCGTGGCCAAGGACTTGCGGAACGGGTGCTCAGGCGACACCGTGCGCTCGGCCCCGCTGAACCAGGAGCCGGTGATCGCGGTCAGCGCATCCGGGGAGGCCTGGATCGCGGTCCGCTGCATGTGGTGCAGCACGGCCCGGATGCCGCCCAGTTCCTCGCCCCCACCGGCTCGGCCGGGACCGCCGTGCACCAGGGTCGGCAACGGTGACCCGTGGCCGGTGGACTCGGCGGCGTCAGTGCGATCGAGCACCAGGATGCGGCCGTGCCAGGGAGCCAGGCCCAGAACGACCTGTCGCGCCACAGCGGGATCGTGGGTCACCAGGGAGCCCGCGAGGCTGCCGCCGCCTCGAGCAGCCAGCGAAACAGCTTCTGCCACGGAGGAATACGAGATGACGGTCGCGACCGGGCCGAAGGGCTCGACCTCATGCGGCTCGACGGCACCGTCATGGGCGCGCAGCAGCACCGGCCCCATGAACGCGCCGTTCGCTGCCGATGCCCCCACGACGGTCACATGGTCGGGGTCGCCGAAGACTAGGTCCGCCGACGCCCGCAGCGCCTGCACGCTCTTGCGCACCTCGTCACGCTGGTCGAGGCTGACCAGCGCACCCATCCGCACGGTGTCGTCGGCCGGGTTGCCGACGGTGATCTTCGACAACCGCCCCGAGAGAGCGGCAATCACCTCATCGGTCCGTTCGGCGGGCACGATGACCCGGCGGATCGCCGTACATTTCTGCCCGGCCTTGACGGTCATCTCGGTGACCACGCCCTTGACGAACAGCTCGAATTCCGGGTCGTCGACGCTGACGTCCGGGCCCAGGATGGAGCAGTTCAGCGAGTCGGCTTCCACGCCGAGTTCCAGTCCGCCGTGCACCACGCTGGGGTGCTGGCGCAGCGTGGCTGCAGTGGCGGCCGAGCCGGTGAAGGCAACCTGGTCCTGGGTGCCGAGCAGCTCGAGCAGGCCGTCCGCGCTACCGCAGAGCAGTTGCAGGGCACCGTCCGGCAGCAGGCCACTGTCGAGCATCGATGCCACGGCGGCGTGGGTGAGGTAGGCGGTCTGCGTGGCCGGCTTCACGATGGTGGGGCGACCGGCGAGGAAGGCCGGTGCGAACTTCTCCAACATCCCCCACACCGGGAAGTTGAAGGCGTTGATCTGCACGGCGACACCCGGACGCGAGGTGTAGAGGTGCTGCCCGACGAAGGTGCCGCCCTTGCCGAGGGGCTCGGGTTTGCCGTCCAGGACGATCGTGTCGTTGGGCAGTTCGCGGGTGGCCTTGGACGCGAACGAGAACACCGTGCCGATGCCGCCGTCGATGTCGACCGCCGAATCCCGCCGGGTCGCGCCGGTGCGGGTGGACAACTCGTAGAACCCGTCCTTGGCGGCGGTCAGGTGTTTGGCGACACCCTTCAGGATCGCGGCGCGCTCGTGGAAGGTCAGCGCCTGGATCGCGGGCGCGCCCACGGACCGGGCGTAGTCAACGGCACCCGCGAGGTCGGCGCCGGCCGCTGAAACCCGGCACACCTCCTGCCCGGTGACGGCATCCAGGACCGGTCGGCCCTCGTCGGTTGCGGTGAACCAGGAGCCGGCGAGATAGCTGCTGAGCAGTTCGGACACGAGGAAACCTCTCGGGTGATCGAAAGACGGGTTGCGTGGGTGTGACGCAGCTGACATATTATTACTGAACGAACGGTCTGTAAATACACCAGGAGGTCCCGTGACGCTTGTCGAAGACACCATGCTCGAAGGGCACTTCAACGCCGTCATCGAGGCGAACGACCGCATCGAACCGCGGGACTGGATGCCGGAGAAGTACCGCGCCACGCTGGTCCGCCAGATCGCCCAGCACGCGCACTCGGAGATCATCGGGATGCAACCGGAGGGCAACTGGATCACCCGGGCACCCTCGTTGCGGCGCAAGGCGATCCTGCTGGCCAAGGTCCAGGACGAAGCCGGCCACGGGCTCTACCTCTACTCCGCCTGCGAGACCCTCGGCGTCTCCCGGCTGGAGCTGACCGAGCTGCTGCTGGCCGGCAAGCAGAAGTACTCCTCGATCTTCAACTACCCGACGCTGTCCTACACGGACGTCGGCACCATCGGCTGGCTGGTCGACGGTGCGGCCATCTGCAACCAGGTCCCGCTGTGCCGCACCTCCTTCGGCCCCTACGGCCGGGCGATGATCCGGATCTGCAAGGAGGAGTCCTTCCACCAGCGCCAGGGTTTCGAGTTGCTGTCGACGATGATGCGCGGCACCGACGAGCAACGCGCCATGGTGCAGGAGTCGGTGGACCGGTTCTGGTGGCCGGCGCTGATGATGTTCGGCCCGCCCGACGACGACTCGCCCAACACCGCCCAGTCGATGGCCTGGGGAATCAAGCGCGACACCAACGACGAGTTGCGGCAGAAGTTCGTCGACATGACCGTGCCGCAGGCAGAGGCGCTGGGCGTGACCCTGCCCGACCCGCACTTGGCGTGGAACGCCGAGCGCGGCCACTACGACTTCGGCTCGCCCGACTGGGCCGAGTTCAAAGCCGTCGTCACAGGTGAAGGGCCCTGCAACGCAGAGCGATTGGCGCACCGCCAGCGCGCACACGACGAAGGTGCCTGGGTGCGAGAAGCAGCTACGGCGTACGCCGAGAAGGGAGTCAGCGCATGACCGAGGACTGGCCGCTGTATGAGGTTTTCGTGCGGGGTAAGCGCGGACTGAACCATGTCCACGTCGGATCGCTGCACGCCGCCGACGACGACATGGCGGTGCGGCACGCCCGCGACGTCTACACCCGTCGCAACGAAGGCGTCAGCATCTGGGTCGTCCGCTCGTCCGACATCACCGCGTCCAGTCCGGACGAGAAGGACCCACTGTTCGCGCCGTCCGGGGACAAGGTCTATCGGCACCCGACCTTCTATGCGATCCCCGACAACGTCCCGCACATGTGAGAAGGCAGCCATGACCTATGAAGTGGACGGCAACTGGGCGTTCGGGACCGACTTCGAGGACCCGTTGGCCGGGGTGGACACCACCATTGCCGCGGGCACGGACGCCGGGGCGCTCGCGGCCTACTGTCTGATGCTCGGCGACGACGCGCTGGTCTACGCCAACCGGTTGTCCGAATGGGCCAGCAACGCGCCGGATCTCGAGGAGGACATCGCGTTGGCCAACACCGCGCTGGATCTGCTGGGTCAGGCCCGGTTGCTCCTCGCGAGGGCCGCGCTAGCCGACCCGGGCGTGGTCCCGCAGTTGCCGGACGGCTCACCGGTCCCGGGGGACGATGCGCTGGCGTTCTTCCGGGATGACGCCGACTTCCGCAACGTCCGTCTCGTCGAACCCGACAACGGGGACTTCGCGGTCACGATCGTGCGGTTGTTCCTCTTCGCGACCTATCGGTTGGCGCTGCTGGATCGGCTGCGGCTCAGCAGCGATCGGGTATTGGCGGCTATCGCGGCCAAGGGCGTCAAGGAAGTGACCTACCACCGCGACTACGCCGCCCGCTGGCTGGTGACCCTGGCCAAGGGGACCGACGAGTCGCGACGCCGCACCGAATCAGCCGTGCGGGTCGTGCTGCCCTATTGGGCGGAGTTGTTCGACGATCATCCGATCGAGGTGCTGATGGCCGATCAGGGTGTCGGTGTACTCCCCAGCAGCTTGCGAGACGAAGCGGATGACATTGTGGCCCAGGTGTTTTCGGCCGCGGAGCTGGTTCGTCCCGAGGCTCGGCGGGTGGGCTCGGTCAACGGCGGTACCGGCCGCGACGGTCGGCACACCGAGGCCCTTTCGCTGATGCTGGCCGAGATGCAGTCCGTCGCCCGGGCGCACCCGGCCGGGCAATGGTGAGAACGATGGTGAGCGCGCTGCAGGTGGCAGCGGCGGTCACCGACCCGGAACTGCCGATGCTCACCCTGGCCGACCTCGGCGTACTGCGGGATGTGACCGAAGGCGAGGACGGCGGTGTCACGGTCACCATCACGCCCACCTACTCGGGGTGCCCGGCGATGGCCACGATGCGCGATGATCTGGCAGCCGCATTGCAGCGCAACGGATTTCGCGATGTTCAGATCAACGTGAGTCTCGAACCGGCCTGGACCACCGAGTGGATCTCCGAGAAGGGCCGGGCCGCACTGCAGGAGCACGGGATCTCCGCCCCCGGGCCAGCCCCGCGACGTACCGGACCAATTCCCCTGTCGTTGTTGCCAACTCGGCGCAGCGTGGCCTGCCCACGGTGTGGTTCTGATCGCACACAGGTCACCTCCGAATTCGGACCGACCGCCTGCAAGGCGATCTACCGCTGCACCGACTGTCTCGAACCCTTCGAGCACGTGAAGGAAGTCTGATGGCCACCACCTTCCACGAACTGAACGTCGCCCGGGTCGAACGCCTCACCGATGATGCGGTCGCCGTGACCTTCGAAGTGCCGGACGCCCTGCGCGAGCACTTCGACTTCGGCGCCGGGCAGTCGTTGACGCTGCGGCGCCTCGTCGAGGGCGCCGAGCACCGCCGCTCGTACTCCATCTGCGCCCCCGCGGGCAGCGCACCCCGGGTGGGCGTGCGCGAGATCCCCGGCGGCGGGCTCTTCTCCACCTGGCTGACCCGTGAGCTGCGGGTCGGTGACCGGGTCGAGGTCGGTACGCCGAGTGGCCGGTTCCGCGCGGACCCCACCTCGGGCGGGCGGCACCTGTGCATCGCCGCGGGCTCAGGGATCACCCCGATGCTGTCGGTGGCGGCGACCGTGCTGACGCATCCCGACGCGCAGGTGACGTTGCTCTACGGCAACCGGACCACGGACTCGGTGATGTTCGCCGAGGAGCTCGCGGATCTCAAGGACCGCTACCCCGCGCGGTTCGAGGTGGTGCACGTGCTGTCCCGGGAGCCGCGCTCGGTTGACCTCTTCTCCGGCCGGTTGGACGCGGATCGGCTGCGCCGGTTGCTGGCGCTACAGCCGATGGACAACATCGACGACGTGTGGTTGTGCGGGCCGTTCGGGATGATCAACGATGCGCGCCAAGTGCTCGCGGAGATCGGATTCCCCTCGCAGCGAGTGCATTTCGAACTGTTCTACGTCGACGAGCCGCCACCGGAGGTGCATCGCGCGGAGGCTGCCCTCGACGGGGCGGTCAGTCAGGTCACCGTGACCCTGGACGGGCGTGAGACGCGGATCCCGATGTCGCGGGAACACAGCATTCTCGACGGCGCCGCCGCCTCCCGCAGCGATGTGCCGTTCGCCTGCAAGGGCGGGGTCTGTGGCACCTGTCGCGCGGTGGTCCGCGGGGGCGAGGTCGACATGCGGCGCAACTACGCGTTGGACGACGCCGAGGTCGACGCCGGGTTCGTGCTCACCTGCCAGACCTACCCGGTCAGCGACGAGGTCAGCGTTGACTTCGATGCCTGAACCGGTCCTGGTGGAGGATGCCGGTGATCGGTTGGTCGTGCGCCTCAATCGCCCGCAGGCCCGCAACGCCATCGACCAGGAGATGGTCGACGCGCTGCACGAGGTGTGTACTGCGTTGGAGGCAGCTCCCCGGATCGGGTTGATCATCGGTGAGGGCAGCACGTTCGCGGCAGGGGCGGACATCGCGGCGCTGCGCGAGCGGCGCCGGGACGACGCGCTGCGCGGGATCAACTCGGGGTTGTTCGACCGGATCCGGCGCTTGCCGATGCCGACGATTGCGCTGATCGACGGATACGCACTCGGTGGTGGGGCGGAACTGGCCTACGCCTGCGACTTCCGGGTGGGCACCCCCAAGGTGAAGATCGGCAACCCGGAAACGGGTCTGGGCATCCTCGCCGCCGCCGGGGCCACCTGGCGGCTGGCGGAACTGGTCGGCGAACCGCTGGCCAAGGAGATCCTGCTGGCCGGGCGGGTGCTGGATGCCGACGAGGCGTTGGCGGTGCGACTGTTGACCGAGGTCGTCGACGCCACCGATCTGCTCGCGGCCGGTCACCGCCTCGCTGACCGGATCGGTCGCAACGCGCCGCTGGCGGTGCAGTTGACCAAACGGGTCTTTCACGCACCCCGGGAGGCGCACCCGTTGATCGACGACATCGCCCAGGCCGTGTTGTTCGAGACGCCGGAGAAGCACGAGCGGATGACGGCATTCCTGGAGAGGAAGAACCGATGAAAGTAGGGGTCTACGGCGGTGGCCGGATGGGCGCCGGGATCGCGCATGCGTTCCTGCTGACGGGAGCCGAGGTGGACATCGCAGAAGCGTCGGAGGCCGCAGCGGAGGCCGCGCGGGACCGGGTCGCTACCAGCCTGGCGAAGGCGGCCCAGCGCCAGGCCATCCCCGGCGGCGCCGCCCCTGAGGAACTGCTCACGCACCTCACCGTCGGCTCCGATCCCGCGGTGCTGTGCGACGCCGAGGTCATCGTCGAGGCGGTCCCGGAGGACGCTGCTTTGAAGAAGACTGTGCTGCAGACCTGTTCGCAGCAAGCACCCGATGCCTGGCTGGCCAGCAACACCAGTTCCCTGTCGATCACCGAGTTGGCCGCCGCGCTGCCGTCGCCAGAGCGGCTGATCGGGCTGCACTTCTTCAACCCGGTCCCCGCCAGTGAATTGGTGGAGATCGTCGTCGGCAAAGACACCGCTCCCGAACTGGTCGAGCAGGCCACGGGTTGGGTGCAGCAACTGGGCAAAACCGCTATCACCGTGCAGGATTCGCCCGGCTTCGCCAGTAGCCGCCTCGGGGTCTTCCTCGCGCTGGAGGCGATGCGGATGGTCCAGGACGGCGTCGCCAGTGCCGCTGATGTCGACACCGCGATGACGCTGGGTTACAGACATCCGACCGGACCGTTGCGCACCACCGACATCGTGGGTCTCGACGTCCGGTTGGCGATTGCTGAGCACCTGGCCCGCGAACTGGGCGACCGCTTCGAGCCCCCACAGATCCTGCGGGACAAGGTCGCGGCCGGCGAGCTGGGTCGCAAGAGCGGCAAGGGTTTCTACCAGTGGTGACCGATCCGCAGCAGATCGCCGAACTGAGCACGCAGGAGATGTGGCGCACCGACGCCGCGTCCCAGGGTCTGGGCATGTCGGTGCTCGCGGTGGCTCCCGGTGAAGCAACCGTGTCGATGACCGTGCGTGAAGACATGGTCAACGGCTGGGGCATCGCGCACGGCGGATTCATCACGGCCCTGGCCGACTCCGCCTTCGCCGTCGCCTGCAACTCGCGCGGTGTCGTCACCGTGGCAGCCGGCATCGACGTGACCTTCCTGGCCCCGGCACGCCTCGGTGACGTGCTCGTCGCCACCGCTGGCGAGCGAGTCCTCAATGGCCGCAACGGGATCTACGACGTCGACGTCACCCGTGATGGTGAGGTCATCGCGACCCTGCGCGGGCGCAGTCGGGCTACCTCGCGACGCAATCCGGCGGTTACGCCGTAAGCCCGTCGAACGCCGTACGCACCACGTCGTCGGCCAGGGTCTGCGGATCGGTCGGGCCACCCGGGCGGTACCACTCGACCAGGGAGTTGACCATGCCGAACAGCAGACGGCTGGCCACGACCGGGTCGATGTCGTCGCGGACCGCGCCCTCGGCGGCGGCCTGCGCGTAGAGCCCGGCCAGCTGCTCGTCCAACGATCGCCGCCGCCGGAGCGCCTCCTGTTCGACGGGGCTGTTGCCGCGCACCCGCAGGAGCAAGGTGACCGCCGGCAGGTGCTCGGTCAGGATCAGCACCGAGTCGTGCACGACCGTCCGCAACCGGTCGTACGCCGATCCCGGGCTGACGCTCGCAGCCTCCACGGTGGCGGTGAGCTGCTCGAGGGCCTCGTCGAGGGCGGCCGCGAGCAGGTGCTCCTTGCTCGGCACGTGGTGGTAGATCGCGGACTTGACCACACCGAGCTCGGCGGCGATGTCGCCGACGCTCGTGCCGTCGTACCCCTGCCGGTTGAACAGATCGATCGCGCAGCGCAGGATGTCGGCTTGGTCGTGACCCGGGCGGCCACGACGGGGTCGCGCCGGGGAACTCATACCCCGCAAGGTAGCCGATCAGGTGCTACCCGATCACCAACGCCAGCAGGATTCCGACGATGACCGACACCACCACCATCACGATGGTTGGTAACAGGAACGAGTGGTTGACGACGTACTTGCCGATCTTGGTCGTCCCGGTCTTGTCGATCTCCACGGCGGTCAGCTGGGAACCGTTGGCCGGCAACGTCATCACGCCGCCCATGGCCGGTAGGTAGGCGGCCAGTTGGGGGACGCCGACGCCCAGACTCAGCCCGAGCGGGATCATCGTGTTGACCGCAGCGGACTGGCTGGTGGTCATCGCGGCGACCAGGAAGATGCCGACCGCCAGGAACCACGGTGCGCTCTTGGCGATGTTGGTCAGCCCACCGATCACGGTGTCCTCGTTGGCGGCGATGAAGGTGTTGGCCAGCCAGGCGATACCCAACAGGGCGATGATCGCGGTGAGACCGGACTTGGTCAGCGGAGCGTCCAGCACCTCGCTCGGTTTGACCTTGCCGATGTAGATGACGGCCAGGGCGACCGCCAGCATCACCATGATCAGCAGGGTGGTCAGGGACAGGGTCTGGGTCTTCCCGTCCACGGTCCACGACGGCAGGAGGTCCTTGAAGGCGCCGAGAATGACCACGACGAGCACCCCGATGAGGAAGGTGATCGCCGCGGGCTTGGCGCGGGGGGCAAGTGGCTTCTTGTCCTCACCGGTCTCAGAGGCCGGCGGGTCGACCAGGCCCTTGGCCAACCGGTCCTGGTAGATCGGGTCGTCGGCGAGGTCCTTGCCCCAGTGCAGGGTGAACAGCGCGGCGGCGAGGACACCGACGATGCACGCCGGCATCGTGATCGCGATGATCTGGCCGAGGGAGAGCGCATCACCGCGGTCGCCGGTTAGACCGACGAAGGCGGCCATCGCCGCCGACACCGGGCTTGCGGCCAGCGCCACACCCGAGGCGGCCACCGACGTGGACAGGGTGCGCTCGGGGCGGATACCCCGCTCGTAGGACACCTCGTAGATGACCGGCAGCAACGGGAAGATGATGTTGCCGGTGCCGGCACTGGCGCAGAACAGCAAGGTGACTAGTGGCGCAAGGAAGTTGATCGCCCGGGGGTGGGCGCGGATGACCCGCTCCGCGACTGCTACCAGATAGTCGATCCCGCCCGCGGCTTGCATCGCGGAGGCGGCGGTGATGACCGCGAGGATCACCAGGATGGCGTCGGAGGGGATGTCCCCGGGCTGCTCCCGGAAGAGGAACACCAGGACCAGGACCCCGACCGCACCCCACAGCCCCAGCCCGATACCGCCGGTCCGGACGCCCATGTAGATGCCCCCGACGACGACCAGCGCCTCCAGGATCATGATCAGGTTGCTGTGATGCATGACCTACCCCTGGGCGAGGGACTGCAGCAGAAGCACCTGGGCCAGCGCCATGTTCTCGATCTCGCTGGGATCGACGCTCTCGTTGGGTCCGTGGATGTGGGACAGCGCCGCATCCTCGGCGCCGATCAGGACGAAGTCAGCCTCCGGGCTGGCGGCGCGCAGCTGGTCCAGCAGCGGGATCGAGCCGCCTGAGCCGACCAACCCGACGTCTTCGCCGTACGCCGTTTTGAGCGCGGTCCTCATCTGCGCGAACGCGCTGCCATCGGTGCCCTGGTGGAAGGCCGGGGACTTCTTGTTCTCGGTGACTTCGACGTGGACGCCGCCGGTGACCTTGTCGCGCAGGAAGCCGGTGAGCGACTGCATCGCCGCCTCTTCGCTCTGGCCGGGTGGGATGCGCATCGCGACCATCGCCCGGGCCCGCGGTTGCAGCACGTTGCCGCCCTCGTCGACGCTGGGAGCGTCGATGCCGAGCACGCTGATCGAGGGTTTGGACCACAGCCGACTGGCGATCGAACCGGTCCCGACCAGGTCGACGCCGTCGAGGACACCCGCGTTGCTGCGCAGCATCTCCTCGGAATACTCGGTGCCCTCCCACTCGGTGGCCTTGATGTCCGGGATCAGGCAGGTGCCGTCGTCGTCGGTCAGTTGCGCGAGCAGTTTGATCAGCGCCATCAGCGCATCGGGTGCCGCGCCGCCGAACAGACCCGAGTGCACCGGGTCCTGCAGGGTCGACAACTCGACGATCGCCTTGACGTGGCCGCGCAGATCGGTGGACAGGACCGGCTCGCCAACGGTGAGGTTGCCCATGTCGCCGACGACCATGACGTCGGCCTGGAAGAGTTCCGGATGGTCGGCGACGTAGCCCTCCAGGTGGCTGACCGTCTCCTCCTCACCCTCCAGGACCAGTTTGACGCCGACCGGCGGTTTGCCCTCGAAGGCGGCCAGGGTGGCCAGGTGGATCGCGATCCCGCTCTTGTCGTCGGCGGCGCCCCGGCCGTAGATCCGGCCGTCCTTCTCCGTGGCGGTGAACGGCTCGGTGTCCCAGCCCTGCTCCTTGGGGGCAGGTTGCACGTCGTAGTGCCCGTAGAGCAGCACCGTCGGGCTGCCTTCTGGCCCAGGGATTTCCGCCCACACCGCGGGGTAGCCGTCAGGGATCTCCTGCAACCGGGCGGGGACCCCGTAGCGCTGGAAGGCGGCGACCGCCCGGTCGGCCATCTGATGGACCGGCTCAGCCGGGAAGGCGGGGAAGGCGACCGAAGGGATCGCCACCATCGCTTTGAGTTCGTCGATGATCTCCGGCATCAGCGCCGAGACCTTGTCACGGTATTCCTGATCGGTGGCCATGACAGGATGGTTCCGCTGCCCGTAGACGTTGTCCCACCCCTGAGGATGTAGTTGGTCGCCTGGGTAGCCTGACGGCATGAGCGATCCAGTGAGTACGACGATCGACGGGTCCGTGGCGACCATCACCCTGGGCCAGCCGGCTCTGAGCATCGCGGTGAAGGAGGCGTTGCGGGACGCGCTCGCGGCAGTCGCCACCGACCAGTCCGTGCGCGCGGTGATCCTCACCGGGACCGGGTCCACCTTCTGTGTCGGGCAGGACCTCGCGGAGCATGCCGCGAATCTGGCGTCCGCGCCGGAGCTGAGCCTGAACACCGTTGACGAGCACTACAACCCGATCGTCCGATCGATCACCTCGATGCCCAAGCCGGTGATCGCGGCGGTCAACGGCACCTGTGTCGGAGCCGGATTCGGCTTCGCGCTCGCGTGTGACCTGATCGTGTTGTCCAACGAGGCCAAGCTCGGCACGGCCTTCACCGGCATCGGGCTGACGTGCGACTCCGGCCTGTCGTGGACCCTGCAGCGGGCTGTCGGTCTGTCCCGGGCGCGCCGGCTGGTGATGCTGCCGATGCCGTTCTCGGCGGCCGACGCCGTCACCTGGGGACTGGCGGCGGAGTTGGTCGAGCCCAGCCAAGTGCTCTCTGTGGCAACCAAACTCGCGGTGGGGTTGGCGGCCGGCCCGACCGCGGCGTACGCCGAATCGAAGGCTCTGCTGGACCAGGCCGCGTCCTCGACGCTGGACCAGGCGCTGGACGCGGAGGGTCCCGCGCAGCAGCGACTCGGTCTCACCCAGGACCATCAGGGCGCGGTGACGTCGTTCCTGGCGAAGGAAAAACCCCGGTTCACCGGTCAGTGACCGTGAACCGGGGCTTCCCGGGGTGACTAGAGGGTGGCTTTGATGGTCTGGTTGCCGAACCGCAGACCACGCAGGATCTGCAGAACACCCATGATCACGAAGGTGATTCCGACGATCAGCCAGATGATGGCTGCGCCGGTGATGGGACCGATGAGCAGGATGACACCGGCGACGATGCTGATCACACCGAAGATGGCGGCCCAGATCTTCGAGGGCGCGTCGCCGAGGGTCACCAGGGCGGCGATGCCGTCGATGATCCAGGCGATACCGATGAACAGGCCCACCACGAAGGCGAGTCCGACGGTTGCGGAACCCAGGTGCGCCAGCGCCCAGATGCCGGCCCACGCGAACAGCACCGCGACGAGGGCAGCGACGATCCGGGCGCGACCGGGCAGGCCGGGGGTGAGGGCGACGGCGGCGTTGGCGAGGGCGGAGAACAGCACCCCGATCGCCAGCAGTGCCGTAATGGCCTTGGCGGTGTGACCGGGCCAGATCAGGATCAGCAGACCGATGACCAGCAGCACCGCACCGGTCACGAGAAGGAACTGCTTGAACCGCTGGGCGACAGTGCGCTCCAGGGTGTTCGCATCGATCCGGAGACCGTAGTCGTCGGGATCGGAGGTCATTGTTTGGCTCATACCAGCAGTATTCCGGTATTTCGCGGAAACACACAGGTTCGCTGGCCGCGCCACACCGTGTCGCGCGGAATTGTTCGGTTACTCACCGGTCGGCTTGCTGATGCAAATGAGAACCGTTATCGTTTAGGTATGACGCGACGACTCCTCGGGATGACACTCGGACTGGCAACGCTGGCAGGCGGATTGACCGCATGTAGCGGCGGCGGCTCCGACGCGACGGCCACCAGCGGCAACGGGGTCGTGCAGGTGGTTGCTTCGACCAACGTGTGGGGTGACGTCGCCAAGACCATCGGCGGTGATGCGGTGCACGTCACCTCGTTCATCAACGACCCCAGCCAGGACCCGCACGAATACGAGGCAAGTGTCCGCAACCAGCTCGCGATCAAGAACGCCGGCGTCGTGATCGAAAACGGCGGTGGCTACGACGATTTCATGACCAAGATGGTCGCCTCGGTCGGTGACAGCAACACCGTGCTCAACGCCGTCGACATCTCCGGGAAGAAGGCCGCCGCGGGCGAGGACCTCAACGAGCACGTCTGGTACGACTTCCCGACCGTGCTCAAGGTGGCCGGAGCCATCAAGGACAAGTTGGCGACCTTGGACCCGTCGCACGCCAACACGTTCACGAAGAACCTCACGACCTTCACCGAGCAGGTCAAGGCGCTCGAGGCGCAGGCGGCTTCGGTGAAGACCGCCCATGGCGGTCAACCCGTCGCGATCACCGAGCCGGTGCCGGGCTATCTGCTGGAAGCGTGCGGCCTGGTCAACAAGACACCGGAGGCGTTCAGTGCGGCGATCGAGGACGGCAACGACGTGTCGGTCGGCATCCTCAACGACACGTTGAAGCTGTTCACCGGCCACCAGGTGAAGGCGTTGGTCTACAACGAGCAGACCACCGGGCCGGTCACCCAGAAGGTGCTGGACACCGCGAAGAGCTCGAACGTGCCCGTCGTGCCGGTGACGGAGACGCTCCCGGCCGGATCGACGTACGTTACGTGGATGAAGAGCCAGCTGACCGCCTTATCCACCGCCCTCGACCGGTCATGACCGCGCCGGCCCTGGAGCTGACCGACGCCGCCCTGGCGTACGGCGATCGGGTCCTGTGGAGCGGACTGAACCTGAGCGTCGAGCCGGGTGAGTTCATTGCGGTGCTCGGTCCGAACGGGTCGGGCAAGACCAGTCTGTTGCGCGCGATCCTTGGGTTGCAGCACATCTCGGGCACGGTTCGGGTGGCCGGCGAACCGGTGCATCAGGGCAACGAGCACGTCGGCTACGTGCCGCAACACCGTTCGTCCGCATCGGCGTTCGCGATCCGGGGTCGTGACCTGGTGCGTCTCGGCATCGACGGGAACCATTGGGGACCCGGCCGACGCAATGCGGCGGTCGAGTCGCGGGTGGACGAATTGTTGGAGCAGGTCGGGGCATCCTCGTACGCCGACGTGCCGATGTCGCTGCTGTCCGGCGGGGAACAGCAGCGGCTGCGGATCGCCCAGGCCATCGCCAACCGGCCCGCGCTCTTGCTGTGCGACGAACCGCTGGTCTCCCTGGACATTCCGCACCAGCAGGCCGTGGTGCAACTGATCTCGGACCAGGGCCGCAACGGGACAGCGACGCTTTTCATCACCCACGAGCTGAATCCGGTTCTGCCGTATTGCGATCGGGTGCTCTATCTGGTCGAGGGCAGCTTCCAGCTTGGCACGGTCGATGAGGTGATGAACGACGAGACGTTGAGCCGCCTCTACGGTGCGCCGATCGAGGTCATCCGGCGGGGTGATCGCATCGTCGTGCTCGGCACGGATGTCGCGGCCGGTGACACCCATCATCAGCACTGTCACCCGGGGGAGGAGCACTGATGGATCGGATCTTCAACTTCAGCGACTACGCGGAACTCCTTCCGCTGGTGCAGAACTCGCTCATCGCAGCCATCGCCCTCGGGTTCCTGGGCGGACTCTTCGGCACGTTCGTGATGATGCGGGATCTGCCCTTCGCCGTGCACGGCATCAGTGAGTTGTCCTTCGCGGGGGCGTCAGCAGCCCTACTCTTCGGCATCAACGTGGTCGCCGGGTCGGTCATCGGATCGCTCATCGCGGCCGGCATCCTCGGCTTCCTCGGCAGTCGAGCGCGGGATCGCAACTCGATCATCGGCGTACTCATGCCGTTCGGTCTCGGCCTCGGTGTGCTGTGTTTGTCTCTCTACCAAGGTCGTTCGGCCAACAAGTTCGGATTGTTGCTCGGCCAGATCGTGGCTGTGGACGACACGCAACTGGCCGCTCTGCTCGTGGGCTCGGCCATTGCCATTGTCGCGTTGCTGATCATGTGGCGACCGTTGCTCTTCGCCAGTGTCGACCCCGAGGTCGCGCAGGCCAGAGGTGTGCCGGTGCGGGCGCTGTCGCTGGCCTTCATGCTCGCGCTGGGCGTTGCGGTCGCACTGTCGATCCAGGTGGTGGGTGCGCTGTTGGTGTTGTCGCTGTTGGTGACGCCTGCTGCGGCGGCCTTCCGGGTGACGGCCTCGCCGGTGTGGGCGCCTGTGCTGGCAACGGTTTTCGCGCTCATCGCCATGGTCGGCGGAATCTTGCTGGCTACCGGGGCGAGCATCCCGATCAGCCCCTACGTGACGACGCTGTCCTTCTTGATCTACCTGATCTGTTGGGCCGTTGGTCGTCGGCGCAGTGCGCGGGGCTGGACCGCTCGGAGCGCCGCATGAGCCGCCGGGCCACGAAACAAGGCGCTGCGGTGGAGGCAGCCTTGGCCGCCGACACGACCTTCCGCAGTGCGCAGGAGTTGCACGCGGGGTTGCGCGTGGACGGTCAGAGCATCGGGTTGGCCACGGTTTACCGGCAGTTGAGCGCGCTCGTCGAGGACGGCCGAGCCGACGTGGTGCAGGGCCCGGACGGGGAGAGCCGGTACCGGTTGTGCGGACCGTCGGAAGCTGATTCGCACCACCACCATCTGGTCTGTCGGGAGTGCGGCGCCAGTGTTGAGGTGGCCAGTTCAGCGGTGGAGAAGTGGGCCTCGCAGATCGCTGCGGACGCCGGTTACACGCAGGTCAGCCACACCGTCGAGATCTTCGGTCAGTGCCCGCGGTGCTCGTAACGCCGTAGCGTCTCCTCGCGCTCGGCCTTGTGGTCCACGATCGGATCGGGATACTCATCCGTGCCCAACTCGGGGATCCAGCGCTTGACGTACTCGCCCTGCGGGTCGAACTTCTCGCCCTGCGTGGTCGGATTGAAGACCCGGAAGTACGGCGCGGCATCGGTCCCGGTGCCCGCAACCCATTGCCACCCGTGGTTGTTCGAGGCGATGTCGCCGTCGATGAGGCGGTCGAGGAAGTAGCGGGCACCGTGCGGCCACCACACATGTAGGTCCTTGGTCAGGAAGCTGGCCGTGATCATCCGGACCCGGTTGTGCATCCAGCCGGTCTCGTTCAGCTGTCGCATCCCGGCGTCGACGATCGGGAAGCCGGTGCGGCCGTCTTTCCAGGCTTCGAAGGTCTCGTCCGGCTCGTCATAGGGGATGCCGAGCGGGTTGAGATCGTGCCACGCGGACTTCGGGTTGTGGTGCAGCACGTCCGCGTAGAACTCCCGCCACGCCAACTCCGTGACGTAGCGGTCGGCGCGCTTGCTCTTGGGAGCCTCGGCTAGCAACGTGCGCGGATGTAGGACGCCGTACTTCAGATAGGGCGACAGCCGTGAGGTGGCGTCACGGTCGGGGCGGTCCCGGTCGTCGCCGTAATCGGCTATGTCCTCGAGGAATTCGTGCCATCGCTGCATGGCCGCGTCTTCGCCCGCGGGCGGAAGTTCGGGGGCTTCGCGGATGGCCTTGTCGAGCATTGCGTCCACGCGACCGTCGGAGTCCGCGGTCGCCCAGCGCACCCGGTCGACCTGCGCGGGGGCAGGCCAGCCGTGCTCGCGCCACGCCTTCGAGAACGGCGTGAAGACTTTGTACGGCTTGCCGCTGCCGTTGCTGATCAGACCGGGACCGACGGCGTACGGCGTTCCCGTCTCGACCAATTCGACCTCTGCGTCGTTGAGTGCGGCGGCGATCCTGGCGTCCCGTCGAGCGCCGTAGGGAGTGGTCTCACGCGTGACGTGCACCCGTGCGGCCCCGAGCTCGCGGGCCACCTTCGGGACCACGACGGACGGGTCACCCAGGCGGATAACCAGCCGATCGGCGTACGCCGAGTTGGTCGCCTTGAGCGTCGCGGCCAGCCAGCCGCGACGGGCTGGGCCAGCGGACTTCCACAACACGGGGTCGATCACGAAGAGGGGCAGGACGCCCGCGCTGCCGGCGTCCTCGTGCGCCTTCAACAGCGCCGGATGGTCGTGTCGGCGCAGGTCGCGACGGAGCCAGAGGATGGCCGGTTGGTTCATGCGCCCAGCTTCGCCGGTCGGTTGGTGAGGTGGCCACCTACCTGGGGGCAATGCCGGTATAGCTGGGAGAATCCTGTATAAGTGCTGAGCGGGACGACAGGACGGTGGTCCCGGGGAGGGGAAGCAATGTCGTGGTTCGGGGCTCTGCCGGTGGCAGCCAAGGTGGGCGTCGCGGTGACCGGCCTCGCCGTGGCGACCACCGGCACCGGCATAGCTGTTCGGCAGATGTCGTCGATCGATCAGGCGGGTCGAACGGCCACCGTCACGCATGTCGTCGATGGAGACACCGTCGATGTCATGTTGGACGGTATGAAGCAACGGGTGCGATTGCTCAACGTGAACACACCGGAGAGCGTTGATCCGGATAAACCGGTGGAGTGTATGGCGAATGAGGCGTCGGCCTACTTGCGGGAGACGCTCCCGATCGGGTCGACGGTTCGGGTGGAGACCGACGTCGAGGAACACGACTCCTATGGCCGACTGCTCGCTGGCATCTGGCTTGACGGACGGTTGATCAATGCCGAGATCGCCCGCAACGGTTTTGGGGTGGCGATGAAGATCTCGCCGAACGGGAAGTTCTACTCCGCCGTCGAGGATGCCCAGCAGGGGGCGATTCACGCGAAGGTCGGGCTCTACGATCCGGACGCCCAGTGCACGGTACCGGGTGCCGTCGCCACCTTGGAGACCATGACAACGCAGGCGGCGTCTGCGGCTGCGGCTAGCCCAACGAGCACCACGACGGTCTCCTCGGTGGCTAGCTGTAGTGCCCCGCCAGGTTGGGTACGCGGTCTGCGGGTGAGCCACCTTTGAGCGCGGTGTGTGCGCGGTGGTGATTGTAGATGTGCAGGAAGTCCTCGTACGCGGCGGCGCGTTCGGTCTCGCTGGTGTAGGGGCGGGCGTAGGCCCACTCCTCGGTCAGGGTCCGGTTGAACCGCTCGACTTTCCCGTTGGTTTTCGGGGTGTAGGGGCGGGTGCGTTTATGGGTGATCCCATGGTCCTGCAGCATGTTCCGGAATAGGTGGGAGCGGTAACAGGACCCGTTGTCGGTCATCACCCGGTCCGTGGTGATCCCGACCTGCGCGAAGTGCGCCACCGCCCGTTGCATGAACGCGGTCGCGGTCTCCTTCTTCTCATCGGCCAGGATCTCTGAGTAGGCGTACCGGGAGTGGTCATCGACCGCGTGGTGCAGGTAGGCATACCCCCGCCCACTGCTGGAGGTAGCACGGGAGTTAGCTTTCCCCGCAGCGCGGCCATGGACCCGGTGTCCACCCCCATCGGGGATGCGGCCCAGCTTCTTGATGTCCACGTGGACCAAATCACCCGGGGCGTCGCGTTCGTAGCGCACCACCTTTCGACGACCGGCCCGTACCGGGGCACCAGTGGCCGGGTCCGTCCAGGACAACCGAAGACACCGGTACCGGGTCAGGATGCGGTGCACCGTGGCCGGATTCATCCCCAGGTGGTAGGCGATCCGGGCCGGCCCCCACCGCCGCGAAACCCGTAACCCCAGGACTCGCCGTTCCCGGCGCCTACTGGTGCGGTGCGGACATGACTGGGGCCGGCTGGGACGATCGCACATCCCCGCCGCACCATGCTGGCGGTACCGGGCCGCCCAGCGGTGCGCGGTGGTGACCGAGACCCCGAACCGGTCTGCGGCCCGCCGCAACGGCCACCCATCGTCCACCACGCACCGCGCCAGGCGCAGGCGACCAGTCGCAGAAAGCGGGGCATTAGCGTGGACCATGAGGACCTCCGGGTTTGGGGATGTGTTTGCTTCGTCGCTTCACACCTCACCCGGAGGTCTTCCTCAAGTCACGCCGACAGGCCGAGAACCGTTCCTAACGTCCCGGGGCAGTACAGCTAGCGCCCTGCTAGCCGCCAGTGCTTTGGAGTCGGTGCTGAACGCTGGCGACCGCCTCCCGGCCTCGGCCCTCACAACGGCAGCGCTCGCGGATGCTCGGCAGAAGGTCGGCATCTTGAAGGGTCAGCTGAACAACCTGAAGGCCGCTGCCGCCAAACCAAGTACACCGGCGCAGACGACGCCCAAGGCCAGCCCCTCCGCGCCGAAAGCAACTCCTTCCGCGCCGAAGACGAGTCAGCCTGCCCCTAAGCCGAACGTGACGCCCAAGCCGAAACCGACCAGGCCGTCGGCGCCCCCGCCACCGGTCAAGCCGGCCCCGAAGCCGACCAAGCCCAAGACCCCGCCGCCGGCGAAGGCCTCGCCGACGCCGAAACCCAAAGGCGGCGGAGGGTCGGGCTACACGGGGTGTCGCAAGTATGCGCCGGGTGGAAAGACCTGGACGCCGATCCCGTGCCCGCGAAAGAAGTAGCTGACGCAGCCGTCTGGCTAGTCGGCTAGTTCACCGACGCCGGAGGCGATGGCCAGGGTCAGCAGGCCGAAGGAGACGGCGCGGATGATGGTGCGCGCGGGGTGGGTGTGCCCGAATTTTGCGCCGACGAACGAGGTGATCCCCAGGGACAGCGTGACGGCTCCGAGGGTGACGATCAGTTGGTTGTACGGCGGGACGAGCAGCGCGATCAGGGCCGGCATGAGGGCGCCGACGAGGAAGGCGAGCGCGGCGGTCAGGCCGGCGGTCACCGGTGACTGGAAGTCGCGCTCATCTAGGTCGAGTTCGTCGTCGATGTGAGCCTCGAGAGCGTTGTGGGCACTGAGTTCCTGGGCGACTTCGTGGGCCAATCGGTCGCTCAGGCCCTTATCGAGGTAGATGTCGACCAACTCGTCGTACTCCTCCTGCGGGGTCAACGCCAGCCGCCGCTTCGTTTCGGCGATCTCGGTCATGATCGCGTCGCGGTTGAAGGAGGCCTCGGTGTAGCGCATCGCGGCCATGGAGGTGGCACCCGCGGAGATCGCGACGACGGCCGTGACGATGATGGTCGTGCTGCGCAGGTCTGCTGTGACCAGACCGGACAGCAGGCCCGCGACGCCGAGGATGCCGTCGTTGACGTCGACCACTCGCTCGCGCCAAATCTGCGCACGAATCCGCGGGGTCACCTTCGTCACAGCGCAGATCGTAGTGCGGCAGAAGCGGATTCACCTGACTATCCGGCTCTCCGCAGCGCGTCTGGATCGATGTTGACCGTGCGCAAGTAACGGTCTGCTCCCCGGTAGACCCGGATCGTCCTTGGCAGGCAGAGTACGAGGAGGACCAACAGCCCGAGGTAGACCCAGGCCAGAACAGGACTGCGCGACCAATTAGTCACAGCGATCACCGCGCAGCCCACCAGCCCTACCGGGAGAACCCACAGCACGCGTCGCTTCTGCAGGGCGATCTTGCGAGCACTCGTGGTCTCGACGTACCGAAGGAACCGGTCGGCGCTCGGTTCGCCGCGACGGATCGCCCGCTGCACATGCCGACGGTCCCGACGAGGCAGTCCGGCCGGCAGCGGGATCCACTGCCCGTCGAATCGTCGCCGCAGTCGGCGGATCACGAAGGTCATCACGATCGCGTAGAACACGACCATCCCGATCAGCAACAGGGCGAGCACGACTGCGGAACGGTGGCCGTGGGCGCGATGTCGATGAGGGTGATCCATCAGGTGCGCGCCGATCACTCCCGCCAGCGGCGAGATGAGCAGCACGACGCCCATGGTGGTGAGCCAGCGCTTGCGGGCGCGCAGCCACGTTTGTCTGACTTGGCCCTCAAGGCCGGCCGGTATCGGCAACGGTCCATCGACGCCCCCCCACGTCGATCGGAGAACGATTGCTATCCACGAACCCTGGGGGTTCGCTGGGAATTCGCACGGAGGGGTGTCCGCCGCCTCACTCGCGCCTCGGCGTGATGAAGCCGTGCCAGATGATGTCGATGAATCGGCGTTCGAGCCCTGAAACAGACTCTGCTGGAGCGCTACTGGGCGGTTGCGGGGGTTGTGAGGGGATCTTCAGGCCGCCGACAGTGCAAACGGCGTGCTGCGCGGTGCCGGTCACGCGGTAGTCGGGGTGTTCCTTGTCCTGGTTACACCGGGTGCATGTGGCTCGGCCATTGGCCGCGGTGGTCGGTCCGCCCTTCGCGACAGGCGTGATGTGGTCGGTCTGTTGTGCCGGCGACTCGCAGAACGGCGTACGGCAACGTTGGTCGCGTAGCCGGATGAACTCGCGCAGCAGCCCGTTGTAGGTGCGGGAGGTGCTCTCCATGCCGATGAGCTCTTGATGGTTCGGCGCGGTGAAGATCCGTCGGACGGCTGGGCCCTGATCGTCGGGGCAGGCGTTGATGAGGTCGCGGGCAAGCTGGCCGCTGATCGTGCCGTATCCCTCCAGGTGGCCGGGGGCGTCGCCGGTGAGGGCGTCGATGGGGATCATCAGGTTGACCCGCACGTCGACCGGTGGTTGTTGCCGGGCCGTGGCCCCGGTGATCAAGGTGACCAGTGCGTCGGCCTGGGCGCGCCGCCGGTCCTGGTGGGTGGCCTTGTTGGCCTTCTCGGCGACGAGGGCGTCGGCCGCCGCCTGCAGGGCTTGGACGCACGCCAGGCCCGTCGTCGCCGGGATCAGGGCGCTGAGGCGCAGCATCCCGTCGGGGGCGGAGCGCCAGGTGACGTGCCGGTCGTGGGCGGCGGCGATCGCGCGCACCCGGGCCAGATCAGGATCAAGCCGGGTGACGATCCCTCGCGCAGCCTCCCGCAGACCGCGCTCGCCGAGGAATTGCCAGCGGTCCTGCAACTCCTGCGCAGTCTGAGCCCGCGCCGCCGGGTCAAGGCCCTCGGTCTCGCGAACGAGGAGAGCAGCCGCCTCCTCGTTGAGGTGCCCCGCGCGCATCGCGGCAAGCACCGACGGCATCTCGTTGACGAGGACTCGGGCCTGGTGAACCAGGCGTTGACCGGACAACGGGTGGCGTCTGCGGGCGAACGCGATCCCGGTCCCGGTATGCCGATCGGACCGGTCGTGGGGGATGCCGGGTCGGCGAGCCCGGGTGTCTTCGGAGGATGCTGCGGTCAGCTCGATCTGTCGAGCGGTGATGGCGTCCTTGAGGTATTCGAGCTCTTGGACCAGCCCCTGCTGGATCCGGGGCGAATCAAATTGTCCAGCAGTGGCATTCACCTCGGCACGCCACCGTTGCACAGTGGCGATCGAGGCCTGCTCAGCCTCGTCCAGAAGGTGCGTCCCGTCCATGCAAAGACGCTATAACCGACCACCGACAGCATCGCGAGAGATCATGCTGGGATGACGATTGATGCCAGCAGCCCACCCGCCCTGGCGCGTTTCGTTCGTGACCAACGACGAGGCGTCGTCGCGACCGTCTCTGCCGCTGGCCACCCCGAAGCCGCACTTGTCGGGCTGACAGCGTTGGACGACGGCACGCTGATCTTCGACAGCCACCAGTCCTTCCGCAAGGTGGCCAACCTGCAGGCGGCGAGCACGGTCGCGGTCGTGGTGGGCCTTGATGGGCAGGTCAGTGTGCAGGTTGAGGGCACTGCACGCATTGCGGTCGCACCCGACGAACGACGCATCCAGCGATCCCGCCACCGTGGTCGAGGCGAGGTGGGCAGAAGAGGAGCGCGCCGATTGAAGCGTATTCACCTATCTAGCGGCGAGCCTAGATAAGGCAAGAAAGACCAAGCGATACGCTCGCGCGGTGATTCTGGACGGCTCCGCCCTGCGCGACGTACTCGGTGTTGAGGTTCCCGAGGTGCAGGTCAGCGCCGTGACCAACGATTCCCGCGCGGTCAGCCCCGGCTCGGCGTACGTCGCGATCAAGGGCTTCACCACCGACGGCGCCCGCTTCGTCCCCCAGGCCCTCGAGCAGGGCGCGACGCTGATCGTTGCCGATCACCCGATCGACGGCGCGCCCACCGCAGTCGTCCCGGACACCCGCGCCGCAATGGCCCGGCTTGCCGTTGCCGTGAACGGCGACCCGTCGAAGGATCTGACCGTCTACGGGATCACCGGGACCAACGGCAAGACGACGAGTTCCTATGTGCTGCACGGCATTTTGAGCAGCGCTTATGGCGCTGCGAAGACCGGACTGCTGAGCACCGCTGAGATCATCGTGGGCACCGAGCGACGGCCGGCTGTGCGTACGACGGGTGAGGCGCCTCTCGTGCAAGGCACCTTGGCGAGGATGCGGGACGAGGGCGTGCAGTACGTCGTCCTTGAAACCAGTTCGCATGGCATCGCATTGCAGCGCGTTGCCGGAACCCATTACGCGGCAGCGCTTTTCACGAACCTGTCGCGCGACCACTTGGACTTCCACCCCACGATGGAGGACTACTACCTCACCAAGCGACGGCTGTTCGAGTGGACCGACGGGCCGAAGCTGGCCAATTCCGATGACCCGTACGGCGCGCGCCTGGCTGACGAGGTCAGCGGCACCTTGCGATTCGGTACCACCACCGCCGCCGACTACCAAGCAGTTGCGATCGAACAGACAAGTGCTGGAACGGATTTCGTCTTACGAACTCCCACGATGGAACTGCCGCTGCACATGCCGTTGCTCGGTGACTACAACGTCCTCAACGTCACCGGCGCCGCAGCAATCGCCCTCGAAACCGGCATGGACCCAGACATCTTGCAGCGGGCGGTCGCCGACATCCCCCAGGTGCCAGGCCGTTTCGAGCGCGTCCCCAACGACAAGGGCTTCGAGGTCATCGTCGACTACGCCCACACCGACGTCGGCCTGGCCGCCGTCCTGGACGTCGCGCGCGCCGTCACCGAGGGTCGGGTCATCGTCGTCTATGGTGCCGCCGGCCGCCGCGACCCGGCGAAGCGACCCAAGATGGGTGCGGTCGCGACCCAGAAGGCCGACATCGGCATCATCACCACGGACGACTCCTACGACGAGTCACCCGAGGCGATCGCTGCCGAGGTCAAGGCCGGAGCCCCCGATCACGAGGTGATCCTGGACCGCCGCGAGGCCATCGAAAGGGCCCTCGCGACCGCGAAGAGCGGCGACCTGGTGCTCATCGCCGGCAAGGGGCACGAGCGGGTGCAGCACCTTCCCGACGGTGACATCGACTTCCACGACGCCACCGTCGCCGCCGAATTACTCAGCGAGAGAGGCTGATTCGCCCGCAACCCAGGCCATATCGGGATAGCGGTCGCCCGCGGGCTGCAGCGCAGAAAGCGCGGCGAGCTGGTCAGCCGACAGGGTCAAGGTCACCGCCCCGACGTTCTCCTCCAGGTAGGAACGTCGCTTGGTACCGGGGATCGGGATGACGTCGTCGCCCTGCGCCAGCAACCACGCGAGTGCCACCTGGCCCGGGGTGGCGTCCAGCGATTCGGCGATGGACTGCACGGAAGCGACGAGCTCCCGGTTCCGCTTCAGGTTCGCCTCCTGCCAGCGAGGTAGCGTCGAACGGAAGTCACCAGCAGAAGGTGCGAGCGCCGCCGCCGAGCCGGTCAGCATCCCCCGGCCCAGGGGGCTGTAGGGCACGATCGCCGCTCCGATCTCACGGGCGGCCACCACATCCGAGGCCTCGATGTCCCTGCTGAACACCGACCACTCCGACTGCAACGCGGCGATCGGGTGCACCGCCGCCGCGCGTCGCAACGTCGTGGCCGACGCCTCGGAGATGCCCAGGTGGCGCACCTTGCCTGCGGTCACCAGGGACGCCATCGCACCCACGGTCTCCTCGATCGGTACCTGCGGGTCGACCCGGTGCAGGTAGTACAGGTCGATCACGTCGGTGCCCAGGCGCTGCAGCGACGCGTCGATCGCCTGCCGCACGTACTCCGGCGAACCATTCACGCCCGCCGGCAGCCCCGTGTCGGGGGCGGTCACGATGCCGAACTTGGTGGCCAGCACCACCTCGGAGCGATGGTCGGCCAGGAACGTGGACAGGAGTCTCTCGTTGGCTCCGCCCACGCCGTACATGTCGGCGGTGTCGAAGAAGTTGACCCCGAGTTCCAGGGCGCGGGAGAGCGTCGCCAGCGCCTCGGCGGAGTCCGCCGGGCCGTAGGCGAAGCTCATCCCCATGCAGCCCAGGCCGAGGGCGGACACGGACAGGTCGCCGATGCGTCGATACTTCATGAGGTGTGGCCTCCGTAGGTCGCGATCTTGTATTCGGTGGCCGCGAGCGACAGCGTCAACTCGCGGATCTGGCGGCGGATGGTGTCCCGGTGCTCCAGCAGCATGTCCAGGCGCTCCGGCACGGTGTCGTCGCCGAGGTCAACCAGTGACACGTAGTGCTGCAGGTCCCGGATCGGCATACCGGACAGGCGCATCCGGCTGATGAAGACCAACCGGCGTACGGCGTCCGCAGAGTAAGCGCGTTGCCCCGCCGCATCGCGAGGAACCGACACCAGACCGATCCGCTCGTAGTAGCGCAACGAGTGCGCGCTGATGTCGAGCAACTCGGCGACCTGGGCCACGGTCAGCGGCGTGTCGATGGCCGGCAGCTCGGTGAGCCGGTGGATCACTTCCACGGACATCGGACCGTCGATCTCGTCGAGCGTCGACAGCGCAGCCAGTGCCCGGTCCATCGTGTGTTCGCTGGAGGTCATGTCGATGACGCTAGAGCTTTGAGCGCGCTCCAACGCAAGTGCCAGAATGTCCCGCGTGACGCTGTCCGGGAAGCCGCCGCGGGTGATCGCACACCGCGGCTCCAGCCACACCGAACCCGAACACACCCTCGGTGCCTACTTACGGGCCATCGACGAGGGTGCCGACGGTCTTGAGTGCGACGTGCGCCTCACCGCCGACCAGCACTTGGTGTGTGTGCACGATCGCCGCGTCAACCGCACCTCCGATGGCGACGGCGTCGTCTCGGAGTTGGAGCTGGCCCAGTTGGAAGGACTGGACTGGGGCAGTTGGAAACGCGCACACCCCGATGAGTCGGAGGAACCGGACCGGCACCACGCGCAGATCCTCACCCTGCGCCAATTGATCCGCTCGGTGCTGGCGGCCGACCGCCCGCTGGAACTGGTCATCGAGACCAAACATCCGACCCGTTGGGCCGGTGACGTCGAACGCAGACTCGTCTCGGTCCTCGGCGAGTACGACCTGCTGACGCCAGCTCCCGGCAAACCCCGGGTGCGGATGATGTCGTTCTCCACCAGAGCGGTCGCGCGCTTCGGTCGGCTGGCCCCCAAGCTCGAGCGGGTGCAACTGATCGAGGTGGGCGCCGGCCTGCGGGTGATCGATTTCTTCCCCGCCGACCTACCCATCGTGGGACCGCGCCTGGGCATCATCAAACGGTTTCCCGAGTTCGTCGCCCGTCAGCACGCCGCGGGCCGGGAGGTGCACGTCTGGACGGTCGACCAACCCGAGGACGTCGCGCTGTGTATCGAGCTGGGAGTGGACGCGATCATCACCAACCGACCGGCCGACGTACGCTTCGCACTAAGCCAGCAGGGAGTTTCATGACTGACAACGACGGCACCGAGGGCACTGACGCGCACGTCCGCACGGTGCGCCTGGCGTGGGATCTGCAGTCCGTACCGCGGATCCGCAAGGCGGTGCTGGAGGATCTGGCGGGTACGACGGTGCCTGAGCAGGTGGTCCAGGAGACCGAGCAGGTGGCCTCCGAACTCGTCGCGAATGCCATCCTGCACGGCAAACCATTACCCGACGGCTCGATCCGGGTGCATTGGAAGGTGCGGCCGCCGCGCGTCGAGATCGAAGTGTCGGACGGCGGCAGCGGCAAGACGCCCGCGCCCAAACCGTCCTCGGAATGGGCCCGCAGCGGCCGGGGCCTGCGGATCGTGCGCTCTCTCGCTCACGAGTGGGGGGTCAGCGACGAGGACGGTCGAACCACGGTCTGGGCGGCGCTCGGCGGCCCGTCGCGGCGCCGGATGTAGGTCCGCCTAGAGTGAAGTCTCATGGGCAAGGCTTCTCGGCGGGAACGTAAAGACAAGCAGGAACGCAAAACCAAGGTCGCTCCGGCGCCGTTCGTCGCGCGTCCCTTCGAAGGCCTGCCGGGCGAGGCGGACTGGGTCGCCCTGCGCGAGTTCGTGCCCGCCGCGACCGCGACCGTTGATTTCCGGTACGCCGATCGGTCCGGTCAGGCGACGATCGCCACCGTGTTGCCGATGGCCTGGCCGGCGCTGCACCGCGCGACGCAGGACGGCGGTCGGGTCCTGATCGCGATGCAGAGCGGGGGTGGCTCCGGGGACGCGAGCCGCGACTTGGCGGCAGCCCTGATCGCCGGTCTCGATCTGGAGCCGGGGACACCGCTCACCAGCGTGCCGCGTCCTACCTTCGATACGCCGCGGCTGCAGGATCTGGTCACCAGCACCACGTTCGAGCCCACGCTGTACGACGGTTTCGACTTCTGGATCGAAGAAGGCGAGCTGGACGAGGACGGCAAGGCGTCCCTTGAGCGGGCCAACGAAGCGGTGGCTCCGACCCACCGTCTGCTACCCGACCAGTCGGCCTACTGGTGTCGCGTCGGTGATCGCAGCTTCGTGCGCTGGGTGCTCGATGCCGACGAAGACACCGCCACCAACGCCCTCGCACGTCTGATCGCCGCCGACGAGGCCGGTCTCGGCGAGGGACGACTCCTCGGCGCCTTCCGGGCCAGCGGCCTGCTGGTCCCGGTGTGGGAGGTCGACACGACCTTGGAGCCGGACGCGATCGTCGACGACTTCGCCGCCGTAGCTCAGCGATTCGATGCCCACCTCGCGGACGACGCACCGCTCGACGCCGAGCAGCGCCGCGCCCGCGACCGCCTCGTCAGTAGGCAGCTGACCATCCGGTGACCCTCGCCGCCATCATCCCCGCCAAGGACGAAGCGCAGCGGATCGCCGCAACCGTCCGAGCCGTCCGCGACCTCGGTGCCGAGGTTGTGGTCATTGACGACGGATCTTCCGATGACACGGCCAGGTTGGCCCGTGAGGCGGGCGCGAGGGTTGTGCAGCACCGCCGCAACCGGGGAAAGGCAGCCGCTCTCATGACCGGGCTCGCGCAGGTCGGTGCTGTCGACCTGGTGCTTTTCGTCGACGCTGACCTGGGCGAATCGGCATCAGCCGTAGGGGTTCTCGTGCCTCCCGTAGCGGAAGGACAGGCCGACATGACCATCGCCGTCCTTCCCCCGCAGGGTCCCGGCGGCGGCCATGGGTTCGTGGTGCGACTGGCTCGCAACGGAATCCGTCGGCTCACCGGCTGGGAGGCGACCCAACCGCTGTCCGGTATGCGCTGCCTCAATCAGGCTGCGTTGCAGGCCGGTTCGCCATTGGCTGCCGGCTGGGGTGTGGAAGTGGGGCTGACCGTCGACGTCCTGCAGGCCGGCCTGCGGGTGCGTGAAGTGCCCTGCGAACTGCGGCATCGGGTCACCGGGTCCGACTGGCGCGGGCAGTTGCACCGCGCAGCCCAATATCGCGATGTGGCCCGAGCACTCGGCGTACGTCGATGGCGCGCGTTCCGGGCGGCGTCATGAGTCGGGTGCGCACCGGGCTTCTGTGCCTGTCCTTCGCGATCCTGATCGCGGTCGGACTGGCCGGGCCGTCGGCGGCGAAACCGCCGCTGGGCCCTCGCGGGTGGGCTCCTGGAACCCTCGACTGGCAGTTGTCTCCGACAAGCGTGAGCGTGCTGCTCTACATCGCGTTCATCGCCGGTGGGATCGGGGTGATCCTCGCGCTGATCCGCCCGGCGGAGCGCACCTGGGGGTGGGCACTGCCGCTCGCGCTCGGCGTACTCGCCCTGTTGACCGGGCCGTTCGGCTCGGCGGACCACGTGAACTACGCGGCCTACGGCCGGATCGCGGCCCAGGGTGGTGACCCCTATCTCGAGTCACCGATCGGCTGGCACGGTGGCCTGGACCCGGTGACGGCCTCGGTCCAGCCGCCGTGGCAGCACACACCGAGCATCTACGGTCCGTTTGCGACCATGCTGCAGGCGATTTCGTCGTTCATCGGTGGCCAGAACCTGCGCGTGACCGTGTGGATCTGGCAGGTCTTCATCGTGCTCGCGTGGCTCGGTTGCCGCTGGGTGCTGCTCCAACTGGCGCCGGACCGGCGTCGCCGCATCGATCTGCTGTGGACCTTCAACCCAGTGGTTTTCGGGACCCTGGTGCTCGGCGCCCACGTGGATCTGATCGCCGGATTCTTCGTCGTAGCAGCGCTTCTCGCGGCCCGCCGATCGCCGTGGCTCGCGGGTGCGCTCACCGGAGCGGCCTTCAGCACCAAGGTGACGTACGGCGTGGTCGGAGTCGCTCTTGCGTGGGCCTGGTGGCAGGTGGACCGGCGGAAGATCGGGGCCCGCGGGACGTGGGTGCTCCCAGGCCGGTTGTGGTCGCTGCTCGGTGGGGCGTTGCTGGTGGTCGTGCCGTGCTACCTCGTCGCCGGGCCGCACGTGCTGCACCAACTGGGGGCGGCCGGCGGATCGTTCTCCTACGCGTCGCCCTGGTCCTTGCCGATTCGATTGCTGCGGGTGCTAGGTCTACCCGAGTGGCTCGTGACCACAGTGGTGTTCGTTCTCGCTGCAGCAGCGATGGTCCTCTTCGCGCTGGCGCTATGGGCAGTGATCCGGCGCTACGGGCTGGCCGACCGGATTCGTGATCCGCTGACGCGCCACGCGGTGGTGGCGACGTTCGTGCTGTCGACCGCGTTCGCCGTCCTCGCGCCGTACACCCTGCCCTGGTACGACGCGACGACCTGGTTGTTGCTGCCCTTGCTGGCGGCGTTCGTGTGGGATGCACTGTTCGTCGTACGCGCCGTGGTGATGGCCCTGGCGTACGCGCCGGGTCGGGCCACCGGGCTCGACCAGAGCACCGCGAACTGGACTCTTGGGTTCCGGGAGAACGTCGCGCCCTACCTCGGCTGGCTCATCGTCGCCGCGTTCGGCTGGTTGGGGTGGCGATCAGCCGCGCACGTACGGCGTGGTGTCGGCGACGTGCTGCAGCCCGAGTTGGGTGAGGATCGGCCGCGAGTCCGGTGACGTGTCCAGCCGCATGTAACGGAAGCCGCGGTCGATCGCTCGCTGCGCCCGCCAGGTGACCGTGGACCGGTAGATACCCTGCCGGCGCCACTGCGGCAGCGTCGAACCGCCCCACATCGACGCGAAGTCGGTGCCCGGCGAGTAGCGGCACCAAGCTGCGCAGAGCACCGGTCCGTCTCGATCTTCCTCGACCAACACGATGTCCAGGCAGGTCGGGTCGGCGGCCTTTTCCCGTCGCAGCTCCTGCGTCATGTCACCGTCGCGTGGGCCCCAGATGGTCTGCATCAGATCATGGATGCGTTGATAGTCCTGCGACGAATTTGCCTCTCGCAGAGCCACTCCCGCCGGCAAGGTCACGTCGTGCACGAGCGCTGCGGCCTCCCCGAGCAAGAGTGCCTCGTCGTCCTCCTTCTGGAAACCGTTGCGCTGCAAACGTTCTGCGAGATCGGCGGGCTCGTCGTAGGAGTAGGTCTTCCACTCCACCCGTTCGCCCCTTCCGTTGAAGAACTCCGCCGTGCGGGCGATCCAATAGTCGGGGTCTGGCCCGAGCCCCTCGGGTGACTCCACCATGCAGTACGACGATCCGGGCTCCACCGGGTAGCGGCGCCGGACCGGGCCATCCAGGTCCCGGACGATCCCGGGCCCGCCCTCGGACTCGCGGTTGGCCAGGCGGATCTGCTCGTGGAAATGCTGCAGCAACGGATTCACGCCGCCACCCTCCCACGGGCCTAACAGCTGTGGTCGGGGTTGACCGCTGGATCCACAGTCACCCACACGACTGGATCTGCGCGGGTTATCGACATCCGCGCGGGTTGCAAGCTGCGCGAATGTCGATAACCCGCGCGGATGGCTCGAGGCGCTAGAGAGGGTCGCAGATCGCTCGAGGCGCTACAGCGGGTCGCGGGTGGCGAGCGCCGTCGCGAACGGGAACGCGATCAGGGCCGCGATGGCCGGGATCCCGACGCCGGAGTCGTTGATGCACATGGCGATTGCGCACATCACGAGTACGCCGATCGCGGTCTCCCGCAGGAACGGCAGCTCTTCGGCGCCCACCTGGGTGTCGGCTGCGATCTCCAGCGGTTCGGACAGGCCCACGGCATTGCCCAGGCGTCGGGCCCACGACCAGCCGGGCTGGGCGGGACGGCCCGCGAGCCACACGACGTACCCGCAGAAGATCAACGCCAACGGGATCAACGGGCTGACCGGGGTCGCGACCAGCAGCCGCAGGTTCGCGCCCAGCTTTTCCCCGACGATGCCACCGGAACCATCGAAGAGCCCGGCGAAGAACCGGCCGAGGTAGCTGCGCGAGGCGGCCGGGCGCAGGGCGTCGAGGACCCCGACGGCGACGACCAGCACCACGGCGGCGCCCACGATCAGCGTGATGCGCCGCCAGGATAGCGAGCGACCGAGCGCGAGGACGACCATGATGCCGCCGGCGATCAGCAGCGGCGGCGGCCCACCGAAGTCCGCACCCCACATCGGCGCCGCCAGAATGAGCACCGCTGCGCCACAGAGCAATCCGATGGTCCACGCGCCCAGGCGTCGCTCGTCCACCGCGATCAACCGGCCGCCCACCAGGCCGGCGAGCAGCAACACTGCGGTCGCGAAAATGGCATAACCGGCGTTGCCCATCCCGTAGTAGCGGCCGCCGTACTCGGGCTGCAGTCCGAGCATCGCCGGCAGCTGCAGCGACGACCCGTGCATCACGTCCAGCGCTAGCACCGCCGACGAGACGGCGCACACCGTCACCCACGGTGCGCCGATCCAGCGTCGCCAGGGTCCGGCGTAGGCGATGGCCACGACCACCCCGGCCCAGCCCAGCGACAGCAGCACCAGCCACAATCCCGGTGCCGGCCAACGTGACCACGGCAGCAGTCCGGCTAGGAAGGTGCCGATCGGAAGCGCGGCCAGGTAGGCCAGCGCCGGACGGGTCCACCGGGCTCGGCGCCACACCACCGCGGCGAGCAGCGCGATGAAGACCATGGCCCACGCGAGCCAGAACCACACCAGCACCTGGTGGTTGACCGACACGGCCCGGGCCAGAGCGGCATTCGAAGCAGTCGCTGTCGCCGCGCTCTGCGGGGTCGGGACGACCTGGAGCGCGGAGCCGTGCACGGCGCCCGGCAGCGTCGACACACCGACCGCCTGCAACAGGGTGGCGGTGATGTCCGCGGTCTGGATGAGGGCCGGTTGCTTGGTGGAGGCAGAACGGAGAACTCCTGCAGGCACGCCCGTGCCCAATGCGTAGGCCAATCGCAGACCCGCGTCGCCGGAGGAACCGTCCGACAAACCCGTGACGATCAAGGTCGACGTCGCGGGGAGTTTGCCGACGATCGTGTTCAACTGCGCGGCCGACGCCGTGACCAGCGTGACCGCGCAGGTCGTGAAGGACGCCGACGCGATCGAGGGTGCATAGTGGGTGACACGCCCGGCGGAGTCGGCAGCGCCGAGCGCCGCCTCTGGGCCGACCGCTTCGATGCACTTGCCGTGCTGGGCCGCAGTCGAGCCGAGCAAGCCGACGCCGGAGTCGGTGGACCGCCACTGCGACCACGACGGCCAGCTCGCGGTGCTGCCGGTCACGACCGGTGTGGGTGCAGTGCACCCGGCCGCGTCGACGCCATGCCCAGCGCCGAGCGTGAGCCAGGCACTCGGCGTACACGCGGTGGATCCGACGGTGTGCACGACCTGGTTGGCCGTCGCGCCGTAGTCGAGGACCTGCCACAGCGCGGGGGTGCGGGCGGCGGACACGTCGGTCCAGGACAATCCGGGTACGGCGACCACCACCACCGAGCCGCCCGTCACCACGGGTTTGGCCGCGGGTCGGGCGGTCACCAGCCCGGTCACGCCGTACGCAACGGCGAACAACGCGGTAATCGAAACCATCGCGATCACCCAGCGCCGCATCACGGCCCGAGACTAATCGACCAACCCTGTGGATAACTTCTGCGGACGCTGCGCCCGCGTCATCAGCGTCACAGGGCAGAATGCCGGGGTGACCGTTGTTGCCCGACCGACCCGTTGGATCTGGGCCCTGGCCGTGGTGGTCGCACTGATCCGGCCCGTGATGCTGATCAATCACTTCGTGGTGGAGAACCCGCCCACCCGGTGGCTGGTGGACCTGGAGGTCTATCGCAACGCCGGGATCTCCAACCTGATCGGCCGACCGGTCTACGACGCGCTGACCCCGCCGCCGCAGCTGTTGCCGTTCACCTACCCACCGATCGCGTCCATTTTTGCGATCCTGCTGGCGCTCATCCCGTTCACGCTGGCCGGTTGGTTGTGGACGCTGGCGCAGTTCGCGGTACTCGCGGTCCTGGTGTGGTGGCTGTTCCGGGAACCGGCCCAGCGCTGCGGCAGGTGGTGGCCGCTCGCGCTGGCGGGCATCTGGACCGCCGTGTGCTGCCTTCAGCCGGTCGGGGACGGGATCAAGTTCGGCCAGGTGGACATCTTCCTGATGGCGCTGGTGCTGCTTGACCTCGGCGGCCGCACCGGCCGGATCCCGCGTGGAGTGCTGATCGGCCTCGCCACGTCGATCAAGCTGACCCCGGGCATCTTCATCGTGCATCTGGTGGTGACCCGCCAATGGCGCGCCGCCGCCACCGCAGCGGGCAGTGCAGCCGGTTTCACCCTCGTGTCGTGGGTCCTGCTGCCGAGTGCCAGCTTCGCCTTCTGGGGCGGCGCGCTGCAGGACCCGGACCGCTTGGGCCTCAACGACGGCACCTCCAACCAGTCGCTGCGCGGCATGCTGTTGCGCGCGCACTGGGACTCCACCGTGTTGTGGCTGGTTCTGGTGCTGATCGTGATGGTCATCGGCCTCGGTATCGCCCGGCGCGCTCACCACAAGGGTTGGCTGTGGCACGAAGCCGCCGCCGTCGGCCTGGTCGGCGTGCTCATCTCACCGGTCTCCTGGATCCACCACTTCGTGTGGGTGATCGTGGTGCTCGCCGCTCTGCTGCAGGTGCGCAAGCTCCTGGTGGCGGCGATCGTCTGGGCGTTGTTCACGATGCCGCTGCCGTGGTGGGGCCAATGGCGCTTGGAGCAAGGCCTGGACTTCCCGGCGTCCTCCAGCGGTAACCCCGGTTGGCAGCTTCTCAACGACAGTTACGGCCTCATCGCTGTGCTGCTACTTGGGGTTCTGGCGTGGTCACTTCCGGCGGTACGTCGTCGAGTCGCCACGCCGGACTCGCCGCAAGAAGCACCGTCAGCGGTATCGCGATGAGCAACCCCGCCGGCGGGATCGCGGTCCCGGAGTCGTTGCTGAGGAAGCCGATCAGCCAGCAGACCGCAGCCGCCGCGAGTCCGCGCTCGTAGAATGGCACCTGGTCGAACAGCGGCCGCAGCGGCCGACCGAGCCGGGAGTTGGGGAAACCCAGCGCGCCGATCGCCAGCAGCAACAGCACCGGCACGACGAGGTTGATCGGGGAGGAGATCAGCATCGTCCAGTTCGCCTGCCAGATCCGCGCCAGGGGTCCGGTGGATCCATCGTCGATGACTCCGGCCATGAAGTCGCCGAGGTGACTGCGATCGGCGACCGGCCGCAGGTAGTCCAGGTAGGCCAACCCGAGAACGAACACCGCGCTCACCGCGAGGATCAGCAGGATCCGTCGCCAGGTCACCCGTCGCCCAGCCGCGTTCAGCGCCAGGTAGGCGAACGCGGGGATCAGCGCCGCCGTGCCGCCACCGTCGGCGCCCCACCCCGGATAGCCGTCGACGATCACGACTGCGGCGCCGATCAGCACGACGGTCAGCACCGCCAGGACCCGTGCGTGCCGGTCCAGCAGAGCGCCGGCGAGCGCCGCGGCCACCAGCAACGCACACGTCGCGTAGAACGCGTAGGCGACGTTGCCCATCCCGTAGAACCGACCGCCGTACACCGGTTGCAGGCCGGTGATCGAGGTCAGTTGCAGCGCTGAACCGTGCACGACGTCCAGTCCGAGTACGACGAGCGTGAAGCTCGCGAGGAAGACCAAGGGTCCACGTCGGTGCCGGCCCCACGGCCCCAACAAGGCGGTCGCGGCGATGAAGACGGCACCGGCAAAGGTGAACATGCCCAGCACCACCCGTGGCTGGTCGGCCCGCCACCACGGCAGGAAACCCACCAGGATGGTGGCGACCGGCGTGGCTGCGACCAAGGCCGCCACACCGGCGAAGTACCGTCGCAGACCGCGGCTGAACCCCGGCCGTCGCAGCCACCACCACAGGCCACCCACGGCACACGCGACTGCCGTCCCGCCGAGGTAGCAGACGAAGAACGGCAGCACGAAGGCGTGCTCGATCTGCAACGCCTTGGTGAACTGCTCGACGCGGACCACCGGTGCGGTTGGGCTACCGGTCGGCTGGACCACAGGGGCTCGGCCCTCCGGCAGGCTCGGCGCCGCCGATCCGAGCCGGGACAGGGCCAGTGCCGACAGGTCGGTCGTCTGCAGGAGACCGATCTGCCGGGTGGAGGCCGAGGTCGCCAGGCCGTGCCGCACGTGCGGACCGATGATCGTCACCGCGCGCAACGACTCGGGTGTCGTGTCGTCGGCGGCGCCGGTCACCACCAGGGTGGTCTTCGCCGGGAGCCGCGCCAGCAACTGGGACAGGTAGCGGTCGTCGGGTCCGTCGAGCCCGATCAGCGTCACCGGGCAGGTGGTCAGCGACACGTCATCGACGCTGCGCTGATAGTGCGCGATCCGGCCGGTGCGGTCGGCTGCACCCAACGCGACGTACTTGCCAGCGGCCATCATGCACTGGCCGTGGGCTTCCAACGAGGACGCGACCAGGCCCAGGTCAGGGGTGTTGTTCGACCCCGGTGCCGAGGCTCGCCACGTGGACCAGTTCGGGAAATAGGCGCCGGTGCCGTCCTGCACCGGTTGGAGTTCGGCGCTACAGGCCCCGGGCTGCTGGCCGGTGGGTGTCTCACCCACCGGCTGGCCGATGGTCGTGCGGGATCCGGCACCGAACGTCAACCAGGACTGGTTGCTGCAACTGTGCGCGGACAGATTACGGGTCGTCAGCACCGCGACCGCACCGGTGCGGGCCATCGCCCACAACGCCGGTGTGGTGTGCGAGTTCGCGCCTTCGAAGGTCAGCGTGGGCATCGACACGATGACCAATCGGCCCGGTTGAGTGATCGGCTGGACCGCGGGCCGTGCCGACAGCCAGGTGATGGTGGCCGACGCGGCCCCGATCCCGAGCACGACGACGGCCACCGCCAGTAGCCAGCGCCGGATCACCCGGCAAGGTTACGGGGCTCAGATAGGTAGCCAGGACGGCAGCGAAACCCCGAAGAGTTGCAGCGCCAGCAGGACGGCGAACAGCGCGCAGACCAGACCACCGACGAATCGGATCACCGACAAGGGCACGTGGTCGAGCAGTTTGCGGCCCAGCAGCACCGCCAGCCCCGACACCACGGCCAGCGACAAGAAGGCGCCGATGCCAACGCTGAGGGCGTTACCCAGACCGCCGCCGCTCTTGGCCACGAACCCGGCGGTGGCCAACTGGGACAGATCGCCCCACTCGGCCAGGAAGAGGATCAGGAAGGACGCGGTCACCGCATGGAAACCCGATGCCGGCGCGGTCGCCTTCTGCTCGAACTCCTCCTCGGTCTCGGCTTCCTCGGCGTTGGCGTCCTTGGCGCTGCGGATCAACAGCACTGCTGCGATCGCAAACAGCACCATGACCACCGCATGCACCGGCTTCTCCGGCAGCCGCCCGATCAGCCCACCGAACGCAACCGCGACCACGGTCTGCACCAGGAACGCTGCGCACACCCCGATCCACACCAGGATCGGTCGGTAGCGGGTGGCCAGGACCAGCGTCGCGATGAACGTCTTGTCCGGCAGTTCGACCAGAAAGATGGTCACGAAGACGGTGACCATCAGCCCGAGATCCATGACGCGGTCAGTCTACGCACGCCGTACCCTCATTCCCGTGTCCACCGCCCTGCTTGTGCTGGCCCTCACGTTCGCCGTGCTGGCGTTGGTGGTGGCGCTCGCCGCGGTGTTGCGGTTGCGGGCGATCCAGCGGCAGTTCATGGCGCTGTGGCCGCCGGACCAGCGACGCGACGCGCTCGCCGTCCTCACGCGGCAAGCCGATCGCAGTACGGCGATCGAGCGGCGGGTCGGTGCCCTCGACGCCCGCGTCGACGGGCTGAGCCCGCACGTCGCCGCCGCCCTGCGGCACGTGGCCGTCGTGCGGTACGACGCGTTCGGCGACCCGGGCGGACGGCTATCGTTCTCGGCGGCCCTGCTGGACGACTCCGGTGACGGACTGGTCATCACCTCGATCCACGCTCGCGACGAGTCACGCACCTACGCCAAGGGGGTGCTGGCCGGTCGCTCGGAGGTGAAACTCACCCCGGAGGAACAGCAGGCCATCGCCGCCGCCCGCACCAACCGGAAGGACGCCTGATGCGCTACGGATACTTCGGTCCCGAGGGCACCTTCACCCAGGCCGCCCTGCTGGCCTGGCGACCGGCCGAAGGGGCCGAGCACGTACCGTTCCCCACCGTCGACGCGGCGCTGCGCGGGGTGCAGTCCGGCGCGGTCGACTCGGCGATGGTGCCGATCGAGAACTCCATCGAGGGCGGCGTACCCGCCACCATCGATGCCCTGAACGCCCTCCGACTGGTGATCGTCGGTGAAGTCCTCGTGCCCATCACCTTCGTGTTGGTCGCACCCCCCGGTACGTCGCTTACAGACATCCGCACGATCGGCACCCATTCGCACGCCTGGGCCCAGGTCCGCGGCTGGGCGGCCGAGCACCTCCCGGGTGCGACGTACGTCCCCGCGCTATCGACGGCGGCCGGACCCCAAGCGCTGGAGGCGGCGCTCGCGGCCGGTGAGCCTCCGCCGTACGACGCAGCAGTCTGCGCCCCGGTGGCCGCCGGATCGCTGGAGGTGCTCGCCGAGGACATCGGTGACAACAAGACGGCGGTGACGCGGTTCGTGCTGGTCGCGCGGCCCGGCTGGCTGCCCAAGCCGACCGGTTTCGACAAGACCACCCTGGTGCTCTACCAGCACTCCGACCGGGCCGGTGGTCTGCTGGAGTTGCTGGAGCAGTTCGCGACCCGCGGGATCAACCTGACCCGCCTGGAGTCGCGCCCGACCGGTGCGGCGATGGGCAGCTACTGCTTTTCCATCGACTTGGAGGGGCACCTGCGCGACGAGCGGGTCGCCGATGCGCTGCTGGGTCTGCGGCGGACCGCCGCCGACGTGCGCTTCCTCGGCTCCTACCCGCGCGCTGATCTGCGAGCGGCCACCGTCGAGTCGGCCGCATCCGACGCCGCGTTCGCCGACGCGCGCGAGTGGCTGCGTTCGCTGGGTTAGGCGCCGGCCGGTTCGGCCCACACCAGGTAGTTGTTCAGGTGGTGCTGCCCGACGATCGGGCTGTTCTTATCGCAGGTGATGAGCACCAGGACCGATGACGAACTGCCGCCCCACACGTCCTGGTCGGTCGTGACCTTGGTCTTCAACTCGGAGCGTTTGTTGGTGACGATGTAGGTCAGGTTGCGACCGTCGGTGCAGGTGATGTCGACCGGCGCACCCACGCGGACCTGGTCCAGGTCGTAGAACTCGTCCGGCCCGTCGTAGGTCACGTGCCCCGCGATCACGGTGCGGCCGTTCGTGCCCAACTGGGCCGACTTGTCGTACCACATGGTGGTTTTCGGCGGCGGATAGATCTGGCCCTGGGCGTTGGTGCCCATCGCGACGACGCGCTCACCGTCGATCCCGACGCTGCTGACCGACAACCGTGCGGGCACGCAGCCGTTGCCGACCGGCTGGACCGTGGTCGGGGTGCTGTACCCGGTCGGATTGGGCACCACGGTGTTGCTCGGAACCGTCGAACTCGTGCTCTGTGTCGGCGATTGGCTGGTTTTCGCGGTGCTGGTGGCCGTGCTGCTGGTCGGTGCGGAGCTGCTCGTCGTGGGGGTGGCGGTGGTTGCGGAGGTGCCGCTGGTCGCGGAGGTGCCACTCGCCGTACCCGATGGTGAGCTCGAGGCGCCGCCCCCGCAGGCACTGAGGGTCAGGGCGGCCGCGGCCAGGGCCACGGGGGCGAGGAGGCGGCGAGTCATGCTCTGAGTGTGCCTGGTGACTCTGGCCGCTGGACTGCCGCCCGGTGCAGACCGCGCATGCCGGACCGCATCATCCACGCGTGGTTGGCCCTCAGCAGCGGCCGGCCGCCACGGGCGAGCACCCGAAGCCAGGGTGCTGCGCGCAGCGTCACCTCCTGGTGGAAGTGCACGATCGTCACGTCCTGCTCCCGTACGTCGAACTGGGCCCAGCCGTCCAGGTCACCTGCCAGCCGCGCACGGAAGACCCCGTCCGCCGGGTCCAGCCGCTCTTTGGTGAGGGTCAATCGCAACCGGTAGGGCAGCAGGCTGCGGATCTGCACCCGGCCGTGGTCGGCGTCGATCGTCTCGATGTCCCTGATCTGCGGCCACCACCTGTCCCAGTGCCACGGATCGGACAGGACGTCGATCACCGCCCGGCGCGGAGCAGCCACCGGGTGGGTGCTGTCGAAGACGAAGTGTGCTCCGGCGACCACGGCGAGTCAGCTGCGGACGGTGAGGGCGCTCGGCAGCACCTCGATCCGCAGACCGATCGCCGAGCCCAGGTGGTCGCCGTCGATCTCGATCGGGGTCGGTGCGCCGGCACGCAGTTCGACGGCCCGGGCCACCCGGCGTTCCACCGCGTGGCTCGATCGCTTCGACCGGCCCAGGATGCTCACGACGACCTTCGGCCAACCGAGCAGGCCACCGGCGCGGATCAGCACGGCGTCGAGTTCACCGTCGTCGAAGCGAGCGTTCGGCATCAGTTGCACTCCGCCGGTCAGCAGACCGCAGGAGCCGACGATGACGGTGGTGACCTCGGTGTCGACAGGTTGATCGTCGTCGAAGGTCACGGTCATCGCGGTGTGGTCATGCCGGACGTGCCGCAGTCCGTTGACCGGGTAGGCCAGCCAACTCAACCGCGCCTTCAACGCATCCGGGGTGCCGCCGAGAATGTCCGCGTCGAGGCCGAATCCGGTCATCACCAGGCCGTATTCAGGCTCGGCCCACTGGTCGTCGCCGTCGCGGTCGATGGTTACCCGCATGACATCGATCGGTCGCGGTCGTCCGGTCAACGCCGCCGTGAGGCCGTCCTGGAACCGCCGATGGGGCAGTTTCATGTTGCGCGCCAGCAGGTTCCCGGTGCCGGCGCTGAGCAGACCCAACGGCACGCCGCTGCCCAGCGCGCCACTGGCCACAGCACGAACAGTCCCGTCCCCGCCGTACGGGCAGATCAGGTCGGCGCCCTGCTGGACGGCTTCGAGCGCCTGCCCCCGACCGGTGTCCCGCGCGGTGGTTTCGAACCACAGCGGTTCAGCCCATCCGTGGCTCTCGAAGACCGCACGCGCCTGGGCGCGGAGCCGCTCGGGGTCGGAGACCTTGGTGGGGTTGACGATCACCGCGGCCGTGGGCATGACCGCAACCTATCCCAGGGCCGGGCTAGCCTTGTCGATCGTGATCGACATCAAGGTGTTGCGGGAGGACCCCGAGCGGGTCAAAGCCAGCCAACGGGCCAGGGGGGCCGACGAGTCCCTGGTGGACCAGATCCTGTCGGCGGACTCCGCGCGGCGTACTGCGCTGTCGCACTTCGAAGAACTGCGCTCGCAGCAGAAGTCGGTCAGCAAGCAGGTCGGCGCAGCCATGGGCCAACTCAACGCGGCCCGCAAACGCGGCGAAGACGTCACCGCGTTGGAGCAGCAGGCCGAGCAGGCGCGCACCGATGCGGCGGCCCTTGCCGCCCAGGTGAAGTCGCTGGAAGCGCAGGCCACGGAGCAGTCGGCAACCTTCGAGACGTTGCTGAAGAAGGTCGGCAACCTCATCATCGACGGCGTGCCCGCCGGCGGGGAGGACGATTACACCGTCCGCGAGGTCGTCGGGTCGCCGACCGAGTTCGACTTCGAGCCGCTGGACCACCTGGCCCTGGGTGAGCGGCTCGCGGCGATCGACATGGAGCGTGGCGCGAAGGTCGGCGGATCGCGGTTCTACTTCCTGACCGGTGTCGGCGCACGGTTGGAACTCGGCCTGTTGCAGATGGGACTGGCCTTCGCCGTCGAGCACGGGTTCACCCCGATGATCACCCCTTCGCTGGTGCGACCGGACATCATGACCGGCGCCGGCTTCCTCGACGAGCACGCCGACGAGGTCTACCGCCTCGAGGCCGACGACCTCTACCTCACCGGGACCTCGGAGGTGGCGCTCGCGGGCTATCACGCCGACGAGATCATCGACCTGTCCCAGGGGCCGCGCCGCTACGTCGGCTGGTCGACCTGCTACCGCCGCGAGGCCGGCTCGCACGGCAAGGACACCCGGGGCATCATCCGGGTGCACCAGTTCCAGAAGCTGGAGATGTTCGTGTACTGCGACCCGGCGCAGGCCGAGGCCGAGCACGAGCGGCTGCTGGGTTGGGAGCGGGAGATGCTGGCCAAGATCGAGGTGCCCTACCGGATCATCGACACTGCGGCCGGCGATCTGGGCAACCCTGCCGCGCGCAAGTTCGACTGCGAGGCATGGGTGCCGACCCAGGGTCGCTACCGCGAGTTGACGTCGACCTCGAACTGTACGACGTACCAAGCCCGCCGCCTGAACACCCGGTTCCGCACCGACGAGGGCAAGTCCGAGATCGTCGCGACGCTGAACGGCACGCTGGCGACGACGCGTTGGCTGGTCGCGATCCTGGAGAACCACCAGCAGGCCGACGGTTCGGTCCGGGTGCCGGCCGCGCTTGCCCCGTTCGTCGGTGAGGACGTCCTGAAGCCGGTGAGCTGATCCGGTTAGCCTGGGCCGGTGGCGACGGTTGGGGCGTTTTTCGGGGTCGGTGATCCGTGGAAGCGGCCCTTGCCCGCCTCCTGGTGGCGCCGGGACATCGCCATCGCAGTCGCCTTCGTGCTCGTGGGCGCGCTCGGTCTGGAGTTGGAGCGCAGCCTCGGGTCGCTGAGCGAGGTCACCGCGCCGGTCGTGGTGCAGCATGTGCCGCTGATCCTTGCGGGCGTGCTCATCGTGTGGCGGCGACGGTTCCCGATTGCGACGGTCCTGGCCATCACGGTGTTGTGGATCGCAACCGGGATTCTGCTGCCGCCGCTCGCGGTCAGCGTGGTGTTGCAATTCCTCTATCTCGCAGGGTTCTACGCTGCGGTGGCGTGGGGTGCACCGCGCGGGCGGACCGTGGCCGTCGTGGCGTTGTGCGTCGCGGCGTTGATGGTGTGGGTGACCATTGACCTGGTCCATCGCACGACGGCGTCCGGTCCGTCGCCGGGCCCGTTCCCTTATCCGGCCGCTCTGGCCGCGTACATCTACCTGATCAACGCCATCTACTTCGGCGGCGCGATCCTCGGCGGCGCGCTGGACTGGCGCAATGCGCGGCAGCGGGCCGCGTTGGCCGAGCAGGCCGGTCTGATCGAGCAGCAGGCGGCGCAGTTGCGGGATCGCTCGGTGGTCGATGAGCGGGTCCGGATCGCCCGCGAACTGCACGACGTGGTGGCGCATCACGTCGCGCTGATGGGTGTGCAAGCAGCGGCCGCGCGACGGGTGCTGACGGTCGATCCACCCGCAGCGGCTGGTGCGCTGGAAACCGTTGAGTCATCCGCCCGTTCGGCGGTCACCGAGATGCGTTCGCTGGTGGGCACGTTGCGCGGTGACGATGCCGACTCGCGGACCCCTGCGCCCACCCTGGCGGACGTCCCTGCGCTGGTGGCCCAGTTCGACACGTTGGGTCTTGGCACGACGTACGTGCTGGTGGACGGCGACGGCCTGGCCGAGCGGGTGCCGACAGCAGCAGGTTTCGGGGTCTACCGCGTTGTGCAGGAGGCGCTGTCCAACGTGCGGGCGCACTCGTCGGCGGCCACCGCGTCGGTGACGGTGCGCGTGGTCCGGGCCGGTGAGGGTGGGTACGTCGAGGCGGAGGTTCTCGACGCCGGCTCGCCCGTGCCGGGCACATCGGGAACGGGCCTGGGGCTGCAGGGGATTCGCGAACGGGTTGCGGCCCTCGGCGGTGAGGCCGAGATCGGACCGCGGGCTACCGGCGGCTTTCGGGTACGGGCCCGGATCCCATTCTTGCTCTAGGGAAGTTCATTGTGTGGTGTCGGCGACGACCGTCACGCCGATCGACTGACTGCCGCGACGCAGCCCCTCCTGGAAGTCGATGGTGACGCCTTCGACACGCACGGTGCCGACCTGGGTGGGGGTGACCGCCAGGATGACGTCGCGGTAGTCATTGAAGACCCGGGTGCCGCTGCCCAACGGCTCGACGCTTTGGCACACCCGATGCAACGTGTCGGCCATACCTGACCCCATCCCCAGGTCCTTGGTTCGGTGGACGCAGTAGAGCAGAGACAGGTGAGCTGCGCTGGAGTTCTCGACGACGTTAGGTCGAGCGTCCACGACGTCGACGGTGACCGTGGGCTCGGGCAACTGCGTCGGTCCGCCCACCTGGACCGGGGGCCCACTCGCGGCCGAACTCATCGTGATGTCAGGGACTTCCCCGGCGGCGGCGTACACGGCCATTCCGAAGTACTCGGTGCTGCCGATCGTCGGATGGGCGGTGATCGTTGCGCCGGACTCGCCGAAGGCCTGCGGGCTGAGCACCCATCGCGCGGCGAGGAACAGCAGGACGGCTGCGACGGCCAACGCCGCGGCCGCCCACGCGGCGCCGTGACGACGTGATGCGGGGCTCATGCAGGGATTTAACACCCCATGTCAGCCGCGGGGGATGTTGCGCAGGTTGGAGCGCGCCATCGCAACGGCCTCCCCGGCGCCACCGTTGAGCACGATCTTGCTCATCGCGGTCGCGAAGCCGAAGACCTGGTCGGAGGTGATCTTCGGCGGGATCGACAACGCCCGCGGGTCGGTGACGATGTCCACCAGGGACGGTCCGTCCGAAGCCAGGGACTCACCGAAGGCCCCCTCCAACTGGCGCGGGTCGGTGACCCGGATCGAATGCCAACCCATCGCAGCAGCGATATCGGCGAAATTGACCACGGGAGTGTCGGTTCCGAAGTCCGGCATCGCATCGACCAGCATCTCCAGCTTGACCATCCCGAGGGTGGCGTTGTTGAAGACCATCACCTTGATCGGCAGGTCGTACATCTTCGCGGTCAGCATGTCGCCCAGCAGCATCGACAACCCGCCGTCACCGCACACCGAGACGACCTGGCGGTTCGGGAAGGCGAACTGCGCGCCGAGCGCCTGCGGCAGTGCGTTGGCCATCGATCCATGGAGGAAGGAGCCGATCAATCGCCGCGTCCCGAGCGGCTCGATGTATCGCGCTGTCCAGACGTTGCACATGCCGGTGTCGGCCGTGAAGATCGCATCAGGCGCCGCGACCTTGTCCAGGATCGACGCGGCGTACTCCGGGTGGATCGGCACGCGGGTCTCGACGTTCTTCGTATACGCACCAACGGCTTTGCTCATCAACCGCTCGTGCTTCTTGAGCGTTTTGGACAGGAACTTCTGGTCCTTCTTGGGCTCGACCAGCTCTTCCAGCGCCAGCAGCGTCGGCAGCACGTCACCGTGCACCGGGATGTCGACTCCGGTGCGCCGGCCGATGATCGCGGCCCGCCGATCGACCTGCGCGGTGCGCACGTCGGGCAGGAACTGGTCGTAGGGGAAGTCGGTGCCGAGCAGCAGCAGCAGGTCGGCGTCCTCGATCCCGGCCGCCGCCGCGCCGTACCCGAGCAACCCGGTCATCCCCACGTCGTAGGGGTTGTCCCACTGGATCTGGTCCTTGCCGCGCAGGCTGTGCCCGATCGGCGCACCGATCTTCTCCGCGAGCGCGATCACCTGGTCGTGCGCCTCGCCAGTGCCGAAGCCGGCGAAGATGGCCACCCGCGACGCGGAGTTGATCGCCTCCGCCAGTTGCTGCACCACGGCCGGTGCGGGCATCAGGTGACCGTGCTCGATCGGCACGTACGCCGGAGGCTCGCCCTGCGCGTCCAGCGACGCCAGATCCCCGGGCAGCGTCACGACCGCCACACCGCCGTCGCCCAGGGCATGGGAGATCGCGGCGTGCACGACCCGCGGCGACTGCTGCGGGGTGCTAATCAACTCGCTGTAGACGCTGCACTCGTTGAAGAGTCGGTCGGGGTGGGTCTCCTGGAAGTAGGACTGCCCGATCTGGGTGCTCGGGATGTGGCTGGCGATCGCCAGCACCGGCGCTCCGGTGCGGTTCGCGTCGTACAAACCATTGATCAGATGCAGGTTGCCCGGGCCACACGAGCCGGCGCACACCGCCAACTCGCCGGTAAGTTGCGCATCCGCGGACGCTGCGAACGCCGCTGCCTCTTCGTGCCGCACGTGGATCCAGTCGATACCGCCCTTGGCGCTGCCACCGGTCTCCCGCACCGCATCGACGATCGGATTGAGGCTGTCGCCCACGATCCCGTAGATCCGGCGCACACCGGCGTCCTGCAGTTGTCCGACAAGTTGCTGGGCGAGTTTCACGAGCGGTGTCCTCTCGGTCGGCGGGACTCCCACGCTAGCCGCTGGATAGGGTCAGGCCATGTCCGAGGCACCCCTGCGCATCCTGGTCGTCGACGACCAGGCCCTGGTGCGCAGCGGCTTCGCGATGATGCTGTCCGTCGAGCCGGACATCGAGGTCGTCGGTGAGGCGGCCGATGGCGCCGAATCCGTAGAAGCAGCAACCCGATTGGTTCCCGACGTCGTCCTGATGGACGTCGAGATGCCCCGGTTGAACGGTATCGACGCCTGCCGCAGCATCGTGGCGGCCGGTACCGCCAAGGTCCTGTTGCTGACCACCTTCGACCGTGACGATTATCTCTTCGAGGGGCTGGCCGCCGGAGCCAGCGGCTTCCTGCTGAAGAACACCAGCCCCGAAGAACTCGCCGACGCCATCCGCACGGTGGGCAGGGGCTACGCGTTGCTGGCTCCCGAGGTGACCCGCCGGGTGATCGAGCGCAGTACGGCGACCCCCACCCCCGCGCCGGACAGAGCCCTCGAGCAACTCACCCCACGGGAGCTCGAGGTGCTCACGCTCGTCGGCAAGGGGCTGTCCAACGCGGAGATCGCCCAGCAACTGGTCCTGGGCGAAAGCACCGTCAAAACGCACGTGTCGAGCGTCCTGGCCAAGTTGCAGTTACGCGATCGGGTGCAGGCCGTCGTACGTGCCTATGAGAGCGGTCTGGTCCTGCCGGGGGAGTAGAACCCAGACAATCTCCGCCTGCGGGCGGATCCGCCCGACCGGTCGGCGGCCGTAGCGTCGAGAGCATGTTGGAGCTACGAGACGTCAGCCGAAGGTTCGGCGATCACGTCGCCGTCGACCAGGTCAGTTTCAGTGTGCCGGACGGTGCCATGACCGGGTTCGTCGGCGGCAACGGTGCCGGCAAGACCACCACCATGCGGATGATCATGGGTGTCCTCGCCCAGCACGGGGGCCAGATCGACTGGCAGGGCCGGGCGATCACGACCACCGACCGCCGCAGCTTCGGGTACATGCCCGAGGAGCGCGGTCTGTATCCCAAGCAGCCGATCCTCGACCAGTTGATCTACCTGGCCCGGTTGCGCGGACTGAGCGCGCAGGACGCCGCGAGTCGCTCCACGCAGCTGTTGGAGCGGTTCGACCTCGGCGGACGGACCGGCGACAAGCTCGAGTCACTGTCGTTGGGCAACCAGCAGCGGGTGCAGATCATCGCCGCCCTGGTGGCCGACCCGACGATGCTGGTGCTCGACGAACCGTTCTCCGGCCTCGACCCGGCGGCGGTCGACTCCATGGCGGCGCTGCTGCGCGAATTCACCGGTAGCGGCGTGCCGGTGCTCTTCTCCTCCCACCAACTGGATCTGGTCGAGCGACTCTGCGACCGGCTGGTGATCCTCTCCCACGGCCGCGTCCTCGCCGAGGGCACCGCTGACGATCTGCGCGCCACTGAAACCGTGCGGCATCGTCTGGTGCTGGGCGGTGACGCCGGCTGGTTGCGTGACGCGCGCGGCGTACGCGTCATTGACATTGAAGGCAATACCGCTGTGCTGCAGCTTGATTCACCGGACCAGGCGGATGCCGTGCTCCGGGAGGCGATGGCCCGCGGATCCGTCCTCGAATTCGGTCCGATCCGACCCAGCCTCGCCGACATCTACCGAGACGTCACGGCCGCAACAACCCAGACCCAGCAGGAGGTGCCCGCATGAACACCAGTCAGTTGTGGCGGATCGTCGCCGCACGAGAGATGTCGGTCAAGCTCAAGGACCGCAACTTCATCGTCTCCACGGTGGCCGTCCTGGTCCTGATCATCGGTGCGCTCGCCGTCCAGGGTTGGCTGGCCAGCCGGCCGCAGACCACCGACGTCGCGGTGCTCAGTTCCAGTGCGACCTCTGTGACGCAGCAGGCCGAGAAGGCCGCCCACGCGGCCGGATCGGACAAGGTCACCTTCAAGACCTCGACGTACGCCGATCAAGGGGCCGCCGAGCGGGCCGTCACCGACGGCAAGGCGGACGTTGCGCTCCTGCCCACCGACGACGGCGGCTGGCGGCTGGTCGGGAAGTCCAGCAAGGACAGTGCCGCTCAGACGTGGATCCCGCAGGCCGTGCAGCAGCAGGCGCTGCAACGCAACGCGGCCGCAGCCGGGGTGTCGCTGGATCAGTTGGCCAAAGGCAGCACCGTCAGTTACGACCTGTTGCAGTCCGGGGACGACCAGCAGAGCACGGGCAAGATCATGGGCCTGGTCTTCGGTTTCCTCTTCTACATCGCGGCGCTGCTCTTCGGGATGTCGATCGCCAGCAGCGTCATCGAGGAGAAGCAGAACCGCATCGTGGAGATCCTGGCCAGTGCGATCCCGTTGCGGCAGTTGTTGATCGGCAAGGTGGTCGGCAACACGGTGCTGGCGCTGGCCCAGGTCGCGATCTTCGCCGTCGCCGGCATCATCGGGTTGATCGCCACCGGCCGCAGCGACCTGCTGTCGCAGGTGTCCGCCGGCATCGTCTGGTTCATCCTGTTCTTCATCGTGGGCTTCGTAACCTTCGCCGCGGTGTGGGCGGTGGCGGGTGCGCTCGCGACCCGCAATGAGGACCTGCAGTCCACCTCGACACCGCTGACGATGCTGGTCGTGATCGTCTTCATCGTCGGGATCTCCGGCACCGGGATTTTCCTCACGGCCGCGTCGTACGTGCCGCTGTTGTCGACGATCGCAATGCCCGTGCGCGTGGTGTCGGGGGACGCCGCCTGGTGGGAGCCGGTGGTTTCCTTGCTGATCGGTCTGGCCGCGGCGTACCTCATTGTGCGGGTGGCCGAGAAGCTCTACCGGCGCTCGCTGCTGCAGACCGGCCACCGGCTCAGCTACCGGGAAGCCTTGGCCCTGACGGACGACTGAGTATTCCCGACATGGTGCGGCGCCTCCTTTCCTCATAGATTGAGGGCAGGAGTGCGCCGCACGGCGCCATACAACACAGCGTGGAGAACCGTCATGACCGACCAGCAGCCCGACCCCCAGCAGCCGGCACCTCAGCAGCCCGCCTCGCCGTACGGCAACCCGGCGCCGGAGGCGGGTGAGGTCACCCAGGCCACCCCGGTGACCCCGCCGACGCAGGAGACCCCCGTCAGCAGCCCGTACGCCGCGCCCTCCTACCAGCCGTACGGCCAGTCGGCGCCCTCCTACGACCAGGGTCAGCCGTACGCCGCACCCCAGCAGTACGCACAACCGCAGCAGCCCCAGCCGTACGCCGCGCCGCAGCAGTACGGGCAGCCACAGCAGCCGTCGTACGGCAGCACGGCGCCTGACTACGGTCAGCCCCAGCAGTACGCGCAGCCGGCCTACGACGCCCAGCAGCAGTACGTCCAGCCGCAACAGCAGTACGGCCAGCCCCAGCAGTACGGCCAGCAGTACGGCGCCCCGGTTTACGGTGCCGCCGGCTACGGCCAAGGTCAGCCCGCGGCACCTTCGCAACCGCTGAGCCTGCAGGCCCGGATGCCGGCGATCGGCCTGGTCGTCGCCAGCCTCCTGGCCGGTATCGGTGCGTTCCTGACCTGGGCGAAGCTGACGATGACGATTCCGCTGCTGTCCAACGGCGCGATCACGATGTCGGCCAACGGCATCGGTGGGGTCAAGATCGGGTTGCCGAGCGATTCGGCTGAGCTGCGGGAGTTCGCCGACCGCGCCTCTGACAACTCGGGCGTGACGATCGGCTGGATCGTGGTCGTCGTCGCGGTGCTGGTCCTGGTGCTGGCCGCCTTGCGGTTGCTCGGCAAGCTGTCGTTGCCGGTTGCCATCGCAGGGATCGTCGGCGGCCTCATCGTCACCGGCATTGCGATCTACGAACTGGTCGATATCTCGAGCAGTCTCGACGAATTCAAGTCGGCGGGCGTCGGTCTGCAGGCCAGCGTCGACCCCGGCATCGGGCTGTGGCTGTGCCTGGTCGGTGGCGTGTTGATGCTCGGCACAGGTGTGTTGGCTGCGATTCATCGTTCCTGAGCCGGTCGGCGCCGCGTGTGGCCCGACGCGGCGCCCCGTACAGTGATCGCGTGACCCGGTTGCTCGTGGCTCTGGACATCGACGGCACGCTGTTGCACTTCGACGGGACGATGTCCGATGCGGTGCGCGACGCCGTGCGCGCCGTCGCGGACGCTGGCCATCATGTGGTGATCGCCACCGGCCGGTCGGTCATCGCGGCTACCCCGGTCGCCGAGCACATCGGCCTCGCGAGCGGCTACCTGGTGTGCTCCAACGGCGCCGTCACGATCTCCCTCGATCCGAGCGCCCCTGCGGGCTACCACCTGGTCGAGACCGTCACCTTCGACCCGGGCCCGGTGCTGGGCAAATTGCGTGACGCCTGGCCCGACGCGACCGTCGCGGTCGAGGTGCTGGGTGAGGGCTTCCTGCTCAGCGCGCCGTTCCCCGAGGGTGAGCTCAACGGGGTGCAGAAGGTCGTCTCCTGGGAGGAGTTGGCGCAACAGCCCACGACCCGCCTGACCTTCCGCTCCTCCAGCGGCACCGCCGAGGACTTCCTGGAGTTGGCCGAGCGCCTCGGCCTGCACGAGGTCAACTACGCGGTCGGGTTCTCGGCCTGGTTGGACATCAACCCCGAGGGTGTTTCCAAAGCCTCAGCCCTGGAGCAAGTACGCCGATTCCTGGGTATCGAGCCGTGCGACACCGTCGCGGTGGGCGACCACCGCAACGACCTGGAGATGCTCGAGTGGGCCGCACGCGGCGTGGCCATGGGTCAGGCGCCGGATGAGGTGAAGGCCGTCGCCGATGAGGTCACCGGAACCATCGAGCAGGACGGTGCGGCAACCGTCCTGCGCTCCCTGCTGTGAGCCTGCACATCACCTCCGCCGCCAATCCGCGGCTCAAAGCTCTGGCAACCCTGCGTCGCCGCCGCGGCCGGGAGCAGACCGGACAGACCCTGGTCGAGGGGTACGACGAGCTGGGACTCGCCCTGTCTGCGGGCGTGCGCCCGGAGACGCTGTTCCTGTGCGCTGAGCTGATGGCGGATCCGGCCCGTCAGGAAGATGTCGTCGAGGCGGCGGCTGCGGCCGGTGCCGAGGTCATCACCCTCAGCCGGGCTGCCTTCGAGAAGGTCGCCTATCGGGAGGGCGCAGACGGGTTCCTGGCGGTGGTACCGGCCGTGTTCGCCAGTCCTGAGGATCTGCGGCTGCCGGACCAGCCGTTGTTGCTGATCGCCGAAGGGGTCGAGAAGCCGGGCAATCTGGGCGCCATGTTGCGGACGTCCGATGCCGCCGGCGTCGATGCGTTCGTCGCCGCCGATCCGGTGACCGACTGGGGCAACCCCAACGTCGTGCGGGCTTCGAAAGGGACCGTGTTCTCAGTGCCGGTTGCTGCCGCCCCCACCACGGCGACGTTGCAGTGGTTGTCCGCACGCGGCGTACGTCTGGTGGCTACGACGCCGGACACGGACACGGTGCACACCGATGTCGACCTGACCGGACCGGTCGCGATCGCCGTGGGCACGGAGAAGACGGGACTGACCGATCAGGTCCTTGACGCGGCGGATGTGAGAGTGCGAATCCCCATGTCCGGCAAGGTGAATTCGCTCAACGTGGGGACCTCGGCGGCGATCGTTCTCTACGAGGCGATCCGGCAGCGAGGAACCGGTCGTTGACCCCCGATTCGGTGTGCGCGCCCACAGGTGGCACCATCTGAACATGCGAGTCGATCACGTTGTCTACGCAGCAGAGCCCGATGGTTTGATCGCGACGGCCAAGCGCCTCGGCGATGAACTCGGCACCGAGCCGGTCGATGGTGGTGTGCACCCACGGTTCGGCACGCGCAACTCGATCATTCCGCTGCTGGACGGCCGGTTTTTGGAGGTCGTCGAGGTTCTCGATCACCCGGCCTCGGACAAGGCGCCCTTCGGGCAGGCGGTCCGGGCCCGCTCCGTCGGCGGTGGCGGCTGGATGGGCTGGGTCGTCGGCGTCGAAGACATCGCGATCGCGGAGGGCCTGGTCGGCCGTTCCTCGGCGCCCGGTCTACGGCACCGCCCGGACGGCACCGAACTCACCTGGAAGCAGTTGGGTCTGAAGGGGCTGACCAACGACGCGCAGGTGCCCTACTTCATCGAGTGGGGCGAGAGTGTCCCGCATCCCTCGACCGACGGCCCGGCGCACGCCGCTCTGAAGGGCATGGCGATCGCGGGCTCCCCGGATCGGGTCCGCGAATGGCTCGGCCTGACCGGTGAGCCGGGGGTGGACCGCGAGGAGTGGGAGCCGCAGATCGAGTTCGACTTCGCGGCGCCGAAGGGCACCCCGGGTCTGCTGTCGATCACATTCACGACGCCGGCCGGCGACGTCACGATCTGAGTCAGTCCCCGCTCACGACCTGGTAGCCGGCCTCATCGACGGCGGCTGCGATTAGGTCGGGATCGACCAGATCCTCACTGAGGATCGTCACCGGTGAGTTGCCGCCGCTGATCAGTTCGATGTGCACGTCACTGACCCCGTCGAGGGCGGTCAGCTCTTCAGTCACGGCGCGAACGCAGTGCTCGCAGGTCATTCCGGCAACTTCGACTTGCTGTTCCACGGGTATCTCCTTCAGCTGCGCACCAGCCGCGCGATAGCGGCTGAGGCTTCTTCTACCTTGGCCTGGGCCGCGTCATCGGACTCCCGGGCGGCGCCGACCACGCAGTGCCCGATGTGGTCCTCCAGCAGGCCGAGGCTGACCGATTGCAGCGCTTTGGTGATCGCGCTGATCTGGGTGAGTACGTCGATGCAGTAGGTGTCCTCATCGACCATCCGTTGCACGCCGCGGACCTGCCCCTCGATGCGACGCAGCCGCTTGAGGTAGTCGTCCTTGCTCCCGGTGTATCCAGCCATGACTCAGGATACCCCCTTGGGGTATGTGTCAGTCGACGTCGAGGAAGGCGACCAGGTTGGGTGCCAGACCGACGTACGTCGCGGGCGTCATGGTCAGGAACCGCTCCTCCACCTCGCCCGGCAGGCCGAGGCCTTTGACGAACTCGCGCAGGTCGTCACCGTTGATGCGCCGGCCGCGGGTGAGTTCTTTCAGTCGCTCGTAGGGCTGCTCCATCCCGGGCACCCCCTGCGCGCCGAGGGCGCGCATCGCCGACTGGATCGGCTCGGCGAGCACCTCCCAGTTCGACTCCAGGTCGGCGAGCATCGCCTCCGGTACGGCGTCCAGACCGGCCAGCCCGCGGCTCACGTTGTCCATCGCCAGGACCGAGTGTCCGTACGCCGTGCCGACGTTGCGCTGCATCGAGGAGTCGGTCAGGTCGCGCTGCAGTCGTGACTGCACCAGCGTCGCCGAAAGCACGTCGAGCAGGGCGTTGCTGACCTCGAGGTTGGCCTCGGCGTTCTCGAAGCGGATCGGGTTCACCTTGTGCGGCATCGTGGAGGAACCCACGGTGCCCTGCCCGCGGACCTGGGCGAAGTAGCCCATCGAGATGTAGGTCCAGGTGTCGGTGCACAGGTTGTGCAGGATCCGGTTGAAGCGGGCGATGTCCGCGTAGAGCTCGGCCTGCCAGTCGTGGCTCTCGATCTGGGTGGTCAGCGGGTTCCAGGTCAGGCCGAGGCCGTCGACGAAGGATTTGGAGATACCCACCCAGTCGGCGCCGGGCACGGCTTCGATGTGCGCGCCGTACGTGCCGGTGGCGCCGTTCAGCTTGCCCAGGTACTCGGCGTCCTTGACCCGGCGCAGTTGGCGGCGCAACCGGTGCGCCAGCACGGCCAACTCCTTGCCCATCGTGGTCGGGGTCGCGGGCTGACCGTGGGTGTGTGCCAGCAGCGGGGTCTCGGCCAGGTCCCGCGCCATCGCCGTCACCTGGTCAACCAGGGCGGTGGCCTTGAGCAGCCAGACTTGCTGCGTGGCGCCTTGGACCATCAGCGCGTACGACAGGTTGTTGATGTCCTCGCTGGTGCAGCAGAAGTGGATCAGCTCCGATAACCCGGTCGCGTCGGCGTCGCCCACGATGGCGGGCAGCCGGCGCTTGAGGTAGTACTCGACGGCTTTGACGTCGTGGACGGTCTCCCGTTCGATCTCGGCGAGTTCGGCGATGTCCTGCGCACCGAACTCATCGACGATGGCGCGCAGGTGGTCCTGCTCGGCGCCGGTGAGTTCCCGCACGCCGGGTACGACGTGCTCGCGGGTCAGGTGGATGAGCCACTCGATCTCGACGTGCACCCGTTGCCGGTTGAGCGCGGCCTCCGACAGGTGGTCGACCAGCGGCGCGACGACGGCGCGGTAGCGGCCGTCGAGGGCACCGAGAGCGATGGGCGGGGTGACTTCGGCCAGCGAACGCATGACCCGATTCTCCCGTGCCCGCCCACCGCGGGGCAAAACGGCTACAGCGTGAAATTGTTGGTCGGCTCCACGAGGTTGAAGAACTCGCCGCCAGGCCCCTGGATCGTCGCCTCGGGGCCGGCGATCGTGTCCAGCGTCATCACGATCTCGCCGTCGAGCTCCTGGGCGATCTGGGCGGAGGCGTCGCGGGAGGCGACGTTGAAGTGCACCAGCCAGCCCACCGGGACGTCCTGCGGCGCCTGGTGCAACCCGCCGACGACCTTGCCGTCCTGCTCGATGAAGAAGTATCCGTCGGCGTCGGCCTCGCGGTAGGTGTACCCGAAGACCGCGGCGTAGAACTCCTGGGCGGCGCGACCGTCATGCGTGAGCAGATCCGACCAACCGACCGATCCCGGCTCGTCGATGAGCTCGAAACCGTGATGTTCCTTGCCCTGCCACAGGCCGAAGTACCCGCCCTGCGGGTCGACGCACACGGCCATGACGCCCAGCGTGCCGACGTCCATCGGCTCCACGACGACCTGACCGCCAAACTGCCGGACTGCAGCTGCCGTGGCCTGCGCGTCGTCCGTGGCCAGGTAGAGCAGCCACTGGGTGGGCTGACCGGGATCCATCTTCGGCATGAGACCGGCCACGGCGGCGTCGTTCTTGAAGCACATCCGGTAACCGCCGTACTGATCGTCACCATCCTCGACGCGCCAGCCGAACAGTTCCCCGTAGAAGGTCGCTGCGTGGTGCAGGCGGCGATGCTCGGTGTCGAAGCTGATGTCGATCCAGCAGGGGTAGCCGGTGGGCCAGTTGGTGTCGCGCGTGGTCATGCCCTGAGCGTACGGCGCTCGCGAAACCCCATTGCAACGTTCGGCCCCGTAGCGTGGGAGTTGAGCCTCCGCAACGGGGCGGAGCCAGCGACGTCAGGAGATGCTGATGAGCACGATGAAGGCCGCGTACGTCACACAGTTGGGTGATCGGCTCACCGTGGGCGAGTACGAAAAGCCCACCCCCGGAGCCGGCGAATTGCTGGTGAAGCTGGTGGCATCCGGAGTTTGTCACACGGATCTGCATGCAGCAGAAGGGGATTGGCCGGTCAAGCCCAGTCCGCCGTTCGTGCCCGGCCACGAGGGGGTCGGTGTCGTCGAGGCCGTCGGCGAGGGCGTCGAGGGGTTCGCGGTCGGTGACCTGGTCGGCAACGCCTGGCTGTGGTCGGCGTGTGGACAGTGTGAATACTGTCGCAGCGGGTGGGAGACGCTGTGCGAGCAGCAGAAGAACGGCGGTTACTCCGTCGACGGTTCGTTCGGGCAGTACATGCTGGTCGATGCGACCTATGCCCCGCGGATCCCGGCCGGCTCGGATCCGTATGAGGTCGCGCCGGTGCTGTGTGCCGGAGTCACGGTCTACAAGGGGCTGAAGGAGACCGAGGTCCGACCCGGGGAGTGGGTCGTGATCTCGGGCATTGGCGGCCTCGGACACGTCGCCGTGCAGTACGCCAAGGCGATGGGGATGCGCGTCGCCGCGGTCGACATCGCGGACGACAAGTTGGCGCTCGCCAAGCAGCACGGCGCCGAGGTCGTGGTCAACGCGGCAACCGAGGACCCCGTCGGGGCGATCCAGGAGAAGACTGGCGGAGCGCACGGTGTGCTGGTCACTGCGGTCCACCCGGACGCGTTCGGCCAGGCCATCGGGATGGCGCGTCGCGGCGGCACGATCGTCTTCGTCGGTCTGCCCCCGGGTGACTTCCCGGCGCCGATCTTCGAGATCGTGCTCAAGCGGCTCACCGTGCGCGGCTCGATCGTCGGCACCCGCCAGGACATGGTCGAGGCGTTGGACTTCTACTCCCGCGGCCTGATCCACCCGACGATCTCCACCCGGTCATTGGAGGAGATCAACGACATCTTCGATGAGATGAAGGACGGTGCGATCGACGGCCGCGTCGTGATCCGCTACTGACTCAGCTGAGCCGGCGGGCACCGTCGGAGGGCACGGCGACGAACGACGTCGGCTGGTTGAAACCACCAGCCGACGCGGCGGCCACGCACGCCTGAGCGACCGTCTCGGCTGCGTCATCGTCCACCAGGGCGATGACGCAGCCGCCGAAACCGCCGCCGGTCTGACGGGCACCGTAGGCACCTGCGCGCACAGCGGTTTCGGCGATGAGGTCGGTCACCGGCACGGTGATCTCGAAGTCGTTGCGCATCGAGACGTGTGACTGCGTCAGCAGGGGGCCGATGGTGCGCGGGTCGGAGCCATCAGTGAGAAGCGACGCGACCTGCTCGACGCGGGCGCTGTCGGTGATCACGTGCCGGGCGCGGCGTTGCAACAGGTCGGGCAGGTCGTCCAGGTCGGACACCGACGCGTCCCGCAGCGACGACACCCCCAGCGCTTGTGCCGCCTCCTGACAGGATTGCCGCCGCTCGGCGTACTCGCCGCTGACCAACGCGTGGGGTGCGCGACTGTCGATGACCAGCAGCGCCAGGCCCTGCGCGGTCAGGTCGAACGGGATCTGGGTGATCTGCACCGAGCGGGTGTCGATCTGCATCGCGTGACCGGCCTGCCCGCACACCGAAGCCAACTGGTCCATCAGCCCGGTCGGTGCTCCGGCGATGTGGTTCTCGGCGTCGCGGCCCAGATCGGCCACCTCGGTGTCCGACAAACTCCAGCCGGCCAGATCGACCCAGGCGCGCGCTGTACCGCACGACAACGCGGCAGAGGACGAAAGCCCCGCTCCCGTAGGCACGTTGGAGGTCACCGCCAGGTCCAGGCCGGGTACGTCGAGTCCGCGCTGGGCAGCGGCCCACCCCACTCCGGCGGCGTACGACGCCCAGCCGACCGACTGCCCCTCGTGCACGTCACCGAGACGGAGGGTCACGGTCGGGTCGGACACATCGGGTGAGTCGGTGTGCAGCCGCACGGTGTCGTCGTCGCGGCGGCGCGCAGCGACCCAGGTGCCTTCGGCCAGCGCGATCGGCAGCACGAATCCGTCGTTGTAGTCGGTGTGTTCGCCGATGATGTTGACCCGGCCGGGGGCGAACCACACGCCGTCCGGATCCGCGTCGAATTGGTCGCGGAACGTCGCAGCCAACTCATCGATCGACCGAGGTCGTGGCGTCCGGACTGTGGTCACGCGAGCTCCCTCAAACGTTGGGCCAGCGGCTCGGCCAGGATGTCCGCCACGAAGGCGCCCTGGCCGGACTCGGAGCCGGCGAGGTACTTCAGTTTCTCCGGGCCGCGCCGGATCGAGGTCAACTCCAGATGCAGCCACGCTTCGTCCCGTAGCGCCGTCGCGATCTCGTCACCAGGGTCCGGCGCCGGCGCCTGCTGCCAGCCGGCGATGTAGGGCAGCCGCGAGTCGTACATCGCGTCGAACCGGCGCAGGATGTCCAGATAGATCAGGGCGAACGCCTCACGCTGGGCGTCGTCCAACTCACTCAGATCCAGCGCCCGGCGCAGCGGGTAGAGATGCACCTCGACCGGCCAGCGGGCCGCGAACGGCACGAAGGCGATCCACTCCTCGTTGCTCGCCACGACCCGCGGGCCCGCCTGCTCGAAGGCGATGATGTGCTCGAACATGTTGTGCCCGTAGCCGGCTCGGTAGTCGGCCGCGTTGAGGAGCTCGGTCTTGGCCCGGGGCGGGATGAACGGGTAGCCGTAGATCTGACCGTGCGGGTGCTGCAGGGTCACCCCGATCTCGATGCCCCTGTTCTCGAAGGGGAAGACGTGCTTCACCACGCCCAGTTCGTTGAGGTCGGCGGTGCGGTCGGCCCACGCGTCCACGACCAGTCGCGCCTGGGCCGGGGTTAGTGCGGCGAAGGTGGAGTCGTGGTCGCTGGTGAAGCAGAGCACTTCGCAGCGACCGGTCGCGGGACGGACCTGGTCGAACCAGTCGCTGCGGGTTTCGACGCCCTCGATGTGCGTCGCGAAGGAGGGGAAGCGGTTCTCGAAGGCAACCACTTGGTACTCGGGAGAAGGGATTTCGGACATCCGCCCATCCCGCGAGGGACATAGTGGGCACTCGTCCGCCGGCGGCATGTAGGTGCGGTTCTGCCGGGCCGACGACACCGCGATCCATTCACCGGTGAGCGGGTCGTGCCGCATCTGCGACATGACGACCGCCGGCTCCAAGGGGCGACGATCAACCGACGGCACCCGGTGGGTGCCGTCGGCGTCGTACCAGATGATCTGCCGGCCGTCGGCCAGCGTGGCGGGGGTGCGCTCCATTGCGCGGGTGGCCGTGGAGCTTACTTGTCGCTCGAATCCTTCTCGCGCCCAGCGATCTTGGCGATGTTCAGCGCCACCTCGAGCACGATCCGAACGGTGATGATGAAGAACAGCAGCCAGATGATGTCGGCGATGGTGTGGAAGAACGCCGAACCGCCACCCATGTTGCTGTAGCCGCCGTAGCCGGTGCCCCAGTAGTAGGTCAGGTTGCTGATGAAGTTCAGGACCGCCCAGACGATGGCGCCGAGGAAGACGATGCTCGCGAGCTTGCCGGTCAGTGACTTCTTGAACTGCAGGTCGGAGAACAGCGCGCCCAGACCGTCACCGGCACCCTTGGCGACCCTGCCGGCGTCGTTGGCGAACTGACCGCCGACCGCTGCCGCCTGCTGACCGAAGCCGGGACCGCCCTGCGGTTGAGCCTGGCCGGGTGCCTGCCCGTAGCCCTGCGGCTGACCCTGCGGGTATCCCTGCTGCGGGTAGCCCTGGCGCGGTGCACCCTGGGGTGCCCCCTGCTGCGGGTAGCCCTGTGCCGGCTGCTGGTACTGCGAGGGCCGGGGCTGGCCGGGCGCCTGCTGGGGGGCGGCGGGCTGCTGGTGGGCGGGAGCCTGCTGCTGCGGCGGGGTGTACGGCGCCTGCGGCTGACCGCCGGCGGGTGCACCTTGCGTGGGGGTCGGTTGGGTGTGCTCGGGTCCGGGGTAGGACTGGCCCAGGCTGCCCGGCTGGGCAGGCTGTGCCGGCTGCTGCGGCTCGGGTGTGCTGGGTGTGGTGGAGTCGGTCATGGTCGTCTCCTCGGAGATCGCGTAGTGAGTGACTTCTGTTTCCCAACCTAGCTGTAGTGCCCCGCCAGGTTGGGTACGCGGTCTGCGGGTGAGCCACCTTTGAGCGCGGTGTGTGCGCGGTGGTGATTGTAGATGTGCAGGAAGTCCTCGTACGCGGCGGCGCGTTCGGTCTCGCTGGTGTAGGGGCGGGCGTAGGCCCACTCCTCGGTCAGGGTCCGGTTGAACCGCTCGACTTTCCCGTTGGTTTTCGGGGTGTAGGGGCGGGTGCGTTTATGGGTGATCCCATGGTCCTGCAGCATGTTCCGGAATAGGTGGGAGCGGTAACAGGACCCGTTGTCGGTCATCACCCGGTCCGTGGTGATCCCGACCTGCGCGAAGTGCGCCACCGCCCGTTGCATGAACGCGGTCGCGGTCTCCTTCTTCTCATCGGCCAGGATCTCTGAGTAGGCGTACCGGGAGTGGTCATCGACCGCGTGGTGCAGGTAGGCATACCCCCGCCCACTGCTGGAGGTAGCACGGGAGTTAGCTTTCCCCGCAGCGCGGCCATGGACCCGGTGTCCACCCCCATCGGGGATGCGGCCCAGCTTCTTGATGTCCACGTGGACCAAATCACCCGGGGCGTCGCGTTCGTAGCGCACCACCTTTCGACGACCGGCCCGTACCGGGGCACCAGTGGCCGGGTCCGTCCAGGACAACCGAAGACACCGGTACCGGGTCAGGATGCGGTGCACCGTGGCCGGATTCATCCCCAGGTGGTAGGCGATCCGGGCCGGCCCCCACCGCCGCGAAACCCGTAACCCCAGGACTCGCCGTTCCCGGCGCCTACTGGTGCGGTGCGGACATGACTGGGGCCGGCTGGGACGATCGCACATCCCCGCCGCACCATGCTGGCGGTACCGGGCCGCCCAGCGGTGCGCGGTGGTGACCGAGACCCCGAACCGGTCTGCGGCCCGCCGCAACGGCCACCCATCGTCCACCACGCACCGCGCCAGGCGCAGGCGACCAGTCGCAGAAAGCGGGGCATTAGCGTGGACCATGAGGACCTCCGGGTTTGGGGATGTGTTTGCTTCGTCGCTTCACACCTCACCCGGAGGTCTTCCTCAAGTCACGCCGACAGGCCGAGAACCGTTCCTAACGTCCCGGGGCAGTACACCTAGCCGAGGTCGGCCACACCCTCGGGCTACGCGCCGACGGGGCTGGCAACTGATCGTGCGCGCGAGGGTGAGGCACGGATCACGTTCCCAGAAATTGCACTTTGGGCCCACAAAATGCAAATGTGTCTCTCGTGCCCACGCTCACCCGCCGCGAGAAAACGGCGATGCGCATCACCTTCTGCGCGCAGCGGCTGGCCGTTCAGCAAGGGTATGACCACTTCACGCTCGATGAGTTGGCGCAGCAGGCCGGGGTGTCCCGGCGGACGCTCTTCAACTACTTCCCGGGCAAGCTCGATGCGGTCCTCGGCGCTCGACCCGGCCTGCCGCAGGACGCGACGGAGACCTTCCTGAGCGGCGGTCCGCACGGGGAACTGCTGGGCGATCTCGGCGAACTGGTCTGCGCACTGCTGACCGTCTGGGGACCGCTCACCCGCGAGCAGTGGACCACCATGCGCGATTGCCTGATCACCAATCCGAGGGTGTTCAAGGCGGCGATCGAGCGGTTCGATGACATTGCCAAGACCATGACCGGTCTGGTCGAAGAACGCTCCGGGCTGCCGCGCGACCAGGCATGTGTGGCGCTGAGCGTGATCAAAGGCGTTTTCGGTAGCGCCCTGGACCAGTTCGTCGAGCGTCCCGACGACCGCAGCCTCGACACCATCGTCCGGGATCACCTGCAGGTGGCCCGGGACCTGCTTTCTATTCGTTAAACAGCACCCACCAGACGAGGAACCATGGCGACTCTGCTCTACAAACTCGGCCACGCGGCGTACCGCAAGTGGTACTTCTTCCTGATCGGCTGGATCGTCGCCCTGGTCGGCTTTGGCGCTCTGGCCGGTGCGGTGAAGCAGCCGTACCAGGACAGCTTCTCCATCCCGGGCATCCCCTCCCTGGAAGCCCAGACGATGCAGCAGAAGCTGTTCCCCGGGACCGGCAACGCCGAGGACCAGGCGGCCGTGACGGTCGTCGTCGCGGCGCCCGAGGGGCACACGCTGAAGGAGGAGAAGTACTCCAATGCGGTCAACGACCTGATCGCGCAGCTGAAGAAGGTCCCGCAGATGCCAGCGGACGCCACGACGCTGGTCAACCCGGTGCAGGCGTCCGCTGCGCAGTACCAGATGGCCGTGCAGGCCGCGGTCAAGCAGGGTCAGCCGCAGGCGGTCGCGGAGGCCAACGCCAAGGCGTTGCTGCCCCTGTCCGCTGACGGCCGGATCGGCACGATGAGCTTCGACTTCGACGTCGCCAAGGTGACCGACGTCAAACCCGCCAGCCAGGACGCCGTGCTGGCCGCCCTGGCCGATGCCCGCACGAGCGGTCTGCAGGCCGAGGTCAACGGCACCGGTATGCAGAAATTCGACGTCGAGGGCGGCTCGGGTGAGCTGCTCGGTGTCGCGGTCGCCGCGTTGGTGCTGTTGATCACCTTCGGCTCGCTGGTGGCTGCCGGCCTGCCGATCCTGTCCGCGTTCGTCGGCGTCGGCGCCGGGACGATCGGGGTGATGATCGCCAGCAAGTTCACGACGATCAGCACGACCACCCCGATCCTGGCCACGATGATCGGTCTGGCGGTCGGTATCGACTACACGCTGTTCATCCTGTCCCGCTATCGCTCGGAGTTGCGGAACACCGACGACCGGGCGCACGCCGCAGGGCTAGCGGTCGGAAAGGCCGGCTCCGCAGTCGTGTTCGCCGGTCTGACGGTGCTCATCGCACTGGCCGCGCTGTCCGTGGTCGGCATCCCGTTCCTGACCACCATGGGTATGGCCGCCGCCGGAACCGTGTTCTTCGCGGTCTTGGTCGCGCTGACCCTGCTGCCGGCGGTCCTCGGCATGCTGAAGTCGCACGCGTTCGGCGGCTCGTTCCGCACGCCGCACCGCGAGCTGGACTCCGACGGCAAGGTCATCAACAACGGTGTCCGCTGGGCGAGGTTCATCGGCAAGCGACCGGCGGTCATCGGCGGCGTCGTCACTCTGGTGCTGATCATGCTGGCGGTGCCGGCCAAGGACCTGCACCTGGCGCTCCCGACAGATTCGACTGCTGCGACCAACACCACGCAGCGCAAGGCCGCCGATCTGATCGTGGAGGGCTTCGGTCCCGGCCGCGCCGCACCGTTGATCACGGTCGTGGACGCCACCGGAATCCAGGACCCCAAGGCGCGCCTCGCGGCCTTCGGCGAGGTCACCGCCTGGGCGGCCAAGCAGGGTGATGTCGCCAACGCCCAGGTCATCGCCGTCAACAAGGACTCCACGGGTGCCCAGATCCTGATCACCCCCAAGTCGGGCCCGGACGACGAAGCCACGACAACGTTGCTGCAGAACCTGCGCGATGGTCAGTCCGGTATCGAATCGCAGACCAAGACGACGGTCGGCGTCACCGGTGTGACCGCGATCCAGACCGACGTCTCCGACGCCCTGACCTCGGCGCTGCCGAAGTATCTGGCGATCGTCGTGGGCCTGGCCTTCATCCTGCTGATGATGGTCTTCCGCTCGATCCTGGTCCCGCTCACCGCCACCCTCGGCTTCCTGCTGTCGGTCCTGGCGACCTTCGGTGCCACGGTGATGATCTTCCAGAAGGGTGACCTCGGCATCTTCTCCGGTGAGCCGATCGTCAGCTTCCTGCCGATCATCCTGATCGGCATCGTCTTCGGTCTGGCGATGGACTACCAGGTCTTCCTGGTCAGCCGGATGCGGGAAGCGCACGTGCACGGTGCGGACGCGCACGAGGCTGTCGTCGACGGCTTCCGGCACGGCGCCCGCGTCGTGACCGCCGCGGCCTGCATCATGATCTCGGTCTTCGCCGCGTTCATGCTGCAAGGTCAGCAGTTCATCGTGTCGATGGGCTTCGCGCTCGCGGCGGCGGTGTTCTTCGACGCCTTCCTGGTCCGGATGACCATCATCCCGGCGGCGATGTTCCTGCTCGGGGAGAAGGCGTGGTGGCTGCCGAAGTGGCTGGACAAGATCCTGCCGTCGGTGGACGTCGAAGGTGAGAAGCTGCAGCAGCTGAGCAGTGACACCGCGCAGCACGCACCCAAGCACGCGGCGCCGGAGGAGGCGCCCGACCCGGTCTGATCCCGCGCGAACCGGCGCCGGCACCCCCCATGCTGCGAGACAATGGAGGGGTGCCGGCGCTGTTTCTTCTGCTCATCGCGGCGGCCTGTGTCCTCACCACCCATCTCCTGCCGCGGTGGCGGGGCCAGGAGCGTGCTCCCGGGTCGAGCCTGCTGCTCTGGCAAGCGATCTCGATCGCGGCGATCCTGGCTGGAGTCCTGCTCGCTCCCGTAGCCGTGCTGGGAGTCGTGCGCGACGGCCCGGACCTGCCGGATCCCGCCGCTCACTTACCCCTGCTGCTGGTCGCGATCGTCGTCTCCGGTGTCCTGCTCGGTCGGCTCGCCGTGCGAGGCCATCGGGTGGGCACCGCGCTGCGGACCTCCCGCCGGCGGCACCGCGAACTCATCGACCTACTCGCCGTGGACCCGGGCGGGGAGCCGCTACCCGACGTACGTCGATGGCGGGCCCTGGGCAGCGGACCGCGCTCCCTGACGGTGCTGGCTCACGCGACGCCCACGGCGTACTGCGTTCCCGGCCTCAGCAGCCGCGTGGTGGTGAGTGACACGGTCGGCAAGCAGTTGGGGCCGGTCGGTCTGCAAGCGGTGCTCGCCCACGAGGTGACCCACCTGCGGCAGCGGCACGATCTGATCCTGGAGTTCTTCACGGTGTTGCACACGGCGGTCCCGGCGGGCTTCCGCAGCGATCGGGGACTGAGCGACGGCCGGTTGCTGGTCGAGATCCTGGCCGATCGGGGCGCCGAACACCTCGTGGGCAGGACTCCGGTGGCCCGGGCGATCGTGTTGCTCGCGGACGCCCCGCACCCCGAAGGAGCCATGGGCAGCGGTGGGGCCTCTGCGGTGGCGCGGCTGGAGCGGTTGGCCGACGCCCGGTCCTACACCGCCCAGGCGTTGCTCGTCGGGGTGGTCAGCGGGTTGCTGATCGCCCTACCGCTGGTCGTCACCGGCTGGGCCCTGGTGCGCGGCTGACTCCTCAGCCCTGGATGGCACCCACCGGTGCGCTGACCGGCGCCACCGCGTTCCACTGGTCGAAGACGTACTTCTCGGTCTTGGCGCCCTCGGTGTGCTCGGCCCGCAGCAGATGCCCCGACCCGTCGGCCGCGATGACACCGGTGGTCTGGCTGTCCGCGATCTGCCACGCGGGCACGCCGTCCTCGGTGATGTTCGTCAGCTTCATCTTGGTGGTCTTGGCGTCGCTGAAGTCGCTCTCCATCTCATCGAAGAGGCTCTTCAGGGTCAGATCGCTGAAGTTCCCGGCCGCGGTCGCCGGGACGATGACCCACTTACCGGCGTACTGCGGGCCCTTGCTGTTGCCGGACGCCTTGTAATACGCAGCGTCACCGTTGATGTATTCCTTGCCGTTGATCACCACGAACTGCACCGTGCCCCCGTCGGTCTTGGAACTGTTGGAGATCGTGCCGCGCTGGTTCTTGCCGTCGATGGTGCCGGCCAGTTCGATCTTGATCGTGTCGCTGCCGTCGACCTGTTGGGCGACCACGTGGGCGCTCTTGGCCTTGGAGAAACCCGCATTCATCTGCTGGACGGCGCCCTGCACGGTCGGGGTGGCGGCGGTGCTGCTGCTGCTCGTGGCGGGCGAACTCGCGGAGCTGCTGGTCGTCGTACTCGAACTGGCGGAGGCAGTGCCGGTCGTGCTGACGGTCGTGGAGCTCCCGCAGGCGGCCAGGGCGAGCGCCAGCCCGGCAACAGCGATGGACAGGGTGGATCGAGTGACGTGACGGGTCATCCGGTCATGCTAGTGGGCTGCGCCGAGACGTCGATCTGCTCAGGTCGTGATCGCGTTCGCCGGCGCCTCGACCGTGGGCGCGGCGTCCCATTGGTCAAAGGTGTACGCCTGCTTGTTCAGCAGCCCGTCGTTCGAGGCGCTGATGAGTCGCCCACTGCCGTCCGCCGCAGCCACGATCGTGGTCCGGCCGTTCGCCGCCCGCCACACCTGCTGACCGTTGTGCGTCGAGGCGGTGACGGTCAGTCCAGCGATTTCGCTCTTGCTGATGTTGGACTTCAAGTCGGTGAAAATCGTCCCCAGCGCGAAGTCCTTGGTCATCGACGCGGCCGTCGACAACGGGATCGACAACCACCGGTTGGCTACCTGTTTGGCCCGGCTGCTGGAGGCTCCCGAATACTGGTAGTACGCGGCGTTGCCGTTAACGTAGACCCTGGCCGCCACGGTGCGGATCTCGGCCTTCACATTGTTCTTGTTGATCGTGAGGACGGTGCGCTGGTTGCTGCCGTCGGTGGTGCCGACGATGTCCAACGTCCGGGTTTCGTCGTCCTTGGTGTAGCTGGCGTGCAGGTGGGCGCTCTTGGCGGAGTTGAAGTTCGCCGAGATCTGCTGGACAAGATCCTCCGGGCTGGGCGTCCCGCTGGCGCTCGTGGGAGCACTGCTCGTGCTCGAGGTATTACTGCTGGAACTGGTCGCGCTGGACGGGGAGGACGACGTCGGCGGCGACGTCGCCGTGGTTGAGGCGGCGGAGGGCAGCGTCACGTCGACCGAGGTGGAGCAACCCGCCACGGTCAACGCGAGGGCAGCCAGCGCGGCGACGGTGCGCAGGCGAGGCCGAAGGTTGTTCACCTAGCCGATGGTAGGGGGCCCCTCCGACAGCAGGGCGTCCGCAAGGGCGTCGGTCAGGACACGTGCTTGGCCCCAGGTGCAGACCACGGCGGGATGCTGGACGGCGGCCGGTGTGGGCCAGCCGAGTTCGACGGCGACCGCTTCGGGGTTCTGCTCGAGGCAATGAGCCAGCCACGCCCAGACCCGCGGATCGCTGCTGGCCCGGCGGCCGACGATGACCGCGGGCCCGGTCGGCGGGGGCGTCTGGTCCAAGTCCTCGACCGCGATATCGGTGCTCGGTCCGATCGGGATCTGGCCCCAGACGGTTTCGCCCACCGCGGGATTCGTGCCGCTGGTGATCCGTAGGACGGTGACCGGACCGGGCGCGAGTCTGGGGGCGCCGGCCACGACCCGTTCGGCGACCGCCTTCGCTCGCGTCCGTCCAGTGGCGATCATGGCTCGGTCGGGGTCGGCCATGCTGGTCCACCGGCTCCGCAACGTGAGCACCCGCTGCGCTGCGTCGAAGAGTCGGGCTGCTGGCAGGACGCCGTCGCTGACGGCTTGTTCAATGGCCCGGACGCATTCGAGAAGCACCGTCGGTGTCGGACCGTGTTGCGGTCCAAGGCACAGCAGATCGGCTCCTGCGATCAGGGATTCGACTGCCGCAGCGGGGATCCCACGGCCCTGGCTGGCACCGGCCATGTCGAGGGCATCGGTGACGATCACACCGGCGTAGCCCAACTCCTCGCGCAGCAGACCGGTCAGCACCCGGTGGCTCAACGTGGCAGGACGGTCGGGGTCCAGCGCCTTCAACAGCACGTGGGAGGTCATGATCGCCGGTGCCTGAGACGCGATCGCCATCCGGAACGGCAGCAGTTCCCGCCGGCGAACCGTCTCCGCGTCGGCGGTGACCGTGGGCAACGACACGTGGGAGTCGGTCGCGGTGTCGCCGTGACCGGGGAAGTGCTTGAGACAACCAGCGACCCCTGCATCCGCCAGACCGATCAGATAGGCGATCGTGTGCCGTCCGACGAGTTCGGCGCTGGCGCCGAAGCTGCGCGTGCCGATCACGGGGTTGCGCCAGTTGCTGTTCACGTCCGCGACCGGCGCTAGGTTGAACCACACTCCGGCATCACGCAATTCGGCGCCGATCGCGGCGGCCACGACCCGCGTCGCGTCCACGTCGTCCACGCGGCCGAGCGCTGCGTTGCCCGGGTAGGGACTGCCGTCGAGCGTGTGCAGCCGGGTGACGTCGCCACCCTCCTCGTCGAGGGTGAGTACGGCGTCCGGAGCCAGGGCGCGCACCTCACGGCCCAGCCGGGCCAGCGAAGATCCTTCAGCAATGTTGTTCCCGTAGAGGCAGATTCCGCCCAGACCGGCGTCGTACGCGGTCGGCAGCCAGGCCGGGATCGAGGTGCCGTCGAAGGCGGCCAGCAGGACGCCGTACGCCGCGCGGGTGATGTCGTTCGCCGAGCTCACCCCTTCACCGCACCTGACACCAGACCCGAGGCCATTTTGTTCTGCACGATCATGAAGAACACGATCACCGGCACCGCGACCAGCGTGGCGCCCGCCATGACGGCCGGCCAGTCGACGGCCTGGTTCGAGACACTCGACAGTCCGCGCAGCCACAGCGGCAGGGTGCGGTTGTTCGGGTCCATCACGACGACGGCGAGGGTGTACTCGTTCCAGGCCTGCAGGAATCCGTAGACGCTGCAGGCCACCAGGCCCGGGGCGAGCAGTGGGAAGGTGACCCGGAAGAACGCGCCGATGCGGCTGCAGCCGTCGACCATCGCGGCTTCCTCGAGTTCCAGCGGCACACCGTCGACGAAACCGCGCAGCATCCAGATCGTGAAGGGCAGGATCATCGCCGTGTAGAGCAGGGCCAGGCCGAAGGCCGTGTTGTAGAGGTTCCAGTCGGCCAGCATCTTGTACTGGGAGATGAACAGCGCCTCCGGCGGAATCATCTGTACTGCGAGCACGACCAGGATGAAAGAGATGCGGCCACGGAAGCGGAACCGGGAGATCGCGACGGCCGCGATGAACGCGCAGATCACCGAGGCGATGATCGCCATCAACGTGACAGTGAGCGAAAGTCGCAGGGAGGCAAGGAAATCCGGACCGAACACGCGGCCGTAGGCGGAGAAGTCGAAGCTGGGGAAGAACGCCGGCGTCGTGCCGCGCAGCTTCTCGGTCGGTTGCAGCGAACTGTTGACGATCCAGTAGACCGGGAAGACCCAGACGATCGCGAGCAGGATCGCGACAGCGTTCCAGCCGCGGGTGCGGCCCTTGCGGGCGGTGATGGCGGTCATGCCTTGGCCTCCTTCAGCAACGAGCGGATGTACCCGGAGCTGATGATCAGCGTCATCAACAGCACGAGGAGGGCGAGCGCCGAGGCGACGCCGTAGTTGCTGTTGCCGACACCGAGTTGGTAGATGAACGTGCCCAGCAGGTTGGTCTCACTGACCGTGCCACCCACACCCTGCAGGTAGTTGATCTGGGCGAAAACCCTCAGGTCCCAGACGATCTGGAGCAAGATCACGATCGAAATGACGGGCCGGATGGTGGGGTAGATGATGAAACGCAACCGCTGCAAACCGCTGGCGCCATCCAGTGCAGCAGCCTCGAGCATCTCGTCGGAAACCTGCGTGAGAGCTGCGTAGAGGGTGAACACCACGAACGGCACGCTCATCCAGACCACGATCACGGTGGCGACGAAGAAGAAGGACAGCGGATTGATCAGCCAGTTGTGCTGGTCGAAGCCGGTCAGGCCGAGGTGGACCAGGGTCCAGTTGATGACGCCGTAGGAGGTGTCGAAGAGCCACTGCCACACGGTCATGGCGGCAATGACCGGCATTGCCCAGGCCAGCAGCAGGCAGACCTGCAGGATGATCCGCGGCGCCGTCGAGATGCGGGTCATCAGCAACGCGATGGCGGTCGCGACGAGCATCGTGACAATGACGTTGACGGCGCAGAAGAGCAGGGAGCGGATGACGACCGCCCAGACGTCGGGGTCGGTGAAGACCTCCCGGAAGTTGTCCAGGCCGTTGAAGGTGGCGGGTTTGCCGAACTGTTGCGCTCGGCCGTAGTGCTGGAACGCCATGATGCACTGGCGGACCAACGGAATGCCGAGTCCGATGACCAGGACCACGATCGCGGGCAGGAGCAGCAGCCAGGGCCCCAGGGCACGGCTGGCCCACCGGCGCCGTACCTTCTTGGTCGGCGCTCCCGTTACGGTCACGGGTTCGTTGATGAGAATCGTCATGTCCTGACCTGGTCGATTCGGTTGTCGGACTAAGAGATTGGTGTACGCCGGGAGCCCGGGCAGGCGGGGTCCCCAGACTCCCGGCGTAGCTGGTGTGGGCCGTGCGGCCCGGACAACTTAGGAGCTGGCGTTGAGCGCCTTCTCCAGAGCGGCGTCGGTCTCCTTCGCCGTGGTGGCGACGTCAGCCCCGCTGGCAAGCTTGCCGAAGAAGGCCTCCATGACGTTGGAGGTCTCGACGCCCGCCCAGTTGGGCGAGGTCGGCGTGAGCTTGGAGTTGCTGGCGGCCGCGATGGCTGCCTTGGCGAACTCATCGGTGCCCATCAAGGAGGTGAAGCTGGAGTTCGCCGGGCCGAGACCGTTCTTGGCCAGCAGCTTTTGGTAGTCGTCGCTGTAGATCAGCTTCAACACGTCGAACGCCTGGTCCTGGTTCTTGGACTTGGCCGCGATGCCCAGGTCCGAACCGCCGGCGAAGACGGGAGCGGCGCCACCGTCGACACCCGGCAACGCGAAGGCGCCCAGGTCAGCGGTCTTGGCCTTGTCGACGCTCCATCGGGCCCAGCTCGGCGCCATGAACATTGCGCTCTCGCCGTTGTTGAACGCGGTCCACGGTTCGGCGTCCTTGCCGTCCTTGGGCGCGGTCGTCGCCTTCTGGGCCAGGTTCTGCCACTCGGTGAGCCCCTTGACGCTGTTCGGCGAGGCGAGCTGGCCGACCCACTTGCCGTTCTCCTGCGTGGCGATGTTGCCGCCGTTGGCGAAGATCCAGCTGATCCCGTTGCGCCAGTCCTGGCCCGGCAGCCAGAAGCCGGAGTACTTGGTGTTGCCGGCGTTCTTCTCCTTCAGCGTCACGGCCGCCTTGTCGAAGTCGGCCAGGGTCGTCGGCACCGCGATGCCGGCGTCCTTGAAGGCCTTCTTGCTGTAGAAGATGTAGCGCGAACCCCAGTAGTACGGCACGGCGTAGTTCTTGCCGTCCCATTCACCGGACTCGATGAAGCTCTTGGGGCCGATGTCGCTGCCCAACTCGCTCATCTTGCTGGTCAGGTCGGTGAAGGCGCCGACACTGGTGTACGCCGCAGCCTGGGTGTTACCGACCTCGACGACGTCCGGCGGAGTGTCGCTCTGCAACGCGGTGTTCAGGCGCGTGGTCAGCTCCGGCCAGTCGATGTGCGTGATCTTCAGGGTGCTGCCGGGGTATTTGGTGGCCCAGGTCTTGGTCAGCCAGTCGGTCAGTTCCTTGGGCGTGTCCTCTTTACCGGCTAGCCACAGGTTGATCGTCGTGGCACCACCGGTCGTGGCGGCGGCACCGGAGGTGTTGCCGCCGGTGGTGGTGCTGCCGCTACTGCACGCGGCGAGCGCGCCTGCGGTGAGGACGGAGGCGACGGTGAAGCTCACCGTGGTCTTGATGTTCATGATTCCCCTTCAGTGGTGAGTAGTGTGGTTGGCCCTGAATTACGTTGTAGGAGAGGTGTTCTCAGGCGGGTCGGTTAGTGGTCGGAGGTGTCACACGACACCAAGCTCTCGGTAGCGGACATGGGCAGCGGCGCCGGTCAGCACGTGCTCGGCGCTGCGGGGGACCTGACGGACCTGGATCCGTTGGGCCACGAAAGGCAGGGTCTGGAAGGCCAAAGCTGTGCGCGTGGCCTCGATCACCGGCCCGTCCAACAAGTCGGCGTCGCCGTAGAAGACGACGTCGGCGATTCCGAGCGTGGTGACCACCGGGGTGATCACCGTGCCCAGTAACTGACCGGCCCGCCGCCGGCCCTCCTCGTCGGCCTGCCGTAACGCGTTCGCGGACAGGTAGGTCTCGAGGCAGCCATGGTTGCCGCAGGCACACTCCGGGCCATTGGGTTCGACCACGACGTGGCCGATCTCGCCGGAGGACTGCAGGGGACCGACCAGGGGTCGGCCGTCGATGAGGACTCCGCCACCGACACCGGCGCCGATGGTCACCAGGAAGAGTCCGTTGTTGTCACCTTCGCCAAACGTTCCTTCGGCGAGCGTGGCGGCGTTGGCGTCGTTCTGCACGTACGTCGGTAGGCCGGTCCACGAGCTGACCCGCTTGGCCAGGTCGAGGTTCTCCCAGCCGAGGTTCGGCGCGACGACGACCGCACCGCTCACGTCCACGATGCCGGGCGTGCCGATCCCGATACCCAGAACGGGGCGGGTGCTCAGGCCCACGAGAGCGGTCGCTACCTCGATGATGTCGGCCACGGCGTACTGCAGATCCACGATCGGCTTGCTGTGCCGCGACAGGATCGCGCCGCCGAGGTCGACCAGTGCTCCACTGACCAGATGGTCACCGGACAGGTCGAGGGCAATGACGACCGGTCCCTCGGGGGCGAGATCGACCAGCGTGGCCGGTTTGCCCTGACGCGATTCGGTGCGGGTGCCGACCTCGGCAACGAGGCCGTCTTCGATCAGGCTGGCGACCAGTTCGGAGATGGTGACCCGGGTCAGCCCGGTGTGCCGGGCGAGATCAGCGCGGCTCAACGGACCGTCGTCGAACAGGCCCTGCAGGACCAAGGACCGGTTATGGGCGCGGGCGTCGCCGGGGAGCACTTTGGCAGCGTCGCGACGGCCGCGGACTTCGCGGCGAGGGGAGGCGCCCTGGGTGCTCATGAATAGTTAGGAAACACTACTAACAAACTCACGGCAAGGGGTTTAACCGATATTGGTGGGTCACAGTTGGGTAACGCAGCTCACATCCGGGTGCGGAGAGCGGCGGCGGCGGACTGTCGGGGTGGGGCGAGTGTCCGTGTGTGGTGGGTCAGCCGGCGGTGGAGGTCGCCCAGCCGGCCGTCGCCGATCCGTCACCGGTCAACGAGCCGTCGCCGGTGTATCCACTGGCGCTTGCCGACGGGTCGTAACCATCGGAAGACCCGGAGCCGGAGTCGGAGTCGGAGCCGCCGAACCCGTCGGCCTCGACCGGATCCCAGCCCGGAATCTGTGAACTGGGGATGGCGCCGGCAGGTGCGGTGAAGGCGGCCACGTCGTTCCAGTGCGAGAACCGCAGCCGCTGGGTCTCGTGGTCTTCGGACAGTGCGATGTAGCGCAAGGTCGATGCGTCATCGGCGGCGATGATCAACTCGTTCGCACCGATCTTCACGCGGTAGGCCGGCACGCCCTCGTCGACGATCGCGGTCACTGTCCCGGCTGCCACCGTGCTGTCCGACAAATGCTTGGCCGAGATTGTCTCGTCGAGGAGCTGTTTCATCGTGTGCTTCTCCGGCGCGGTGGACCCGGCGGGGTCGCGGTAGGAGATCCACTTGTCGGCGTATTTCGACATGGGTGCCGGCACCGATGTCGATTGAGAACTGGATACGTCGTACTGCTCGGTGGCTTGTGAGTCGAAGAACCCCTTGTCGGCTCGCAGGTAAGAGGTGTCGCCCACGTATCGAGTGGTCTGCTTGCCGAAATCGGCCCTACTGGTCGTCAGCTCAACACTGCTGCCGTCCATCGCACCGGCGACGCTCACCGTGATCACTTCGACCTTCTGGCTACTCGGCGCTGAGGTCGACTCGGGAAGACTGGTGAGGTCCGAATCCTGCGGCACGGGAACGCTGCCGACGGAGGTCTGCGAACCGGACTCGTCAGTCGATGAGTCTGCGACGAAATCGCCGAAGTCGAACTCGATCGTCCCGCTCGCCTGGAACGAGGCCGCCTTCGCGGCCGAAGCCCGCATTGCCGTCACCAACTCCGTGGCGCTGCGCTTGGCAGTCGGCGGCACAACCGAGGTGGATGTCGCGGTGGGAGCGGTAGTGCTGCCGCCGGCCAGGTGTTGGCTGCCGCATCCGGCGAGGCCGCCCACCAGGGCGAAGGCGACAGCAGTGGCACCCGCAGAGCGGCGCAGATTCATAGCCGAACCATAGCCCCGGCTGGTCACGCCGGACGGTTGGTTGCTTCCACTTGGTCCAGGAGTCGTCGCAGCTCGGCCCGGTCCGTCGCTTCGACCCCTTCGAGGAAGTGCAGCAACGCCGTACTGCGGTCGCTGCTCTCGATGTCGCCGAGCACTGAGCGCAACGATTCGGCGGTCAGCGACTGACGGCTGGCCCGCGCGCGGTAGCGCCACACCCGGCCGTCGCGATGCCGCTGGACGACCCCCTTCTCAACCAGCCGGTCAAGCACCGTCTTGATGGTCGTGTAGGCACGCTCCTGCGCCGGATCCATGCGCTCCTGGACCTGCCGCGATGAGAGCCGGGCGCCGGGTTCAGCTGCCCACAGCACCTCCATGAGCTGGCGTTCCAGCTCGCCGAGCGATGAGCGGCGGGTCATGCGCGTGTCGCCTCCGCCGGGTCCCGAAGCGCGACAACCCGGTCGCAGCCCTCGAGGCCGATCTGCTGGTGGGAAACGATCACGAGAGACGATTCTCGCAGAGCCACCTGAACGTCACTGAGCACGGACCGTGCGGTGGGGACGTCCAGGTGCGCGACGGGTTCGTCCAGGAGCACGACCGGCCGACCGGACAACACCGCGCGGGCGATCGCCAGCCGGGTGCGCTCACCACCGGAGACACCGCGCTGGCCCGTACCGAGCATCGTGTCCAGACCGTGTGGCAGACCGCCCAGCCAATGCCCCAGACCGCTGTCGATGAGAGCGCTGGTCACCTCGTGGTCGGTCGCGTGCGGCCGGGCCAACAACAAGTTGGCGCGCACCGAGCCAGCGAAGACGTGCGGCTCGTCGTCGACCAGGGCGATCAATCGACGTACGTCGTCCGGAGCCCAGGTGCCGACCTCCACCCCGTCGACGGTGTAGCGACCGGCCGTTGGTTCCAGGTGCCTGGCCAGGACGGCCAACGCCGTGGACTTACCGGTGCCGTTGTCGCCGACGAGCGCGATGTGCTCACCCGGTGCGACTCGCAGATCGGCGTGCCGCAACGCGTCGTGCACGTCGTCCCAAGAAGCGTTGACCTGCGCCAGCTGCAACGTCGGGCGCTGCGGCACCGGCGGCGTCGAAGCCGCGCTGCGATCGCGAACCGCCGGCTCCTGGTCGGTCAGGGCTACCAGTCGCCGGCGGGCGATCAGACTGCGGCACAACGCATTGACGATGTCCGGCACGCTGGTCAACACATCGGTCAGGGCGACCGGCAGCAGGGTCAGCAGACCCGCCACCGGCAGCGAGATGCGTTCGGCGGAGACCGCGTGACCGGCCAGCACCGCGATGGCGACAGTGGCGATGCCGACGGTGATCAGACTCAGCGTGTCACCCGTTGCCCGGGCGGTTGCCGCAGACAGACTGACCCGGGCACTGCGCTCCTGCGCCACCTGCAGTCGGGACAGCACCGGCTCCTGTGCGTGGACTCCTTGCAGCGCAGTCGCATTCGAGGTCGCGAGCTCAGCCACCGCGGCGATGTCGCCACGGGTCTGCAGGACCGAGGGCTGGGCCTGCCGCTCCAGCACGAAGTCGAGGACGCCGATCAGCAGGACGATGAGCGCGATCGCGAGCAGCACCAGGCCGGTCACCGGCAACAGCGCCGTCGCGACGATGACCGCGATCAGCAGCGTCAGGATCGTCCCGATCGCCGGGACCAGCACCCGCACCTGCGCATCGACCTCGTCGTCGAGGTCGTGCACGGCCAGGTTCAGGACGTCACCGCGACGCTGCCGACCCAGCCGGGCCGGGGTGAGCGGGATCAGTCGGGCAAACAGGGCGGTGCGGCGAAGCGTCAGATCGCGCAGGGCGGCATTGTGCGACAGCAGTCGCTCGGTGTAGCGCAGCACCGGTCGACCGATGCCGAAGGTGCGCACCGCGACGATGGCGACCAGCAAGGTCAGCACCACCGGTCGCAAGCTCGCCTGCACGATCAACCAGCCGGAGGTCGCGGTGAGGGCGACCCCGCACATCGTGGCCAGGGAACCGACCAGGGCCGCCGGGATCACACCCTTGGCCGGACGAAGCACCGGCTGCCGGGCTGGAATCTCCGGTTCCGGCGAACTCGGTTGCGCCAGAGGCTGATGCGCCTCTGCCGCGTCCGAGGCCACGGGCACGACAGCGGACTCGGCGCCGGGGGTGACCGGCACGGTCACGACGCGATCGGCGTACATCGTGAGCATCGGGTCGTGGGTGACCACGGCAATGGTGCGGTCCTGTGACAGGGTCCGCAGGGCGTCATCGACACCGGCACTGACAGAGGTGTCCAGGTGGGCGGTGGGCTCGTCCAGCAGGATGACAGCGGTGGGGTCGAGCACAGCGCGGGTCAGGGCCAGCAGGCCGCGCTGACCGGCCGACAGACCGGATCCGTCGTCACCCACGGAGGTGTCCAGGCCATCGGGCAGGGACGCCACGACCGCGTCGAATCCGGTGCGCTGCATGGCTTTTCGGAGTTCGTCATCGGACGCGTCGTTACCTAGCCGCAGGTTGTCCGCGACGGTCCCCGGGATCAGTAGCGGCCGCTGCGTGACCAGGTGGGTGCGCGGAGCCTGCACGGTGCCGTGGGTCGGCGTCCGCAGCCCCGCCAGCAGTTCCAGCAGGGTCGTCTTCCCCGCTCCGGATTCGCCGACGATGGCGGTCAGACCTGGCTCGAGGGTCAGGGACAAGCCGGCGATGACGTCGTACTCGGTGCCGGGGTAGCGGTAGGTCAGGTCGGTCGCGGTCAGGGCGCCCGCACCGGCCGACGAAGGAGTAGCGGGGGCATCGGCCAGCAAGGCATCGATGGCCTGCACGCCGTCAGCAGCGGTGTGGAACTCCTGACCCACCCGGCGAATGGGCCAATACGCTTCGGGCGCAAGCAGGATCGCGGTCAAGCCGACGCCGAGCAGCATGTGCCCACCGGCGAGGCGTAGGCCGACCGCGACGGCGACCATGGCCACGCAGATCGTCGCCAACAGCTCCAACGCGGCCGAGGACAGGAACGCGGTGCGCAGGGTGCGGTTGGTGGCTTTGCGGTGCTGGTCGCTGACCTGGGCCACCACGCCGACCTGGTGCTCGGCGCGCTGGTAACCGACCAGGGTCGGCAGCCCACGCATGACGTCCAGGAAATGCCCGGCGAGCCGGTTGGAGGCGGCCCACCGCTTGTCGACCTGGGTCTGGGTGTGCCGCCCGATCAGCGCCGCGAACAGGGGCAGCAGGGGCAGGGTGATGACCACGATCAGGAAGCTCGGCCAGTCGGTGAAGAGCAACGCGAGCAGGACCAGAGGTGGCACCACCGCGGCGGTGATCAGGGCCGGCAGGTAGCGCGCGACGTACGGTTCAACGCTCGCCGCGCCAGCGGTGGCGAGGGTGACCAGCGTGCCGGACTCCGCCCGCTCGTCGGCGGGCTGGTGCAGGACGCCGGACAGGAAGCGGTCCCGCAACGCCGAACTGATCCGGCTACCGGCCCAAGCTGCGGCTAGATCGCCTGCGCCCGTGACCAATCCGCGTCCGATCAGCAGCGCGAGTACGGCGATCGCGGGCGTCCGCAGATCGTGACCGTGCACGACCGCAACGACCAGGGCCGCGATGGCGAACGCCTGGGCAACAGCAAGGATCCCGGCCACCACCCCCAGCGCCGCGATGACCGCGACGGGGAGGCGGGTGGCCGGGACCTGCTTGACCAGCCGGGGATCAAACGGTCGCAAGGTCCCGCTCGTCCTTGGCCGGCGGGATGTTGTCCACCGAGATCCGCTTGCGGAACATCCAGTAGGTGAAGCCCTGGTAGAGCAACACGATCGGCGTGAAGATCACCGCGACCACGGTCATGATCTGCAGCGTCAGGTGGCTGCTGGACGCGTTGTGGATCGTCAGCGAGTAGGCCGGGTTGGTGCTCGAGGGCATCACGTCGGGGAACAGCGCGAAGAACAACGAGGCCACCACGAAGGCGATCGCCAGGAAGGTGCCGGTGAACGCCCACCCCTCGCGGTTGGCCAGGTGGGCGAGGAACCCACCGACACACGCGATCACGGCGATCAGGAAGGACAGCCAGCTCCAGATGGAGCCCTGCTGGATGTTGATGATCAACATGAAGGCCACGGTGATCACCGCCGCAACGACCCAGACCTTGGTCGCCAGGGCTTGCGCGTCCTCGCGGATCTGCCCGGTGGTCTTGAGCGAGATGAAGTTCAGCCCGTGCAGGAAGAACACGGTCAGCGTCATCAGACCGCCGAGCAGCGCGATCGGGTTCAGCAAGGTGAACAGGTTGCCGGTGAACTCGTGCTGCGCGTCAATCGGCACACCGCGCACGATGTTGGTGAACGCCACACCCCACAGCAGGGCCGGCACGTAGGAGCCGATGGCGATGCACCAGTCCCAACCGCGCCGCCAGGCGTCACTGTCCCGCTTGCCGCGGTATTCGAAGCCGAGCGCCCGGATGATCAGTGCGACCAGGATCAGGAACAGGGCCAGGTAGAAGCCGCTGAAGAGGGTTGCGTACCACTCGGGGAACGCCGCGAACGTCGCACCACCAGCGGTCAGCAGCCACACTTCGTTGCCGTCCCAGACCGGGCCGATCGTGTTGAGCAGCACCCGCTTTCGGCGCTCGCCGTCCGGTCCGCGACCCAGCACCGGCAACGCCATGCCGACGCCGAAGTCGAAGCCTTCGAGGGTGAAGTAGCCGATCCAGAGGACGGCGATGATCAGGAACCAGAACTCCTGCAGACCCATGATGTTGTCTCCTTATCCGATCCGCAGCTCAGTAGGCGAAAGCCAGTTGTTTGTCGGCGTCGTCGGAATCGTCGTCCGAGTCCTCGAAGGGATCATCGAACGGCGGGGCGCCCGCCTTGGCGTAGCGCAAGGTGAGTCCGACCTCGATGACGGCCAACACGCCGTACAGGAGGGTGAAGCCGACCAGTGAGAGCAGCACGGTCCACGGACCCACGCTGGGGCTGACGCCGTTGGAGGTGGTCAACAGACCGAAGACGATCCACGGCTGCCGGCCGGCCTCGGTGAAGATCCAGCCGAAACTGTTGCCCAGGACGGGGAAGAGGACGGCGGCCAGGCCGAGCCACTTCCACCACCTACTGGTCAGCGCGCCATCCCCGTTGCTCTTGCGCAGCGACCAGAGCGCCAGGATCGCGATCGCCATCGCCGCGAACCCGAAGCCCATCATCAACCGGAACGACCAATAGGTCAGCGGGATGGTCGGGGTGTAGCTCTCGGCGCGGGTGAGCGGGTCACTGGCGTACTTGGCCTGGTAGGCCTTCTCCAGGTCGTTGATGCCCTGGATGTGGCCGCTGAAGCTGCCGGTGCCCAGGAAGGACAACAGCTTCGGCACGGTGATGGCGATCTTCTCTTCCTGGCCGTTGAGACTGCCGATCGTCAGGATGGAGAACGGTGCACCGTCCTGGCTCTCGTAGAGCGCCTCCGCGGAGGCCATCTTCATCGGCTGCACCTCGGTCATGATCTTGCCCTGCGCGTCGCCGGAGATCACGATGCCCAGACCGGCGACCAGGGTCATCCAGGCGCCGAACTTGGCTGCCTTGCGGTACATCCAGCGGTCTTCGTGCTCCTTGTTGCGCCACACCAACCAGGCGGCGACACCCAGGACGAACGCACCACCGCACAGGTAGGCGGAGAAGAGCACGTGCGGGAAGGTCACCAACTGCACTTTGTTGGTCAGCACCGCGAAGAAGTCGGTCAGTTCCGCGCGCCCGGTCTCGGGGTTGTTCTTGTAGCCGACCGGGTTCTGCATGAACGAGTTGGCGGTCAGGATGAAGTACGCCGAGAGCACCGTGCCGATGTGTACCAACCAGATCGTCGCGGCGTGCAACTTCTCCGGGATGCGCCCCCAACCGAAGATCCACAACCCCAGGAAGACCGACTCGAGGAAGAACGCGAGCAGCGCCTCGATGGCCAGCGGGGCGCCGAAGATGTCGCCGACGAAGCGGGAGTAGTCCGACCAGTTCATCCCGAACTGGAACTCCTGCACGATGCCGGTGACCAGTCCGAGCGCGAAGTTGATCGCGAAGAGCTTGCCGAAGAACTTGCTCAGCCGCATCCACTGCGGGTCACGCTTCTTGATCCACAAGGTGTGAAAGACCGCGACCACGAAGGACAAGCCGATCGTGATGGGCACGAAGAGGAAGTGATAGACGGTCGTGATGGCGAACTGCCATCGCGCCAGGTCTAGCGCGGTATGTGCATCCATGGTCGCTCCCCATGTGTTCTGTGGCTGCGCACAGCCGGTCCGTGGTGTCTTCTACTACACGCTGTAGTAGAAGCTACTCCCGGATTTTGCGCGGTGCCTAGGAAGTGCGACCTAACCGCGCTGCGGGTCCTTGCGCAGATGGCTGAGGGCGGTCACGACGACGCCGACCGCGGCGACGATTCCGGCCAGGATCCACATCGTGGGCGCGAACTGTGCCCAACCGGCCTTGATCGACGCGGTAGCCACCGAGGTCACGGCGATCGAGTGCGCCAACAACGCGCCGACTCCGACAACGATCGCGAAAATGGCTGCCGCACAGATCAACCCGACCCCCAGCCAGCGGATGGCCCGCCTTCCGCCGCCGCGCAGTCCACCGGCGACCAGCAGGAGCAGTACGCCGATCAACGGGCTCAGCCAGGAGGCGAGACTCACCCAGCGGGAGGCTTTGGCGGCTGTCTCCAGCGCCTGCTGGGCACCGAGCACCTGCTGGCCGACGGTCAGGTCGGACGGCGCGGAGATCTGCAGATCGGGCCGCACGGTGTGCAGCGCCTCGACAACCTGGGCGCCGACCTGGTTCAGTTCCAGCGCGGCATCGCTCGCCCGACCGCTCACGATCGCCTCGTGCACCGGCTGCACCGCACCCGCAACCAGGGGGGTCAACGAGTCCTTGGTCAGGACCGAGGTGGCCGTCCGCTGCACGAGCGGCCGCAGCAAGCGCAGGTCCGGATTGGCAGCCACGACCCGGTCGCCGATCACGATCCCGAGTTGGTTCGCGACCTGCGGGTCCTTGCGGATCTGGTCGGCGTTGGCTGCGAACCGCGCGCTGTCCAGCACTTCGTACCGGGCGAACCCGGCGACGATGCCCACGATGAGCAACAGGGTGCCCAGCACTGCGAGGATGCCGGCTCCGATCCGCGAGGCCATGTCAGTCCAACCCGTTGAGGGTCTGCACCACGGACTTCAGATCACCGAGGTTGTAGTAGTTGACCGCGACATAGTTGGGGATCTGGCCGCGTTCCTGCTCGCACTTCTGGGCCAGTGGCAGCAGCACCGAGCGAGCGTTGACCTTCTTGGCGTCCGCCTGAAGGCTGCCGAAGCCACTGAGCCAGTGGTTCATCAGGAAGATCGGATTGTCCGGCTCGCCGCGTTTGATGGCGCAACTGAACGAGGCGACGCTCGGGTTGGTGTATTCGGTGTCCTGCGACCACTGCGGGCCGTAGAGCATCCAGGGGTACGCCGCGGTGTCCGCTTCGTTCTCGTGCAACCACACCAGGCGCTTGCCGCTGGAGATCATCTGCCCGAGGCTGGCCCAGTCCTGACCCTTGGCCGGCGGCGTGTAGACCTTGTCCAGCAGCCCGACATCGCCCAGCATCGTGGCCACGTCGGCGGGCTTGACGATGTCCTGCACGAAGAAGGTGACGACCTCGCGCGGATGCTGGTCCATCCAGGTCTTGACCTGACTCATCACCTTGGGCCAATCGGTGGCTCCCAGCTCACACAGCTCGTGGCACAGGTAGAGCCCGATCGGTCCCTCCGGTTTCACGTTCAGAGAATTGCGCAGCCGCAGGGCGCTCTGCACGGTGCTCGCACCGAACGTCTCGTTGGCCTGGGCAACTGCCTGCGCCCGCGTGGCGTCCGAATTGGCAATGACGCCAGGGCGGTTGGTGGACTGGCCGTACCAGCTGTCGATCAAGAAGACGCGGACACCGGCATTGAGCTGGCCGATGATGCCGGTGGGCTGCTCAGCCAGGAAGTAGTTCTCGTCCAAGGCGCTCATCGAGTTGTGTGAGGCCTCGAACGACACGTCGTTGTAAGGCCGGTCGCACAACTGCACCCAGCCGTTGCACCGCTGGTCGGCCGGACCCGTTTCGGCCGCGATCGACGTACTCTGCGGCCAGGCGAAGACGGCCACCGACACCAGCAGCGCGACGGCGGCGAGGGCGGCCAGGACGCGCGCGCCGTACCGGCGGATCGAGGCCACCGCTTTCGGCGCCAGACCGCGCCGAAGCGCTGCCTCGTAACCGGCGACCAGGACCTCGGCCAGGACGTAGGCGACCAGGGCCACACCGGCGAGGGCGACCAGGAACTGGATCACCATGGCCGGGCGCAGCACCATGAGTACGCCGAGCAGCCCCAGGGCGACGACCCGCACCCCCCAGCCGGCGGGCGTCGTGGGCCGGGAGCGCGCCGCGCGCAGCGCCCACTGGTCGAATTCACGTAGGTTGCGCACCGGCAGGGTGCGTGCGCATGCGATCAGGACCAGGCCGGCGAATCCGACGATGAGCGTCAGGATTGCAGTCGGGACGACCATCGTCGACCACGCGGCGGAGGCCACCGCCGGCACCAGACCAGTCGGCGTGAAGATGGTGTTGGCAATGACGCCGAGCGAGATGATTGCCGCGAAAACACCTGCGGCCCACAGCAACACGCGCCCGACGGTGAAGCCGGCGGATCGCCAGGTGCGCCGCCCCATCAGCACGGCGGCCAGCAGACACAGAGCGGCCAGCAACGGCAGCAGCCAGGACAGCACCCGCACCCACCGAGCAGCCTGCAAGGTGTGCGCGGCGAACGACTGCGAGCCGATCGAGGAGAAGGTGACGTCGAGGTTGTCCGGGACGCTGGCAACTAGGTCTGGTTTGAATTCCTTCAACGCGGAGATCGAGATCGCGGCGATGTCCGCAGCCTGCAGCAGGACCTGGCTGTCGCTGTCGGAGGTGAGGTACTGGTGCAACGGCCGGACGGCGCTGCGGAACACCGGGCCCGCGGCGTCGCTCTCGATGACGGAGGTCGTCGTGCTCTGCACCAACGGCCGCAGGGCAGCGAGGTTGGTGTTGGCCGTGATGATCTTGTCGGTGACGACCACGCCGAGCGCACTGGCGACGGCCGGGTCCTTGCGGATGTCATCGGCGTGACCGGCGAACCGATTGCCGTTGAGCAGTTCGAAGTTGGCCAGCCCGGCGAGCATGGCTGCCGCCGTGAGGATGGTCGCCAGCACCATGAGGATGCGACTGGCGATGCTGGTTGACGGTGTTGCGGATGACACTGATAGCTCCCGGCGCTCGTGCGGTGCCGTGATGCTATCGGCGCAATCTCACGATTCGCCCGGAATCTCGCGCCATGACGGATCTTGGTGGGTTGCGGCTCGGACCACTGCGTCGGCGATGATCGGGTCGAGACCGCCGTGCCCTCGACCCGGCAGCGGCCGAAACGTCGCGTCGGGCAGTAGTTCCGCGAGACGTTGCCCCTGCGCGAACGGCAGCACTCGGTCCTGGTCGCCGTGTTGCACCAGGACGGGGATCGTGATCTGCGCTGCGAGCGCGGCGCTGTCGAACCGGTCACGCAGCATCGGCCAGAACGCCCGCAACCGCAGGTCGCGGGCGAGGTCCCGGGACGAACTGAACGGGGCCGTCAGCACCAGGCGCTCGCCGAACCCGTCCGCGGCGAGCGCAGTGGCGACCGCCGTGCCCAAAGAGAACCCGGAGAGTACGACGCGTCCCGGGAACCGCCGGGCGGCGGCTCTGGCTGCCGCCAGCAAGGAGACGGAACTGGCGCGCTGGTCGGCCAGCACGCCGTACCCGGGGTATTCGACGACGGCGATGCTGACGCCGCGGCCGGCCACGTCGGCCACGAGCGGTTGGCACGAGCGCAGATCGTCGCCGTTGCCGTGGAAGTGCAGCACCGTGACGTCGGAGCCCACGTCGGCGTGCAACATGGCGCCGCCCGCCCAGTGCACCAAGCGGGCCGGGGCGAGGGGTTCAAAGGCGACCGGCGCGGGCGCGGGGAAGACGACGCGGCGGACAGGATCAAGACGCACGGTCCGAGGCTGCCACGAAACCGATTCGAAGCAGGACGCCACCCCGCCCTAACCTTGAACCCATGACCGTTGATCCCGCCGTTGCCCTCACCAGCGCGGTCCAGGACGCCCTCGTGGCGGCGTTCGGACCGGAGTTCGCGCAGGTGGACCCGGTGGTGCGACCGGCCAACAAGAAGCAGACGAGTGCCGACCTGCAGGTCAACGCGGCGATGGCGCTGGGTAAGCGGCTCGGTCAGGCCCCGCGCAACGTCGCGGCGCAGATCGTCGAGCATCTGCACGCGCCAGCGCTCATCGAAGCGGTCGAGATCGCCGGTCCCGGCTTCCTCAACGTGACCTTGATGACCACCTGGATCGCCGACGCGGCCGGGCGTGAGCTGGCTGACCCGAAGCTCGGTCTGCCCGACGTGCCGGAGCAGCGCGTGGTGATCGACTACTCCTCGCCGAACATCGCCAAGGAGATGCACGTCGGCCATTTGCGCACGACCGTCGTCGGCGACTCGTTGGCGCGCACGCTCGAGTTCATCGGGCACACCGTGATCCGGCAGAACCACGTCGGGGACTGGGGTACGCCGTTCGGCATGTTGGTCGAACATCTCCTGGAGTCCGATGAGGCCGAGGCCGAGTTACTGACGACTGACCCGAACGCGTTCTACCGGCACGCCCGGCAGAAGTTCGACAGCGACCCCGGTTTCGATGCGCGGGCCCGCAAGCGGGTGACACTGTTGCAGTCCGGCGACCCGGAGACTCTCGCGATCTGGCAGCGGTTGATCGACCTGTCGCTGGCCTATCTACGCCGGGTCTATGCCGAGTTGGACATCACGCTCGGCGACAACGACCTGGCCGGCGAATCGACGTACAACGACGAGTTGGCCCAGATCTGCGATGAGTTGCAGGAGAAGGGGATTGCCACCATCAGCGATGGTGCGCTGTGCGTGTTCCTGGACGGTTACACCGGGCGCGAAGGCAAGCCGGTGCCGTTGATCATCCGCAAGTCGGACGGTGGATACGGCTACGGCACAACCGATCTGGCGACCATCCGGCACCGGTCGCTCGACCTCAAGGCGGATCGGGCGCTGTACGTCGTGGGGGCACCGCAGAACCTGCACTTCCGCATGGTGTGGGAGACCGCCGAGAAGGCGGGCTGGGTGCAGGGGACCGAAGCCATTCACGTGCAGATCGGGTCGGTGCTGGGCGCCGACGGCAAACTGTTGCGGACTCGCTCGGGTGACCTGGTCAGTCTGCAGTCGTTGGTCGATGCCGCTCTCTCGCGGGCAGCGGAAGTGGTCGCCGAGTCGCGCCCGGACCTGCCAGCTGACGAGCGCGCCGTGATCGCCCACCAGGTCGGGGTGGGCGCGATCAAGTACGCCGATCTGTCCGTCGCGCACGACAGCGAGTACACCTTCGACCTGGACAGAATGGTTGCGCTGCAAGGCAACACCGGCCCCTACCTGCAGTACGCCGCAACCCGGATCCGCTCGATCCTCGGCCGCGCGGATGCGGTGGCCTTCGATGGTCCGATCGTGCTGGTCGAGCCGGCGGAGCGGGCGTTGGCGTTGAAGCTGCTCGACTTCGGCGCGGTGGTCGCGGCCGTGGGGGAGAGCCTCGAACCGCACCGCCTCGCGGCCTACCTGTTCGAGCTGGCGCAGACGTTCACCGCGTTCTACGAGCACTGCCCGGTGTTGAAGGCGCAGGATTCGACCGTGCGCGACTCCCGCCTGGCCCTGTGCGCCTTGACGTTGCAGGTGCTGCAGACCGGGCTGTCGCTGCTGGGGATCGCGACGCCCGAGCAGATGTAGCCGGCGCTACCAGGACGTGGCGCCGGCTCCCCCGTCGGTGGACGGGGCCGGTGAGCCGAAGGAAGCGATGGAGGCCTGCTTGGCACCGTTGATGATGCCGGCCACCTCCTCTTTGCTCGGTTCGTAGCCGTCCGAGGTCAATGCGGCGAGGGCTTGGTCCACCGACTGCTTCTGCTGTTCGGTCAAGCCCTCGAAAAGATCCGGCCACGTTGCCGCTGCATCGAAGGTCATGCCGCTGATGCTAGGGCCGAACACCGCCTCTTGGCCCCTGTTTGCGGCGCAACCGGCAGAAGTGGAGCCGGCACAGCTCAGTCCGGGAAGCCGTTCGGGTTCTCCGACTGCCAGCGCCACGTGTCGGCGCACATGTCATCGATGGTCTTCGTCGCGTGCCAGCCCAACTCGGTCTGTGCCCGCGTCGGATCCGCCCAGTACGCCGGCAGGTCACCCGGGCGCCGGGGACCGAACTCCCACGGCAACTCCCGGCCGACGGCGCGTTCGAAGGCGTGCAGCAACTGCAGCACCGAGGTGCCGGTACCTGTCCCGAGGTTGAACGCCCGCACCGGTTCGGTCATCGACGGCAGGTGGTTCAACGCAGCCACGTGACCGCTGGCCAGATCAGTGACGTGGATGTAGTCGCGCTCGCAGGTGCCGTCGGCGGTCGGGTAGTCGTTGCCGTACACCGTCAACGACGGCCGCCGCCCCACCGCGACCTGGGCGATGTAGGGCATCAGGTTGTTCGGGGTGCCCTGCGGGTCCTCCCCGATCTGGCCGCTGGCATCGGCACCGACCGGGTTGAAGTACCGCAGCATCGCGATCCGCAGGCCCTCGGTCGCCCGCGCGGTGTCCGAGAGCACGTGCTCGATCATGACCTTGGTCCGGCCGTATGGGGAGGCGGCGGACAGCGGTTCGTAGGTCTCGACGTACGGGACGGGGGCGTTGTCGCCGTAGACGGTCGCGGAGGAGGAGAACACCAACTGGCCCACCCCGTGCCGACGCATCGCGCCCAGCAGGGAGAACGTCGAGTCGAGGTTGTTGCGGTAGTACTCCAGCGGTTTCGCGACCGATTCACCGACCGCTTTGAGCCCGGCGAAGTGGATCACCGCGTCGATCGGTTGCTCGACGAAGATCTGCTCGGTCTTGTCCGGGTCGGTGAGGTCCACGCCGTACAGCGGGATCGACGTACCGGAAAGGGCTTCCAGGCGGGGCAGCACGGCTGGTTTGCTGTTGCTGAAGTCGTCGGCGATGACGACGTCGTGGCCGCCTGCGATCAGGGCGAGCACGGTGTGGGAGCCGATGTAGCCGGCACCGCCGGAGACCAGGACACGCATATCGCCAACCCTACGGTGCGAGACTGTCAGCATGCCGTCCCTGCTCTGGCCGCCCGATCAGATCGCGGCCGTCCGATCCGCGGTTTTCCCGCCGGAGCGTGGCGGTTACGTGCGTGACGACGTCGAGCGGCAACTGGATCGCATCGCACTCACCATGGAGCGGGGCGGGCCACTGCCCGACCTTGCCGGTACGGCGATCCGCCGGGTCCCGCTGGCCAGCGGACTAGCCGTCGATTCGGTGGACGGATTCCTGCGGCAGGTGTACCTCTGGCAGCAGGACCTCCTGCACCGCGAGCCCGAAGCGTCCGTCCGCACGCCAGAGGGCGGGGCGGGCCGATCGGCGAGAGTCCGGTGGACCCCGGCCCAGCAGGACTGGGTGCGCGATTCGCGGTTCGCCATCCGGACCGGCAAACGCGCTTACGTGGAACACGAGGTCGATGACTTCCTCGACAAGGTGCTGGTCGCGATGGCCCGCGGCGACGACCTGCCCGATATCGACACAGTGCTCTTCTATCCGCCGCGTCGGACCGGCCGCGGCTACGACGCCCTGCAAGTCGACGCGTTCCTGGACCAGTTGGCCCGGTTGCGGCCGCTGCACGACCACGTCGATCGGGCGGACATCTAGTCCGCCACTCAGTCGCCCGACCCTGGTGCCCAGCGCCGGGTGGAGCCGCTACTGTCATTGCCTGTCGGCGACCTATGAGCCGCCTGCAAAAACCCCTAACAGCGTTCACCAACGAAGGTCGTGCCCGAATGAATCGCCGCCGGATAGCAACCGTCACCCTGGTTGCCACCACCGCAGCAATGTTGCCCGCCGCCGCATCAATCGCGGCCGACACCGGGAGCGGCTCGTCGGTCCTGGTCGGCTCAGGACGGGTCATCACCGGCTCGCAGTCGACGCTGCTGCGCCACGGCGACGCTGCGGGCGCCACGACGATGTCGCTGAGTCTGTTGGTGGCGCTGCCGAACCAGGCCCAGGCCCAGGCGCTTGCCGCCAAGGGAGTCGTCCTGAGCCCGGCGGAGTACACCCGCCGGTTCGGTGCCAGCCAGGCGGCGGTCGACAAGGCCAGTGCGTGGGCGCGGGCCAACGGCTACCGGGTGACCTACGTCAGCCGCGACTCCGGTCAGGTCTTCGTGACCAGCAGTGTCGCCAAGGTCAACAAATCGCTGTCCCTACGGATGCAGCGAGCCACCCTCGGTGCCGTCTCCGGTTTGGCGCCGAACACCGACCCGACGATCGCCAACTCCAGCGGTGTCATCGCGGTGGCCGGCCTGAGCACGCTGGACAAGAAGGAGCCGCTGAACGCGCGCGGCCTGAACACCGCTCGGGCGGCGGTGGGCGCACCCAGGGCCAGCTTCAAGGTGACCCCGAAGGCCAACGGTGCAACCGACGGAAGCACCCAGTGCGCCTACTACTGGGGCGACCACCTCTACCCCAGGGCCAAGAAGTACAGCGCGATGTCCAACGCCCTGTGCGGTTACATCCCGCAGGACCTGCAGAAGATCTACGGCAGCGCCGGGGTCGCCGCGCAGAAGCCGACGCTCGGCATCCTGCTGTGGGGCAATGACAAGACCATGCTGGCGCAGACGAACGCCTACATGAAGGACGCCGGCTTCCCGCAGCTGGCCGCCGCCAATTACAAGGTGTTCAGCTCGGGCAAGAAGGTCCCGAACGAGTGCGATCCCAAGGGTGTCAACGTCGAGCAGGCCCTGGACGTGCAGTCCACGCACGCGATCGCACCGAACGCGACGATCCACTACTACGACGCGGGCTCGTGCCTGGACGCTCCGTTGACCGCGACGTTGCAGAAGATGGTGACGGCTCACCAGGTCAGCACGATCTCGATGTCGTTCGGAGCCGGCAGTGACCGCGGCGAGACGGCGGCGAGCAAAGCCGCCTGGGACCGTCCGCTGCTGCAAGCATCCCTGACGGGCATCAGCACCTTCGCGTCCTCGGGAGACCAGGGCAACAACAGCACGCTGCCGATCAGCGACACCAAGGTGCAGGGTTACGCGGGCGTCGGGCTGCCGGCGTCCAGCAACTACACGACCGCGGTCGGCGGTACGGCGATCGGCCTGACCGCCAAGGGTGTTCAGGCCGTGGCCGCTGGCTGGGAGAACCGGGTGTTCCGCCAGACGAACACCAACACCACCACCAGCATCAAGGACGTCACCTTCACCGCGAACTTCCTGCCGATCTCCGGTGCCGGCGGTGGGCAGAGCGCGACGTACGCGCAGCCGTCCTGGCAGAAGGGCAAGGTCGGCGGTTACACCCGGCGCGCCGTACCCGACGTCTCGGCGCTCGCTGACCCGGGCACGGGGTACACCGTCCGGTTCACCGACATGACCAACGGCAACCAGCCGGTCTACGCCAGCATCGGCGGCACCAGCCTCGCCTCGCCGATCGTGGCGGCGCTGGTCGGACAGGCCAAGAAGAAGAACAACGCCAAGGTCGGCTTGGCCGCGCCCGTCTTCTACAAATTGGCCGGCACCTCCGCGATCAAGGACATCAACTTCCCGAACAAGTCGGGTGTCTTCTACAACGCGCACAACGATGCGGGGCAGGTCGTCCCGAACCAGGGCTACGTCGTCGGTCTGGACGCCAAGCCGGAGAACCTGGTCAGTGCGCCGCGCTGGGACAACGTGACCGGTGTCGGAACGCCCAACGGTGCCGCCTTCTTCGCGGCCTTCAAGTGAGGATCCCCATGACGCGCAACAGCGCAACGCTCGCCGGCACGGTCCTGGTCGGGGCGGCCGGGTTGGTCCTGGCGACCAGCGCGCCCTCCTTCGCTGCCACCGGCGACACCGCGTACGGCGTCTCCTACGCCGACCCGATCGGCGGCGCCGGCTGGAAGACCGGCTCGGTGACCAGCGGGTACGGCCTGTTCACCGCCAGCGCTAGCACCAGCGGCGGCAGGTCGGTCGTCACCTCGCGGATTGCGTTGGGTTCGCGGGTCACCGTCACCACCTCGTGCGTGGCCGGCAAGCCGCGGGTGGTGGTGGCCGGTGGTGGAGCAGCCGGCACGTACACCTCAACCAAGTCGGTGTCGTTGGCGAGCTTCGCCGGCAACTCGAATCTGGTGGGTTCGGTGACGTTGCTGAGCACAGTCGCCGGCGTGACGACCGGTGCCTACGTGAACTTCAGCCCCGGCGTGACCGGTAGTTGGGTCCGCCTCGGCGGCGTGAAGTGTGCGGCCGCGCCACCGACCTCGACCGCACCGACATCAACGTCGACGTCACCATCGACGTCACCATCGACGTCACCGAGTACGCCGAGTCCGACCACCCCGGCCACAACGACCAGTACGCCGAGCCCCACCAGCACCACGACCGGTCCGCCGATCGTGACTGACGGTCCGCAAGCTCCGGCCGGTTCCGCCACCCCGTGGTTGCCCGTCGGTGGTCTGGGTCTGGCGCTGCTCGGCGCGGGCGCCGTGGTCGTCAACACCATCCGCACCCGACAGGAGTAACCGGCACCGATAGATTTGCGGCCATGACGGAGTCGGAGGTTTCCATCCGCCAGACCGCGGTCGACGGGACGGTGCGGCTGCACCTGCCTGAGCTGGGAGCGCCCGCTCGCGCGATGCTCGAGACTTCGGTCATCGACGTCGTCGAGCGGGCGCTTTCCGCCGGCGCGGTCCGGGTTGAAGCGATGGTGTCGGCCGAGGACCGCGCAGGCATCCGTGCGGTGCAACGGGCGGGCCTGCGCCGCGAGGGCGTCCTCCGCGATGCCGGACGCTCCCTCAGCGACGACCCCGTGGACGTGGTGAGTCTGGCGCGCGTGGCGGGCGACCCGCCGCTGAGCGATCCGCTGACCTTCAACCGGATGTTGAACGCGTCGCTGCCGATCAAACGCGCGATCGGGCAGGCGCTGATCCGCAACAGCCGCGGCGAGGTGTTGCTGTGCCAGCTGTCCTACAAGAAATTCTGGGACCTGCCCGGCGGAGTGGTGGACCCACACGAATCGCCCGCGGCCGCCGTACGTCGAGAGGTCAAGGAAGAACTCGACGTCACGATCGCGCTGCACGGGCTGGCCGCGGTCACCTGGCTGCCCCCGTGGCGGGGCTGGGACGATGCGGTGCTGTTCCTCTTCGACGCACGCCTGGATCCCGCCGATGAGGCGGCGATCCACCTGGAACCACGCGAGATCCAGTCCCTGCACTGGTGCGATGACGCAGCGATCAAGCAGCACGCAGCCGCCTACACCGCGCGCCTGATCGAGCAGGCGGTGCACGCCGTCGACTCCGGTGCGGGTCCGGTCTACCTGGAGGATGGCGAGCTGCCCGACTGGTCCTGAACCGGGGGCCGGTCTGGAAGGATGCAGGTATGAAGGTCGCCGCAATCACCGTTGGTGTCAACGCCGTCGCCTTGTGGATCGCTGCGTGGATCGTCCCTGGCATCACCTTGGGAAGTCCCACCGCTGACACGACGCACAACGTGCTCGCAGTGGTGGTGATCGCCGCCATCTTCGGTGTCCTCAACGCCTTCGTGAAGCCCCTGTTGAAGGTCGTCAGCGTGCCACTGATCGTGATCACCCTCGGCCTGTTCCTGCTGGTGGTCAACGCCTGCATGTTGGGCCTGCTGTCCTGGATCAGCGACAAGGTGAATCTGCCGTTCCACGTCGCGCACTTCTGGTGGGACGCGGTCTGGGGCGGGCTGATCGTGGCCCTGGTCGGCATGCTGCTCAGCGCGCTGCTGCCGGACGATATGGAGTGGAAGCGGTGACCGAGGATTCTGCTCGCTCGGTGCGGCTGCGCGAAGCGCTCAATCTGATCCCCAGCTACGTCCCGGGCAAGCCGGCGCCGCAGCGCGAGGGGTTCACGACGTACAAGATCTCCTCCAACGAAAACCCGTATCCGCCTCTGCCGTCGGTCCTTTCGGTGATTGCCGAGGCCGCCAGCCAGGTCAACCGCTACCCGGACATGAGCGTGACCGCGCTGCGTACGGCGATCGCGGAGCACTTCGGGGTGCGCCTCGAGGAGGTCGCGACGGGCACCGGCAGTGTGGGCATCCTCGGCCAGATCATGCAGATCGCGTGCGACCCAGGGGACGAGGTCGTGTTCGCGTGGCGCTCGTTCGAGGCGTACCCGATCATCGTGGGACTGTCCGGCGCGACGGCGGTGCAGGTGCCGCTCACGGCGGATGCGTCGCACGACCTGCTGGCGATGGCCGCCGCGATCACCGAACGCACCAAGGTCGTGCTGGTGTGCACGCCCAACAACCCCACCGGGCCGATCGTCACTGCCCCCGACCTTGATTCGTTCCTGGCCGCCGTCCCCTCTGACGTGCTGGTCGTCATCGACGAGGCGTACGTCGAGTTCGGCCGTGACCCGCGCGCCGCAGATGCGTTGGCCGTGTGGCGTTCGCACCCGAATGTGGTTGTGTTGCGGACCTTTTCGAAGGCGTACGGGCTGGCTGGGTTGCGTGTCGGCTACGCCATCGCGCACGAACCGATCGCGGATGCGTTGCGCAAGGCCGCCGTCCCGTTCGGAGTCAGCGACCTGGCCCAGCAGGCGGCGATCGCCAGCCTCTCGGCGTACGACGAGTTGGCCGTCCGCGTCGAGGATCTGGTGATCGAGCGGTCCCGGGTGATCAAAGCCCTGCGGGAGCAGGGCTGGGACGTGCCGGACTCACAGGCCAACTTCATCTGGTTGCCGCTGGGCGACGACGCGCTGGCCTTCGCTGAGGTGGCTGCCGAGCAAGGTCTGGTGGTGCGACCGTTCGCCGGTGACGGGGTGCGCTGCACCATCGCCGAGGTCGAGGCGAACGACCGGCTGATCGAGGTCGCGGCGGCTTATCGCGGCCGCTGAGCCGTGCGGCGGGGTCACTTAGTCTCGTTGAGACTTGTGACGGAGGAAGGCCTGTCTGTTTCGCGGGCTTCATGACTCCGAGTCATGAAGCCCGCGAAGAAGGGGTGCCTCGGGTGGGGGCGCGACGGTGAGTCGTCCATGATGGGCGCAGGCTACTTGCGACGGCGGAAGCGGATGTACTGCGCGATCACCAACGCCGCGACGCCGATCGCGAAGACCACCCCGAACCACGCGGGCGGGCTCTGCGCGGCACCGGCGGCGACCAGGCTGGGAAGGTCCATGCGCACAGTGTGGCCCCGCCACGCCGTACCGCGCAGTAGCGCCGCGGAGTTCTCTCCTCCCGACCTGAACCGGTAGGGTCGTCCCACTGGCATATGTGAGCGGCATCACACCGCTACCCGACGGCTCATCGCGGCGACCCCGCACCCGGGCTGACGGGAGTCACCAACCGGGGTCACCACGCCTCGGAGACGAGGAGAGCCATGGTCACCAGCACGCCCGCGCGCGACATCACCGACGGCGGACCAGATCTGGTCCAGTTCGTCGACGGGGACGGCAAACGCCTCCCCACCACCGCGGCCAATGAGCGCTACGCACCGATTGTCGAAGCTCTGACCAGCGAGGATGCCCGGACGCTGTACCGGGACATGGTGCTGGTACGCCGATTGGACGCCGAAGGCTATGCCCTGCAACGTCAGGGGGAGCTGGGTCTGTGGCCCTCGCTGCTCGGGCAGGAGGGCGCCCAGGTCGGCGCCGCCCGGGCGATGGGACCGAAGGACTACGCCTTCCCCGGCTACCGCGAGCACGGCGTCGCCTACGTCCGCGGCATCCGCCCGGCGCAGATGCTGCAACTGTTCCGCGGAGTCAGCCACGGCGGCTGGGACACCGAGCAGTACCGCTTCCACCTCTACACGATCGTCATCGGCAACCAGATGCTGCACGCGACCGGCTACGCGATGGGCATCCAGCGCGACCACGCCGTCGCCACCGGCGACCCCGACCGCGACGCCGCCGTGATCGCCTTCACCGGCGACGGGGGCACCAGCCAGGGCGACTACAACGAGGCGTTGAACTTCGCGGCCGTCGCCAACGCACCGGTCGTCTTCTTCGTGCAGAACAACGGCTACGCCATCTCCGAGCCGAACAGCCGCCAGTTCCGCATCCCGCCCTACCAACGGGCGCAGGGGTTCGGCCTGCCGGGCATCCGGGTCGACGGCAACGACGTGCTCGCGTCGTACGCCGTGACCAAGGTGGCGCTGGATGCCGCCCGGGCCGGTGATGGGCCCACGCTGATTGAGGCCTTCACCTATCGCCTGGGTGCGCACACCACCTCCGATGACCCGACCCGCTACCGCGACGCGGCCGAGGTCGACCTGTGGAAGGAGAAGGATCCGGTCAAACGGATGCGCGGCTTCCTGCTGACCCGTGCGCACGCCGACCGGGAGTTCTTCGACCAGGTCGACATCGAGGCGGACGATCTGGCCGCTGATATGCGCGCCCAATGCCGGGCCATCCCGGATCCGCAACTGCCGACGATGTTCGACCACGTCTACGCCGAGGAGCACAAACCGTTGGAGCGGGAGCGGGACCAGTTCGCCGCGTATCTCGCGTCGTTCGAAGGGGTTTCGGCATGAGCACGGAGAAGTTGTCACTCGCCAAAGCGCTCAACGAAGGCTTGCGCACCGCCATGGAGCGGGATCCGAAGGTCGTGCTGATGGGGGAGGACGTCGGCAAACTCGGCGGCGTCTTCCGGATCACCGAGGGTCTGCAGAAGGACTTCGGTGACGAGCGGGTCGTCGACACCCCGCTGGCCGAGTCCGGAATCGTCGGCACCGCAGTCGGTCTGGCGCTGCGGGGCTATCGCCCGGTCGTCGAGATCCAGTTCGACGGGTTCATCTACCCCGGCTTCGACCAGATCGTCAGCCAGGTCGCCAAGATGCACTCGCGCTCCGGTGGTCGGTTGGCGTTGCCGTTGGTGATCCGGGTGCCCTACGGCGGTGGCATCGGTGCGGTCGAGCATCACAGCGAGTCCAACGAGGCCTACTTCGCGCACACCGCCGGTCTGCGGGTCGTCGCGTGCGCCGACCCGGTCGACGCGTACTGGATGATCCAGCAGGCCATCGCGTCGCAGGATCCGGTGATGTTCTACGAGCCCAAGCGGCGCTACCACGAGAAGGGCGACTTCCCGCTCGGCACCCGCGACGCCGCCCCGGCCGGGCTGCACGAAGCGCGCATCGTTCGCGACGGGTCGGACGTCACGATCCTGACCTACGGCTCGATGGTGCGCACGTGTGTGCAAGCCGCGGAAACTGCTGCGACAGAAGGAAAGTCGGTGCAGGTGCTCAACCTGCGCTCGCTGAACCCGATCGATACCGACGCCATCATGGCCGCCGCGCGCAAGACCGGACGGGTCATCGTGGTGCACGAGGCCAGCACCTTCCTGGGGATGGGTGCCGAGCTCGCGGCGCAGATCCAGACCGAGTGCTTCTACCACCTGCAGGCACCGGTGCTGCGGGTCGGCGGCTACAACCTGCCCTATCCGCCGAGTCGGTACGAGCGCGAGTTCCTGCCCGACCTGGACCGCATCCTTGACGCCGTCGACACATCGCTGAAGTACTGAGGTTCTTGGGATGTCTATTCAGCAGTTCACGCTGCCCGACCCCGGTGAGGGGCTGCCCGATGCGGAGATCGCGACCTGGAAGGTGCAGGTCGGCGACACCGTCAAGGTCAACGACGTCGTGGTCGAGATCGAGACCGCCAAGTCGCTGGTCGAGTTGCCGATCCCGTGGGAGGGCACGATCACGCAGTTGCTGGTCGCCGAGGGCGACACCGTCGATGTGGGTACGCCGATCATCGCCGTCGAGGTGAACGACGGGGTGGTCTCGGAAGACCCTGGTCCTGCGACCCCGGCTGCTGCCCCCGAACCTGCGGTGGTCTCCGAGCAGGTCGCCGCCGCGTTCGAACCGGACCCGCCGACGACTGCTGTCGAGGACGGCAGTGGGCCCAACCTCGTGGGTTACGGCGCGCCAGCGGCGGCCACAGCCCGTCGACCCCGCGCTACCCCCGACTTTCGCAGCGCAACTCACGCATCGGCGGCCCCGGCGGGTGAGGTGCGCTTCAAAAGTGGCGGCGAGAGTGCTGCCGGACCGGTGCTGGCCAAGCCGGCCACCCGCGGACTGGCCAAGGAGCACGGGATCGATCTGCACGACGTACCGGCATCAGGTGAGGGCGGGATCGTCACCGACGAGGACGTCCGGGCGCTCATCGGCGGCCCTGCGCGCGGCACGGTGACGCCCACCACCGCACCGGCAGGGGAGCGGGAGACCAGGGTCCCGGTCAAGGGCGTCCGCAAGGTGACGGCCGAAGCGATGGTGACCTCGGCCTTCACTGCGCCGCACGTCACCGAGTTCGTCACCGTCGATGCCACCGCGACCATGGAGTTGGTCGACCGGTTGAGCAGCGACCGCGAGTTCCAGGGTGTGCGGGTCAGCCCATTGCTGGTGATCGCGAAGGCGCTGTGCATCGCGGTCCGTCGCAACCCGGGGATGAACGCGTTCTGGGACGAAGCTGCGCAGGAGATCGTCACCAAGCACTACGTCAACCTCGGCATCGCGGCCGCGACGCCTCGCGGTCTGATCGTGCCCAACATCAAGGACGCCGACCGGATGACGATGCGCGAACTCGGCGCTGCACTGGGCGAACTCGTCGACACCGCCCGCGCGGGCAAGACGCAACCGCGCGACCAGGCCGGTGGCACGATCACCATCACCAACGTGGGCGTCTTCGGGATCGACAGCGGCACCCCGATCATCAACCCGGGTGAGTCGGCGATCGTCTGCCTCGGTGCGATCCGGCGGATGCCGTGGGTGGTCACCGGCGACGACGGGACCGAGCGGATCGAACCACGCTGGGTCACCCAACTCGGCTGCTCCTTCGACCACCGGCTCATCGACGGCGAGCTCGGATCGAAGTTCCTGGCCGACCTTGCGGCGCTGGTGCAGGACCCGGGCAAGGCACTCGTCTGGGGGTGACCCCCATCGGGGTGCTCAACCCGGACCTGCTGCCTACGCTGGCGGCAGGTCCGGGTCGCCCGCGCCCGGCCGGGAAGTGACTGCGATGAGCAACAAGACCGGTACGGCGAACATCGGTGTGGTCGGCATGGCCGTGATGGGCTCGAACCTGGCCCGCAACCTTGCCTCCCGTGAGGGGAACACGGTCGCCGTGTACAACCGCACCTACGCCAAGACGCAGAAGCTGATCGCGCAGCACGGCGACCTCGGCTTCGTGGAGTCGGAGAAGATCGAGGACTTCGTCGACTCCCTCACCAAGCCCCGCACGGCGATCATCATGGTCCAGGCCGGCGCCGGCACCGATGCGGTGATCGAGGAACTCGCCGGCCTCATGGAGCCCGGCGACATCATCGTCGACGGTGGCAACTCCAACTTCCAGGACACGATCACGCGGGAAAAGGCCCTGCGGGAGAAGGGACTTCATTTCGTCGGCACCGGGATCTCCGGCGGCGAGGAAGGGGCGTTGCACGGACCCTCGATCATGCCCGGCGGGTCCGACGAATCCTGGGAGACCCTCGGGCCGATTCTGCGCTCGATCGCCGCCGTCGCCGAGGGCGAACCGTGCGTCACGCACGTCGGACACGACGGCGCCGGGCACTTCGTGAAAATGGTGCACAACGGCATCGAGTACGCCGATATGCAACTGATCGCCGAGTCCTACGACTTGCTGCGGCGGGCTGGCGGATTGTCCGTCCCGCAGATCGCCGAGGTCTTCAAAACCTGGAACGAAGGCGACCTCGAGTCCTACTTGATCGAGATCACCGCCGACATCCTCACCCAGCAGGACCCCGACGGCGACGGCCCGCTGGTCGACAAGATCCTCGACCACGCCGGATCCAAAGGCACCGGCGTGTGGACCGCGCAGAACGCCGTTGGACTGGGCATCCCCGTGTCGGGGATCGGTGAGGCCGTCTTCGCCCGCGCCGTGTCCGACAAGGGTGAGCAGCGGGACGCCGTTCGCAAGACCATCACCCAGCGCCCCGAGAAGGTGAGCGTCCCGGACAGCTTCGCGGACGACGTACGGGCAGCGTTGTATTCCTCCAAGGTGGTCGCCTATGCGCAGGGGTTCGACCTGATCTCAGCAGGCGCGGCGCAGTACGACTGGGACATCGACCGCGGCGCGATCGCCAAGATCTGGCGCGGCGGCTGCATCATCCGGGCGCGGTTCCTCAACCGGATCACCCAGGCCTATGACCGCGACCCGCAACTGGTCTCGCTGCTGGCCGACTCCTACTTCGCCGACGCTGTCGCCCAAGGGCAGGCGGCCTGGCGGCGGATCGTCGGGATAGCGGCTGCGAGCGGCGTACCCGCCCCCGGCTTCTCCTCAGCCCTGGCCTATTACGACGCACTCGGGTCGGAGCGGTTGCCGGCCAGTTTGATCCAGGCTCAGCGCGACTACTTCGGCGCGCACACCTACCAGCGCACCGACAAGCCGGGCACCTTCCACGTGGACTGGTCCGGCGACCGGTCCGAGACGAAGGTGAAGGACTGACTCAGCCGAGGGCTTCGGCAGCAGCGGCGGCCTCCTGGGCCGGGGACTGCGAGCGCAACGTGACTTTCGGCATCAGCAGCGTCACCAGGAAGCCCAGCACCATGACGCACGCGGCGCACAGGAAGATCAGGTCGATCGAGTCGGAGAAGCCGACCTTGAACGGGTGCGCGATGACGTCGGCCATCTTGTTGATGATGGCCGAGTTGTTCTGCACCTGCGCCAGGACGCTCTGGTCACCCTCGACGACTGCCTTGTTCAACGGGTTGTCCAGGATCGACGGGTCGGCCTTGACGGCCTGCTGAATACCGGGTGCGGCCACCTTGAAGGCGTCCGCGATCTTGTCGCCCACCGTGCTGAAGAGGATCGACAGGAAGATCGCCACACCCATCGTGCCGCCGACCTGCCGGAAGAACGTCGCGGCGCTGGTGGCAACGCCGATCTCCTGGGGCGGGACCGCGTTCTGCACGATGATCGTCAGCGGCTGCATACAGTTACCGATGCCGATTCCGACGATGAACATGAAGATCATCACCAGCCACAGGTGGCTGTCGGCAGAGATCCAGTGCAGCAGGAACAGGCCGATCGCCGCGATCGCGGTGCCAATGATCGGGAACGGTCGCACCCGCCCGGTGCGCGCGGTCAACTGACCGGAGGTGATCGCAGCGATCATCATGCCGGCGACCATCGGCAGCATCTCGAAGCCGGACACCATCGGCGAGGCGCCGTGCACGATCTGCAGGTACAGCGGCAACACGGTGATGCCGCCGAACATTGCCATACCGACGATCACGCTGGCCACGATGGTGACCGACGCGGCGCGAATCTTGAACAGCCGCAACGGGATCAGTGCGTCGTCAGCCATCTTCCACTCGGCGAAGACGAACGCGGCCAAGCCGAGGATGCCGATGGCGTACGCCGTGAGCGACTTGCCCGAGCCCCATCCCCATTCGCGGCCCTGCTCCGCCACCGTCAGCAACGGCACGAGACCGATCACCAGGGTGATGGCACCCCACCAGTCGATGCGCGCTTCGCGGCGGAAGGCGGGAATCTGCAGCGTCCGTGAGATGACCACCAGGGCGAAGATGCCGATCGGGACGTTGACCATGAAGACCCAGCGCCATCCGGTCAGACCCAGGATAGTGGGAGCGCCGGCGAACAGACCACCGATGACGGGCCCGAGCACCGAGGACGTGGCGAAGGTGGCCATGAAGTACCCGGTGTACTTGGCGCGCTCCCGCGGCGGCACCAGGTCGCCGATGATGGCCAACACCAGCGTGAACAGACCACCGGCGCCGAGGCCCTGGAAGGCGCGGAACGCGGCCAGCATGTACATCGACTGGGCGAACGCGCACAGGAACGAGCCCAGGATGAAGATCGTGATCGCGAAGAGGAAGAGCTTCTTGCGGCCGTAGAGGTCGCCGAGCTTGCCGTAGATCGGGGTCGTGATCGTCGAGGTGATCAGGTAGGCCGTGGTCACCCAGGCCTGCGCGGACAGACCGTTCAGGTCATCGGCGATCGTCCGGATGGCGGTGGCGACGATCGTCTGATCGAGCGCCCCCAGGAACATACCGAGCATCAGGCCGGCGAGGATGGCCTTGATGTGGGCGGGTGATCCGTGATCTGCGGGGGCGGCGCTCTCAGACTTCATTGACACCCGATGAGTTTAGAACCGGCGGCTGCCTCCGTCTAATCGGTTGGGTGGTCCGCGTCACGGAGTGATCGTCAGGGCGTCCAGCGCTCGGCGCGCGATCTCCTCATCGCCCTGCACGCCGTACCTCAATTGGTCGGTGGGGACCCGGCCGGCGCCCCGACGGGTCAGCGCGGACGTCGACAACTGGATGGACACGGTCGTGCCAGGTGGCAGCGGGATGATCTCGCCGGTCACCTGGTCGACGTCGTCCACGTGCGTGGTGCCGGAGAAGAGGCGCTCGCCGAACGGTTTGTCGCCCTCGCCCGGTACGACGCGAACCCCCTCGCGGGCCAGCACGGGCCCGGACACGTCCAGGATCACCGACGTTCCTACCGGCACCTCGGCGCGGCGGGCGAGATTCTTGGGGAACGCGTCCAGCACCCAGGTGCTGAAGATCGCCGCCCCGCCGGAGTCCAGGTTGCCCGGCCAGTTCACGGCCTGGCGCAGATCCTGCTCGTGCACCCACATGTCGGCGATCCGTCCCTCGAGCAGCACCCGCAGCGGGCGTGGCCCGAGCGGACCCATCACTTCGGCGTCGGGGTCCACGGTGGTGTCCCGCAGCTGACGCATCCGTTTGGCGTAGAGCCGCTTCCATTCCTCCACGACATCGTGGCCGGACTTCTTACGCCGGGCCTCGACGCCACGCTCCATGAAACGCTTCGTGTCGGAGGTCACCCAGGGGTAATCAGGGACTTCGACCTCCTCCTCGACGCCACCGGCGACGAGGTTCTCCAGGGCCACGATGTGCGAGATCTGGTCCTTCACGGTCCAACCCGGGCACTGGGTCGGTTTGTCGAACTCATCGGCCTTGCACATGGCCCCGATGTCGAGGATCGCCTGCCCGGTGGAGGCGTAGGCCTCGATCAAGCCGGGCAGGTCAGTCGGCGGCGGGGGATTCGTCGGCATGACCTCCAACATACTGAGACGGCGGGGTGGTCCGTTCCATCCCGGGTGGTGGAACGACGGGAGACGTCGAAACGCCCGCCAACCAGCAGCGGGCGTCTCGACGTGCGATCAGAAGACCGTCGGTTGACCGCCGGTCCACAGGACCAGGACGTTGCCACCCGGCAGCTTCTTCACCGTCGCGGACATCGCCGCGGCGAGGTTGAGCCGTTGCCAGGACGCCGGAACCGCGGAGTCGTCGTTGTGCGCTGCGGTGGTGTCCAGCGGATTACCGGCGAACCCCTCGGTCTGGGCGAGGATCTGCCGCCGCTGGCTGTCGGTCAGCGTGGGGAAGCTCGACAGCAGCAGGCTTTCGGCTCCCGTGGGCACCGACGCCCACTGGCACCACGACGTCGTCGGCGCGAAACCGTAGTTGAGGCGCTCGGTGTAGACCGACAGCGCGGAGCGGCGATTGGTCACGATCTGCGCGGAGCCGCCGGGGATGCGCTTGCCGCCGTAGGGATTGTCGGTGTACGGCTGGTCAGCGGCGATGCACTTGGCCAGGGTGTTGATGTGCAACACCGACTGGCACTGTGCCGTCAGATACTGGGTGAGTTCTGCCTGAGCGGGCTGCAGCACGCCGGCTCGGAACGCCGGGTCGCCCCAGCGCGCGGACAGCGCGATCTCACCGTTGATGCGACCACCGATGATGTCCAGCGGGTAGTGCACACCCAGCACGATCCGGTTGTTACCCGCCTCCGAGGCCCGTGCCAGGATTGACGGCGCCAACTGCGGTAGCAGGGTCGCCAGGGTGATGCCCGCCTCGTACGCCGTGGTCGTGTGGCCGCTGGGGAAGGCCCCGCCGGTGCAGATGCCCGGTTGCCCGTACGCCGCGTCAAGACTGACGTCGCTCGTCGCGAACTCGTGGGTCGTGTCGACCGTCGCCGGCACGCGGGTGATCTTCAAACCACCGGCACCGTCCGACCACGGTTTGCCCGCTCGGATGGCCGACAGCGAGGAAGCGTTCACCACGCTGGGGGCACAGCCGGCTGCGTCGCCCGTGGCTGCAGGGGCGCTCGCGGAACCCGGCAGGTAGGGGCGCGGGTAGGAGAAGGTGGCCTTCGCCGTACCGGTGGAGATGTAGGCACCCGTCGTCCCGGTCGAGGAGTTGATCAGCGCGCTGGCCAGTGGCAGCGCGCCGGTCTCGCGGCCCTTCACGTAGAACGCGCCGAGGGAACTGCCCAGGCCGTCGGCGATCGTGAGCGACTGGTCGTAGCCGGTGCCGTCGGAGTTCAGGTACGCCGCGTTCTGCAGGGCCCGGAACTGCTGGCTCTTGGTGGCGTTCTGGTTGATCCAACTGGCCAGGCGGTCGTTCCATTGCAGGGTCCGGCTGTCCAGCACGGTGCCGTGCAGGTCGTTGACCCCGCTGGACTGCCACAGCGTGTTGAAGCCGGACAGGGCCGGCAGGATGTCCGGTTTGGTGTCGCTGGGGTAGGTGCCGGCGGCGGCCAGTCCGGTGCTGGTGAACAGCAGCCCGGTGGCCAGCAGGCTGGTCCCCGCCAGCAGCCGCCGGGAGCGGGTGGAGAAAGCAACGCGCATGGAGGTTCCTTTCAGGGTCCGCCGTGGCGGATCCACGGCGGGGCGGGGGAACAATAGGCAGGCAAAGTGACGCGGAGGGGACGTGCGGGTGAACCGCCGTCGCCGCGGTCCTTACCCTGGGTGCATGGCCGGTTCGCAGCGCAGCACCTGGCGGATCGGCGTACCCGCACTCGCTCTGGGTGTCCTGCTCGCGGTGACGGCGATCGCCCTGGCGTACGCCGGGGGTGCCGCGCCGCTGGAGTTGGGGGATCCGGGCGCCGTGGTGCGCTGGGGGCTGCCGCTGCTGCATGCGGTGCAGGACGGCGCGCTCGCGGTGACCTTCGGGGCCTTCCTGCTCGGCGGCCTCCTGGTGCCCGAGAGCGCCACCTCCCAGCGGCGTCGGTTCCTGGCACGCGTGGGTGCCTGGTCGGCAACCGTCTGGTTCCTGGTCGCCGTGGTCGGCATCGTCTTCGCGTACGCCGATGTGGCCGGGGTTCCGCTCGGCACGTCCGGTCTGCTGGCGAGTGCCTGGACGACGACCTGGCAACTGGAAGTGCTGCGGGCACCCGCGATCAGCGCCCTGATCGCGCTGGGCGTGGCGGTGTGCGCGTGGCTGCGGCCGGGCCGCAACGGGCAGGCGTGGCTGTTCTTCATCACCGGCTTCGCCATCCTGCCGTTGGCGCTGGTCGGTCACTCTGCGACCAGCAACGACCATGAGACCGGTGTGAACTCCCTTGCCGGACATATCGTTTCGGCGGCATTGTGGGCAGGTGGCCTGTTCGCGCTCGGGCTGGTGTGGTCGCGACTGGGCAAATCCGCCTCCGACGTCGTGGCGCGCTTCTCCAAGATCGCGACCTGGTGCTACGTCATCGTCGGCATCTCGGGTGTGGTGCTGGCGGTCAACCGGTTGGGTTCGTGGTCGAGTCTTGGCACGGCGTACGGCGTCGAGTTGATCCTCAAGGCGGCCCTGCTGGCCGGTCTCGGCGTGTTGGGCTATCTGCAGCGCCAGCGGGTCGTGGCCCGGCTGGATGAGCCCACGGCGGGTCTCTTCGCCCGGCTCGCTGCGATCGAAGTCCTCGCGATGGCAGCGGCGTTCGGGCTGGGCAACGCGCTGGCCCGCTCCGCCCCGCCCTCGGGCACCGTCGAGAACGCCGACACGGTCACCTCGATCACCGGTTACCCGGCGCCGCCCGCTCCCACCGCCGCGAACTGGTTCACCCAGTGGCGCTTCGACTGGCTCTTCACCCCGCTGGCCATCATCGCGATCGGCGTCTACCTGGTGTGGATGTGGCGGTTGCACCGTCGCGGTGACCACTGGTCGGTGCTGCGCACGATCAGCTGGGTGATCGGTTGGTTGCTGTTCATCTTCTTCGTCAGCGGGCCCCCAGCGGTCTACGGGCGGGTGATGTTCTCCGCGCACATGCTGCAGCACATGGCGATCTCGATGCTGGCACCGGTCTTCATGGTGCAGGGTGCGGTCGTGACGCTCGCGTTGCGGGCGCTACCCAAACGGCCGGATCGCACGCTGGGCCCACGCGAGCTGATCCTGGCAATCGTGCACTCGCGCTACGTCGGCTTCTTCGCGAACCCGATCGTGGCGGCGCTGCTGTTCATCAGCACGTTGATCGCTTTCTACTACACGCCGTGGTTCGAACTGTCGCTGCGCACGCACACCGGCCACGTGCTGATGGTCGTGCACTTCGTGCTGGTCGGCTACCTGTTCGCCTGGGCGTTCACCGGCATCGACCCCGGACCTCGCCGCTGGTCGCCGCCCGCTCGTCTCCTGGTGCTGCTGGTGGCCGTGGCCTTCCACGCCTTCTTCGGGGTGGCACTGATGACCGGGACCACGTTGCTGGCGCCGGACGTGTTCTCGGTGCTGCACCTGTCCTGGGTCACCGACCCGCTGGACGACCAGCAGCGCGGCGGCACCATTGCCTGGGGTGTGGGCGAACTGCCAACCTTGATGATGGCCTTGTTGATCGCGATGGAGTGGGCGCGCAAGGACGGCGCCGACGCGCGCCGGGCCGAGCGGCAGGCGGAGCGGGACGGTGACGCCGAGTTGAACGCGTACAACGACATGCTCGCGGCCCGTTCCAAGGGGGACCGATGACGCGCGTTGCGGTGGTCCAGTTGGCGTACGACGACGCCGAGTCGCCGCCGGACCGTCTCGAGCGCGTGACGTCACTGGTCACCTCGCTCGAGGGTCACGACCTGATCATCCTGCCCGAGTTGTGGTACGCCGGTGGGTTCAGTTACCGGCAATGGCCCGACTATGCGCAGCCCCTGGATGGTCCTGTCGCCCAACAATTTTCGGCGCTCGCGGCGTCGTTGGGTTGTGTGCTGCACGGTGGGTCCATCGTGGAACGCGGTCCGATGGGGCCGGAGGGCAAGGACCTGTGGAACACCTCGCTGGTGTTCGGGCCGACGGGATCGCTGCTGGCGTACTACCGCAAGATCCATCGGTTCGGTTTCGCAGTCGGCGAGCCATCGCTGATGGAGGCGGGGTCGTCGGTCGTGACTCTCCCTGTGCTGGGCGCTGTTGCGGGGTTGTCGACGTGTTATGACCTGCGGTTCCCGGAGCTCTACCGGGCCCAACTCGACGCCGGGGCAACGGTTTTCCTGGTCCCGGCCGCCTGGCCACTGGCGCGCGTTTCGCACTGGAGCGCGCTGCTGCGGGCTCGGGCCATCGAGGACCAGTGTCTCGTGATCGCGTGCAACACCGCTGGCACACACGCCAATTCGGCGATGGGCGGGCACAGTGCGGTGATCTCCGCCTCCGGTGAGGTCCTCGCCGAAGCGGGGTTGGAGGAGGAGGTCCTGTCGGTGGAGATATCGCTGGACGAGGTGGCGAAGATCCGGTCGGACTTCCCGGTGCTGCAGGACCGCCGGTTGTGAGCCTGGAGCAGGTGCTCTTCGACGACGAGCCGTTGGAGGCGCCGTGGATCCACGGCCATCGGCGCGGCGAGCCCGGCGGTCCGCTGCTGCAGGTGCGCCGCGTCGACGCGGACACCTATGTGCTGCGTCAGTCGATGTCGGTCACTGCTGAAGCGCCATTCATGTACTTGCTCATCGGCAGCCGTCGGGCGTTGCTGTTGGACACCGGCGACTCCAAGGACCCGGCCGACTGCCCGTTACGGGCGACCGTCGATCACCTGCTGGCCGAGCGGGATGTCGACCTCGTCGTCGCGCACAGTCACGGTCATTACGATCACCGCCGCGGCGACCAGCAGTTCACCGATCGGCCGCGCACCCGCATCGTGCCCATCGACGCGGAGGGCGTACAGGAGTTCTTCGGTTTCGCCGAATGGCCCTCTGAGGTGGTCGAATTCGACCTCGGCGACCGGCCGTTACTCATCACGGGCGCTCCCGGGCACGACAAGCGCTCGATCGTGGTGGTCGACCCCTCGCGGCAGATCATGTTGTCCGGCGACACGCTCTATCCGGGTCGGATCTATGTGCAGGATCTCGTGGCCTTGCAGGACACCTTCGCCCGGATGGCGACGTTGACCCGGAGCCATGACATCACCCGAATCCTCGGCGGCCACAACGAACTAGCCGCTGACAAGACCGACTTCCCGATCAAGTCCCGCTTCCATCCGGACGAGCACCCGCTGCCGCTGGAGGAGCAGTCCCTGCGCGGTGCCCTGTCCGCCAGCCACCTGGCGAAGGGCGGGGTCACCCGCGTGGCGGGCGGCGTGCACCTATGGGTCGGGCCGTGCATCGGGCCGCGGCTGGCCCACGCGCGTCGCCTCATGCGCGGGCGTCTGCGCGGCACCGCCTGAACCCGACCGGCAGCAGGAGTTGCCCGGCTCGCGTTACATGTAACATGGGGATATGGCGGTTCGCGATCGGGTGAGCGAGCACCGGCGGCGTATGCGAGAACGCGGCTACCGCCCGGTGCAAATGTGGGTGCCCGACGTGCGCACCCGCGAGTTCGGCCAGGAAGCCGCCCGCCAGGCCGCCCTCGTCGCGTCTGACCCGACCGACGACACGCTTGATTTCCTGGAGGAGGTCGGGGCCGACTGGGGTGAGGAATGAAGCGCGGCGAGTTGTGGACCGTCGCGGGCGGTGTCTACGCAGCAAACCCGCGCCCAGCGTTGCTCTTGCAGGACGATGTATTTGCCGCCACCGACTCGGTGACGGTCGCCCCGCTCACGTCCACCCTGATCGATGCACCGCTCCTTCGCATCCTGGTTTCTGCGACCGACCTGACCGGCCTTGAGCGCGACAGCGCGGTGATGGTCGACAAGGTCACCACAGTGCGTCGCACCAACGTCCACCACCGTCTCGGCCGGCTCAGCACGGAGAACCTCGTCGAGGTGGAGCGCGCTCTGCTGGTGTTCCTCGGGTTGGCCCGGTGAGCCCTCTACGTCGGAGCGCCCAGGTAGCGTCGGCCAGATGAGTGAAAAAGACCTTCTCGTACGTCGATTGGCCGGCCAACGCAGGCACGTCCTGGACCAGGTGGAGGGGCTGAGCGACGAACAGTTGCGGGCCGCCGTACTGCCATCGGGTTGGTCCATCCTCGGGCTGCTCCGGCACCTGACGCTGTCCGACGAGCGGTACTGGTTCGAGGTGATCGTCGCCGGAGGTCCGCTGGACTTCTGGCCCGAGGACGAGACCTCGGAGTGGCAGGTCGGCCCCGACGAGCCCGCGCAACGGGTCATCGACGACTACCGGGCAGCGATCGCCAACTCCGAGGCGATCGTCGCGGCCCGATCGCTGGACGACCCGCCGGCGACCACGGAGGAGTGGTGGGCTGGGGCCGGGATGTCCTTGCCCGACCTGCGCTCGATCATGGTGCACGTGCTGGTCGAAACCGCCAACCACGCCGGACATCTGGATGCGGTCCGCGAGATCCTGGACGGCAAGCAGTACATCGTGCTCTGAGAGCGCCGGCCTTGTGCCGACCGCACACCAGCGGGATGCTGGCCTCGAGTGGCCCGGACGGGCCATGCGTTCCCCTGGCTCAGGATGGCCCGCCATGTCGAAGCGCACCCTCGTCGCCGACGTGGATGGTGGGGATACCGGCACCGAGGTGGTGCCGACCACCACGAAAGGAACGCCGTCATGCCACTCATCGAAGTCAGCGTCATCCAGGACGTCTTCACCCCGCAGCAGAAGCAGGAGATCATCGGCCGACTCACCGAGGCCATGGTCCAGGTGGAGGGCGAGAACATGCGTCCGGTCACCTGGTGCGTGGTTCGCGAGGTCGCCAGCGGGGACTGGGGGATCGCCGGCAACCCCCTCAGCACCGCCGATGTCAAAGCCCTGGCCGCCGGCGCCGGCGTCTAACGCGGCCCACGTGCTTCCCCGACGGGTTGTCGACCATGACTGACGGGGTCGTGGTCGACAACCTTGTCGCGGCAGCAGAGTCCGCGCTCCGCGCCGGTCGATGGCACGAGGCGCGAGAGGCGTTCCTTGCCGTCATCGAGATCACCGACGATCCCGCCGCCTACGACGGGTTGGCCCAGGTCGCCTGGTGGTTGGACGACGCCGATGCCGCACTCGGCGCGCGGGAGGCGGCCTACCGGGGGTACCGCGAGGCCGCTGATCTGCGGGCGGCCGCTCGGGCCGCGTCGAGTCTCGGCTACGACTCAGTCCTCTTCGGCCGCGGGCTCGCGGTGGGTCGGGGCTGGCTGGCCCGAGCCGACGATCTGCTGCGGGAGACGCCCGCCGCCGTGGAGGTCGGGTGGCTCGAATTGCGCCGCGCCGAACTGATCCTCAACGCCGAGCACGATCCGCGAGCGGGGCTGGTGCACGCGCAGGCGGCGCATCGGATCGGCCGGGATTCCGGTGCGACGGACCTGGACCTCGCGGGCCAGGCGCTCGCTGGTTTGGCGAAGGTTCACCTCGGCGACGTCGACGCAGGAATGGCGATGCTGGATGGCACCGCGGCTGCAGCAACCGCGGGTGACCTGGACGATCTGATGTGGACCGGTAAGTCGTTGTGCTGGCTGATCTCGGCCTGCCAGGCCGCAGGAGATCTGAGTCGGGCGGCGTCGTGGTGCGATCGGGTCACCGATCTGAGCGTCCGGCGGGAGCTGGCGCCGCTGTTCACTGCCTGCCGCACCCAGTACGCGTCGGTGCTGCTGGCCCAGGGGCAATGCGCGGAAGCCGAGGACGTCCTGGCCGATCTGGTGCAGCGGACCAGCCAGTCGCGCCGGATTTCGGGGCTGGATGTCGTGACCCAACTCGGTGAACTGCGCCGTCGACAGGGCCGCTACGACGAGGCGGAGGCGCTGCTGGCCCGGGCCGAGTTCGAGACCGAGTCGACCATCGCCCGGGCGCGGCTGCGGCTCGATCGCGGTGAACCCGAACCAGCCTGGGAACTGGTCGCACGGCTCCTGACGACGGTGGCCAGCGACCAACAGCTGGCTCGCGCACGGGTGCTGTCCGTGGCGGTCCCGACGGCGATGGCGGTGGACCAGAAGCAGGACGCCACGAAGTACGCCGATGAACTGTGCAGCATCGCGGGGGCCGTCCCCACCGATTCCCTGCACGCTGCAGCTGCGGCCGCGGCAGCCTGGGTGACCGATGGCCGCGAACGAGTCGATCGGTGGACCGACGCGGTGCGGCACGCCGCCCGCGCCGGATTGCGCTTCGACGAAGCGGACTACCGCCTGGAGTTGGCCAGCGCCCACGCGGCCACCGGCTCCCTCGAGGCGTCCCGCGACCAGGCGCGGCGAGCCGCCGAATTGCTCGTCGCTGTGCCCACCTCTCCGGGGTACCGGCGTGCGTGCCATCTCGCGGGCTCGGGCGCCTCTCCGCTCACCGCCCGTCAGCAGCAGGTCCTGCAGCTTCTGGCGCAGGGCATGTCCAACGATCAGATCGCTCGCGCGCTGGTGCTGAGTCCGCACACCGTGCACCGGCACGTGGCGAACATCTTCCAGGCCCTGGGGGTCGGCTCCCGCGCAGCGGCTGCCGCCTACGCGGTGCGCAGCGGACTGCTCTGATCGGCCCGGCGGTGCAGCCGCTCACCGAGGGCCACCAGCAGCAATTGCGCCACGGCCACCGCGACGCCGAGCCAGCAGACAGCCACCCAGCCGCCGCTGGCCGCGACCCGGGTCGAGACCAGTGAGCCGATCGCGCCGCCGGCGAAATAGCTGGTCATGTAGGCGGCATTGACCCGCGCCCGACCTTCCTGCGAGATCGCGTAGATCTGGGTCTGGTTGGTCACCTGCATGCCCTGCACACCCGCGTCCAGCACCACGATCCCCACGACCAGCGCCGCCAAGGATGCTTTGCCGAGCGCGAGCGCCAACCACGAAACGACCAGCAGTCCGGTGAAGATCACGGTCAGGCGCAGGGCCCGCCCGCGATCGGCGTACCTTCCGGCTAGTTGCGCAGCGAGCGCCCCGGCCACCCCGATCAGACCGAAGAGGCCGATGACGCCCTCGGAGTAGTGGTACGGCGCCCCGGCCAGCAACCCGGTCAGGGCCGTCCACAGGACGCTGAACTGGAAGAACGTCAGTGCGCCGTACGCCATCCGGCGGCGCAGCACCGGCTCGGTGCGGATGAAGTGGCCGATGGAGAGCATCAGGGCGCCGTACGTCGATCGCTGGGTCGGGCGGGACTGCGGCAGTCCGCGCCACAGGGCCAGGGTCACCGCCAACATGGCCACTGCGGCGATCCAGTAGACGCTGCGCCAGCCGCCGACTTCCGCCAGGAGGCCGGCGACGGTACGGGCCAGCAGGATGCCCAGCAGCAGTCCGCTCATCACGATCCCGACTACGGTGCCTTGCTCCTGCGGTTCGGCCAGGGTCGCCGCCAGCGGGACGAGCACCTGCGCGACCACGGTGAGCACACCCAGCAGGATCGAGGCGGCGAAGAGCCAGGGCGCGTTCTGGGCGGTGGCGGTCAGGACCAGCGCGCCGACGCAGGCCAGCGACAGACCGACGATCAATCCGCGACGCTCGATCAGGTCCCCCAGCGGCAGCACGAAGAGCAGGCCGAGGGCGTAGCCGATCTGGGTCATGGTGACCAAGGCGCCGGCGCTCGCGGCGCTGATCCCCAGGTCGCCGCTGATCAACTCCAGCAACGGCTGGCAGTAGTAGAGGTTGGCCACCGAGATGCCCGTTGCCACGGCCATCAGCAGGACGACGGCGCGGGATAGGCGGGGCTGGGTCACCGCCCAATCATTGCAAGGCAATGCGTGTGAGCTTCAGGTGACCTTTGGTGAACCAGCAGGTGGGGCCCGGAATCCCCTGTTAGACTCCTGGAGGCCGACAGGCGACCCCCCGCCCGTCGACGGAATGAGACGAAGGCGGACAACCCGTGACCCAGCAGCGTCCCCCCGACACCGCGGATCGGCGAGTTTCCCGGCGCACATTGGCCAAGGGCGCGGCCTGGACGACCCCCGTCCTCTTGGTGGGCGTGGTGGCACCCCCTGCGTCGGCCAGCCCTCAGCCCGGCCTACAGGGCTGGGTAGACGTCGGCAAATCGTGCAATGCGTCCTTCGCCATGACGCTGACCATCGACGGGACCGGCTCCTATCCCGACCGCGGGCTCTGGGTCTACAACGCACAGCCGGCCCAGATCAGCAACGCCTACATCACCTTCTACTACCCGAGCGGCCTCGGCACGATCGCGTGGACGGCTGCTTCCGGGAACTCCAACTGGTCGGTCCCAGCGGTCGACGCCACGGCGCCTGTGATCGCGGGCTACACGGCCTACACCACCCGCTACTCCGGGACATGGACCTACCACGCGACCGGCACCGACGGCCCCTACAGCACCGCTGATGGTGATCCAAAGTTCACTGCGACCGTAGCGGGGGCAGGAACGTACTGCCGCAATGGCGTCAGCGTCTACGCCCGGCGCACCGTCACCGTCAACGGCACGGTCTATACGTTCCTGCGCGGCCCCGTGTCCCTCTGATCCCCACGATTGGCAACTGCGATGTCCACTGACCCGACCAGCAGCTCCACCCCGGCCACGAGCGATGCGTCCTCGGCGACGACGTCGACCGAGCCGTCCACGCCGTCGTCGCCGTCCACCACCGAGCCACCGACGACCGACTCGGCGACGACTGCACCGCAGGATCCCACCCAGACCGAGGTACCGGCTGAGATCTGGGCGGTCGGCTCCGCCGTCATTTAGCTTTTCACCGGAGCGGACAATGGCGGCATGGTCCTCAAGCTCCGTGCTCCCGAACTCATCGGTCGTGGCTGGCTGAACACCGGCGGTCGTTCGCTGTCCCTGGCGCAGTTGCGCGGAAAGATCGTCGTCCTGGACTTCTGGACCTTCTGCTGTGTCAACTGCCTGCACGTCCTGGACGAGTTGCGTCCTGTGGAGGAGAAGTACGCCGATGAGCTGGTCCTGATCGGCGTGCATTCACCCAAGTTCGCGCACGAAGCCGACCCGGATGCACTGGTCGCCGCCGTCGAGCGGTACGGCGTGCACCACCCCGTCCTGGACGACCCCGATCTGACGACCTGGCAGGCCTACACCGCCCGCGCGTGGCCGACCCTCGTGGTCATCGACCCGGAAGGCGCCATCGTCGCCTCGATGTCCGGCGAAGGGCACGCGGGCGGCCTGACTGATCTGATCGAAGAGCTCATCGTCGAGCATCGAGCCAAAGGTACGCTGCGGCAGGGTGATTCGCCGTACGTTGCGCCAGCCCCCACCAACACCCCACTGCGGTTCCCCGGCAAGATCGTCGCGCACCCTGACGGCTCGTTCCTCGTCTCGGACACGGCCCACCACGAGGTGGTGTGGTTCGAACCCGACGTGCTCACTGAGCGGGCCCGGTTCGGCGGATTCAACGAACCGCAAGGACTGCTGGTGCTCCCCGCCGAGGTTGCCGCCCGCGTCGGATACGACGTGGTCGTCGCGGACAGCGTCCATCACCAGATCCGGTCAATCCGCTTGTCCGACGGTCACATCCAGATTCTTGCGGGCACCGGCGAGCAACTGCGCGAGCGTTCCGGAGGCGGCGCCGCACTGAAACAACCGTTGTCGACGCCGTGGGATGTGACCTGGTGGATCGATCGGGTCGTGATCGCGATGGCCGGCACCCACCAGCTGTGGGCACTACACCTCGCGACCGAGCCCGAGGACAACACCGTCGCCGTGCTGGCCGGTACGTCCGCCGAGGGCATCCGCGACGGTCTGGCCCACGACGCCTGGCTGGCGCAACCCTCCGGACTCGCGACCGCGGCGGATGGGAGTCGGGTCTGGATCGCCGACGCGGAGACCTCGGCACTGCGCTCCCTCACCCTGTCCGATGACGGGTTCGTCCTGAGCACCCATGTGGGACAGGGCCTGTTCGACTTCGGCCACGTCGACGGGCCTGCTCAACAAGCCCTGTTGCAGCACCCGTTGGGTGTCACCGAGTTGCCGGACGGCAGCGTGGCGATCGCCGACACCTACAACGGTGCGATTCGACGGTACGACCCTGCCAGCGGCGAAGTCAGCACGCTCGCAACGGGTTTGGCTGAGCCGAGCGACGTCCTCTTCGCCGACCAGCTGCTCGTGGTGGAGTCGGGCGCTCACCGGGTGGTCGCCGTACCTGTTCCGAAGGACGCTCAGCGGCTGGTAGGTGAAGCGCACACCACGACGCGACCAGCGACGCCCCTTGCGTCAGGTGCGGTCAGGTTGACCATCGCCTTCACCCCACCGCGGGGGCAGAAGCTCGATTACCGGTACGGCGATCCGACCCAACTCATGGTGTCGGCGACTCCCGAGGCCCTCCTGCGAGGCGGTGGCGGCACTGGTGAAGGTCTGAGTCGCGAACTCGTGCTCGACCCCGCGGTCGGCGACGGCACGCTACACATCTCGGTGCGGGCGGCCGCCTGCGACGGGGACAGTGAACACGCGGCCTGCCATCTGTACCAACAGGATTGGGGGATCCCGGTGGTGCTCGACGACACCGCTGCCGCGGAGTTGCGACTGGACCTGCGCGGGGTGTGAGTCAGGACAGTCGCTGTGCGCTGAGCACCTTGAGCAGGGCGGGTGCGGCGAGTCGGGCCTGCGCATCGGTGAGGGTGGCCTCCACGATGCGCTGACCTTCGGCTGCCACCAACTGGGCGACCGGACCGCCGTCGGTGGCGGCACCGCTGCTAGCGGTACCGAGCACAGCGCCCTGAGCATCGAGCAGGATCTGGATCTTCGGCATGACAGTTCTCTCCTATGAAGTGGTGATGGCTGAGGGGCGTGGTGGCTCAGAAGCCGCCACCACGCCACTGGAAGGCGACCGGCTGGCTACCGTCGTTGCGGACGGTGGCGTAGTAGGTCAGGTGGCCGTTGGCATCGAGGCCCTCGGCGATGTTGACGGTGGTGAGTTCCCCTGAGGCTCCGAGGGGTTCGGCTTGGATGAGTTGTGGTCCGACGTCGCCGTTGCCGCCCCACGAGAACCACCAGCCCAACGAGGCTCCGGGTGCGATCGTGCCGCCTGAGACAGTCCATGACATGGTCTTGCTCCTTCTGTGTTGATGTCCGCGGCTCAGCGGCCGCCGCCCCGCCACTGGAAGTGGACGGCGGTGGGCCCGTCGTTGCGGACGGTTGCGTGGTACGTCAGGTGCCCGTTGCTGTCCAGGCTCTCGGCGTTGGCGATGGTTGTCAGTTGCCCTGAGGGTTCGACCGGTTCGGCCTGGATCAGTTGGGGCCCAGCGTCACCGGTCCCGCCGAAGCTGAACCACCAGTCCTGGGATGCACCGGCAGCAACCGAGCCGAAGCCGGACAACCACCAGGAGCTGGGCCGGTACCAGAGGTCGACTTCACCGGCGCCAGTGACCTTCTCGTTGACGATGACGCAATGCTGGCCGATGTCGGTCACGGCGTTGTTCACAGTCCAGAGGAAGTCGGGAGCGGTTGAGCCGCAACGCAGTTCGATGTTGCGCAGAGCCGTCATCGCAACGTCGGGGTAGTCCGACTCGCTCTGCGCGCCGTACACCTCCAGCGTCTCGTTGCACCAGGTGAGTTCCTGGATGTTGAAGACCGGCAGATTGGTGTTAGGGATCCCGGTGAAGGAGCAGCCGTAGTTGTAGCCGTTCCCCCGTTTGCGGCCGCGCACCATGACACCGGTGAGGACGTCACCCACGTTCACGTCAACCAGGGTGGAGTGGAAACTCTGACCGGTCGATCCATCGGCGTACCAACTGGCCACCGACCATTTCGAACCACCGCCCGCTGCCGACGGACCCCACTGCAGGACAGGCTGGTAGATCATCGTGGAGTTCTGGATCCCGTTGAACAAGAAGACGGTCTGGCCGTGATCGGTCCGCGGCGCGGGCGGTACGGTCCACGTCGTCGAGAAGCGGGACACCGGCGTACCCGTGTCGTTGGTCCAGGAGGCGTAGGTGATCCATCCCTCGCCGAGCGCAGGCACAACCTTCTTGTTGCGACCCGCGGCCCGGGACAGCAGGTCTGCGCGCATCCGTAGGCTCTCGACCGATGCGCGGGGCTGTAGTGGGCGCCCGGGCGGATGCAGCGGTTCTGGGCCGCAATCGATGGTGTGCTGGCCCTTGTCATCGACCAGCCGGAGTCGGCCCCGGTGATGCTCCACGCGCATTCCCTGCGGAACCTCGTGAACCAGCGACCGGTGTTTCCACCCGCCGGGGGTGAGGACGTGTTCGTCGGCCACGCGCAAACCGTCGTCGTCGATGACAGCCTGACCCGGATCGACGCGGTGGACGTTGCGCGGATCGGCCGGGCCAGCGGGAGTGCGGACCTGGTTGGTCATGGTGGTGCCTCCTTCCCACGGTGCCGCGTGGCGCCGTACGGGACTCAGGAGTTGACGGCGACGGGACAGATACACACCGGATGGGCGACTCTGAGCGGTTTCGGCTAAGCACCGCTCCCGCGCGGCGCGGGCAGGCAGGATGGTCCGGTGACTGATGCGGACGCGCAGCCGACCCAGCTGCTGATCGAGGCAACGGCGGGGGAGGCACTCACGCTGCCGTTCCCCAAGGGCCCGGCAACCGGCTACGAGTGGCAGTGGCGGTTGCCCGAGGGCGTGACCCGCCTGCCGGATCTGCCCGACCCGCCGCCCGAAATGATGCCGGGTGCCCCTGACGGCTCGCTGCCGCAGCTGCTGGTCGAGGTGCCCGGCGACTACGAGGTGTACGGCGAGTTCGGGCGCCCGTGGGAGGACGCACCGCAGCGCCGCGTGGTGATCACCCTGCGGATCCGGTAGGCCGCTGCCGAGCGGTCGAGGCACGCAGGTGCAGTTCGGGATGGATCGTCGTCCCGGGCAGGCTGGGCCGTTCGAGCACCAGACGCGCTGCCGCCTGGCCGATACGACGCGGCCGCAGATCCAGTGCGGTCACCGGCGTTTCCAGGGTCAGCAGGTCAGGCCCATCGACGGTGCAGGCCACCAGCAAGTCGTCGGGCACCTGTCGGCCGAGTCGATGAGCGGTAGCCAACGCACTGGCGCCGAGTCCTTCGTGGCAGACCAGTAGCGCGTCGGGCCAGCCGTCCTTCAGCAACGCCCGGATCTGATCGCGGGCCTGGGTTGGCGTCACCGCGAACGGGATGATGCCCCGACGCACGGTACGGCCCGTCGCAGCCTCCCACGTGTCGATCGCCGTGAGGACGTTGCGCCCCCACCACAACACCGGCTCGACGACCACCGCTGCGATCCGGCGAGCACCCGAGGCATGCAGGTGGTCCAGCGTGGCCCCCACGCTGGCCGTGGTGTCGCTGTCCACCGTCCACATATCCGGTGGCAGCTCGTCAGGGGATCCCTCACACAGCACCGTGGGTTTGCCGGACTGGGAAAGCTCCTGCAGCACAGGGTCATTGGTCCGCGGTTCGGCGATGATGACTGCGTCGACGGCGAGCTCGGACAGTTGCCCGGGAGCGGCACTCGGCGGGATGAGCGACAATGCAGTCGCTTCCTCCAGGAGGACCTCCGACGCGCCGATCATCAATTCGCTGTAGAAGGCGTAGTTGAGGCTCGAGGGGGGAAGGACGAGGCCGACCGAGCCAAAGGTGCTGCGCCGCAGGTTCGCGGCGACCGGATTCGGGCGGTACCCCAATTGCTCCACGGTGTCGTTGACCCGGGCGCGAGTCTCCGGATGGACGCGCCCGTTGCCACTGAGCACGTGCGAAACGGTGGTTGCCGAAACCCCGGCGGCGCTGGCCACATCTCGGATCGTCACCCGCCGGCTGGTCATGGCGGTCACCTTAGCCGCGGTCGCGACACCCGCTGCGGCTGTGGGTCGAGGGTTGCGCAGTGCTCGGCCCGGCAGGTGGGCGGAGTGTTGCCGAACGTTGGGCTGAAAGGTTTTGCCGAACCTCTTGCCAAAACGATTTGGCACGCCCTAACGTTGCGCTTCATCGCAGCGTTGCGCGTCTATTCCGACCGAACCCGCATGGGAGTTCGCATGTCCCAAGAAGTCATCGCTCAACCCGGTCAGCCCGGCCAGGCCGTCGAAGCCGCAGGCCGCGTCGAGCGCCGCTCCATCGATGTCGTTCCCCTCAACGAGCGGCACGGCAGTCTGCGCAGCCTCGGCGCCGTCTGGTTCGTCGCCAACATCAACCTGACCGCGATGGCCACCGGCATTGTGTGTCTCGGGCTGGGCGGCTCGCTGTTCTGGACGTTGGTCGCGATTGTCGTGTGGTCGTTCTTCGGCACCATCTTCATGGCCTTCCACTCCTCCCAGGGCCCGCACCTCGGGTTACCCCAACTCGTGCAGTCCCGGCCCCAGTTCGGCTACGTCGGCGCCGCGATCACCGTCTTCGTCTTCGCGCTGGCCAACTACATCGCCTACAACACCTCCGACGCTCTGCTGTCCAGCGATGCCGCCCACACCGTGCTGCACCTGCCGCTCTGGCTCGGCTATCTCCTGGCCGCCGGGATCGCTGCGACGATCGCGATCTTCGGCTACGACCTGATCCACAAGATCAACCGCATCCTGACGGTGCCCGTCATCGTGCTGATGGTCTTTGCCACGATCGCGGCGTGCACCAGCCAGCACTTCAGCGCAGCGCTCTTCACACCGGGCCCGTTCCAGTTGGCCCCCTTCATGACCACCCTGGCCATCGTCGGCGGCTTCCAACTGGGCTGGGCGCCGTACGTTTCGGACTACTCCCGCTACCTGTCGGCCAGCACCGGCACGAAGGCCAGCTTCTGGTGGACCTTCCTGCCCAGTGGGTTGTCCGCGGTCTGGGTCTTCGGTCTCGGCGCGATCGTCGGGGCCGGCACCGGTCAGGCCAATCTGATCCCTGCGCTGCAGGCGGCCGGCAACAACCTGTTCAACGGGGCCGGTGACATCATCGTGATCGGTCTGCTGATCGGCCTGCTGGCGGTGATGGCCATCAACCAGTACGGCGGCAGTCTCACGATGCTCTCGATCGCCCACTCCCTCAAACCGTTCAAGCCCGGCCGCACGGCGCGGGTCGCGACGATCCTGGCGATGGCCGTCATCGTCTGGCTGATCTCTGCCTGGGTCGGCGAAGCGCGGTTCAACGCGTTCTACGCCAGTGCCCTGATCTACCTGGCCTACGCTTTCACCCCGTGGACTGCGATCAATCTGGTCGACTTCTTCTTCGTCCGCCACGGTGTCTACGCCGTAAGCGAGATCTTCAAACCCAACGGCATTTACGGCAAGTGGGGCTGGCGCGGCAACACGGCCTACGTGCTGACCATCCTGGTGATGCTGCCCTTCATGGTGAACGCCCCGAAGTACACCGGTTTCATGGCGGCCAAACTGGGTGGTGTGGACTACTCGATTCTGATCGGCCTGGTCGTCGGGGCAGTGCTCTACTGGCTACTCACCCGCAACTTGAACCTGACCCGCGAGCGTGAGCTGGCCGCCAACGACCCGATCTATGTCACCCACGACCTGCGCGAGGGGGCCAGCGAGTGACCGCGGCCGACCTGGTCCTCACGGGACCGATCTGGACCGGTGATCCGGCCGGTTCCTGGGCCGATGCGCTCGCGATCCGTGACGGGCGTGTCGTGGCCATGGGATCCGCGGCCTGCACGGAAGTCGCGGGTCGGCGCACCGACACCTTCACAGTTGCAGACGGTTTAGTGGTTCCCGGATTCCAGGATGCGCATGTGCACCCACCGTTCGCCGGGCGCAACCTGGACAACGTCGACCTCTCCGCGGCGACGGGGCTGCCGGCCTACCTGCAGCTCATCCGCACGTACGCCGAGTCGCACCCCGAGCGGGACTGGATCGTCGGCGGCGGCTGGGCTCTGGAGTCCTTTCCCGGCGGTCAACCGCGCAAAGAAGATCTTGACGCGGTGGTGCCGGATCGGCCGGTGTTCTTGTTCAACAAGGATGTTCACGGTGCGTGGGTCAACTCCGAGGCGTTGCGACGCGCCGGGATCGACGCGGCAACACCGGACCCGGCTGACGGCCGCTACGAACGCGACCCCGCGACGGGGCAGCCCACCGGGATGTTGCAGGAGGGCGCGGCGTACACCTTCGAGTCCGATGTCGTGCCTGCTCCCACGACGAAGGACTGGGCGGGCCACATCCTTGCCGCACAACACCACCTGCACTCGCTAGGCATCACGGGTTGGCAGGACGCCTGGGTCACCCCCGCGACCCAACGGGCGTACGAATACCTCGCTGGCGCAGAGCAACTCACGGCGCGCGTGGTCGGGGCGCTGTGGTGGGACCGGCACCAGGGGGTCGAGCAGATCGACTCCCTCGTCGAGCGTCGGCGCGACGTCGGTAACTTCCACGCCACCTCGGTGAAGATCATGGTCGATGGGATCGTCGAGAACGGCACCGCCGCCATGCTGGAGCCGTATTGCCGCCACGACCTGGGTGAGCATCCCAACGGTCTGACGTACGTCGAGTCGCAGGCTCTCGCTGACGTCGTCACCCGCCTGGACGGGCTGGGTTTCCAGGTCCACCAGCACGCGATCGGCGACGCTGCGGTCCGCTCCGCCCTGGACGCGGTCGAAGCAGCACGAAAGGCGAACGGCAGCAACGATCTTCGCCATCACATCGCTCACCTGCAGGTCGTCAACCCGCAGGACCTGCCGCGGTTCCGTGCGCTTGATGTGGTCGTCAATATGCAGACCTACTGGGCCCAGAACGAACCGCAGATGCGGGAGCTCAACTTCCCGGTGTTGGGGCAGGAGCGGTCGGCGCAGATGTACCCGTTCGCGACGATCGCCGCCAGCGGTGCGGTCCTGGCAATGGGTTCGGACTGGGGTGTGACGACGGCGGATCCGCTGCAGCAGATCGAGGTTGCGGTGCATCGGGTGGATCCGGCAACGCGTGAGGAAGAACCGTTCCTGCCGCACGAGGGTCTACCCATGCGGACGGCGCTGTCGGCGTTCACGGCGGGCTCGGCGTACGTCAATCATGACGCGGAAGGCGGCTACCTCGCGGTGGGTCAGCGTGCGGACCTGGCGGTGTTGGACACCAACATCTTCGACGCGGGCGTGCGCCCGGCGGACGCGACGGTGACGCACACGATGGCGGCCGGCCGCTGGGTATTCGGCGGCTGAGCAGGTCAGTGCTCGCTGGCCAGCAGCCCGGCGAACCCCAGCATGATGGCACCGGTCGCTCCATCCACCGAGCGCCGGAATCGCCTGCGCTGCATGGCATTCGCAGCGAGTCCACCGGCCCACACGATCACCAGGAGCACGATGGCGCCCACCACGGTGAGGGTCACGGCGTAGAGCAGTAGGGTCGGCAGGGACGCGGTGGAACTGACGAACTGCGGCAGCACGGCGAGGTTGAACGCCAGCACCTTGGGGTTGGTGATGTTGCACAGGAAACCCGAGCGCAGTGAGCGCAGCGGCGTGATTCGCGTGGCCGCTCCGCTCAGGTCCCAGCCGGCTGCGCCCCCGGTGAGCGCGGCCCGCAGCGCGCCGAAGGCCAGCCAGCTCAGGTAGGCGACACCCGCCCAGCGGATCGTCTCGAAGACCGGCTCGGCATGGGCGATGACGGCACCCAGGCCAGTGGCCGCGAGGATGCCCTGGGTCAGGCCAGCGGCGGTGATGCCGGCCATGGTCCACAGGCCGCGCTGTCGCCCACCCACCACGCTGGAGCGCAACGTCAGCAGACTGTCCGGTCCCGGGGCGACGGCGATCAGCAGCGCGAAGAGCACGAACGACGGATATCCCACGTCGATCAGGGTAGGGCGAAGGTCAGGCCGACGCCGGTCGTGTCCGTTCTCCGGCGGCCAGCGGCACGCGCCAGTGCAAACGCAGGGACAGCACGCGGATCGCGAAGACCACCACGGCCACGAGGGCTTGGGTCAGGACGCTGGCAGCACCCCAGTGCCACAACGCGGTCATCGCGGCGGCACCGAAGAGCGCCGGAAGGGCGTAGATGTCGCGAGGGTCGAACAGTTTCGGGTTGCGGTTGGCGCACACATCGCGCAGCAGTCCGCCCCCGATCGCGGTCGTGAAACCCAACAGGGCCGCGGCCGCAGGATTCATCCCGTGCTGCAGCGCCTTGATGGTGCCGGCAGTGCAGAACAGACCCAGCCCGGCCGCGTCGAAGACCAACAGGGTCCGCGGGAAGCGCTGCACCTCGGGGGCCAGGAAGAACACCAGGGCAGCAGCGACCAGTGGCGGGATCATGTAGACCGGTTGGTCGAACGCCGTCGGGGTGATGCCCAAGACCAGATCCCGCAGCACCCCGCCACCGAGTCCGGTCAGCGACCCGAGAACGACGGAGCCCACGATGTCGTAGCCGCGGGTGACGGCCAGCAGGCTGCCGGAGATCGCGAAGCAGAAGACGCCGAGCAGGTCGAAGGCCAGGGACCAGGTCATGACGCAATTCTGCCCATCCCGTGCGCCCGCAGTATGTCGGCACAAAGCGCCAGCTCGGTCGTTCTCCGGGGAGAACGACCGAGCTGGCGCGGTGAACCGAGTGAGTTCGGTCCGATCAGAACGCGTCTTCCGGCAGCTCCATCAGCGACAGGTCCGTCGCCTCGACGATCGCGCGCTCAGCGGTCAGTCGCGGCAGCACCTGGGAGGTGAAGAACTTCGCGGCCTGGACCTTGCCGATGTAGAACGGGTCGGTCGAACCGGCGTCGAGTTTGTCCTGGGCGATCTCGGCCTGGCGCAGCAGCAGCCAGCCGATCACCAGGTCACCGGCCGCCAGCAGCAGACGGGAGGTGTTCAGGCCGACCTTGTAGATCGCCTTGGGGTCGCCACCTTCGGAGTAGGCGCCCATCGCGGTCATTCCGAGGTTCTCGATGATGCCCTGCACGTCCTCCATCGCCTTGCCCAACAGGCCACGCTCGGCGGTGAACTTGTCATCGCCCGCGCCGCCCTTGACGGTCTGCAGGATCTGCTCGGCCAGCGTGCCCAGAGCCACGAACTGGTCTTTCAGGATCTTGCGGAAGAAGAAGTCCTGGGCCTGGATCGCGGTCGTGCCTTCGTAGAGGGTGTCGATCTTGGCGTCGCGGACGTACTGCTCGATCGGGTAGTCCTGCAAGAAGCCGGAACCGCCGAGGGTCTGCAGGGACTCCGTGCCCAGCAGCACCCAGGCGCGCTCGGAGCCGACACCCTTCACGATCGGCAGCAGCAGGTCGTTCAGCCGGGCGGCCATCGCGGCGGGGGTGCCGTCGGCCGGGTGCTCGTTGCCGGTCGCGAGGAACTCGGCGTCGACGATGTCCTGCTGGCTGGCGGTGTAGAGCACCAGCGCGCGCAGGCCCTCGGCGTACGACTTCTGCAACATCAACGAGCGACGTACGTCGGGGTGGTGGGTGATCGTGACCCGCGGCGCGTCCTTGGCCGGGTTGGTCATGTCGGCGCCCTGCACCCGAAGCTTGGCGTAGTCCAGCGCGTTCAGGTAGCCGGTCGACAAGGTGGCGATCGCTTTGGTGCCCACCAGCATCCGGGCGTTCTCGATGACGCGGAACATCTGCGCGATGCCGTCGTGCACGTCGCCGAGGAGGGTGCCGACTGCCGGCTCCTTCTCACCGAACGTCACTTCGCAGGTGGTGGAGACCTTCAGGCCCATCTTGTGCTCGACGTTGGTGACCCAGGCACCGTTGCGGTCGGTCAGCTCGCCGGTCTCCAGGTCGATGTTGAACTTGGGCACGATGAACAGCGACAGGCCCTTGGTGCCGGGCGCCGCACCTTCGGGGCGGGCCAGCACGAAGTGGATGATGTTTTCGACCATGTCGTTCTCGGCCGAGGTGATGAACCGCTTCACACCGGTGATGTTCCAGGTGCCGTCGTCGTTCTGAGTGGCTTTGGTGCGGCCGTTGCCCACGTCGGAACCGGCGTCTGGCTCGGTCAGGACCATCGTGGCGCCCCAGCCGCGCTCGACCATCAGCTTGGCGATCTTCTTCTGGTCCTCGTTGCCGAGGATGTAGAGCAGCTTGGCGAAGTTGTAGGAGGCGGTGTACATCGCCAGTGCGGGGTTGGCGCCCAGCAGCAGTTCGTTCTTGGCCCACTGCAGGGACGGCGGGGTGACCGTGCCGTCGAGTTCCTCGGGCAGGTCCATCGCCCAGAAGCCGGACTCGATGAAGGCCTCGTAGGACTTCTTGAAGGACGGGGTGATCTCGACCGTCTTGGTCACCGGGTCATAGGTCGGCGGGTTGCGGTCGGAGTCGAGCAGGCTCTCGGCGATCTCGTTCTCGGCCAGCGTCACCAGTTGGGCGAGCATCTCGCGGGCGGTGTCGGCGTCGACGTCGGCGTACGGGCCGGCGCCGAGGACCGCGTCACGACCCAGGAGTTCGAACAGGTTGAACTCGATGTCGCGCAGGTTGGACTTGTAGTGGGACATGCGGCTCCTTCAAGCGATGTTACTGGCCAGTATCCATTGTGCTACTCGCGAGTACGGTCTGCAACCCGATGGCAGTTCCCGGGGTGGAGAGTGCCGTGATCCACGTCGCATCGGCGATGATGGTCCTGTGCACCAGCAGTACGAGGAGTCGACCCCCTTCATCCAGGTCCGGGTGGCGTGCCCGAATCTCGCGGAGGCCGAGCAACTAGCCGCTGAACTGGTCGCCGAGCGACTCGCGGCGTGTGTCCAGATCACCCCCGGCGTCCACTCGACCTACCGCTGGCAGGGCAAGGTCGAGGTCGCCACCGAGACCGTCGCGCTGATCACCTCCAGGTCTGAGCTATTCGAGCAGCTTGCTGCTCGGGTCACCGCGTTGCATTCGTATGACGTGCCCGAGATCGTGGCGAGTCCGATCGCCCAGGTCAGTTCGGCGTACGCCGAGTGGCTGGCTGGCTCGCTGCTGGAGCCGGGCGAGGACCACGCCGCACCGGCGGTTCACCTGGAAATCGAGCGCAAGTTCACCCTTGCGGACGACGGGTTGATCCCCGAACCCGGCGACTGGCCCCGGGTGGGTCAGGTCAGCAACGAGCGGCGCTATCTGTTGTTGGCGACGTACTACGACACCCCCGGTCTCGATCTCGCCTCGCACGGGGTCACGCTGCGTCGCCGGCAGGGCGGACCCGATGAGGGCTGGCATCTGAAGCTGCCGCGCTCGGGCGACGCCCGGATGGAGGAGTGGATGCCGTTCGGCTCCGACGACGCTCCGCCGGCGCAGTTCCGCGACCAGGTGCGCCAGCTGACCGGGGCGGCGGCGCTGGTGCCGGTGTGCGAGGTGCGCACGCACCGCGTCGAGCGGGATCTGCTCGCCGGCGACGTCCACCTCGCCTGCCTGTGCGATGACCACGTCAGCACGCACAACCTGCTCGATGACCAGTTGGACAGTGACTGGCACGAACTCGAGGTCGAGTTGGTCAATGGCGGGATGGACTTCCTGGACGAGGTCGCTGACCACCTCTCGCAGTACGGCGTGCAGCAGGCCAGCGTCGCCTCGAAACTGGCCATGGCGTTGGGTCCGTTGCTGCGTCGCTCCGATCCCGACCTGGAGCCCGCTGGGTCATGAGCGGGTTGTCATGAGCGAGGTCGAGCAGGCGATTGCGCAGTTGCGGGCCCACGGGGAGCGGGTGACTCCGGCCCGGCGCGCGATCCTGGCGGTCCTGCGGGACGACTCACGGCACCTGGACGCCGAGACCATCGCGACCCAAGTCGCTGACCGTGAACCTGGTGTGCACCGCGCCACCGTCTATCGCTCGCTGCAGGCGCTATCGGAGTGCGGCGTCGTCACGCACACCCACGTGCCCAGCGGCGCGACGATCTATCACCTGGCCGAGAGTGCGCAGCAGCACGCTCATCTGCAGTGCGAACGCTGCGAGAAGTTCTTCGACGTACCGGCCGATTGGTTGGACGCCGTTGCCGAGAAGGCTTCCAGCCGTTACGGATTCACAGTCGACCGGTCCCACGCGGCGTTGCTCGGCGTCTGCGCGGACTGCGCTACCAGGTAACTACCGCTGGTAGGTGCCGACCAGCACCGCTCGGCCGATGGCCTTGAACGCCAGGTTGAACGCGACCACGGTCGGCGTCACCGAATCGTCGACGCCGAGGGTCCCCTCACCCACGGCATGCACGACGAAGTAGTAGCGGTGCGGCACGTCGCCCTCCGGGGGCCCGGCACCTTCGAAGCCGACAGTGCCGCCGGAGCCTTTCAGCTCGAACGCACCGTCCGGGGTCGCCGCGCCTCGCTCCAGCGAAGTCACCGACGCCGGTACGTCGACCAGGGTCCAGTGCCAGTACCCGTCGGGCGTCGGCGCATCCGGGTCGTAGCAGGACACCACGAACGATTTGGTCTCCGCGGGGAAACCGCTCCAGGACAACTGCGGCGACACGTTCGCACCGTCGACGGAGAAGTCCTTGTCGAGTGGCTGACCGTCGGTGATGTCCTCGCTGGTCAGCGTGAACACCGGCAGCTTCGGCATCCGCTCGTACGGATCGGGGGCTTGCGGTCGCTCCAGACTCATACAGCGACCTTATCCCCGGGCGCCCACCCGATCAGCGCTTCTCGCAGGCGACCCTCGTAACCGGCTGACTCCTGTCCTGGGAGACCCGGAATGCGGGCTCACTATCCTGAGGCCATGTCCATCGACGTGCTGGTGCTCAACGGTCCGAACCTCAACCTGCTCGGCACTCGCGAGCCCGGCATCTACGGCAGCGACACGCTCGCTTCGATCGAGCAGCAGACCCAACAGGTCGCCACGACGCTCGGCGTCACGACCACCTGGGAGCAGTCCAACCACGAGGGCACCCTGGTCGACCTGATCCACGACGCCCGCGGGAAGTTCAAGGGCATCGTCATCAACGCGGGCGCCTACACCCACACCAGCGTCGCGATCCGCGATGCGCTCAAGGGCGTCGGCATCCCGTTCGTCGAGGTGCACATCTCGAATGTGCATGCCCGAGAAGAGTTCCGGGCGCACTCCTACCTGTCCGACATCGCGGACGCCATCATCGTCGGTGCCGGTCCGCTCGGGTACGAACTCGCGATCCGCACCCTCGCCCCGCGCCTGGTGGACCCACCCAAACTCGCCTGAGCGCATACTCGGATGTGTCCCGTGTCACATCCGAGGAGGAGCGCCCCGTGAGCCATGACCCGTCGTACGCCGCCGGAGAGACCGACGTCCCGCTGATCGAGGCAACGATCGGGGACACGTTCGACCAGACCGCCAGCAGGTACGCCGATCGCGAGGCTCTCGTCGAGTGCGCCACTGGCCGCCGGTGGACCTGGGCGCAGTTGCAGGCGGACGTCGACGACGCGGCGCGCGGACTGCTCGCGGCAGGCATCCAGGCCGGCGACCGCGTCGGGATCTGGGCGCCGAATTGTGCCGAGTGGACGATCGTCCAGTTCGCCACGGCGAAAGTCGGCGCCATCCTGGTGACCATCAACCCGGCGTACCGGACCCATGAGTTGGGGTTCGTCCTCGGCCAGGCGGGGATCCGGATGCTGGTGGCCACCCCGGAGTTCAAGACCAGTGACTACGCGGCGATGATCGAGCAGGTGCGCCCGGACTGCCCGGCGCTGGAGCAGGTCGTGCTGATCGGCACGCCGTCCTGGGACGCGCTGCTGGCCGGCGGCACGGATCGCTCGCGGGAGGATCTGGCCATCGCGCAGCAGGCGCTGACCAACACCGATCCGATCAACATCCAATACACCTCGGGGACAACGGGATTCCCCAAAGGTGCGACGTTGAGTCACCGCAACATCCTGAACAACGGGTACTTCGTGGGGCAGTTGTGCCGCTACACCGAAGCGGATCGGGTGTGCATTCCGGTGCCCTTCTACCACTGCTTCGGGATGGTGATGGGCAACCTGGCCTGCGTCACCCACGGCGCCACCATGGTGATCCCCGCGCCGGCTTTCGACCCGGCGGCCACCCTGCAGGCCACGCAAGAGGAGAAGGTCACCTCGCTGTACGGCGTACCCACGATGTTCATCGCGCAATGGTCGTTGCCGGACTTCGCGGACTACGACCTGTCCACCGTGCGCACCGGGATCATGGCCGGTTCGCCGTGTCCGGCGGAACTGATGAAGAAGGTCATCGCGGCCGGGATCGAGGAGATGACCATCTGCTACGGGATGACCGAGACCTCACCGGTCTCCACCCAGACCCGGGTGGACGACTCCTTCGAGCACAAGGTCGGTTCCGTGGGCCGGGTGGGGCCGCAGTTGGAGATCAAGGTCGTCGACCAGCTGACCGGCGACACCGTCCCGCGCGGCGAGCCCGGCGAACTGTGCACCAAGGGCTACTCGGTGATGCTGGGCTACTGGGAGCAACCGGAGAAGACGGCCGAGGTATTGCGCGAGGGTTGGATGCACACCGGCGACATCGCGGTGATGGGCGACGACGGCTACGTGCAGATCACCGGCCGGATCAAGGACATCGTGATCCGTGGCGGGGAGAACATCTATCCCCGCGAGATCGAGGAGTTCCTCTACACCCACCCGGACATCCTGGACGCCCAGGTGATCGGCGTACCCGACGAGCGTTTCGGGGAGGAGTTGTGCGCGTGGATCCGGATGCGAGAAGGTACGCCGCCACTCACCGCCGACGCGTTGCGCGAGTTCGCGACGGGTCAGCTCGCGCACTACAAGATCCCGCGGTACGTCACGATCGTGGAGCAGTTCCCGATGACCGTCACCGGCAAGGTACGCAAGGTGGAGATGCGGGAGAAGTCGATCGCAGACCTGGGTCTGGGGATCTGACAGCAGGCGGAAAAACAGCCAACTCCGGACGTTTCTGGTCGAAACGCCCGGAGTCGGCGAGTTTGTCGGCGCGGGTCAGGCCAGTGCCTTGGCCTTCAGCGCCTCGAACTCCTCGGGGCTGATGGTGCCGGAGTCCAGGAGGGCCTTGGCGTCGGCGATCTCCTGGGCCGGGTTGCGGCCGGCGGCTTCGCGCACGTACTCGCGTGTCTGCTGCTCCGCGGTGGCGATCCGCTGCTGTTGCCGGAGCGCCATGCCCTTGCCCCGGACGATCAGGTAGACCAAGGCGGTCAACACCGGGAAGAGGATCAGGAAGACGATCCACACCGCCTTGGCCCAGCCACTGGTCTCGTGGTCGCGGAACAGGTCGGTGATGATCTGGAACATCACCATCAAGTAGGCGATGAAGAAGAAGATGTAGAGGACAAAGAGCAAGTACTGCCAGAACTCGTGCATGGAAACCCTCTCAGGGGTGAGTCGCGTGATGAACGAGGCTCACCCTAGGGCCACGCGCTGGGGTACTCGTGAGTATCGGCTGAAGTGGAGCGGGCGACGAGAATCGAACTCGCGTGTCCAGCTTGGGAAGCTGGCGCTCTACCATTGAGCTACGCCCGCGTGCGGCGGCCGGAGGATCACCCCGACCAGCCAGTGCGAGAGTCTAACCCGCGGCCGGTACAACTCCGAAACGCAGGGTAGGTTGAGCGGGTGCTGCTCTCTGACCGCGACATCCGCGCGCAGATCGACGCCGGACGGGTCGCGCTGGACCCCTTCGATCCGGGGATGATCCAGCCGTCCAGCATCGACATCCGCCTTGACCGCTACTTCCGGTTGTTCGACAACCACAAGTACCCGTTCATCGACCCCGCCGCTGAGCAGGAGGAGTTGACCCGGGCCCACGAATGCGCCGACGGGGAGCCCTTCGTGCTGCACCCCGGCGAGTTCGTCCTCGGCTCGACGTACGAGCAGGTCACCCTGCCCGACGACGTCGCTGCGCGCGTCGAGGGCAAGTCCAGCCTCGGCCGGCTCGGGCTGCTCACCCACGCCACGGCCGGTTTCGTCGACCCCGGCTTCAGCGGCCACGTCACGCTGGAGCTGTCCAACGTGGCGACCCTGCCGATCAAGCTGTGGCCCGGCATGAAGATCGGTCAGCTGTGTTTCTTCCAGTTGTCCTCACCGGCGGAAAATCCCTACGGCTCAGCCAAGTACGGCTCCCACTACCAGGGCCAGCGCGGCCCGACGGCCAGCCGCTCCTACCAGAACTTCCACAAGTCGGATGTCTGATCGGCGCCGGGCCACCTTCACCGGCCCGGCCCACGATGGCGGTCACGCGCACCTGAGTGCGCCGGGCGCTGTAGCTCCCGGCGGGGTGATCGCCCTGATGTTGCACGGCGGATCGCCGTTCAACAGCCAGCCCGTCGGGCGACTGCATCCGCCTGCCCTGGTGATGGTGCCGTTCGCGGCGGCGCTGCGTCGCCGTACCCACGCCCAGGTGCGCCCCGCCCTGTTGCGCTACGCGGTGCAGGGCTGGAACGGCGTACGTCGATCGCCGGTCCTGGACGCCCGGTGGGCCCTCGATGAGCTGAGTAGGCGCCACCCCGGCGTACCCATCGCCCTCGTCGGCCACTCGATGGGCGGGCGGGTCGCGCTGGAACTTGCCTCCGACGAGCGGGTGCGGGCGGTGGTCGGATTGGCCCCCTGGTACGCCGAGGGGTACCCCGCCGCCTCCTTCGTCGACACCCCGTTGCTGGTGCTGCACGGCGACGAGGACCGGGTCACCGATGCGCGCACCTCGCAGGAGCTGGTACGCCGCGTGCAAGCCCTGGGCGGGGACGCCACCTTCGAGAGCATCCACGACAGTCACGCCATGTTGCGCCGGCCGACGCACTGGCACGCGGAAGCGGCCGCGTTCCTGTCCGCCCGCCTGCGTGACCTGTGACAATTCGCATAGCAATCTGTCGGTAGCGATCCATATGCTGCAAGGACCATGCTGCTGCGACTCATCCGCGACCGGCTCGCGCCCTATCAGGGATATGTCGCGGCGCTGATCCTGCTGCAGTTGATCAGCGTCGCCGCCAACCTCTACCTGCCCACCCTGAACGCCGACATCATCGACAAGGGGATCTCCCGCGGCGACACCGGCTACATCACGCACACCGGCATGATCATGCTGGCCATCAGCGTGGTCCAGGTGTTCGCCGCGATCGGTGCGGCCTACATCGGCGCCCGCCTGGCAATGTCGGTTGGCCGGGACATTCGAGGTGGCGTCTTCCACGCCGTCGGCCGGTTCTCCGCGCGGGAGGTCAACACCTTCGGTGCCCCCTCGCTGATCACCCGCAGCACCAACGACGTCCAGCAGGTGCAGATGCTGGTGCTGATGGGCGCGACCTTGATGGTGTCGGCACCGATCATGATGGTCGGCGGCATCATCATGTCGGTCCGCACCGACCCAGGGTTGTCCTGGCTGATGGCGCTCGCGGTCGCGGTGATGGGCGTGGCGATCGCGCTGGTCGTGCGCAAGATGGTGCCCGGCTTCCGGATGGTGCAGTCCCGGCTGGACACCGTCAACCGGATCCTGCGTGAGCACCTCACCGGCGTGCGAGTGATCCGGGCGTTCACCCGCGAACCCTTCGAGACCGATCGGTTCGGCGTCGCGACGGACGAGTTGACGGATTCTTCGATCCGGGTCGGCCGACTGATGATGTCGATGTTTCCGATCGTCTTCACGATCATGAACCTCTCGACGGTCGGGGTCTGGTGGTTCGGTGCCCACCAGGTGGATGCCGGTGATGTCGAGATCGGCAGCCTGTCGGCCTACATGACCTATCTGATCCAGATCCTGATGGCCGTCATGATGGCGACCTTCATGTTCATGATGATTCCGCGGGCCTCGGTGTCCGCCGACCGGATCACCCAGGTGCTCGACACCGAGCCATCGGTGGTGCCGCCGCAGCACCCGGTCACCCCGTCGCGGATGCTCGGCACGGTGGAGTTGCGCGATGCGTCGATGCAGTACCCGGGAGCTGATGCGCCAGTGCTGCAGGACATTTCGCTGACCGGTCGGCCCGGACAGACGATCGCGATCATGGGCTCGACGGGATCGGGCAAGTCGACGCTGCTGTCCCTGATCGCGCGGTTGTTCGACGCCACCGACGGCGCCGTCCTGGTCGACGGGGTCGATGTCCGCGACCTCGAGCCGACCCAGCTGTGGGGGCACATCGGCATCGTCCCGCAGAAGGGTTACCTGTTCAGCGGGACCGTTGCGAGCAACCTGCGCTACGGCAACCCGCACGCCACGATCGAGGAGTTGTGGCGGGCCCTGGAGATCGCCCAGGCCGCGGACTTCGTGCGCAAACTCGACGGCGGTCTCGAAGCACCGATCTCCCAGGGCGGCACCAACGTGTCCGGCGGTCAGCGGCAACGGCTGTGCATTGCGCGCGCGCTGGTCGCGCAACCACGGATCTACCTGTTCGACGACTCGTTCTCGGCACTGGATCTGCAAACCGACCGCCGGTTGCGCAACGCCTTGAAGCCGGTGACCCGTGACGCCACCGTTTTCATCGTGGCCCAACGGGTTTCGACGATCACCGACGCCGATCAGATCCTGGTCCTGGAGGACGGTCAGGCGGTCGGCCTCGGCACGCACGATGAGCTGTTGGCCGGCTGCACGCCGTACCGCGAGATCGTCCAGTCCCAATTGGGGGTGGACGCGGCATGAGTGACGAGGAGAGCCCCACCCAGCGGCCACCGGCCCGGCCCGCGCGTGGTCCGGGCATGGGGGTCGGCCCGGGAGAGAAAACCAAGGACTTCAAGGGATCCGCGGTCCGGTTGTTCAAACTCCTTGCGCCGCATCGGGCTTCGTTGATTGCGATCCTGCTGCTGTCGATCGGGTCAGTGGCCTTGAGTGTTGTCGGCCCGCGGGTCCTGGGGTTGGCGGTGGACCGCATCTTCAGCGGTGCGGTCAGCAAGGCCGTGCACGTACCCGCGGGCACCACCCAGCAGCAGGTGGTCGACGGGCTGCGGGCGCGAGGTGACAACACGTTCGCCGACATGGTCGCCAAAATGGAGCACTTCGTTCCCGGCGCCGGCATCGACTTCGGTGCCGTCGGGCGGATCCTGCTGATCGTGCTGTGTCTGTACCTGCTCGCGGGGGCGATGCAGTTCATCCAGGCGCGGCTGCTGAACTACGCGGTGCAGCAGACGATGAACCGGCTGCGCAAGGACGTCGAGGGCAAGATCAACGTGCTGCCGTTGAAGTACCTCGACTCGAGACCGCGCGGCGAACTGCTGTCCCGGGTCACCAACGACATCGACAACATCGGTCAGTCGATGCAACAGACCCTCAGCCAGTTGCTGGTCAACCTGCTGACAGTGGTCGGTGTGATCATCATGATGTTCACCATCTCGTGGTGGCTGACTCTCATTGCGCTGCTGGTGATTCCGGTGATCCTGGTGCTGACCGGCCAGATCATGAAGCGCTCGCAGAAGCTGTTCGTCGCCCAGTGGGCCACGACCGGTCAACTCAACGCCCGCATCGAGGAGACCTTCACCGCCCACGAGTTGGTGAAGGTGTTCGGTCGCGGCCCCGAGGTCGAGTCGGCGTTCAAGACCACCAACGACAAACTCGCCGACGTCAGTTGGAAAGCCCAGTTCATCAGCGGGCTGATGATGCCGATCATGATGTTCGTCGGCAACCTGCAGTACGTCGCGGTCTGCGTTCTCGGTGGACTGCAAGTGGCCGCCGGGTCGATGACGCTCGGCAACGTCACCGCGTTCGTGCAGTACACCCGCCAACTGACCCAGCCGCTGACCCAGTTGGCCTCGATGGTGAACCTCATGCAGTCCGGGGTCGCCAGCGCCGAGCGGGTCTTCGAGGTCCTGGACGCGCCCGACGAACCCGCCGACGCGCAGGGTCACCTGCCGCCCGTGCGTGGCAAGGTCACCTTCGAGGACGTGACCTTCGGGTACGACGCGGCGGCGCCGCTGATCCGCGACCTGAACCTCACCGTGGAGCCGGGGGAGACCGTTGCCATCGTGGGACCGACCGGCGCCGGCAAGACCACGCTGGTCAATCTGGTGATGCGCTTCTACGACATCGACAGTGGTCGGATCGCCTTGGACGACGTCGATATCGCCTCGGTGCCCCGTGCCGCGCTGCGATCACGCATCGCCATGGTGCTGCAGGACACCTGGCTGTTCGGTGGCACGATCCGGGACAACATCGCCTACGGTCGGCTCGGTGCCAGTGAGGACGAGATCATGGCGGCGGCCCGGGCGACCTTCGTCGACCGGTTCGTGCGGTCGCTGCCGGACGGCTACGACACCGTCATCGATGACGAGGCGGCGAACCTGTCGGTGGGGGAGCGTCAGTTGATCACGATCGCTCGGGCGTTCCTCGCGGACCCGGCGTTGTTGATCCTGGACGAGGCGACCAGTTCGGTGGACACCCGCACCGAGGTGATGTTGCAGGACGCGATGGCTGCGCTGCGGTCGGACCGCACCAGTTTCGTGATCGCGCACCGGCTTTCGACCATCCGTGATGCCGACACGATCCTGGTCATGGAAGACGGCAACATCGTCGAGCAGGGCGATCATGAGTCGCTGCTGGCCGCCGGCGGCGCCTACTACAACCTGTACATGGCGCAGTTCGAAGGCGCTGCCGTCACTGACGACGACGAGTCCATACCAGTCTGAGCAGTTCTCCACAGGTTGCCCAGTCGTCCGCTGCGCGAGTAGCCCAAGTTTGCCTACCGTTCCTCGCATGGACGATGCCGACATCATTCGCGAGGTGGCGCGCGCGGTCGCCACCATGGCGCAGGAGTTACGGGTCGAGAGCGCCAGGGTTTCTGAGCGCGCCACGGTCCGATGGTCGGGTTCAGCTGCAGCGCAATACCATTCGAAGATCCGCGAGCGCTCGGTTGACTATCACCGGCTCTCCGGAGACCTGGATCGGTTGCACGACACCCTGTTGTCCCACGCCCGTCACGTGCAGGACCACGAAGGTCTGCTCGACAGCGTCCTCAATGTCGCCAACCCCGTGAAGTTCTTGCTGCCCGGGGTGCGGCGTGACGGGCCGCATCCGCGAGGCAGACCTGACCTGGTGGGATGCTCTGGCCCGCGTCGGCGCCGATCGACGTACCTTCCTGGTCGCCAGCGCACACAGCGGATCTGCGACAGAGGTCCTGATCGCAGGAGGTCGCGAGCGCGACTACGACTCAGTGCGATTCACCCTTCCGCCCGGTTCTGGTCTGCCCACCCGGATCCCGTCGGCGCTGGTGTCCAGCGGACCGGCGTGGTCGCTGGTGACCGAGCTCATCGATCTGCAACTGTCCATCGAGACCGACGCCGGGCTGAGGTTCACCGATGGTGTGGCGCCGGGCGGCGAAGGCCCGGTCGGTGCAGCAGAGGCACTGCTCGTGGCCGAGGCGATACGAACCGGGGACCCAGCACGGGTCGATGCCGCGGTGGGGGTCGTGGGCTGGGAGCGAGTGCCACCGTGGTTGCGGGACTTCGCCTTTGGCGCCAGCGGACAACTCACAGTCAGCGTGCTGCGGCCCGGTCAGGTCGGTGCGGCCGGGATCGGTACTGCGCAACAGTTTCTCTCCGAAGGACTCCCAGGCGCCGCGGTGTGCGTGCTCAACGCCATCGCGTTGCGATCCGGATGGGGCCTGTTGTCGCCGGCCGGCCAGGGTGAATTGACCTTCGAGCCGGTGGCTGCGTTGTCGCTGCAAGCAATGTTGAACGCCATCTGTGATCCGATCTTCACGAGGGAAGCAGCGTGAGTGACATCGACACCCATCACCGGTTCGCCGGAATCCCGGGTGAACCGCGGCCGGTGACGCCAACGCCAGCGGCCGGGTCATCGGCCGCTGCCAGCGCCGGGTTCTGCGCCAGCACCGGAGGTTCGCAATCGGTGGCTGCCGATACCGCAGGCTTACGGACGGCGGCCGACCTGCTCGATCGCAGCGGCAACGTCGCGCGGGACACGCTGGTGAGCCTGACCGCGACCGTGCTGCGCCTGCCGGCGAGGGGTGCCATCCTGTCGCCTGGCTCCGCGGCGGATATCAGTTGCCAGGTGGCTGCACTGACCGTGGGGCCTACCGGCCTGGGCGCTTTGGTCCTGCACACCGAAGCGCTGGCTCGCCTCGTCCGGCTCAGCGCAGCTGCCTACGACGCGAACGAGGCGCTGACCCGGCAGCTGATGCAGCGAGTGCAGCAGGCCATGTTGCCGGTCAAGCTGACCTACGAACTGGTCGGCACCGCCGTCAACTGGCGCGCGCGACAGGTCGGTATCGATCGCGACATCATTCCGGGCACGGCGGGTCTGACCGGCGATCTCGTCCTGATGCTGCACACAGCACTCAATCCCGCAGGCATGGATCTGCTCAGCACCGAGCAGCAATTGACCGGGATTGTCTGGGCGGGCGAGTTGTTCGGGATGTTCCGCGACTCGACACCGTTGACCGTCAACCAGATCCCGTCACGCACTCCGACCGGCGCGGGTCCGAAGGATCTGGGCGGTCTGGTGGATGAGATCAACGTCGCAGGTCGATCACCGGAGGACCGTGAGCGCATCGTGGTGCAGCGCGTCCAGCAACCCGATGGCAGCAGCGCCTGGGTTGTCAGCATCCCGGGTACGGCGCAGTGGTCGCCGATCTCGCAGGCCAACCCGGCTGACCTGTCCGCCAATCTGCGGTTGATGGCCGGGCTGTCCAGTTCGCTGAAACCGGCTGTGCAACAGGCGCTTGCGTCGGCTCAGCGACAGGCCGGGGTGAACCCGGGCAGTGAGCCGGTGCTGCTCACCGGGCACAGTCAGGGTGGGATCCTCGCCGCCAGCCTGGCCCACGATCCGCAACTGGCCAAGGAGATGAACATCCGCGAGGTCGTCACGTTCGCCGCACCCGTCACCGGGATGGATCTGCCGAAGCAGGTCAACGGGTTGGACGTGGGACTCGACGGCGACGTCGTGCCGCACGCGGACAACCAGGACACGGCCAACCGGCTCAACCGGGCGCAGATCAGTTGCGCGGCGCCGACGGATGCCGCGAACAACTTCGCGACCCACGACTCGCACGGGTACGCCAAACGGGCGCACGACCTTCTCGGTCACGACACCGACGTCGTCGCCGCCCAGGACTTCTACCAGCGCACCGACGGGGTCTTCCTCGGCGGGACGGCCACGACGTACACCTTCGAACTGCAGCGACCGATGCCGGCGCCGCCCGCACCAGCACCACCCAAACCGGCGCCGGCACCACCCGCGATGTGGAATCCGCCTCCGGTGCTGCCGGCGCGGTGACCGAGGCCGCCCGTCGCGCGGCCCGGTGGTTGCCGGTGCGAGTTACTGCGCGGCGCTGGCTCCGGCGGCGACCGGCTCGGGGGTCTGACCGCGACGTACGGCGGCCAGCAGCATGTTGGCGACGTCGACGACCTCGACCTCCGGGCGGGCGTCCCCGTTGGCCTGCTCCGAGGTCAGCCCGTCGGTGATCATCACCCGGCAGAACGGGCAGCCGATCGCGATCCGGTCGGCGCCCGTGGCCACGGCCTCCTTGGTCCGGTTGAGGTTGATCCGCGAGCCGAGCTTCTCCTCCATCCACATGCGGGCACCACCGGCGCCGCAGCAGAACGACTTCTCGCCGGCCCGCTCCATCTCGCGCAACTCGACTCCCGGTAGCGAGCCGATCAGTTCGCGCGGCGGGGCGTAGACGCCGTTGTGCCGACCCAGGTAGCACGGGTCGTGGTAGGTCACGCTCGGTGCCGTGGAGGCCGCTCCGGACAGGTCGGCCTCCTCCGGCCGCGCGACCGGCACGAGGCGCTTGTCGCGCACCAGGCGGTTCAGCAGTTGCGTGTGATGCACGACCTCGTAATCGCCGCCGAGCTGGGGGTACTCGTTCTTCAACGTGTTGAAGCAGTGCGGGCAGGTCACGACGATCTTGGTCGCGCCGGCCTCGTTCAGCGTCTCGACGTTCTGGCTGGCCAGGGCCTGGAAGAGCATCTCGTTGCCGGCGCGGCGGGCTGAGTCGCCGGTGCAGGACTCCCCGTCACCGAGTACGGCGAAGCTCACCCCGGCAGTGTCCAGCAACTCCGCGACGGCGCGGGTGGTCTTCTTGGCCCGGTCCTCATACGCCCCGGCGCAGCCGACCCAGAACAGGTAGTCGACCTCGGAGAGGTTCTCCACGTCCTGGCCGAAGACCTTGACCTCGAAGGGCAGGCCCTTGGCCCAGTCCAATCGGGCTCGTGGCGACATGCCCCACGGGTTGCCCTTGCCCTCGAGGTTCTTGAAGAGTCCGCCCAGTTCGCTGGGGAAGGCCGACTCGATGAGGGTCTGGTAGCGGCGCATGTCGACGATGTGATCGACATGCTCGATGTCCACGGGGCACTGCTCCACACAGGCACCACACGTCGTACACGACCAGAGCACGTCCTGGTCGATCACGGCGTCCGGGCCATGCGGGTTGTAGGCGGTCAACGGGTTGCGGATGTCGTAGCCGGTCTCGCCGACCAGGGGCAGTTCGGCCAGCGCCGTGGTCGCCTCGGGCAGACTGGCGCGGGCGTCCTGCGCTGCCTTGAGGTACGGCGCCTTGGCGTGGGCGTGCTCGCGCAGCGTCATCATCAACAACTTGGGGGACAACGGCTTCTCGGTGTTCCAGGCCGGGCACTGACTCTGACAGCGACCGCACTCGGTGCAGGTGGAGAAGTCCAGCAGGCCCTTCCAGGTGAACTCCTCGACCTTGCCGACGCCCAAGGTGGCGTCCTCGTCGAGGTCCTCCAGGGCCTCCATGGTGACGACCTGCCCGTCGACCTTCATCGGCTGGAGGGCGCCGAGTGACGTGCGGCCCTGGGGGTGGCGCTTGAACCAGATGTTGAAGAAGGCCAGGAAGCGGTGCCACGCAACGCCCATCGTGATGTTGCTGGCGATGACGATGACCCAGACCATCGCGGTGATGATCTTGATCGCGGAGATCACGACGATCAGTTGTTTGAGGCTGTCCGTGGACAGGTTCGTCAGCCAGTTCCCGTACCACCCGGTGAGCGGGTAGTGCAGCGCGTTGGCGGCGCTGTCGCCTTCGTGGGATTCGAGGGCGTACTCCAGGCCGCGCAGCGTGAGCACGCACACGATCTCGACGAGGATGACGATCTCGACGAAGTAGGCCTGCCAGAAGGTGGAGCCGAAGAATCGCGAGTAGCGCCCGTCCTTGCCGGGTGCGCGGGCGGGGTGGCGCTTCACGCGGTTCAGGATCAGGATCGTGATGCCGATCAGGCCGAACCAGCCGAGGAAGTCAACGACCCAACCCCACAGGAAGAAGTGGCCGATGATCGGCAGCACGAAGTCGGGCTTGAAGATCTGGAAGTAGGACTGCAGCACGGCCAGGGACAGCACGATGAAGGAGATCATCGTAACCCAGTGCGCGGCCGCGACCACCGGCAACCGGGACATCCGGGTGTGGCCGAGGAATTCCCGCAGCAGGGTCTGGGTGCGCGCGGCCGGGTGATCCGAACGGGAGTCGGGCTTGCCGACCCGGAAGGTGGCGAGCATTTCCAGAACCGTGCGGGTGACCAGGCCTACGGCGACCACGGTCAGGCCCAGGGCGATGACGGCTGCCACGATCTGCAGTGCTGACATGGGGATAGTCTAGACGGCCGTTACCCGCCAGTAACTTCCGAGCGGCGGTATTACACCGGCTGCATGACCGTCGTGGGCCGCAGCAGATCGTTGATCCAGAAGACCTGCAGGGTCAGGAACGCCACGGCGACGATGACGGCGGCGGCGATCTGCGCCGACCGGGGTGGTCGATGTCGCGCGGCGGCGCCGATCAAGACCGCGGGCAACGGGAACAGCAGGAGGGCAAACCGGACGTCTGAGGTGACGAAATCACTGAACGCGCCGATGTAGAGCAGGTAGGCGATGCACCAGGTGCGCAGGGCCAGGCCGAGTCGGCTGGCCACGGGGCTGACCAGGACGGCGACGTACGCCGCGATCAGCCCAACCAGCCAAGGCAGACCCCACGAGTGGCCAACGGTGCGTCGGGCGGCATCGAGCCAGGTGACAAACGGGATGATCCGGTCGGCGTCGTGCCAGGACGCCTCGGTGCGGGAGTAGGCACCGAAGTCGCCGGTGCGAACCCAGGCAATCACCTGCCAGGCGACGGTCGCGACGGCGCACGCAGCCACGAGGCTGGCTATCCGGATCCACTCCCTCGCCCGCAACGGGCGTGCGCTGCGCCATCGTGCGAGCACGACGACGGCGACGACTACCGCCAGGGGTGCCGCGATAGGTCGGGTCAGACCCGCCACGAGCATCAGCGCTGCCGCGGTGAGCCAGCGTTGGTGATCCAGTGCCAGCAACACGGCCACGAGGATCAGCAGGGCCGGCCCTTCCGAGTAGGTCATTTGGAAGGTGGGGCTGGCGGGCGCGGCCATGACGAGAACCGCGCACGCGACAGCGGCCCACCGCCCTACCCGCGGGGTCAGCAGGACGACGATCAGGATCGCTGCCGCCAGGGAACTGACCACCGCGATTGCTGCGCCCGTCTCCGCGAAGCCCGCACCAGTCAGGTGCATGGTCCAGCGCACCGCGATCGGGTACGCCGGCAGGAAGGCCCATTCGTTGTGCTGGATCGCACCATCGTGGGTAGGCAGGGCGGCCGGATAGCCGTGGGCCGCAATGGACCGGAACCACCAGCCGTCCCACGAGGTCGCCATCCGCCAGTACGCCCGCTGAGCGCTGGGCGGCAACGGCGCCCTGGGATGCCCTGGTCCGCCGTTAATCCCCGCGACCGGCAGAGGGTGCAGGGCCGCGCGGGTCATCAGCAGCGCGGACGCTGCACGCAGGGCGACGCCGAGGACGAGGGTCAGGGCCATCGCGACGGCACATGAGGATCGCTGCCGGACCGCCGGTAGCTGTTGCAGCACCGCCGCAGTCAACCGGCTGGCGCTGGACGATCGCTGGCCGTCGACTGGATGTTGGCTGCCCGATGTGCGGGATTGGTTTGCGCGATGGATAACGCAGTGTTGGAATGTCTATAACCAACCTGCGCGGCCGGAGCTCTGTGCCGCGCCTCAGCTAAGAAGGACGTGCGATGCCGATTCTCGACGACGTGACCCAGGCCATCGGTAACACACCACTGGTCCGGATCAACCGCTTGATTGACTCCGACGCGATCGTCGCGGCGAAGCTGGAGTACAGCAACCCCGGTGCCTCGGTGAAGGACCGCATCGGCGCGGCGATCATCAAGGCGGCCGAGGACAGCGGCGAGCTGAAGCCAGGCGGCACCATCGTCGAGGCCACCTCCGGCAACACCGGCATCGCGTTGGCGATGGTGGGCGCGGCCAAGGGTTACAAGGTCGTCCTGGCCATGCCGGAGACCATGTCCAAGGAGCGCCGTGCGTTGCTGCGGGCCTTCGGTGCCGAACTGGTGCTGACCCCGGGTTCGGAGGGTATGAAGGGCGCCGTCAACAAGGCGGACGAGATCGTGCAGGAGCGTGGCGCCGTACTCGCCCGGCAGTTCGCCAACGCCGCCAACCCGGAGATCCACCGCCAGACCACGGCCGAGGAGATCTGGAAGGACACCGACGGCGAGGTCGACATCGTCATCTCCGGTATCGGTACCGGCGGCACCATCACCGGTGTCGGCGAGGTGCTCAAGGCCCGCAAGCCGTCGGTGCAGATCGTCGCCGTCGAGCCGGAGGAGTCTCCGATCCTCAACGGCGGTCAGCCCGGCCCGCACAAGATCCAGGGCATCGGCGCCAACTTCGTGCCGGAGATCCTGAACACCGACATCTACGACGAGGTCATCGACGTCAACGCCGAGACCGCGGTCGAGTGGGCCCGCAAGGCCGCCACCGAGGAGGGCCTGCTGGTCGGTATCTCCTCCGGTGCGGCGCTCGCGGCGGCCAACCAGGTCGCCACGCGTCCGGAGAACGCCGGCAAGACCATCGTGGTGATCATCCCCTCCTTCGGCGAGCGCTACCTGTCGACGATCCTCTTCGAGGGTCTGGTCGACTGATCTTCGTGAGTCTTTCGTTCCTGAACCGCACCGCGCAGCCCACTACCCGTGGGCTGCGCGGGCGGCTTGCTGCCGTGCGTTCGACGGTGACGGAGGACATCGACGCCGCCATCGTGCGGGATCCGGCGGCGGGGTCGCGGCTCGAGACGGCGCTGACCTCGCCCGGCCTGCAGGCCATCTGGGCGCACCGGGTGGCGCACTCCATGTGGCAGCGCGGCGGGCGCTGGCGCCTTCCGGCCCGGCTCACCGCGCAGACGGCGCGGACACTGACCGGGGTCGAGATCCATCCGGGTGCGACCATCGGCCGCCGCTTCTTCATCGACCACGGCATGGGGGTCGTGATCGGCGAGACCGCCGAAGTCGGCGACGACGTGATGATCTATCACGGTGTGACCCTGGGCGGCCGGTCCTTGGAGCGGGTCAAGCGACACCCCACCGTCGGTGATGGCGTGGTCATCGGCGCGGGAGCGCGGGTGCTTGGACCGATCTGGGTCGGGAACGAAGCTCAGATCGGGGCGAACGCCGTCGTGGTCCGCGACGTACCTCCTGCTGCTGTCGCCACGGGCATCCCGGCGACCGTGCGGTTCCCCGCCAAAGACGACGTTGACCCGTACGCCGATCCGGCCGTCTACATCTGAGTCGGCCGATCGGCCCCGGACCCGCGCATCAACGCGCAGTACGACGGCCGCGCGGGCAGTTGGGCATGCGAAGTGCCCCGCCGGAATCCGGCGGGGCACTTCGGGTGACGGTGGTTCAGCCCTTGGCGGCAGCCTTCAGCTTGCTACCGGCGGTGATCTTGGCAGCGTGCGAGGCCGGGATCTGGATCTCGGCGCCGGTCTGCGGGTTGCGACCGGTGCGCGCGGAGCGCTCGACGCGCTCAATGGTCAGCAGACCCGGCAGCTGGATCTTCTCGCCGCGGCCGATGGCCTCGAGGATGACGTCGTTGAGGCCAGCGATCACAGCGGTGGCGTCCTTGACGGTGACACCGGTGCGCTGAGCGATCGTGCTCGCGAGGTCAGTGCGGTTCATGGATGGTCCTGTCTCTTTATCGGGTGCGCCCGTGGGCCGGGCACCTGACGACGGACCACAGGGTCGCGACTCTGCGGTCCTGACGACAGTCCACCATATATCGGCGGAATTTCGCGGATTTCGGTCGGTGGCGCTCTCTCTATCGAGCGCGCTCGGACGCCCCGATCGCCTCGTGCGGTGCGTCCTCACCGGGCGCGTCGTACGACGATCCGTCAGCGACCGTGCCCCGCACCAGGGGCGTTTCGTCGGCGAGGTCACCCTTGAGGAGCGGTCCCTTGGGTTTGCTGGAGGTCGCTGCCGAAAAGCCTGCTACCAGAACGGATTTGGCGGCATCCGCGGCTCCACGGACCGCAGCCTGGCCAGCAGCGGCGGCGACCTCCGGTCCCTTCTGCTTGATCTGCTCAGTCGCCTTTCCGACTTGTTGCTGCACGGGGTCACTGCGCCAGGCGCGCCCCGCGGACACCTTGATCTGCTCGTAACGCTCACGGCCGGCGCGGGCACCGAGCACATACCCGATCGCGGCGCCGGCGAGCAGTGTCAGCTTGTTCATGGTTGTCCTCTGCGAAGGCGACTGGTCGGTTCCAGTATCGCCGATGAGTTGGATCCGGAACCGCCGTAAGATGGCCGGGCTGCCGTTGAGCGGCGGCATGGAGGGCTCGCATAGTGGCCTAGTGCGGCGGTCTTGAAAACCGCTATGGGTTTGCGCCCATCGTGGGTTCGAATCCCACGCCCTCCGCCGAGCGAAGCGAGGCCGCAGGCGCTCCCACGCCCTCCGCCGAGCGAAGCGAGGCTGATTGCCGCGTATCCCCGCGAAATTACGGGACGGTCCGTATCATGAGTGCAAACGCAGCTGGCTGCTGCAGGGGCGTGTGCCCGGAGCATCGAATCGAAATGAGGACCTCGTGGGATTCCTAGCAGACCTGAAGGACAAGGCTCAGCAGCTGTTCAAGACGGGCCAGGAGAAGTTCTCCGAAGCGGTCGACGCCACCGAAGAGTTCGCCGATGACAAGTCGGGCGGCAAATTCTCCGAGGTGAAGGGCAAGGTCGGTGACTTCGTCGAGGACAGCAAGGACAAGATCGGCGAGCTCGTCGGCGAGGGTAAAGAGAAGCTGAGCGATCTGACCGCCGAGGCCGGCGACAAGGCCGACGGTGCGGTCGACGCCGCCCAGGACTCAGTCGAAGACAAGCTCGCGGATTGACACGGACAACCCCACAGATCGAAGAAACTGAGTCATGAGCACCGCCCCTTCCGGCAAGACCGGCCACAGCTACCTCAACGCCCGCACGATCACGGCAGGGATCATCGTGGTCCTTGCGCTGATCTTCATCTTTTCCAACACCGGGACGGCAACGCTGCGCTTCCTCGGCCTGCACTGGGGGATGCCCGGTTGGGTCTGGTTCATCACCCTGTTCGGGGCGGGGGTCGTCGCCGGGTCGCTCTGGCCGTGGCTGACCTTGAAGCAACGACTCGGTCGGAGCTGACCAGCAAGGCGCATCGATGGCCCTGACGACAACGCCGCGTGCGGTCATCCGATACGCGGCGGGCATCCTGCTGTGCCTCGCGCCGCTGTTCATCGTCTTTGCCAGCCCGGCCCGCGGTGACGCGACTCTGGTCTATGTTGGCGTGCTGCCGACCTTCGTTTCGCTGATCTGCGGACCGCTGGTCGCCCTTGCCGTCGCGTTCGCTACTGCGGCAGCGGTCTACGTCGGCCTCCTGGTCAGCCCGCATGCGGCACTGGCCGCAGCCTTCATGGCGCTGTTGGCGCTCGTGGTCGCCTGGTCCTATCGGCGCGGCTGGGAGGTTCCGGCGACGTACGTCGCAACCCAGGCCGCCCTAGCGACCATCGCCGCCCCGCACGTGTCGATGCTGCAGGACTACTCAGCGCACGCCGTACCTGCCGCCGCTGCGGCCGCAGGATTCGTGCTGTTCGGCGGTGTGTGGGTGGCGGTGGTCGGGTACTTCCTGCTCGGTGATCTCGAGCAACCGGCGACCCCGGTGACCACGCACTTGGTGACCTTCGGACTGGTCCTCGCGGTCCTCGTGGCGATCGAGACGTACGCCGCGATCGCCTGGGTGCCGGGCACACACGTGTGGTGGGTGGTGCTCACCACGCTCATCGTGCTGTCACCGGACCAGAAGCACTCGATGAGCCGCTCCCTGGAACGCGCCGGAGGCACCGTGCTCGGCGCGCTCGTCGCGACGTTGGTCGTCACGTGGCTCGGTACCGGAACCACATTGAGGGTGGTCGGCATTGCTGCGGCGCTGCTGACGGCCGTCGCCTACGTCAGCGCCCGGTACTGGATCTTCGCCGGCCTGCTCACCTTCGCCCTCGTTGTCCTGACGATGCCCGCCGATCGGGTGATCCACAGCAGCGCCGACCGCATCGGCTACACCGTGATCGCCGCCGTGATCGCCGTCGCCACCTCGGCCGCCCTGAGCCGACTGTTCGCCCGCTATCCCGACCTGCCATGAGCCGTTTCGAAACCAAGGAAATGAAGGAGCCGACGATGCCTGCCCTCACCAACACCGAACTCACGGACACCCAACTCGCCGACATCTACCGCGATCTGCACCAGCACCCGGAGTTGTCGTTCCAGGAGGGACGGACCGCTGCGATCGCGGCGGATCACCTGACCCGCGCCGGCTTCGAGGTCACGACGGGCGTCGGCGAGACGGGTGTGGTCGGAATCCTGCGCCGGGGCACCGGTCCGACGGTCCTCTTGCGGGCCGACATGGACGCCCTTCCCGTCAAAGAAGAGACCGGACTGGCCTACGCGAGCAGCCAAACGGCGACGGCGAGCAACGGCGACACGGTGCCGGTCATGCACGCCTGTGGACACGACGTACACACCACCTGCCTGATCGGGGCGGTTCATGCGCTCGCTGCCGACACATCCTGGACGGGGACGCTGATCGCCGTCTTCCAGCCGGCCGAGGAGGTCGGTGCGGGGGCCGGCGCCATGGTCGAGGCGGGTTTGTTCGACATCGTTCCGAAGCCGGACGTCGTGCTGGGGCAACATGTCGCGCCCGCACCCACCGGGTTCATCGGCGTGCAGGACGGCGCTTCCTTCGCCGCGTCCGACGCCATCCTGATCACGCTCTACGGCGCCGGCGGGCACGGTTCCCGGCCCGAGACCACGATCGACCCGGTCCTGATGGCGGCGTCGCTGACGCTCCGCTTGCAGGGCATTGTCTCCCGCGAGGTGGCCGGCACCGAGATGGCGGTGCTGTCCGTGGTCGCCGTCAACCCCGGCGGTCCGGCGTTCAACGTCATCCCGGACACCGCGGAGCTCCGGTTGACGCTGCGCACCTACGATCGCGGCGTGCGCGACCGCGTTGTCGCCGCCATCGAGCGGATCACCCACGCCGAGGCAGCCGCCAGTGGGGCGACCAAGAAGCCGACCATCGAGTACGTCGAGTCCTTCCCTGCCGCCGTGAACGACGCGGCAGCCGCGGCTCGCGTGCGCGCCGCCTTCGCCAAGGACCTGCCGCAGGTGATCCAGGCGCCACCCGGCTCCGTGACCGGCAGCGAGGACGTCAGCGTCCTGGCCAAGGCAGCGCAGGCCCCGCTGGTCTTCTGGATCCTCGGCGGCGCCGACCCCGAGCTGTTCAAGGACGCCACCTCGATCGAGGACCTGGTGCGCATCGTGGGTGAACTGCCCTCGAACCACTCGCCGTTCTTTGCGCCGGTGATCAGTCCGACCCTGCAGATCGGGACCGCTGCGCTGCACTCCGCCGCCAAGGAATGGCTGTCGGCCTGAGCGTCAGGCGCGGGCCGCCGAGCGCAGCATGACCGGAGCGCACGCCAGGATCGTCGCGGCCACCAGGGCGGCAAAGACCACCAGCACCGTGGGGATCGACCACCAGGTGGCGACGACGCCGACCGCGATGACCGGCAGGGTGATGCCGACGTACGCCGCGAGGAACAGTCCCGCGAGCGTCCCACCGCGCGACTCGGGCTGGCTGAAGCGCACCGCGGTGGCCACCGAAGCCTGGAAGATCAGGCCCACACCGGCACCCGCGACGAGGCTGGCGATCACGAAGAGCGGCAGATTGCGGACCAGGGCCGACACGGCGACGAGCACCAAACCGGCGAGGATCGACCAGACCCCGGTGATCAACCGCGCGCGTTGGTGCAGGCCGCTCAGCAGCACCTGCACGAGAGCGGAGGCGCCGAGCACCCCGAACACGATCGAACCCGTCACCAGCGGAGCGCTGTAACCAAGGACGCGACCCACGAACGTGCCGGTGAGTGAGGTGAAGAAGCCCAGCACCGAGAACGCCGCGCCCGCCGCCAACGCTGCTGCCCGGAACGGTGCGCGGCCCTCGGGCAGCAGCGCCACCTTCTGCGGCCGGTAGGCCGGGCGCTCCTGCGCCGGAACGCGCTGCACGGTCTCGGGAGTGGCCCACAGCGCAACGGCGGTCAGGACGGCGAGAGCCAGGAACACGACGTACGGGACGATCATCGGGTCGGGCAGGAAGGTGACGAGCAGACCACCGATCAACGGTCCGAGCGCCAGGCCGCAGGTGTTGACCACGGTCGCCACGGTCGAGGCGAACGCCGGCGAGCGATCCGGCCGGTGCGCGGCGGCGAGTTCACCGAGGGCGGCGGTGGCCGTCGGGGTGAGGACGCCGATCGCCAGGCCGGAGATCAACCGGGCGACCAGCAGCGCCGCCGTGTCCTGGGAGATGACGAAGATCGCGGCGCTGACCATGGTCAGACCGATTGCCACGGACAACATTCGGCGTCGGCCGTGCACATCGCTCAGATGACCCGCGAAGTACAGACCGATCATGACGCCGATGCCGTACGCAGCGAAGATCAGCGTGATCACGAAGGTCGGGAAGCCGTCCCGCACCTGGTAGTACCGGTAGATCGGGGTCGGCACGGTCGTGAACGCCATCAACGTCATGAAGGTCGCGGCCAGCAGCCAGAAACCGCGGCCGTGCGCCGAGGCAGCGGTGCCAGCGGAACTCTGCGCGGGCTGGGTGGTTGTCGTCATGTCTCCATGGTCGGAACAACCCACTGATCGTGTCCAACGGACAATCTTGATCGCAGTGATCGTGATAGACGATTATTGAGCGATGGACACCCGACACCTGGAGTTCTTCGTCGCCGTCGCGGAGGAACTCAACTTCACCCGTGCCGCCGCCCGGGTGCAGGCGGCCCAGTCGACGGTGTCGGCCGGCATCGCAGCGCTGGAGCGGCAGCTGGGCGGGGCGCTCTTCGAGCGCTCCACCCGCACCGTCACCCTGACTCCCCTGGGCGAGCAGTCGGTGCCGATCGCGCGAGAGGTGATGCTCGGCGTACGTCGATTGGGTGAGCAAGGGGCGCAGACGAAGGCGGGGGTGCGGGGTCGGGTGAGATTCGGTGTCATGACGAATCTCGCCTGGTTGCAACTGCCTTCAGCGATCGCCCGGTTCCAGCAGGAGAACCCGATGGTCGATGTGCAGATGTCGGTGTCGCCTCGCGGATCCACCGGCCTGGCCGCGGATATGCGTCGCGGGCGGCTGGACATCGCACTGGTGGGATTACGCCGGGACTTGTTGTCCGGGCTGGATGTGGTGCGGTTGACCAGGCAGCCGTACGTCGCGGTGCTGCCGCTCACGCATCCGCTGGCGAGGCGGCGCAGCCTGGAGATCACCGACCTGATCGGGGATCCGTTCATCGACCTGCCGCGCGGCTTCGGGACCAGAGACCAGCTGGACGCCATGGTGAATCTCGCGGGTGGGCAGCGTCGGGTCTCGGTGGAGGTGCCTGACCTCGGCACGGTGCCGGCTTTCGTGCGGGCCGGACTCGGCGTGGCCGTCGTGCCAGTACCCGTTGCGGACGGGGCGGGGTTGGTGACGATTCCGATGCGCGCAGTGCCGCCGTGGGAGCTGCTTCTGGTCACTCGACCCGGCGAATCGTCCCCTGCCGTCGACGTTTTCGCTGGCCTCCTGCGGGACTGGACGCGTGCGCGAAGTAGGGCGGTTGAGGAGTTCACCCGGAATTCACCGACGCCGCAAGGGTAGGAGTTCGGGGGGTTCGTGCTAAGTTCAATGCAGTTGCAGTTGCAGTTCCTCGCACGACGAGAAGGTGCCCGCCGATGCGGGCATTTTTGCGTCAGGGCCTCATTTCGGTGGGGTGCCTGCGGGGGTCGTGAGTGCGGCTCGGTGTTCCGCACAAGGTGGGGCACCGGAATCAACGCTTCACAGAAGAGAGTTACCCCGCATGGCACAGGGAACCGTCAAGTGGTTCAACGCTGAAAAGGGCTTCGGCTTCATCGCCCAGGATGGCGGCGGCCCGGACGTTTTCGTCCACTACACCGCAATCCAGACCCAGGGTTACCGGTCGTTGGACGAGGCACAGCGCGTCGAGTTCGAGATCACCCAGGGCGACAAGGGTCCGCAGGCGACCAACGTCGTCGCCGTCTGACCGCAGACTTCATGAACGACCGCTAGGTCGTCTCAGCAGAAGGCCCCGGCAACCTTACGGTTGCCGGGGCCTTCTGTGTGCTGTGGGTGGGTCAGCAGCTGTCGACCGTGTCGGAGATGGCCGTGCTGGTCGAGCTGGAGGGCGTCGAAGGCTCCGTGGTCGTGGTCGGGGTCGACGAGGAAGTGGTCGTCGGCGACTGGGACGTCGTCGGCGTCGGGGCCTTCGCGTCGTGCGGCTTGGCGATACCTTCGGCGACCAGTTCGCGCACGTGGTCGAAGTCGACGTGCGCGTTGTTCTTGGTCGTGATGTTGACCGTGCGCACGTTGCCCTTCTTCATCGTTTCGGCCAGCTGGGCGAAGGCCGGCAGATCGTCCTGCGGCATATCCAACGAGATGTTGTTCTTGGCGACGTTCATGATGTCGACGAAATGCGTCAGGAAGGTCACGGGGCTGGCCTGGCCGATGAGAGCGTTGACCATGCAGCGCTGGCGGCGCGTGCGGTCGTCGTCGCCGTTCTCGACGCGGCTGCGCGAGTACCACAGCGCCTGGTAGCCATCGAGCTTGTGATAGCCCTCCGGGATCCGGCCGGTGATGCTGCCCGGGATGACGTAGCCGCTCGCGGTCAACTTGCCGCCGATGGCGATGCCGCCCTTGGGCACGTTCATCCAGACGCCGCCCATGGCGTCGACCAACTGCTGGAAGCCAGCGAGGTTCACCACGACGCTGTAATCGATCGGCAGCCCCGTGATCTCACCCACGACCTGTTTGGTGGTGGTCCAGCCCGGGTGGGTGTCGGAAGCAGGGAACAGGCTGCGGTGGTTGTACTCCGCCTCGACCCACACTGCATCCATCAGGCAGGCGTGCTGCGGGCAGCGGAAGCCATCGGGGTAGATCTTGTGCAGCGGGTTGTCCTCGGGGAAGGGGACCCCTTCGAAGTTGCGCGGAATGCTGATCAGGGTGGTGTCACCGGTCCGGGTATTGATGCTGGCCACCATCAGGGAGTCGGTGCGCACCGCCCAACGGTCCGCGCCCGCATCCGAGCCGATCAGCAGCAGATTGACCCGCGGGGTGTCCGCCCACGGGTCATCACCGGAGCTCGGCAGGTGTGCGGTGGTGGTGCCGTGATCGGTGAAGATCGTGTTGAAGGTGTCCTGGGTGACCAGGACGTATCGGGTGGCGGCCGTCGCTGGTGCCGCGACCAGCAGGCACATCACGAAGGCGAACCCGCGCTGCAACCATTTCGTTTGCTGCGGCCACCGCAGATCCATCGTCTCTCGTGCCGTGAGCACGATGCCGGCCAACCACAGCAGGCCGCCGATGATGAACAGGAAGAGCAGGAACCACAGACCCTTGCCGGTTCCGAGCCGCCCCGCGCCCTGCACGACGCCACCCTTGAACAGCATGAAACCCAGGACCACGGCTGCGACAGCGAACAGGCCGAGAAGGATCACGCCGACCCGGCGTGCTTTGGTGAAGATCAGACCCAGCCCCGGGATCACGGTGCTCATCGCGATCAACGTCAGCGCTCGGCGTACGTCATAGGCGTGCACGGTGCGCGCGGCGTGCCGGCTGACCGGGACGTCGTCCTTGACGTGCGCTGGCGGGGTTGGACTACTGGCTGCGCCCTGCCCTGGCAGCCGGTGTGCCGTAAACCCGCCGTTCCCCCCAGGGGTGCCAGGGTTGTCTGGCATCGAAGAGTCTCTCTTTCAAACGATATGCATCAGCATTCTCACCTATGCAACGTCCGATCATTGCATCCCGGGCTGAGCATGCCATGCGATCTGGGTGATAAAGAGGCTGGCCAGGCAGATCTCAGGGAATGCTCAGGGAGGCGGCGGAAGAGGCGGAGGGAACCGTCGGTCGCTGCGCTCCCTCCTCCCAAATCCCCCGTGCCCATTCAACGAAGAGGGACCGCACCCCTCGCTGGCGCTCGGAGCACGGTCCCTCTTCGTTGGCGGAGGCGGAGGGATTTGAACCCTCGATGGGGGTTTAGCCCCAAACCCGCTTAGCAGGCGGGCGCCATAGACCGGACTAGGCGACGCCTCCCCACTCAGCCCTGGGGCCGAGTCGCTCACGTAGCCGCAGCAGGTGAGCGACCGCAAGGTTACCGGCAGCAGCAGCGCGCTCCAAACCGCACCCGTGGCCGGTGGCCGCCGAGGTGGGTCGAGCGTCCGTGTGTTGTCGCGGTGGGCTGCGGAGCGGGCGCTACGAAGACCGCGCGGCAGCCGCCAGGATCGCGACCAGGGCGACGATCTCCGCGGCCCCGAGAGTGACACCGATCGCGGCCAACGCCCAGGTCCGGCGGAAGTCGCCACCAGCGCGGCGTTGACGGGCAGCGACGACCAGGCCGATCACTCCCAGGACCACAGCGATGAATGCCAGAGCGAGGTACACCGGCACCGCCGGAAAGATCAGGTAGCCCCACTCGTGGTCGACGGCCCACGACAGAAAGATCACCAGGGCGATCAGCACCACGGCGAGCGCCGCGCTCACGACGGAACCGACGCCCCACCCCCGTGCTCGATCGGCTGGCTCAGACATGAGGCGCATCGTACGGACCGCCGGGGACTGTGAGCCAGGACACGCCCCGGAGACCAGCCTGTAACGCGCCCGCAATCTGGCCGAACAACGCCGGAATCACGCCGAACCTAGCGTTGAAGGACCAGACGGCGGCTACGGACGGAGCGCGGGATGAAGGCCATCATCGTCGGGGCGGGAATGGGCGGCCTGAGCGCGGCGATCGCACTCAAACAGGCCGGCTTCGAGACCGCGGTCTACGAGCAGGTCACCGAGAACAAACCGGTCGGCGCTGCGATCTCCGTGTGGTCCAACGGCGTGAAGTGCATGAACTACCTCGGTCTGCACGAGCAGATGGTCAAGCTCGGCGGGGTCATGGACACCATGGCGTACGTCGATGGCCTGACCGGGCAGGAGATGTGCCAGTTCTCGTTGGCTCCCCTGATCGACCAGGTGGGGCAGCGGCCGTTCCCGGTCGCGCGCGCGGAATTGCAGCTGATGCTCATGCAGGAATACGGGATCGACGACATTCACTTCGGCATGCGGATGATCGACATCACCGACGACGGCACCCAGGTGACGGCGACGTTCGCCGACGGTTCGACCGCAACCGGGGATCTGCTGATCGGCGCTGACGGAGCCAAGTCGATGACCCGCGACTACGTCCTGGGTGAGCCGACGCAGCGTCGCTACGCCGGTTACGTGAACTGGAACGGTTTGGTCCCGGTCAACACCGACTTCGGCCCCGCCGACCAGTGGACGACGTACGTCGGCGAGGGCAAACGGGTCTCGGTCATGCCGGTCTCCGACGGCCGGTTCTACTTCTTCTTCGACGTCCCGCTGCCCGCCGGCCTGGAGTACGACCGGTCCACCGCCAAAGAGGTGCTGACGGAGCACTTCGGGCACTGGGCGCCGGGCGTGCAATCGCTGATCGAGACGCTGGATCCGATGACCACCAACCGGGTGGAGATCTTCGACGTCGAGCCGTTTCACACCTGGTCCAAGGGCCGGGTGACGCTGGTCGGAGACGCCGGCCACAACACGACCCCCGACATCGGTCAGGGCGGTTGCTCGGCGATGGAGGATGCGATCTCGTTGTCCATTGCGTTGCGGGTCAACACCCTCGGCGTCGAGGACGCGTTGAAGCGATACGAGAAGAAGCGGACCGAGCGGGCGGGTGACCTGGTGCTGCGGGCCCGCAAGCGGTGCGACGTGACGCATGCGAAGGATCCGGCCGCGACGCAGGCCTGGTACGACGAGCTGCGGGCTGAGGACGGCAGCGGCATCATCCGCGGCATCGTGAGCAATATCGAAGGAAACCCGCTGGACTGAACCCGCCCGTCAGGGTCGCCTAACCCGGCGTAGCGTTGAATTATGACGACTGACGTGGGACCGGTGAAGGTACGGATCGAACGGGACTCGATGGGAGAGGTCGAGGTCCCCTACGACGCAAAATGGCGGGCGCAGACCCAGCGAGCGGTGGCCAACTTCCCGATCTCGGGCCAGCCCATCGAACGTGAGCTGATCGCGGGGCTGGCGTTGATCAAGGGTGCCGGCGCCCGGGTGCGTGCGGCTCGCGGTGTCTTGGCCCAGGACAAGGCCGACGCCATCGCCGCCGCCGCTGCCGAGGTCGCGCAGGGCGACTGGGACGACCAGTTCCCGATCGATGTCTTCCAGACCGGTTCGGGCACCTCCTCCAACATGAACGCCAACGAGGTCATCGCCACGCTGGCGCAGGAGAAGTTGGGTCAGCCGGTCCACCCGAACGACGACGTGAACGACCCGCTGTCCAGCAACGACCAGTTCCCGTCGGCGATGCACGTGGCCGCGACCAAGGCGGTCGTGAACGACCTGATCCCGGCGTTGGAGCATCTGGCGACCGCGTTGGAGGCGAAGGCGAGTGCCTTTGCGACCGTGGTGAAGTCGGGGCGCACCCACCTGATGGACGCGACGCCCGTCACCCTGGGTCAGGAGTTCAGCGGCTATGCCGCCCAGGTGAGGTACGGCGTTGACCGGCTGCGCGGCGTACTGCCCCAGGTCGCGGAGCTGCCCCTGGGAGGTACGGCGGTCGGCACCGGGATCAACGCACCCGCCGGTTTCGCAGGTGAGGTCATCCGTCTTCTCGCCGAGGAGACCGGTCTGCCGCTGACCGAGGCGCGGAACCACTTCGAGGCGCAGGGTGCTCGCGACGGGCTGGTCGAGCTGTCGGGCGTGCTGCGCACGATCGCGGTGGGTCTGAACAAGATCAGCAACGACATCCGATGGATGGGATCGGGGCCGCGCACCGGCCTCGGCGAGATCCACCTTCCGGACCTGCAGCCGGGGTCTTCGATCATGCCGGGCAAGGTGAACCCCGTTCTGGCCGAAGCGATGTGCCAGGTCGTCGCCCAGGTGATCGGCAACGACGCCGCCGTCGCGTGGGGTGGTGCCGCCGGCAACTTCGAACTCAACGTGATGCTGCCGGTGATCGCGCGCAACGTGTTGGAGTCGATTCGGCTGTTGTCTACTGTCACAACGGTTTTCGCCGACCGATGTGTCGACGGCATCGAGGCTGACGTGGACCAGTGCCGCACCTATGCGGAGTCCTCGCCGTCGATTGTGACGCCGCTGAACCACTTCGTGGGATACGACGAAGCAGCCGCGATCGCCAAGCAGTCGCTCAAGGAGCGCAAGACGATCCGGGAAGTCGTGATCGAGCGCGGCCACCTGACGGACGGCACGCTGACCGAGGAGCAGCTGGACAAGGCGCTCGACGTGTTGTCGATGACCAAACTGGCCTGAGCCGGCCTCAGAGTTCGGTCGGGATAGCCTCCGCCGCTTCCTGCGCGGTCGGGGCGGGGCTCATCCAGCGTCGTAGCAACACGAAGCGCACCACGGTCGCGATCGCGTTGCCGGCCGCGACCGTCACAGTGGCCCACCAGGTGGAGGCGTCCGGTGCGATGTGATGCAGCACGACCAGCGCCAACGCCGTCGCCGCCCAGGTCACGGCGAGCAGCGCCAGACTTTGTAGTTGGACCTTGGCGTGCCCCTGCGAGCCGCGGACGCCGAAGGTGAAGAACCGGTTGGCGGCCGTGTTGATCACCGTGCACAGCACCAGCGCCACGAAATTCGCGACCTGACGACCCATGATCTGGTCGAGCAGCGCGAAGAGCACCAGGTTGAGAACGGTGCTGGCCACGCCGATGATCGCGAACCGAACCAGTTGACCGGACAGGACCCGGCGGGGAGGAGAATCCGTGACGGTCATCGGTTGGCCAGCACTCGGTCGGCGGATTCCTCCGCTGTTTCATCCGGCTGACGCGCTGGCAGCGAGATGCGGAAGACGGTGTTGCCCGGTTCGGAGGACACGGTGACCGTCCCGTGGTGCGCGGCCACCACGGCGCTGACGATCGACAGCCCGAGACCGGTGGATCCTTCGGTGCGCGTGCGGGCTTCGTCGCCGCGGGTGAACCGCTCGAAGATCCGTGGCACCAGCTCGGGGTCGATGCCCGGTCCGTTGTCCGCGATGCTGATCTCGACCTGATCGCCGACCGTCCGGGCGCTGGCGACCACCTTCGTGCCGGCGGGAGTGTGCCGTCGAGCGTTGCCTAGCAGATTGATGATGACCTGTCGCAGACGGGCTTCATCGCCCTCGAGCTCGACCGGTTCGTCGGGTAGGTCCAGTTGCCAGTCGTGGTCGGGACTGGCCGCGTGCGCGTCGCCGATCGTTTCGAGCAGCAGCCGTGTGACGTCGACCTCCGAGCGCTCCAGCGGCCGGCCGGCGTCGAGTCGGGCAAGCAGCAGCAGGTCCTCGACCAGGGTGGTCATCCGGTCGGCTTCGGATTCGATCCGCCCGAGGGCGTGCGAAACCGTCTGGGGGACGGGCTCTTTCTCGCGGCGGGACAACTCGGCGTACCCACGGATGGACGCGAGCGGCGTACGCAATTCGTGGCTGGCGTCCGCCACGAACTGACGCACCTGCAACTCACTGGCGTAGCGCGCGTCCAGCGCGTGATTGACGTGATCGAGCATCTCGTTGAGCGCTAGACCTACCTGGCCGACCTCGGTGCCTGGATCGGTGTCCGCTTCGGCGACCCGGTCGGACATCTCCACCTTGCCCTCGGACAGCGGCAGGTGCGACACCCGAGTCGCCGTCGCGGCGACCCGGCGGAGCGGTTGAAGGGTCCGGCGCACGATCCACGCGACGCCGGCCGCAACCAGGAGTACGCCGGCTCCGGACAGCAGCGCGATCGCCAGGGCGGTGCGGGCCACTGTGCTGGTGACCCAGTCGACCGGAACACCGATGACGCTGGAGACCTCGACGACCGAGACGTCCGAGTCGGACGTTCCGGTGCGGACCAGTTGCTGGTTCTGTACGGCGACCACTCGGTAGCGGCCCAGGTCGCCCAGGGAGATGGTCGTGGGGTTACTGCCGATGCCGGCCTCGCGCAGCTGCGACACCTGACCGGAGGTGAGCGCGATGTTCTCGCCACCGAGTCGGGTCACGTAGGCGCGGGGCACTCGAGTGCGGGTCTCGTAGTCCCAGGCGGTGACGACGGTGTCATTGGGACCGAGGTCGACCCGCAGCGAGCCACCGTTGCCCGGGCTGCCAGCGGGTCCGCCGCCGTTGCCAGGGCCGCCGTTGGCCAGCATCTGCGCGCTGGAGGTCAGCTGCTGGTCGACCTGGTTGGTCAACGTGTTCCGCAACGCCACCACGGTGAGGCTGCCGACAGCGGCCGTCGTGATCAGGAAGAGCGCGATCAGCGACACGACCAACTGGGTGCGCAGCGTCCATCGGCTGGGGTTGGCGGTGAAGGTCACGAAGGACCCCGGATCAGGAGGTGGCGGGTTTGAGCACGTACCCCGCGCCACGCATGGTGTGGATCATCGGCGCACGGCCGGCGTCGATCTTCTTGCGCAGGTAGGAGATGTACAGCTCGACCACGTTGGCCTGGCCACCGAAGTCGTAATGCCACACGCGGTCGAGGATCTGAGCCTTGGACAGCACCCGCTTGGGGTTGCGCATCATGTAGCGCAGCAACTCGAACTCGGTTGCGGTCAGGCTGATCTCTTCACCGTCGCGGGTGACCTCGTGACTGTCCTCGTCGAGCTTGAGGTCGCCGACCACCAGCACGGAGGAGGAGTCCTCGGTCAACTGCACCGAACGGCGCAGCAGGGCCCGCACCCGGGCAACGACCTCCTCGAGACTGAACGGCTTGGTGACGTAGTCATCGCCACCAGCGGTGAGGCCGGCCACGCGGTCCTCCACCGAGTCGCGAGCGGTCAGGAAGAGCACGGGCAACGTCGGGTCGTCGTCGCGCAACCGACGCAGCACCTCCATCCCGTCGAAGTCGGGCAGCATCATGTCCAGGACGACGGCGTCCGGTTTGAACTCCTTGGAGGTCTTCACGGCGCTGGTGCCGGTGGCAGCGCTCTTGATCTCCCAGCCCTCGTAACGCAGGGCCATGCTCAGCAACTCAGTCAGGTTGCTCTCGTCATCGACGACCAGGACGCGGACGGGCGTGCCGTCGGGACGCTTCAACGTGGATGTGCTCATGGTGTCCAGTCTTAGGTCGGGCACTATGTGTGCGCCAGGGTCAACCTGTGAGAAGTCTATGCCTGCTCTGTGGCTGACGTGCCGTGAGTGACCGTTAGTGACTGAGCTCGGGGATGATCGACTTGGCAATCATGAAGTAGATCAGCAGGCCGGTGCCGTCGACGATGGTCGCGATCATCGGCGCCGACACCACAGCCGGGTCGATCTTCGTCTTGGTCAGGATCAGCGGCAGGATCGAGGCGACGAACGCCGACCACAGGACGATCGCTGCGAGGCTGATCGACACGGTGACCATCACCGGCCAGCCGACCCCGAGGGTCCACGCCCGCAGCAGACCGACCGCTGCCATGGTCGCCGAGATCATCATGGCGGCGCTCAGTTCCTTGGGCAGCACCTTGCCCAGGTCGCGCAACCGGACTTCGCCGGTCGAGGCGGCACGGACCAGCGTCGTGGTGATCTGGGTGCCGGTGTTGCCGCCGGTGCCGACCAGCAGCGGGATGAAGAAGGCCAGGCTGACGACGGCATCGAGTTCGTCCTCGAAGTAGCGCAGCACCGTTCCGGTGTAGGCCTCGGCGATGAACAGGACCAGGAGCCACACCACGCGCTTACGCCACAGACGCACCGGGGAAGCCTGCAGGTAGGGAACCTCCAGGGGCTCTGAACCACCCTGTCGTTCGGCGTCTTCGGTGTTCTCGTCCTCGACGATGTCGGCGGCGACGTCAGCGGTGATGACGCCAAGGAGTCGATCCTCCTTGTCGATCACCGGCAGCGCCGCGAGTCGGTTGTCGGTCAGGGTGCGCGCCGCGACCTCGTCGTCGGTGTTGGCGTCGACCGTGATGATGTCGGTCTCGGTGAGTTCTGCGACCTGGGTCCCCGGAGCGGCCAGCACGAGCTGTTGCAGGGAGACCACACCGAGCAACCGCCGATCGTCGTCGACCACATAGACGTACGCCGCGGCGAGCGAGTCCACCGGGGCCGCGGCGGTCTGAAGACGCAACTGGGTCAACGCGCTCTCGACGTCCTGGCCCTGGGAGATGACGAGGGCCTCGGGGACCATGTGCGCGGCCGCACTGTCCGGGGGCCAGGAGAGCAATCCGTTCAGTACCAGAGCGCGGGCCGGGGGCAGCGCCCCGATGAGCGAAGCGGCCGTCGTCGCGGGGAACTCGCGCAGGATGTCCGCAGCGATGTCGGAGTCCAGGGCGGCGAGCAATCCAGCTGCCGCCGCGGGGCTCGCCGAGGTGAGCAGGGTTGCAGCGGTGCGCGGTTCGATGACGGCCAGGAGTCGATCGGCGAGCTCCGGTTGCATTCCGGCGACGAGACGGGCGCGGTCGGGCGCGGCCAGGTCACGCAGTTGCCGTTCCCGCTCGCCGCGGTCGGGAGTGGCGTCCAGCCACTCCTCGAGTGCGGCCGGGTCAGGTGTCGTGATCGCCGTTGCGAGAGTAGGCACGGGGTAACGCTAGGGGAGCCTGGCCGCCCGCGACCGGCAAACGGTCGTGGTCGCCCGGATGTCGTGCAGATTCGGTGCTCTTCGTGCTGTCCTTGGTGGAATTGGTGTCATGGGAGGATGGGGCCCCGACCCGCACAGCCCGCACAGGAGAGTTCCCACGTGGCGAAGTCCGCACCGCCGAGACACCCGTTCTGGTTGCGTTGGACCACTGCAGCTCCCATCCTCGCCCTGATCCCGTTGCCGTTCACCTGGGGTCAGCACCTGGGCCCGGTGTGGATCGCGATCGTGGCGGTGCTGCTGATCGGGTCGGTTCTCGCCGCTGTGCAGCACGCGGAAGCGGTGGCGCACAAAGTTGGCGAACCGTTTGGTTCGCTGGTGCTGGCGGTGGCGGTCACCGTCATCGAGGTCGCCTTGATCGTGACCTTGATGGTCAGTGGTGGTGAGGACGCGTCGACGCTGGCTCGGGACACCGTCTTCGCCGCCGTGATGATCACGTGTAACGGGATCGTGGGCGCCTCGTTGCTCGCCGGCTCGATCAAGCACGACACCGTCAACTTCAACGTCGAGGGTACGGCGACCGCTCTCGCGTCCGTCGCAACGCTCGCGACCGTGTGCCTGGTGCTGCCGACCTTCACCCTCGGTGCGCCGGGACCGGAATTCACCGGGTCGCAGCTGGTCTTCGCCGCGGTGTGTTCGTTGGTGATCTACGGGCTGTTCGTGCTGACGCAGACGACCCGGCACCGGGATTTCTTCTTGCCGGTCGATGAGAACAACGAGTTGGTCGACATGTCCGAGGACCACGCGGAGCCGCCGTCGACCCGGTCGGCGTGGGCGAGCTTTGGTCTGTTGCTGGTGTCGCTGGTCGCCGTGGTGGGACTAGCGAAGGTGGAGTCGAAGCCGATCGAAGAAGGCGTCGCTGCGCTGGGCTTCCCGCACTCCTTCGTCGGTGTGATCATCGCGATGCTCGTGCTGCTGCCGGAGTCGCTGTCGGCCATCAACGCAGCGCGGCGCGACCGGGTGCAGATCAGTCTCAACCTGGCGTACGGCTCCTCGATGGCTTCGATCGGCCTGACGATCCCGGTGATCGCACTGGCCTCGATCTGGCTGCCGGTGCCCCTGCACCTCGGCCTGGGATCGATGCAGATCGTGATGCTGGCGCTGACCGTCGCAGTGGGAATCCTGACCGTCGTGCCCGGCCGGGCGACGCGGATGCAAGGCGCCCTGCACCTGTGGATCTTGTTCGCATTCATCTTCCTGGCCGCGAACCCGTAATAGGGTCCGCCGTCGCCGGGTTGATCCCTGCGAACCGTAGGCTGGGCGCGTGCCGACCTGGAAGCGCTGGGGGAACGACGACATCCCCGAGGTGTTGCGTGCGCTGGGGTCTGCCCGACCTGCGCCCCAACCCGGTTCCGCCGAGCCGGTCGAAGCCGCACGGCCGGTTGATTCATCGGTCGTGGAGCGCGCGGTCTACCTGGATGGGCACCGAGTCGATCGGCCGGAGACGATCGGTGAAGTCCGCGACTGTCTGTCGCTGCACGAGACGGAGGCGAGCAGCGCGCCGATGGCGTGGATCGGCGTACACGGTGCCAGTGAAGATCAGATCCACGAGTTGGCGGCGACGTTCAACCTGCACCCGCTCGCGGTGGAGGATGCGATCCTGGCCCACCAACGACCCAAGATCGAACGCTACGGAGACACCCTCTTCGTGGTGTTGCGCGCCGCGACCTACGAGGACCGCACGGAGACAGTGGCCTTCGGGGAGATCCACGTCTTCCTCGGCCCCGACTTCGTCATCACCGTGCGGCACAGTCCGGACCCGTCGCTCAAGCCGGTGCGCGACCGTCTCGAGGCCAACCCGGAACTGTTGGCGCTGGGACCGGAGGCGGTGCTGTACGCCGTCGCGGACTACGTCGTGGACGGCTATGGCCCGGTCGTCGCCGGCCTGGAGAACGACATCGATGAGATCGAAGCGCAGGTCTTCGAATCCGATCCGACGGTGTCGCGGCGGATCTACGAGTTGTCCCAAGAAGTCCTCGGATTCCAACGTGCAGTGCGGCCGCTGTTGGACGTGCTGCACCACATCGAGGACGGTTTCGCGAAATACGGCACCAAGGAAGAACTGCAGAACAACTTCCGGGACGTCGCCGACCACGCCACGATCGTCGCGGAGCGGGTCAGCGGATTCCGCGAATCGCTGGCGAACATCCTGACGTTGAACGCGACCATGGTGGCGCAGACCCAGAACGAGGAGATGCGCCGGCTGACCGAGGCTGGGATGGCCCAGAACGACGAGGTCAAGAAGATCTCGGCGTGGGCGGCGATCCTCTTCGCGCCGTCGCTGATCTCGGGGATCTACGGGATGAACTTCGCCAAGATGCCGGAGTTGAGTTGGGCCGAGGGGTATCCGTTCAGTCTGGCGCTCATGGTCCTGGTGTGCGGAACGCTCTTCGTGGTGTTCAAACGGAAGAAGTGGTTGTGAGTTTGGCGATCGAGCGGTTCACGCCGCGTCGGCGCCGCTCCTGAGCACATGAGTTCGGGGGCTTCATGACTGCGAGTCATGAAGCCCCCGAACGACGGGTGGCTGGTCAGGCGTCGACGCTGACCGCAGCGATGATCGCCGCGCGGTCGACCTGACCGAGTACGGCGGCCAGGGCCGGGTCGTCGGACTGCAGCAAGGCGACGAGCGCCTTGTCGGCGCTGAGTCGTGGGCCGCCACCGAATCCGCGACGTGCGCCGCGACCTTCGCCACGACCTTCGCCACGACCTTCGCCTCGGCCGGGTCCGCGTCCGTCGAACTCGCCGGGGCCGAAGCCCCACTCGCCCGGGCCGGGGCGCATGCCCTCCCGCGGGCCACCGGGCGCGAAGCGGTGATGGGTGTGGTGCCCGCGTCCCCGGCCCCGAGGACCACGGCCCTCGAAACCACGCGGACCGCCGTCGGGGGAGTCGGCGAAGTCGCGGGGACCGGCCTCGCGCTGCTCGTTCAGACGCTCCTGCGCCTCATCGAGCCGGCTCTGCGCGAAGTCCATCTTGGCCTCGTGCATCAGCGAGGTGATCACCTCACGAAGCTCGGGGCTGAACCGGCGCATCGGGCCGAGGCGCTCGCTGCGCGGCCCGCGGCGTCCGCGGCCACGACCTCGCGGGCCGAAACCGTCGCCCCGTCGGCCACCGCCCCAGCCGTCGGCGATATCGGTGCCGAAGCGTCGGCGTACGGCGTCCCGGACCGAGTCCAGGTCAATACCCACCGCAGCCAGCGCTTCACGGTCGGCCGCGAGGTCGTCGTCCAATTCTTCGTCCGCCGAAGCAGATTCGGCTTCCGGCTCGGTGGCGGGGTTCGCTTCGTGGTAGGCGATCACGGCTGCCTCAGCAGTCGGGAAATCCAGACCGGCCTGGGTCAAGGCGCGCGCCGCGTCGCCGCGGGCGTTGGCCAACAGGCCGAGCAACAGGTGGTCGGTGCCCACCTGGTCGTGACCCAGTTCGCGGGCCTCGTCGATCGCCTGCATGACGGCGATCCGGGTTTCAGTATCGAAACGGTTGAACATGTGGTTCTCCTTGAAAGTTGTGGTCTCGCTACTGCGAGTGCTTTTGGTGCACCGCCTGGCGGCTGACCTGCAGCACGTCGGCGATGGCCTGCCAGCTCCACTGCTGGGAGCGGGCGTTGGCGACCTGGATGGCTTCGAGTCGGTCGGCGAGTTCGCGCAGGGCCCGTACGGCGGTCAGACCGGTCCGTGGGTCGAGGCTGGTCGCGTCCGTGGCCGCTTCGGAAAGCTGCTCACTCGGTGTCTCGTGGTCGCTCACGGTGTGAAGGTTACTTGACGCGACGAGCGACTGTCAACTTTTCCTGACGTGACCCGTCAGTGGGTTTGGATGCGGTTGCACCATGTGGCCGAGATAAGCCGTGCAAGCGCATCCAAAGCTTGGGGATGGCGGGAGCGGAACGGGCCGGTCAGCGTCGGTGGTGGCGGCCGATCGGGATGATCAGCGGGGTGCCGGAGACGGGGTCGGAGATGACCTGCGCGGCGATGCCGAAGACCTGTTCGACGACCTCTGGATTGACGACGTCCGCAGGTGCGCCTTGGGCGACGATCGTGCCTCGGTGTACGGCGACCAGGTGGGTTGCGTAGCGCGCGGCCAGATTGAGGTCGTGCAAGACCATCGCAACGGTGGTCCCACGATCCCGGTTGAGCTCGGTGACCAGGTCCAGGACGTCGACCGCGTGCGCGATGTCCAGCGCCGAGGTCGGTTCGTCCAGCAGGAGCAGGTCGGTCTGCTGGGCCAGCACCATGGCGATCCAGACCCGTTGACGTTGCCCACCGGACAACTCCGCGACCGCCCGGTCGGCCATGTCGATCGTGCCGGTGACCTCCAACGCCTCCGTCACCGCTCGCTCGTCCGTTGTGGACCACTGCTTGAACATGCCATGGTACGGATGCCTGCCCCGGCTGACCAACTCGGTCACCGTGATGCCTTCAGGGGCTAGCGGTGACTGCGGCAAGAGCGCCACGATACGGGCCACCTCTTTGCCGGACATGGCGTGAATGTCCTTGCCGTCCAGGACAACTGAGCCAGCAGTCGGTTTCAGCAGCCGGGTCAGTCCGCGCAGCAGCGTCGACTTACCGCAGCCGTTGGCTCCCACGATGGCAGTGATCTCACCGTCGGGTAACGCGAAGGTGAGGTCCTCGATGACCCGCCGATCGTCGTACCCGAGGCTCACCCCGGACGCCGACAACCGGTTGGTGGTCACGGGAAGGGCAGTCAACTCAGCCATCCTTGATCGTCGCTCTCGACTTCAGCAGCAGGAAGATCAGCACGGGAGCGCCTGCGATACCCGTGATGACGCCCACTGGCAGGTTGGTATTGGGGATCAGGTAAGTGCCGATGTAGTCGGCACCCACCACGGTCGCGGCTCCCACGAACGCCGCCACCAGGATATTCGGCCGCCCGCCACACAGTCGGCGGGCGATCGGACCGGACAGCAACCCGATGAAGGCGATCGGCCCGGTCACCGAGGTCGCCATCGCGCACAGGATCACCACCAGCACACTCACGGTGAGCCGCAGCCGAGCCGCGTTGAGCCCCAAAGCAAGTGCCGTGTCGTCACCCAGTTCGAGCAACCGCAGACCGTTCAGGGCCGCCGCCAGCAGTGGTAGCAAAACCGCAACGGTGATGGCCAGGCGGGCCACCCCGTCCCAGGGGATCACCGCGAGGCTGCCGGTCAGCCAGACCATCGCGTCCTGTGCCTGGTAGATGCTGGTGCGCTGCAACATCCACTGGATGAAGGAGGACAGTCCGGCCGAGACGCCGATCCCGATCAGGATCATCCGGTACGTCGCGGCCGAGTCCCGCCCGGCCAGCAGGTTGATCGCGGCAGCGACGACCATGCCGCCGACGAGTGCCGCCAGTGACATGCTCAGCCCGGACCAGCCGAGTACGACAAGGGCGAAAACCGCTGCAGCAGAGGAGCCGAGCGTCACCCCGAGGACGTCAGGGCTGGCCAGCGGGTTGCGCAGCATCGTCTGGAACGCGGCCCCGCTGGCGCCGAACGCGAGACCGGCCAACGTACCCGCCACGGCCGCAGGCAGTTTGGATTCCATCAGGATGAACGTCGCTGGCGGCATCTGCACGCCACCGAACGCGATCCGGAAGAAGTCGGGGATAGTGATCGTGAAGTCCCCGAGTAGGACGCGCGCGGCGAACAGCCCGAACCAGAGGAGGACGACCGCGATCAGGACGATCGATGTACGCCGAGCCACCCGTTTGCGCGTCGAGCGCACCTTCTCGATCGACTCGGGCCGGATCTCCTGGGACAGAAGCGTGCTCACGCCACCACCACCCCGGGGCGTCGGACCAGGTAGATCAACACCGGTACGCCGACCACGGCGGTCAGGATGCCGGCGGACACTTCACCGGGGGGCGAGATAACCCGGCCGACGATGTCGGCGATCAATAGCAGCACCGGTCCGAGGATCACGCACAGCGGCAGGATCGATCTGTAGTCCGGACCCCGCAGGATCCGGGCGAAATGCGGAATGACCAGTCCCACGAAGGCGATCGGCCCGGCGATCGATGTCGCACCGGCGGCCAGCAGCACGGCGCCCAGGGCGATGAGGGCCCGGGCGCGCAGCACGTTGTGTCCAAGCGTCGTCGCCATCTCATCACCCAGGGCCAGCGCGTTCAGGGCAGGTGCTCCGACGAACACGATCAACGCACCGAGGATCAGGAAGGGCAACGTCGCAGGCAGCACCGTGGCTACCTCGCGGCCACCGATCGAGCCCACGGACCAGAAGCGGTAGACGTCCAGCGCCCCCTGGTGGGTGATCAGCAGACCCGCGACCAGACCGGTCGCGGCGGCGCCCATCGCGGCGCCGGCCAGCACCATCGTCACGGGATCCGGCCCGCGGGCGCCGGCCGAGGAGATCAGATAGACCAGGACCGCGGCGATCGAGGCACCGACCAGGGCCAACAGCACGAACGACAGCTGACTGCTCGCGATCCCGGTCGTGAGGCCGATCACGACGGCGAGGGCAGCGCCGGAGTCCACGCCGAGCAACCCGGGGTCGGCCAGGGGATTGCGCGTGATGCCTTGCATGGCAGCGCCGGACAGCGCAATGCAGATCCCGACGACGAGCCCGATCAGGGTGCGCGATGCGCGGGACTGCACGATCGCCTGCACCTCCGGCGTACTGCCGCCGAAGACCGCTTTGAGGACCTCGATCGGGGACAACGACTGCGCGCCGATGGCTAGGGACAACATGACGGTGACGGTCAGCATCAGGATGCTGACCGTCACGGCCACGGTGGAACGCTTGGTCACGAGACCTTCGCCGCCGCCTTCGCCAGGTCGGGGACGAACTTCTCGATGGCGACCGGGATGCTCAGCGTCGTGGGCACGCCCATCGTCAGGGAGATGGTGTTGTCGGCTGCGGCCACGTAGGTGTCGGACTTCAACGACGGGATCTGGCTCAGCAGCTTGTCCGACTTCAACTTCGCGACGTCCCCAGCAGCGGTGACGTAGAAGACGGCGACATCGGCGTCGGCTGTGCTGGCCTTCTCAGCGGATACGTCGGCGTAGAACTTGCCCTTGTTGGCGGTCTGCAGCGTGTCGACGAACGCCGGTGTGGTGAAACCGAATTCGTTCAACATTCGGGGACGGTTGTCCAGCGGGAGGTAGACGCTGAAGCTGGCGTTGCTCGTCGGGTCGAGGTAGAGCCACGTGGCGGTCTTGCCCTGGATGGCCGGGTACTTCGCCTTGGCGTCGTCGATGAGCTGCTGCGTCTGGGTCTTCAACGTGGCGGCCTCCGCCTCCTTGCCCACCGCCTTGCCGACCATCTCCAGGGACTGTTGCCACGTCGTACCCCACGCATCACCCGGATAGGCGACGGTCGGGGCGATCTTGGACAACTTGGCGTACTCCTCGGCCGTCAGACCGGAGTTGGTGGCCAGGATCAGGTCGGGGGTCGCCTTGGCGATCTCGTCGACGGGCAGGTTGTCCGCCGCGCTGTACTGCTGCGGGTAGTCCTTGCCCAATTTCTTGACCGCAGCGTCGAACCAGTCGGTCGACTTGCGAGCGTTGCCGCCCCAGCTGGTTGCCGGCACCAGGATCGGGACGACACCCAGGCTGACCAGCATGTCCTGGTCGGTCTCGGCAACGGTGGCGATGCGGGTTGGCGGTTTGCTGATGGTCGTCGTGCCCAACGCATGCTTGATGGTCACCGGGTAGGCGCTCGCATCCGCGCTACTCGCCCCAGCACCGGTCGTCGGGCTGCCGCTGGTCGAGCCGGTTGAGCAGGCGGCGAGCGCGGCACCGGCCGCACCCGCACCGAAGATGCCGAGGAGAGTGCGCCGGGAGACGCTGAGGTCGCTCACTTCGCCTTCTCCGCCGCCGCGCCGAGCTGCGGCAGGTACTTCTCCAGGACCACCGGGATCGACAACACCGTCGGGGTGTTGAGCGCGTTGGTGTCGGAGTTGTTGGCGAGGTAGATCGCCGTGTCGTTCTGAATGTTCGGGATCTTGCTGAGCAGTGCGTTCGACTTCAGGGCGTCGAAGTCGGAGTCCTTCTCGCTGAAGATGATCGCGACGTCGGCGTCGATGGTGCTTGCCGCCTTCTCCGCGGAGATCGCCGCGCCGTAGGACTGCGGGTTGGCCTTGCTCAGGTCGGTCACGAATTGCGGTGTGGTGAAACCGAACTCGAGCATCAGCGCAGTGCGCGGATCCAGGGTCGTGGTCGAAAAGATCTTGGAGGTGTCGGTCGGCAGGAACCGCAGGACCGCGATCGTCTTGCCCTTGATCGCGGGATACTTTGCGACGGCGTCGGCGATCTGCTTCTCAAGGTCGGTCTTGGCCGTTGCGGCCTGCGCCTCTTTGCCCGTCGCCTGACCGGCGATCTCGAGGATCTGCTGCCAGGTCGCGCCGTAGGGTGCGCCCGGAGCAGCGACGGTCGGCGCCAACTTGCTGGCCTTGGCGTACTCCTGCTCGGTCAGCCCCGAGTAGGGCCCGAAGAGCAGATCCGGAGTGGACTTGGCGATCTCATCGATCGGCGTCGAGTCGGTGAAGCTGTACTGCGGGGGGTAGTCCTTGCCGAGTTTCTTGACGGCTGCGTCGAACCAGTCGGTCGATCCGCGGGAGTTGCCGGCGGGTGCTTCCCACTTGGGGACCAGCACCGGGACGACGCCCAGCACGGCCAGGTAGTCCTCGTTGGCGAAGGGCAGCGTCGCAATGCGGGTCGGCTCTTTGGGGATGACGGCGTTTCCGAACGAGTTCTTGATCGTGACCGGGAAGGCTCCCGCGTCCGAGGTCCCGGTGCTGCTGCCGGTGGCGGACGGCGAACTGCTGCTGGTCGATCCGGTTGAGCAGGCGGCAAGGGCCGCAGTGGTGCTGAGTGCACCGAAGGCGCCGAGGACGGCGCGGCGAGAGACGGTCATGCTGATGCGATCTCCTGAGTAACGGTGACAGGGGCCTGTAAGCAGGCAAGGCTAACCTAAATCATCGGTTGGGAGTCGCGTCAAGCAGGGGCTGGGTCGCGGGTCGGGTCACCGATTGCGCAGTCAGCGGGCTGAAAGCAGCAATCGGTGACCAAACCCGTGGGTGGGGGCCGTCCTCAGGGCAGGTAATACGTCGGGTTCGGCAGCTTCACCGGGACCAGAGCGCTTCCGCCGATCAGGTCGCTGAACTGGTCGCCGAAGTTCGCCAGGATCGTGTATCCCTGCGACTGCACGTAGGCGCGGGTCTGCGACTTGTACTCGATCGTCGTGCACTTGGCGGCTGCGCAGGTGATGTAGCTCGGCTGCTCACCCGTAGCCCACTTGGTGTAGTAGTTCGCGGCGGTGAAGCCGGTGTAGCCGACCTTGGCAAGGTTGCCGAGCGTGGCGTCCTTCTGCGCGGCGCCGCGGCCGGTCAATCCGATCAGCGTGCAGCCGGCCTTGCTGGCCGCGTTGACCAGGGTGGTCATCGCGGGCGTCGCCGGGAACTTCTGGCCTTGCACCCACACGTCCTGCAGGGCGGGGTCGAAGTTGAAGTGCATGGCGTTGTCTTCCATGTCATACGTCCACAGCGTGGTGTCGTCAGCATCCAGGACGATGGCCGGCTTGACCCCGAACCGCGAGCTCAGGGAGCACGCGGCGTTCAGGACCGGGCTGATCGTGGCGGTCAGCCGGTTCATCTGCGTGATGTACGGCGAGCTGGTCTTGTTCGCGATGCCCGTGGAGTCCGCGTTGTAGTAGGTCCGGATCGTCGACTTCACCGAGTCGATGTTCGGGATGCCTTCTCCACCAACGGTTTTGCCACTCGAGCCATCCGCCTTCATGGTGAAGTGGGTGCGCGGCGAGAGAGACGGCTCGCTCAGCCCCGGCAGGTCAGGGGAGGGCAGATAGTAGGTGGGGTTCGGCAATTTCAGCGTCCGATCGGCGTACCCGCCCTGCAGGTCGGAGAACTGGTCGCCGACGTTCAGCGCAATGTCGTAGCCGAGGGACTCGATGTGCTTACGGGTGCCCGACTTGTACTCGACGGTGGTGCACTTAGCCGCGGCACAGGTGATGTAATCCGGCTGTGCCCCAGCCCATTTGGTGTAGAAGTTGGTTGAGTTGAACGCGGTGTAACCGACCTTGGACAGGTTGCCGAGGGTCGCAGCCTTCTGACTGTCGCCGCGGCCGGTCAGGCCGAAGATCGCGAAGCCGGCGTTCTGCGCGGCCTTGACGAAGGCCACCATGCCCGGGGTTGCCGGGAACTTCTCGCCCTGCACCCACACGTCCTGCAGGGCGGGGTCGAAGTTGAAGTGCATGGCGTTGTCTTCCATGTCATAGGTCCACAACGTGGTGTCGTCTGCGTCCAGCACGATCGCGGGTTTCTTGCCCGACTTCGCGCTCTTGGCGTACATCGCCTTCAGTTGTTTGGCGGTCTTGCCCAGGAGCGAGGACATCTGATTGATGTACGGCGAGCTGGTCTTGTTCGCGATGCCCGTCGAGTCCGCGTTGTAGTAGGTCCGGATCGTCGACTTCACCGAGTCGATATTCGGAATCCCTTCTCCACCAACTGTTTTCCCGCTCGAACCATCGGCCTGCATGGTGAAGTGAGTCTGTGGGGTCAGGAATCGGTCGGTGAACTGACTCAGACTCTTCGCGACGCCGTCCGGGACCCGCGGGGTCGTGCGGGCTTCGGCGGTGCCGGTGAGACTGAGCAACGGCAGGGTCGCAGCGACGATAAGCGCTGTCGCGGCTGAGGTGGATCGGGGCATGGGTGGCGCACCACTTTCCGGGGTCGATTGAGACGGACCTTCCGACGCTATTACGACGATCACCAGCCGTGTGGCCTTCGAGCACGGTGAATCCGGCATCGTGGGACCATCGAGCCGACGGAGAGGACGACGATGACGACGAACGATGGGGTGCGGCCGATCGAGCCGGGCATCCGCACCGATTTCAGCTCTCAGATGTCCTACGGCAGTTACCTGGCCCTTGACCGTCTGCTGTCCGCGCAGCATCCGGTCAGTCGCCCCGAGCACCCGGACGAGTTGTTGTTCATCGTGCAACACCAGACGACGGAACTGTGGTTCAAGCTCGTCCTGCACGAATTGCGCGCGGTGCGAACGTACTTGGATGCGGATGACGTCAGCCGGGCTCGGAAAGCCCTGGCGCGCGTGAAGCACATCTTCCGCACGCTGGCCGAGCAATGGTCGGTGTTGGCGACGCTCACGCCCAGCGAGTACGCCGAGTTCCGTGGTGCGCTCGGTGCGTCCTCCGGGTTCCAGTCCTACCAATACCGGGCGGTCGAATTCATTCTGGGGAACAAGAACGCCGGCATGCTGCGGGTGTTCGCCAGTCAACCGGCAGCGCACGCGGAACTGACCGAGTTGCTCGAGGGGCCCACGGTGTACGACGCGTTCCTGGCCTTCCTCGCACGAGGAGGGCACGACGTACCCGCATCGGTCCTGACCCGGGACGTGACGCGGGCATGGGTCCAGGACGACGCGTTGCTGCCGGTCTTCGAACGGATCTACCAGGACACCGCCACGTTCTGGGCGGAGTACGCCACCTGTGAGGACCTGGTCGATCTGGAGGACGCGTTCCAGTTCTGGCGGTTCCGGCATTTGCGCACCGTGCAACGCACCATTGGATTCAAGACCGGCACAGGCGGTAGCTCTGGCGTCGACTTCCTGCGACGCGCCCTAGACCTGACGTTCTTTCCGGAGTTGTACGCGGTCCGTACTCTTATCGGGCAATAGGCGGTCACAGCGAGATTAGGAAATCTATGTGCTTCAACGCAACGGCAAGTTTTGTTGGTGCAGGAATTGTGCTGACAGCCGGGGTCGGCACATTGGCCCTGGTCCGGGACAAGAAGCAGATTCCCTTCGCGTGCCTGCCGCTGATCTTCGGCGCGCACCAGTTCATGGAAGGCGTCACGTGGTTGAAGTTGGACAACCAGGCGCGCCACGGTCAGGTGCAGTGCCTGACCGGCTATGACGTGCACCTGTGGGTACTGATCGCCTGGGCGCTCTTCCCGCTGATCGTGCCCTGGTCGGTGTGGTTCATGGAACCGAACCCGAAGCGGCGAAAACTGCTGTTGTTCCCCTCGTGGGTGGGCACGATCCTTTTCGCCTACATGATGTATCAAGTCGTGCAGCCAGCCATCCAAGTGTCGGTGAACGGCGGCAACCTCGATTATGTGCTGCCGGGATTCAGTCCCGGGACACTCGCCTATCCCTACGTTTTCGCCACGTGTATCGCACCGGCGATGAGCAGCTATCGCTACGTGATCGTCGTGGGTGTCGGTAATTTCATCGCGATGGCCATCGCCGCATGGATGAACGTCAACGATTACGCCTCGATCTGGTGCACCTTCGCGGCCTTCTTGAGCATCATCATCTTCCTGCACTTCCTCAACCAGCGGCGTGCTGCGCAGCGCACGCCGGATCCAAGTCCGCCGCGGGACCCGGTCGGAGCGACCTGATCGGTTGACGCCTGGTGCATCCTGCGGGACCTCTGCACCGGAGAAGTGGGTGGGTGCCGTTTGGCACTCGCCGACTATTCCGAGAGGTCCACTCATGCAAAAGCGTCATCTCGTACCTGTTGCCGTTGCTATCACCCTTGCGGTCCCGGCCCTCGCGGTCGCTCCGGCTTCGGCCGATTCGGCTCCGGCTTCGGCACAGAGCAAGGCCGCCGCACCCGCCGGCAGCCGCAGCCTTGCGGCCTATCTGACCGCGGGCGGCGTCGGTTTCGACAACAACCCGTTCGACTACGACATCGTGACGGCTGCGGTCCTTGCCGTGGTCAAGGCCAAACCGAGCAGTCCCGTTGCCCTGCTGGCGCAAGGGAATGTGCCGCTGACGGCGTTCCTCCCGGAGGACTTCGCCTTCCGGAACCTGGTCCATGATCTGACCGGCAAATGGGTGCGTTCCGAGCAGCAGGTCTTCAACGTCGTGGGCAGCCTCGGAATCGACACGATCGAGCAGATCCTGGAGTACCACGTCGTGCCGGGGAAGACGATCGATGCGTTGACGGCGCTGCGCTCGGACAACGCGGTCCTGCCCACGGCGCTGGCCGGTAAGACGTTCACCGTCGATGTGCTCAAGCCCTTGCCGTTGATCCGGCTGAAAGACAACGACCCGAACGCGGCTGACCCGTACGTCAACCTCTTCCAACTCAATCTCAACTACGGCAACAAGCAGATCGCCCATGGCATCACCGCGGTGTTGCGTCCGGCAGACCTCTGAGCGACACCTCTGAGGAAGGTGCGTCGAGAGCGCTCGCCAGCCCCTCGGCGTACCTTCCTCTGCCCCACCCCGCCCGTCGATGTGGTTGGCTGAACGGCGTGTCGGCAGAGGGGGACTCGCTCGCGGACGCCGACCTGTCCGCACGGTTGGTGGCCGGGGATCCGGACGCGCTGGCCGAGATGTTCAACCGGTGGGGAGCGCTGGTGCACACCATTGCTCGCCGGGCACTCGAGGATGCCCAGGACGCCGAGGACGTAACCCAGCAGGTGTTCTTGTCGGCGTGGCGCAGCCGGCACACGCTGGTCCCCGGACGCGGCTCACCGGCCGCCTGGCTGGTGGCGATCACCAAACATCGGATCGCCGATCTGCGCCACCAGCGACACCGTGCCCGGCGCGATCTGGACGCGGCGGTTGTCGATGCATCCGACCCGCAGGTCGACGACGCGGACCTGGCTGATCGGTTGTTCCTGCTGCACGAGGTAGAGCGTCTGGGAGATCCGCGAGCAGTGATCCTGCGGTTGGCGATCATCGAGGATCGGCCGTACGCCGAGATCAGTGAACGGCTCGGGATCCCGCTGGGTACGGTCAAGAGTCACGTCCGACGCGGATTGCTCGAACTACGCAGGCGGCTGAAGGAGAGTAGCGATGGCTCACCCTGGCGACGAAGCGTTAGCCGCCTTCGCGCTCGGCGAGTCCATCGACGGGCTGCCGGAACACGTCGCGGCGTGCGAACAGTGCCGAGCGACCGTTGCGGAGTTGCAGGCGACGGTCGACCTGGCGCGGCGGACGCCAGCTGAGGTGGAGTGGATCGCGCCGCCGGCGTCGGTGTTGCCGGCGATCCGGGCGCAGACTGCTTCAGGCAAGCGTCGGTCGTGGCCGCGCAGACTGGCCGTGGCGGCTGCGGTTGCCGCGGTGGGCGTCGTGATCGGGTTGGGCGCGGGACGGTTGTTCTGGGGAGACACCCCGGGGTCGACGACGGTCAGCCAAGTCGCCTTGGACGCCTTGGACACCGGGCAGCAGGGTGGCTCGGCCCAACTCATCGACTCCCGCTCCGGGATGGCCCTGCGCATCGACACGACCAAGCCGTTGGACGCCGGCAGTGGATATCTGCAGGTGTGGCTGCTCAACACCGACGGCAAACGCATGGTCCCGGTGGGTGTGTTGCGGGGTGAGGGCGTCGAGACCTTCCCGATGAGCGCGAGTCTGGTGAAGAGTGGCTATCTGATCGTGGACATTTCCCAGGAGCAGTACGACAACAACCCGGCGCACTCCGGGGACAGTCTGTTGAGAGGCAAGCTGAGTGCGTAGCGACGGCATGAGAAAGGTCCCGGACGCATCCGCCCGGGACCTTCGTGCACTGTCTCAACTCAGTACGTGCACCCGTAGGGATTCGAACCCCAAACCTTCTGATCCGTAGTCAGATGCTCTATCCGTTGAGCTACGGGTGCTTGTCATGCGACGCCCTACTCTAGCCGGTCGGAGCGCCAGTCGCTAAATCGAGGCTGTCGTGGGGCCGGGGCGGACGATCTGGCGGCTGGCGGGGCGAGGTTTGGCGACTGATGGTCAACGTTGCTTCGGCAGGTTGGCCATCAGCCTTCAAACCCTATCTGCGGCCAGCGCGTTATCCACAAGCAGTTCTGCGGGGTGGGATGCAGGTAGGTCAACATCCACTTCATGCCGGTAGCAACTCCCATCCCCGCAGTGCTTCGGGGTCGGCCGTTCTCGACCGCCGAAGCGGCGCAGGTCGGCGTGTCGCGCACCATGTTGCGTGGTGCTCGATTCGAATCGCTGCACAACGGCCGCGGAGTGTGGGCCGTGCGAGACCGCGGTCCGCGCGATTTGACCTTCTGGCTCGCCGCGGATCGGCTCGCGCTTCCCCGTGATGCAGCTGTCAGTTACCAGACGGGGCTGAAACTTCATGGTGCACCGATCGACGACAATCTGCGGCACTGGACCACCACGCAACCGGTGCGTGTGGAGATGAAGGGAGCGGTGCTGCATCGCCGCCAGATGGAGGCGGTCTGCGACATCGATGATCTGCCAGTGCTCCTGCCGTTGCGCTGCTTGCTCGATGCCGCGCTGATAGTCAGCCCGCTGACCCTCATCCGTGCTGGTGATGCGTTGTTGGCCACGAAGAAGATCACGCTCGCCGACCTGCAGGGGCTGAACTCGGCATACGGCGTGCAGCGGCTGCGCACCTGGTCACGCTGGATGCGACGTGGTGTCGAGTCCCCGCGGGAGAGTTCGACCCGCGTCATATTCGCTCTTGGGGGATTGCCCGAGCCGGTGCTGAACCTCCCGGTGTACGACAGCGACGGCTGCTTCATCGGGCGGCCAGACTTCCTATGGCAGAAGTTCGGCGTCACCGCAGAGTACGACGGGTGGTATCACGAGCGGGACGCCAAGCAGCGCCACGCGGACATCCTGCGATCGGAGAAGTTCGCGCGGGCTGGTCTCTTCCGGGTGGCGCTCACCGCTGCCGACCATGCGCAACCACGGCAGCTGGTGTGGCGCGTATGGCAGGCGCTCGCCGACCACGGGTACGACGGTCCACCGCCTCAATTCGACATGCAGCAGTGGTGGCAGATGCAGCGGCGGCCGCGTCGGTGAGCGTCGTGGAAGGAGGGTTTGGCGGCTGATGGTCAACGTTGCTGCGGCAGGTTAGCCACCAGCCTCCAAACCTTGGCGGGAAGCAGCGGCACGAGTCAGGCGGCGTAGGGGCGCGTCGCGATGCCGCCGACGCCGGGCCGGTAGGTGAAAACCGCTCCGGCCAGGGGCTGCTCACCATCGGGCACGTTCTCGCGGGTCGTGGTGATGAACAACGTGCGCAGGTCGACGCCGCCGAACGTGCACGCCGTGACATTGGTGACCGGAAGTTCGACGACCTCGTCCAGCACACCAGCGGCTGTATAACGGTGCACTGCCGAGCCGCCGTAGAGCGCGACCCACACGCCGCCTTGCTCATCGACGCACAAGCCGTCCGGGAAGCCACCGACCGACACGAACCGCCGACGTCGGGTGAGCCCACCAGCCGAGGACCAGTCGAACACGTCGACCTGACCGGTGGGAGTGTCGTTGTAGTAAGCGAATTCGCCCTCCGGGGACCAGCACAACCCGTTGGAGATCGTGACCCCTTCGAGTACGGCGCGCGCGGCCCCATCGGTACCCAATCGCCACAGCGTGCCTGCTCCGGGAGCCTGCGAGTAGGCCATCGTGCCGCAGTAGAAGTTGCCGTCCGGGTCGCAGCCGCCGTCGTTGAAGCGCAGGCCGGGGTCGGCCCACAGATCAGGCATCGGTGCGAGATCCACCAGTGCCGAGGACCGCCCCAGACTGAATCCGCGTTCCGTCGCCACGACCGCCCCACCCAGCGATCGCGGTCGCAGTGCTGCGGCTACGCGACCCACGTGGACACGGGACACCGACCCGGACGGCGAAAGGGTGAGGACGTCGCCGGCCAGCAGGTCGACGTACTTGAGGGCAGAAAACCCATCCCGCCCGAAGCCCGAATCCCACTCCGGCCACCACACCGGACCCTCGGCGTGGAACGCCTGCGGTGGCCCGACGGGTTCGGCGCGCACGGCTCAGACGTCCTCGGCTTCGCCGGCCGCCGGGTCCCATTTGGACAGACCGCGCTCGGCCCACGCACGCCGTTTGATGTCCCGTCGCGCTTCGTCGCGGTAGCGGGGCGAGAGACGTTCGACGTAGAGGTGGCCGTCGAGGTGGTCGGTTTCGTGCTGCAACGCCCTCGCCAGCGTGCCACCGGTCGACTCGAGCACGACGGGATTCCCATCGAGGTCGGTGCCGGTCACCCGCGCCCAGTCCGAGCGAGCTGTGGGGTAGTGCTCACCGGGCACCGACAGGCATCCTTCGAGACCTTCGCGCGGGTCGGGATCGCCGGGCGGCACAGCGCCCTTCTCCAGCACGGGGTTGATCACGACGCCGCGATGCTGCACGTCGTCACCGTCCTCACAGTCGAAGACGAAGATCCGCCAGCGCACGCCGACCTGGTTGGCGGCGAGCCCGACTCCGTTGGCGGCGTCCATGGTGTCGAACATGTCGGCGACCAAGGTGCGAATCTCCGGAGTGACTTCGCGGACCTTCTTGGTCGGTTGGTGCAACGCCTTGTGCCCGATAATCGTGATGGGCCGGACTGCCATGCGGGTCGTGCCTCCTGCTGGTGAACGATTCGGCGCTAGTCAATCACGCTCGTCGGGCTCGCTCGGGTCCCACCAAGGATTTCGCACCGCCTGCCGCGGCGGGGCATCCTCGCGGCTGACGTTCCACGCCTGTACCTCGGGGCTGAACTCGTGTGTCTCCAACGGCTGCGGACCGCGCAGGATTCGCTGTCGCAGTGAGCCCTTCGGCTCGGTGGCGGGGCGGGGTCGGTAGTCCGGCGATCGGCGTACGGGCACCTGGGTCGAGTCGTAACGATCGGCAGGGACGCGCGCCTGCGGCCGACTGTCCGTCGCCCGGTCGCCACGCACCCGAACCGTCACCGGGACGAGTTCCGGCGGCCGGATCCCGGGGCTGGTGATGTCGGGATCGTCGGCGAGGAACTGCGGCCGCGGGTCGTCATCAGGGTCGTGGGAGGTGAAGATCTGGTTGCACAACGTCTGATAGACCGCCTGCGGTTGCGGCACCCACTCGATGCGGTGCAGGGCCTGGTCCTGGCCGGCGCTCTCCATGATGAAGGTGCCGTAGCCCAGGGTGCGGCCCAGCGGTGAGCGGACGAACGACATGTCGGTGACCTTGCCCATCGGCATCATCATCGTGCGCCGGAACAACACACCCTGGCGCAGGATCAACCGTTTGTCGGTCGCCACGAACCAGTCGAAGCGTCGAGCAAGGACCTGCCACATCGCGTAGAAGATGACGGTGTAGAGCAGGATCCAGCAGACGTTGACCAGACCGCCCCAATTGGCCGGCGCGAGGCTGTCGATCAGGAACGTGAGCACGATCGCGGTCAGGATGCCGCCGACCATGCTGATCCAGCGGCTCCAGTGTTCGTGGGTGGCGACAACCACGTGCTCGGTGGGTAGCAGGACGTCTTTCAGCTGGCGCTGGGCCCGCGGGTCGACGAGCGACATGGCCCGGACCGCTCAGCCGTGCAGGACTTTGTTGAAGAAGTCCACGATGCCGTGGAACCCTGCCACGATCATGTTCCGCACCGTGTGGACGACGTCGGCGGCCTGCTGCGGACTCTGCACGATCGCGTAGATCACGAAGGCAACCACCAGCAGCACCAGCAACTTCTTGGCGTTCGCGACGGCCATAGTGATCTCCGGGTTGACGGGTGCAGCAAGAATAAGCGCGGTTGCGCCACCGCTCAGTGTGCCAGAAGTGACGCCTGTGACTGCTGTGAAAGGGCTTCGGAGTGTCGGAATCATCGTTGAGTGATGCCCTGGAGGCGGCAACCCGCGGGGTTCCGGTGGCGCAGTTGACCGCCGCCGTGCGCCGGTTGAGCGACCGCTACCGACAGGAGTCACCCGCGTCCGCGCCGCTGATGGCGTCCGCGATCGACGTCGTGGCCTACGCGGCGTACCGGATGCCCGCGACGTACGCCGCGTGCCACGCTGCGTTGTCTTCCCTGCCTACCGAGGTGGTCGTCTCGTCCGTCCTCGATCTCGGTGGCGGGACCGGCGCCGCGGCCTGGGCGGTGGACTCGCTCTGGCCTGGTGCGCGTACGACGATCGCTGAGCAGGTGCCCGCCGCTCGCTCGTTGGCGTTGGACTTGGCAGCCGGCGGCCCGGCGGTCGCGGCGGTGCCGTGGCGCTTGGGGGAGTCGCTCGCGGTGAGCGCGGACCTGGTGACGGCCTCCTACGTGCTATCGGAATTGACTGATGTGCAACAGGATTCGTTGGTTTCGGTGGCGTTGTCTCACGCCCGATGGGCCGTGCTGCTGATCGAGCCTGGGACGCCCGGTGGCTATCAACGGATCCTGCGGGCGCGCTCGCAGGTGCTGCAAGCCGGGTGGCAGATCGCGGCGCCGTGTCCGCATGCTCTGGGCTGCCCACTGGTCGCACCCGACTGGTGTCACTTCGCGGTGCGGGTGCCCCGATCGTCGCTACACCGGCAGGTCAAGGGCGGCGAGTTGTCCTACGAGGACGAGAAGTTCAGCTACCTGCTGGCCGTTGCGCGCGATGTCGCGGTGCCGGAGCCGTCGGCTCGCGTGCTGCGGCATCCGGTGAAACGCAAGGGCTTGGTGGAGTTGACGTTGTGCCGGCCGGACGGCTCTGCCGGTCGCGAGATCGTGTCGAAGAAGCAGGGACCTCGGTATCGCGCGGCTCGCGACGTGGACTGGGGCGACAACTTCGTCTGAGCTTGGTCCCAAAGAAGTGTTTGACAGTTCCGCCTGGCTGGGGGCAGACTCTCAAACATGTCTTTGGGAGATGCTGGCGACGAGCGGCAGCGATCGTCATTGCGCGCGATGGCTCATCCGCTGCGATTGCGGATGCTGTCGTTGCTCACCGGGGCCGAACTCAGTGCCAGCGAGGTCGCCCGAGAACTCGAGATCACCCAGGCCAACGCCAGCTACCACCTGAGAGCCCTCGTCAAAGCGGGTTATCTGATCGAGGCCGGCACACAGAAGGTCCGCGGTGGGGTGGCCAAGAAGTACCGCTATATCGCCGGTGAGATGCCGGCGGACCGTCGCCGCCACGAGCCGACCGAGGCAGACTTCGAACTCTGGCTCGCGGCACACCAGGCCGAGTTGCGGCGGCGGTTGCTGGAGCGCTCCGCGGCCATCTTCGACGCGGACGCCGAGGTATGGCTCGACCCCGGTGACTGGGAGCGCGCCCGCGAACTGGTGCAGCAGGCCTCGCTGTTGGTGCACCAGCAGGCCAAGCCGCCGCGCAGCGAGGGCACCAAGCGCGTCAACTTCATGGCGATCCTCTTCGAGATGACGTCGTGAGGGGCAGCGCAAAACTCGGCGTACTGCGACATCGGCAGTTCCGCTGGTTCTTCGCCTCGGGGGTGACCAACACCCTCGGCAGCATGATGACGCCGATCGCGCTGGCGTTCGCGGTGCTGTCGATCGACAACTCGGCGGGTGCACTGGCGAAGGTGCTGGCGGTGGAGATGACCGCCAACATCATCTTCGTTCTGTTCGGGGGAGTCGTCTCCGACCGGCTGCCGCGGCGTCTGGTGCTGCAGACCTGCCGGATCGCGATGGCCATCGTGCTGGGTGCCCTGGCGGCACTGATGTTCACCGGGCACGCGACCATCGGCTGGTTCATGCTGCTGGGCGGACTTGCCGGCGGCATCAGCGCCTTCTCGATGCCTGCACTGCAGGGGATCGTCCCGCAACTGGTGCCCGCAGGAGAGCTGCAGGAAGCCAACGCGCTGATGTCCTTCGTGCGCAACGGGTCCAACTTCCTCGGCCCAGCGCTCGGCAGTGCTCTGGTCGTGGCGGGCGGTCCGCAGTGGGCGTTCGTGATCGACGCGCTGACCTTCGTGGCCAGCAGCCTGCTGTTGCTCCCGGTGAGCCTGCCGCCACCGGCCAAGGGCGCCACCAGCTTCATCGCCGACCTGCGCACCGGGTGGGGTGAGTTCCGCTCTCGCACCTGGCTGTGGGTGATCGTGCTGGCGTTCTCCGTCCTCAACGCCATCCAGTCCGGTGCCATCGGGGTGCTGGGCCCGGTCATCGCCAAGAACCACGACTCGCTGGGGATCAAAGGCTGGGGTCTGGTCCTGAGTGCCGAAGCTGTCGGCATGTTGCTGATGTCGTTGGTGCTGTTGAGGATTCGGCTGAACCGGCCGCTGCTCAGCGGCATGCTCGGCATCAGTCTCTTCAGCGTTGTCATCCTGATGCTCGGGCTGGACCCGATGACGATCCCGTTGATGGCGGTCGCCTTCATCGGCGGAGCGGGGATCGAGACCTTCGGCACCGGCTGGAACGTGGCGATGATGCAGAACGTGCCGGGCGACGTACTCTCCCGGGTCGTCAGCTACGACATGCTCGGCTCGTTCGTTGCGATGCCGGTCGGCATGTTGCTCTTCGGCTGGTTGGCGACGGTCGCGCCGACCGAAACCGTCCTGGTCGTCGCCGGAATCGTCTATGCCGCAGTGGCGCTGAGCACGCTGCTGGTGCCGTCGGTGCGAAACCTTCGCCAGCGCAGCGACGAGTCAGCCACGCAAGCCGCGCTCAGCCTGCCAGACTGACCGCTATGCCCGAAGTGAGCCAGCCCGAAGCGCCGCGACATGCGTTGTCGATGACGGTGCTGATGACTCCGCAGTACGCCAACTTCAGCGGCAACGTGCACGGCGGCCACATCCTCAAGATGCTCGACGAGGTCGCCTATGCGTGCGCGAGCAAATACGCGCGGCAGTACGTGGTCACGTTGTCGGTCGATCGGGTGGTCTTCCGCGAACCGATCCACGTGGGTGAACTCGTCACCTTCGACGCCGGGATCAACTACGTCGGTCGCACCTCAATGGAGGTCGGCATCCGGGTGACCACGGAAAACGTTGCGACACAGAGCATCCGGCACACGAACACCTGCTACTTCACGATGGTGGCGCTGGACGCGGACAGGCGACCGATCGCCGTACCGCCCTTCGAGCCGGTCAGCGAGGTCGAGAAGCGGCGCTGGAACGACGCGCTCCGCCGCCGCCGCATCACTCAGGACGTGGAGCAGGCGCTCGATCAGTCGACCACGCCGTAAAGCCGGTCGCCCGCGTCACCCAGCCCCGGCACGATGTAGCCGTGCTCGTTGAGGCGCTCATCCACCGCCCCGGTCACCAACGTGATCGGGATCGTCAGGTCGGCCAACTCCTCCGCGACGGCATCGATCCCTTCTGGCGCGGACAGCAACGTCACGGCAGTGATGTCGTCCGCGCCGCGCTCGGCCAGGTATCGGATCGCCATCGCCAGCGTGCCGCCGGTCGCCAGCATCGGGTCGAGCACGTAACACTGCCGCCCGGTCAGCACATCGGGCAGCCGGTTGGCGTAGGTGATCGCCTGCAACGTCTCCTCGTCGCGCTGCATCCCCAGGAAGCCGACCTCGGCCGACGGCAGCAGTCGCACCATGCCATCGAGCATGCCCAGGCCGGCGCGCAACACCGGCACGACCAGCGGCTTGGGGTTGCTCAGCTTGATCCCGGTGGTCGGGGCGACCGGAGTCACGATGTCCTTGGGTTCGACGCGCACCTCGCGGGTGGCTTCGTAGGCCAGCAGCGTGACCAGTTCGTCGGCCAGCCGACGGAACGTCGGGCTGTCGGTCTCCTTGTCGCGCAAGTAGGTCAGTTTGTGGGCGATCAGCGGGTGATTGGCGACGAGGACGCGCATGCCTGAGACTCTACTTGTGAGCGCCGACCGAGCCGAGGAAGCCGAGCGGAGCGGACGCCGCGCGTCGTCAGTGCGAGGGGAGGGTAGAGGCGCGACCCGAGGACTTGTGGACGTGTCGCCGTACGCCGATTGGCTGGGTCTCGCATTGGACCAGGCTCGCGTCGCGCTCACCACCGATGACGTCCCGGTGGGCGCGGTCATCGTCGACGCCGGCGGTGGCGTCATCGGAGTGGGCCCGAATCGCCGTGTGGCAGACGCGGATCCGCTGGCGCATGCCGAGATCGTTGCGATCCGGGCAGCGGCTGCGACACTGGGGCATTACCGGCTCGATGACTGCACGATCGCGGTCACGCTCGAACCATGCCTGATGTGCGCCGGGGCGATCATGCAGTCGCGGATCTCGCACATCGTCTTCGGTGCGTGGGATCCCAAGGCCGGCGCGTGTGGCAGCGCCTGGGACGTCATCGCGCAGAACCCGTCACCGCACCGGGTGGACGCAGTCGGTGGGATCCGGCAGGCCGAGTGCGCGCAGATTCTCACCGATTTCTTCCGCGCGCGGCGCAGGTGAGGCCCTACTCCTGCCAGGGGTAGAACGGCGGCATGTCGCTGGACGTGCGACCGGTGAACTCGGTGTCGCGCTTCTCCAAGAACGCGCGCACGCCTTCCTCGCCGTCGGCGAAACTGGTGTAGTACATCGCCAGGGAGTCGATCCGGTGCGCTTCGATCGGGTGCGGCTGCGCACTGTTGCGGTACATCATCTGCCGGGTCAACGCGATACCGACCGGCGAGCGGCCGTCGATGAACGTGCGCGCCAGGGCGTACGCCGCGGGCAGCAGTTGGTCGGGTTCGTGCAGGGAGCGGACCAAGCCACCCGCCAAGGCTTCGTCGGGGGAGAGGATGTCCGCGGCGTACGTCCATTCCAGGGCGCGGGAGATGCCCACGATGCGCGGCAGGAACCACGACGAGGTGGCCTCGGGCACGATCCCCAGGCGACCGAAGACGAATCCGATCCGCGCCTTGGTGGAGGCCAGGCGGATGTCCATCGGCAGCGTCATGGTCGCGCCGATGCCGACGGCGGCGCCGTTGATCGCGGCGATCACGGGTTTGGTGCACGCGTAGATCGCCAGCGAGACGCGGCCGCCGGTGTCGCGGACACCTTCGAAGATCACCGGGTCGTCCAGGCGCTCGGTCAGGTCCTGCACGGTCGGCGCAAGCCCCGGGGTGAGGCCGAAGACGTTGCCCTCCTTGGTCAGGTCCATGCCGGCGCAGAACGCCCGGCCGGCGCCGGTGACCACCACGACGCGGGTCTCATCGTCGGTGCTGGCGCGGGTGAAGGCGTCGACCAGCTCGTTCGCCATCGTGACGGTGAAGGAGTTCAACTGCTCGGGCCGGTTGAGGGTCAGCGTGCAGATCCCGTCCACGACGCTGTAGTCCAGGGTTTCGTAATCGCTCACGGATCGATCATCGCGCACGGCTGACCTGCGGAGTTGACGGGCCACGGAATCAATGTCTACTCTCCCGATAGGCATTGAGCGTCGACGACAAGCCCTGGCTGGTCGACCAGCAACCCTCGTTCCGCGGTGGGGTGCTCCAGGTGAAAGCCCGGCCCGTTAGCGAACCCCGCGCGGGCAAGCGCATTGACGCTGGCCCCGGCCCGCGTCACGAAGGTCGTCGGCTGAGGCCGTGGCCTTCGGTGAACCCGTTGGAGTCGTCCATGTCCTCACCTCCCGGCTACGCCAAAACGGCGGTCGCGCAGGTCGCCGATGACGCGCCGCCGACCGCTGATGCCCCGCGCCGTGTCATCCCGCAACGCCATCCGTTGCGCTGGGTGGCCGCGGCCGTCGTGGCAGTCCTCGTCGCCATGGCGCTCAACGCCCTGATCACCAACCCGTTCTTCCAGTGGGACCGCTTCGGCTACTGGTTCACCAGGCCCGTTGTGCTGCAGGGGCTTTGGATCACCATCAAAGTGACCTTCGCTGCAGCGGTGCTTGGCTTTCTCGGTGCGCTGGTCCTCGCAGTGGCCAGGTTGTCCAGCAACCCGCTACTGCGCGCGGTGAGTTGGACCTACACCTGGTTGTTCCGGTCGATCCCGCTGATCGTGATCCTGCTCTTCCTGGTCAACTTCGGCGCGCTCTACAAGACGATCAGTCTGGGCGTTCCGTTCGGGCCGGAGTTCTTCCGCTTCGATGAGTCCCGGCTGGCCACCGACCTGGCGCTCGCGATCATCGGTCTGTCCCTGGCCGAGGCCGCCTACGGCTCGGAGGTCGTGCGTGCCGGCATCCTGTCGGTCGACCAGGGGCAGCACGAAGCGGCAGCGGCGCTGGGTCTGCCGAAGAGCTACCAGTTCCGCAAAATCGTTCTGCCACAGGCGCTTCGCTCGATCGTGCCGAACTTCGTCAACCAACTGATCGGCTTGATCAAGGCCAGTTCGCTGGTCTTCTACGTCTCGCTGCTCGACCTCTTCGGGCAAGTTCAGACGCTGGGGAGCACCTACCCGGGCGACATCATCCCGCTGTTGCTGGTCGCGACCGTCTGGTACGTCATCCTCACCAGTGTGCTGTCGGTGGTGCAGTTCTACGTCGAGCGGCACTACGCCCGCGGAGCCGTCCGGACCCTGCCGCCGACACCGCTACAACGGCTGCGGGCGTTCCTCGGTCGCAAGGCGGTGGCGGCATGAGCACGGCAACCGTCGCCTCCGCCGGGATCCAGGTCGAAGGCGTGACCAAGAAGTACGCCGACAACGTGGTTCTCGACAACGTCCACCTGACCGTCCGGCCGGGTGAGGTCGTCGTCATCATCGGCCCTTCCGGGTCCGGGAAGTCGACGCTGTTGCGCACGATCAACCACCTGGAGAAGCCGGACCTGGGTTACGTGCAGGTGGGTGATGAACTGATCGGTGTCCGCGAACACGGTTCTGATCTGAAGGAACTCAGCGAGCGCGACATCTTGCAACAACGGGCCCGGATCGGCTTCGTCTTCCAGTCCTTCAACCTCTTCCCGCATCTGACGGTGCTGGAGAACGTCGCGGCCGCTCCGGTCGCGACAGGTCAGACCGATGCGGCGACCGCGCGGCGGCGGGCTGAAGAACTGCTCGCCCAGGTCGGCCTCGCCGAGAAGGTCGATGCCTACCCGCGGCAACTGTCCGGTGGGCAGCAGCAACGGGTCGCGATCGCGCGCGCGTTGGCTCTGGATCCCGGGGTGATCCTCTTCGACGACCCACCTCGGCCCTGGATCCGGAGCTGGTCGGTGAGGTGCTCGCGGTCATCCGCGACCTCGCTCGTAGCGGTCGCACCCTGGTGATCGTCACGCACGAAATCGGATTCGCCCGTGAGGTCGCCGATCGCATCGTCTTTCTCGACCACGGGGTGCTGTTGGAGCAAGGGCCGCCGAGCGACGTACTCGACAAGCCGTCGCACGAGCGCACCCGAGCCTTCCTGTCCGCGGTGCTGTAGACCGCGCACGATCCCCTCACCACCCCCACCTTCCCCCGGCTCTGGACGCCAGGTGCTGGTCTGCCGCGCGCAAACCCGCCACTGCTGTCCAAATCCGACCAGCTAGCACCCCCTCGAAAGGAACCGTCATGACCCACCTTCCCCAGCCCGACCGCCGCACGCTGCTCCGCGGAGTCGTCGGTGGCGCCGCCGCCCTCGGCCTCGCCAGCTTCGCCACCGCCTGCTCCTCCTCCGACGCGGCAGAGTCCACCAGCAAGGACGGCAAGACCGAGCTCACGTTGGGTGAGCACTCCAACGGCGCGGCTGTGCCTGCGAAAGTGACTGTTGCGCAGGTCGATTCGATCCGAAGCACGTTGCCCAAGGAGGTTCTGGACAGTGGCACGCTGGTCATCGGCCTTGGCGCACTGCCCGCCGGCTTCCCGCCGCTGGCCTTCGTCGGCGACGACCAGCAGACCCTCACCGGTTCCGAACCTGATCTGGGCCGATTGATCGCGGCCGTCTTCGGGTTGGAGCCGGACATCAAGAACTCCACCTGGGAGAACCTCTTCGTCGGGATCGACAGCGGCAAGACCGACGTCGGCGTCTCGAACATCACCGACACCGAGGAGCGCAAGCGCAAATACGACTTCGCCAGCTACCGGCAGGACAACCTCGCCTTCGTGGTGCCGAAGTCCGACTCGTGGAACTTCACCGACTACCAGAGCCTGGCCGGGAAGACGATCGCGGTCGGCTCGGGCACCAATCAGGAGCGAATCCTGTTGGAGTGGAAGAAGAAGCTGCAAGGCGAGGGCAAGGATCTGCAGGTGAAGTACTTCCCGAGCAACAACGACACCTTCGTGGCGTTGGCGGCCGGCAAGATCGATGCCTACTTCGGCCCGAACCCGGGCGCGGCCTACCAGGTCCGTCAGACCGAGAAGTCGCCGAACGCAGTCCGCATCGCCGGGACGTTCTCCGGTGCCGGCTCGACCCTGCAGGGGCTGATCGCCGCGACCACCAAGAAGGACTCCGGCCTGGCCAAGCCGTTGGCCGCCGCGATCAACCACCTGATCGAGGACGGCACCTACGCGACCTGGCTCAAGGTGTGGAACCTGTCCAACGAGGCGGTCAAGACCTCCCAGGTCAACCCGCCCGGACTGCCGCTGGACAACTCGTGACCCGAGGCCGGATCGGGGTCGTGGGTGCCGGGGTGGCGGGCTCTTCCGCCGCCTGGCACCTGACCCGCGCCGGGTACGACGTCGAGGTCTTCGAGCAGTACGACGCCGGTCACGACCAGGGCAGTTCGCACGGATCGTCACGGATCTTCCGGCTGGCGTACCCGCATCCGACGTACGTCGCGCTGGCGGTGCGCGCGCTGCTGGAGTGGCGCCGGCTCGAGGAAGAGGTTGGCAGCCCGCTGTTGGATCTGACCGGTGCGATCGACCACGGCCCGGCTGACGCTCTCGAACCGGTCCATGCCGCGCTGCGGGCCGCTGGTCAGCGCGTGGAGTACTGGTCGGGTCAGGACGTAGCCGATCGATGGCCGGGGTTGCGGGTCGACACCACGGCGCTGCACCATCCCGATGCGGGTCGCCTACATGCCGACCGTGCCGTGGCGGCCCTGCAGACGGCCGCCACCGGACGAGGTGCGCGGTTGCGGTTCCGGACGCCCGTACGGCGCCTGCTGGTGCGCGCGGACGGGCGAGTCGACCTGAAAACCGATGACTCGGCGTACGTCGTGGATCAGGTTGTGGTCGCGCCCGGCGCCTGGGCGGCGGGGAGCTTGCTCGACGGGCTCGTCCACCTCCCGCCGCTGCGGGTGACCCAGGAGCAGCCGGTGCACTTCGCCGCGCAGGACCCGTTGTCCTGGCCGAGCTTCATCCATCACGGCGGGGCGGGCCTCCCGGCCGGGGGTGGCACCTACGGCCTGGGTAGCGTGGACGGGGTGAAGGTGGGGTTCCACGCGGTCGGCCACCGGGTCGAGGTGCCCGAGGAGCGGGACAGGAGCATCGACGAGATCGCGCTGCAGAAGGTGAAGGCGTATGCACGGCAATGGCTTCCGGGTGTCGATGCCGACCGGGCCAGCGCGCAGACCTGTCTCTACACCCTCACCCCCGACCACGACTTCATCGCTGACCGTCGTGGACCGGTCACGGTGCTGGCCGGGTTCTCCGGGCACGGCTTCAAGTTCGGGTCCGTGTTGGGGGCGCTAGCGGTTGACCTGATCGAGGGCCGCGAACCACTCCCGGTGTTCTCCCTGGATCGCCAGTCCTTGAAAACGGTTGTGACGAAAGGTTCCTGATGACGGTGACCGAACACCCCACCACCGCGGTGCCGGTGACCGATGCGGTGCTGGACAACCCGGCGTACTTCGCGTTGAACGGGCCGCAGGCGCACGTGGCTGAACGCTCGGGTACGGCGGTGCGTTACCCCAGTGACGTCAGCCCGTTCGCTGCGGTGCCATTGCCTGCTACACAAGAGAATTGGGCGGATCTGCGCGAACTGGTCGATGGTCGGGTCGGAGTGTCCGCCGGTGTCGAGTGGGGTGCGCCAAGGCAATGGCGGCTGCACCCTCCCGTCGAAGGTGTCCAGTTGTCCGGGGCGCAGGTGGTGGGCCGACCCGACGAAGAAGCGGTCGTTCTCACGAGTGCGGATGTGCCCGAGATGCTCGCCCTGGTCGAGCGGACCAAACCGGGACCGTTCCTGCCCCGCACCATCGAGTTGGGCACCTACCTCGGTATCCGCCGCGACGGTGAGCTGGTTGCAATGGCCGGTGAGCGGATGAAACCGCCTGGCTGGACTGAGGTTTCGGCCGTTTGCACCGATGAGCGATTCCGCGGTCAGGGCCTTGGTGGACGGTTGGTGCTGGCGGTCGTGGCGAACATCCAAGCCCGCGGCGACCGCGCCTTCCTGCATACGGGTCGGCAGAACGTGACCGCCATCAGGCTGTACGAGTCCCTCGGATTCCGGTTGCGGCGCGCTGCGGAGTTCGGGGCGGTGCAGGCTCCGGCCGGGTAGGCCCGGTCAGAGCGAGCCGCCCCTGTCGAGGGTCTCGAGTTCATCGTCGGTGACGAGCAACGGCGGCGCCTCGGAGAGTCCGGAGGGTGATTCCGGCTCATCGGGCTGGAACCAGTTGAAGAACAGGTTCAGCAGGACCGCCATGATGGCGCACGCCGAGATACCGGAGCCGAAAATCGTGTCGACCCAGCTGGGGAAGTTCTCGAAGAACCCGCTCGAGACCACCGGGATCAGGCCGAACCCCAACGAGGTGGCCACGATGACGAGGTTGTTGTTGCCCTGGTAGTCGACCTTGGACAGGGACCGGATGCCCGACGCGGCGACGGTGCCGAACAGGACGATGCCAGCACCGCCCAGGACCGGCTGCGGGATCATGTTGACCACGCCGGCGAGGAAGGGCGAGAGGCCAAGGACCACCAGGACGCCGCCGCCGAGGGCCACCGCGAACCGGCTCTTGATCCCACTGATGGCAACCAGACCGACGTTCTGCGCGAAGGCGGTCGCCGGGAAAGAGTTGAAGACGGGGGCCACGGTCGTGGAGACCATGTCGGCCCGCAGCCCGTTGGCCACCCGCTTGGAATCGACCTTCGTGCCGACGACCTCGGCCACGGCGATGATGTCGGCGGTGGTCTCGACCATGATCACCAGGATCACGACCGTCATCGACACGATCGCACCCACCTGGAACGTGGGTGCGCCGAAGTGGAACAGGCTGGGGAACGCGAAGGCGCTGGTGCCCTTGATCGAGTCGGTACTGCCCTTGCCGACGATGAATGCGGCGATCGTCCCGATCACGAGGCCGAGCAGGATCGCGGTCCGAGACAGGACTGCGACCTTCATCAGGACCAGGATGACCAGCAGGGTGAAGCCTGCCAGCAGGATGTTGCCGACGCTGGCGAAATCGGGGTTCGGTTTGCCGTTGATCGTCGCCTGTCCGGTGATCCAGCCGGCGGCCACCGGCATCAAGGACAGACCGATGATCGTGATGATCGAACCGGTCACGACCGGTGGGAAGAGTTTGACGACCATCGAGAAGAACGGCGCGATCACCAGGCCGATCAGACCGGCGATCAGGATCGCGCCGAACGCCGCCTGCATGCCGGCATGGCCGCCACCCTTGCCGAGCACGATGGTCAGCAACGTCGACACCGAAGCGAACGAGATGCCCTGCACCAGCGGCAATTGCGCTCCGAAGTAGGGCACACCGAGGGTCTGCAGCAACGTCGCCAGGCCACTGATCAGCAGTGCGCAGGAGACCAGCAGCCCCTTCTCCGCACCCGATAGGCCGGCGGCACCGCCAATGATCAACGGGACGGCGATCACCCCACCGAACATCGCCAGGATGTGCTGGACGCCGTAGCCCAGCGAAGGTAGCCACCCGAGCTTCTCGTCCTCGGGGCGGACGGTGTCAACGGTCGTCATGTTCTGACGCTAGGGCGCGCCCGGGGGCCCTGGGTTAACACCGTGTAAGAGATTGTGCAGCCGTGTAACCGTTACGACACGCGATCGGTGTGCACCCGAGGGTGTACGCGTCTAGGACTGGGTGACGACCAACCAGGTCGCGACAGCCGGTTCATCGGACTGGTTGGACAACCGGTGGGGCAGCGCGCAGCTGTAGGAGATGGAGTCGCCTGCCCGGAGCAGGACGCGCTCCTTGGGGAAGTCGATGGTGAGTTCACCGCTGACGACGGTGCCCACCTCGAAACCGGTGTGGGTGTTGAGTTCGTGCATGTCGCCCGCGGTGCTGTGCGGCGGATAGGTTGATTCGAAGAAGTCAACGCCGTGCGTCCGCCCTGGGGACAGGCGACGGTAACTGACGCCGCCCTCCAACGTGACGGTCTCCATTTCCAGACTACGACGCAGCGAATACGACTGGGCAGTAGACATATTCACCGAGTCGGAACCTGTTGCCTCGCTTTCGCCGAACACCTCGAGGACCGTCACATCCAACGCGTTGGCGATGGCGAACAGCCGGTTGACCGACGGTCGTAGGAGGCCGCGTTCGATCTGGGACAACGCGCTGGCGGAAATGTCCATCCGGCGAGCGACCTCACGCAACGACAGGCCCTTGCGCTCCCGCACCTCGCGGATCCGCATTCCGGTCAACTGCGCATCGAACTCCTCCAGTGCCCCCGTATCGCTGGATGTGCCTGCATCGCCAGCAGCCAGCTCGTCTATCGCCACGCTTGCGAACCCCCTTGACGGATTTGTTAACCCGCTCGTAACCTACGTCACGTCGTTAAGCAATAACTTAACAGCAGTGCCGACGGTGTGAGCCGTCGATCCGCACGGTACCAGTCCGATCGGCGACCCTCCGGTGGCCTGATCATCCCGGCGCAGCGCCGCGCTCCCCATCCCCCCATGAATCACTTGGAGCAGTTATGGCCACTGAAGCAGTCAGCTGGGAGGAACTTCCCCACGACCTCGCCGAAGCCGCCGGCCTTCCACCCGGCGCCGGCGTGGTGAAATCCGCCTACGATCCGGCCCTCACCAACGAGGATCTGGCACCGTTACGCAAACAGACCTGGTCGACGTACAACATCTTCGCCTTCTGGATGTCCGACGTGCACAGCGTCGGCGGCTACGTCACGGCCGGCAGCCTCTTCGCCCTGGGCATCGCCAGTTGGCAGGTGCTGGCGTCGTTGCTGATCGGCATCACCATCGTCTTCTTCTTCTGCAACCTGGTAGCCAAGCCCAGCCAACGTACGGCGGTGCCGTACCCGGTCATCAACCGGGCGGTCTTCGGAGTCAAAGGGGCCAATATCCCGGCGATCATCCGCGGCTTCATCGCCGTCGCGTGGTACGGCGTGCAGACCTTCCTGGCGGCGGAGTCGCTGAACATCATCTTCTTGAAGTTCATCCCGAGCTCGGCCAACCTGCTCAACCACAGTTTCCTGGGATTGAGCGCGCTGGGTTGGATCTCCTACGCCATCTTGTGGGTCGCCCAGGCGGCGCTGTTCATGACCAGGATGGACACCATCCGCAAGTTCATCGACTACGCCGGCCCCGCCGTCTACGTGGTGATGATCGCGCTGGCGATCTACTTGGTCAGCAAGGCCGGCTGGAGTCACATCTCGCTGAACCTGTCCACCGGTCCGCAGTTGTCCTTCGCGGCCTCGATCCCGGTCATGTTGTCGGCGATCGCGCTCGTTGTGTCCTACTTCTCCGGGCCGATGCTGAACTTCGGTGACTTCGCGCGCTACGGGAAGTCGTTCACGGCGGTGCGGAAGGGCAACTTCTGGGGGCTGCCGGTCAACTTCCTGTTTTTCTCGATTCTGACCGTGATCTGTGCGTCGGCCACGGTGCCGGTCTTCGGCAAACTGCTCACCGACCCGATCCAGACCGTGCAGGCCATCGACTCGTGGTTCGCGATCCTGCTGGGAGGTCTGACCTTCGTCACCGCAACCGTCGGTATCAACATCGTCGCCAACTTCATCTCCCCGGCGTTCGACTTCTCGAACGTGTCGCCGCAGAAGATCAGCTGGCGGATGGGCGGCATGATCGCGGCCGTTGGTTCGGTGCTGCTCACGCCGTGGAACTGGTACAACAACGACACCGCCATCCACTACACGCTGGGTGTTCTCGGTGCGCTGATCGGGCCACTCTTCGGCATCCTGATCGCGGGCTACTACATCTGCTCCAAGCAGAAGGTCCTCGTCGACGACATGTTCACCATGTCGCCGAAGGGCAAGTACTGGTTCAAGAACGGGTACAACCCCAACGCGGTCATCACCGTCGCCGTTGCCGGTGTCATTTCGATCGCCTGTGCGGTCCTGCCCAAGACCTTCGCGGATCTGGGTTGGTTCGACGTGACCAAGATCAGCGACTACTCCTGGTTCATCGGCTGCGCGCTCGGCTTCGTCATCATGGTCGCCCTCGAGCGGGCGCACCCGCAGCTGCCGGTGCTGTCCGGCGACGACCCCAAGGTCAGCGATGGCGCCGGGCACCCCGACCGCGTCCACCACATCTCCGATTGCGCCGAGGACATCGCCGCCAAGAAGGGTGTCGGTCTGTCCGCCGGTCACTGATGACCTCCGGGACCGAGGCGGGAGTGCGCTCGCCTCGGTCCCGGATCACCAATGCTCAACGACGAGCAGGAAGGTGCCACTGATGCACATCCGTCTGATCAATCCCAACACCACCACCGCGATGACCCAACTGATCGGCCGGTCAGCCTCCCGCGTCGCGGGGGAGGGCGTCACCGTGGATGCCGTCAATCCCTCGATGGGCCCGGCATCGATCGAGTCCCATTACGAGGAGGCCCTCGCCGTACCTGGTCTCCTGGAGCAGATCGCGCTCGGAAACGCTGACGGTGTCGACGGGTTCGCCATCGCCTGCTTCGGCGATCCAGGGTTGGATGCGGCCCGCGAGCTGAGTGACGGCCCGGTGCTCGGCATCGCCGAGGCTGCGTTCCACGCGGCGTCGATGGTCGGGCGACGGTTCAGTGTGATGACCACGCTGAGTCGGACCCGTGGTCGTGCGCAGGAGTTGATGGACCGCTACGGGTTCGCTCACCAGTGCGCGGGTATCCACGCCTGCGATATCCCCGTGCTGGAGCTCGAGACGCTGGGCGAAGACGGCATCTACGCGATCGCCAAAGCCTGCCGTGAAGCGATCGAGCGGGATGATTCCGACGCGGTTGTCCTGGGCTGCGCTGGGATGGCGGACTTCTGCCCGCAGATCAGCCAGGTGGTCGGTGTGCCGGTGATCGACGGTGTGGTCGCCGCGACGGGGATGCTGCAGGGGCTGATCCGCATGGGCGTCACCACCAGCCGCCGCGGTGAGTACGCCGCGCCGCCGGTCAAGGCGATGACCGGGGCGTTGGCGCAGTTCGAAATCCGCTGATCCCGCTGACTGATTGGACGGGACGGGACGCAGCGCGCAGGAGTTAGCGCGGCGGGCCGCCCGCGTTCGTCCACCGCTCGTGCAGGGCCTGGCGGCCGGCTTGGGACAGTTCGCCGAGCAGCCGCAGCCGGGCCATCCCACCGTCGGGGTAGACGTCCAGACGAGCGAACGCGATCTCATCGGTGCTGTCCACCCGGAAACGGTGTCGGGTGTCGGGCTGCAGACGGGTCTTCGGCAGGATTTCCACCTCGTGCGACCGGTCGGCCGACCATCCGGTGACGCGGGCCCACCCGGGGGAATTGCCCAGGAAGTAGCGGGTGTCCAACTCCACGACGCCCACGGTTCCCGGTCCGGCCAGGCGCACCTCGACCCAGTCGTTGCCATCGTCGCGCCGCCGCGAGGTCTCCCATCCCTCACCCATCAGCCGCGCGTTGCCGGGCATGATCAGGTTGGTCGGTGAGGAATAGAACATGTTGGAGCAGCCGGAGATCCCGGCGCCGCAGTCCAGCGCCGCCAGGTTGACGTTCACCCGGCCGATGAACTGCGGATCGGCGACGACTTCGCCGTGCACGCGCAGCCGGGCGATCCCACCGTCGGGGTGCATGCACAACCGCACGTGGGTGACCAGCCGGTCACAGTCCACGTCGAAGGAGTTCAGGTCATCGCCCTTGACGGCCGAGCGTGGCACCAGGTCGAACCAGTCGGTGCCTTCGAGTTCCTCGACCGAGGGGTACCCGTCGATGACCGCGCCCTGCACGGACACCTCCGGTGGGTAGTTGCCCTTGAAGTAGGCGGTGTCGACGATGATGCCGCGCACGACACCGGGAGCGCCCAATCGCACGATGGCCCAGTCGAATCCGGGCTCGCGTCGACGGCGGGTCTCCCACCCGTCGTACACCTGGCCCTTGTGGCCGAAGGTGTAGGTGGAGTACGTCGGCTCCTCGGGCTTGATGAGGTTCTCCTTCTCGGCGAACAACTCATCGTTGGCGGCGACAACCCCCGAACCCATTGCGCGCGAGGCCAGATCGGGCAGGACCACGAAGTCGGGCAGGTCCGCCTCGGTGGCCAGACGCCGACTGCGGCGATTGGGTGGGGTCATCGTTCTCCTCGGATCAGGAACTGCCCGTCGGGGCGTTCAATGGTCGCCGGTACGCCGCGCAGCCAGACCCGGCGGGCGACTCCGGACAGCGAAACGCCTTCGTAGGCAGTCAGTTTGTTCTTGTGCTGCAGCTCGGCGGCGTGCACGGTGAACGCCTGCGACGGCGCCCACGCGACCAGATCCGCATCGCGGCCCACCTCGATCGCTCCTTTGCCGGTGAGACCCATCAGCGCTGCGGGCGAGGTGCTCATCCAGCGCACCACGTCGGCGAGGGTGAAACCGCGCCGCTGGGCCTCCGTCCAGACCGCACCCAGGGCCAACTGGACCGAGGCCACTCCGCCCCACGCAGCGCCCAGGTCGCCGGACTCGATCAGTTTCAGATCGACCGTGCACGGGGAGTGGTCGCTCACGACGATGTCGATCGTGCCGTCCGCCAACGCTTCCCACAGGGCATCGCGGTTGGCCTCGCTGCGGATCGGCGGGCAGCACTTGTGCGCCGTCGATCCGTCCCGGATGGTTTCGGCGGCGAAGGTCAGGTAGTGCGGGCAGGTCTCGACGGTGATCGGCAGACCCTCGGCCCTGGCGGCCCGGATCTCCGGCAACGCCGCGGCGCTGGACAGGTGCAGGATGTGTGCACGGCCGCCGGTGGCCCGCACTGCCTCGATGACCGTGCGGATCGCGGTGACCTCACTGGCATCCGGGCGGGACGCGGTGAAGTCGGTGTAGTGCGGACCGTGTGCGACAGGGGCCTTCGCCAACTCGTCGCCGTCTTCGGCGTGCACGATCAGCAACGCCCCGAGCTCGGCGGTGCGCGCCAGGTAGGTGTTGAGCTCCGCGGTCGACAATGGCGGGAACTCCGGTACACCCGAGTCCACGAGGAAGCACTTGAAACCGAAAACCCCTGCGCTGTCGAGCTTTTCCAGATCGTCCAGGTTGCCCGGGATCGCTCCGCCCCAGAAGCCGACGTCGACGTAGCACTGCCCGGCCGCTGCATCCTGCTTGGTGCGCAGCGCATCAACGGTGACCGTGGAGGGCAGGCTGTTCAGCGGCATGTCGATGATGCTGGTCGTGCCACCCGACAGCGCCGCCCGGGTGGCCGTCGTGAAGCCCTCCCAGTCGGTGCGGCCTGGCTCGTTGACGTGCACGTGCGTGTCCACGCCACCGGGGATGAGGACCTCGTCGGGCTCGAGTTCGACGAATTCGGTTGCGTCCCAGTCGGCGTCGAAGGGTCCGAGTCGTGCGATGCGACCGTCTTGCACGGCCACGCTCACCGGCCCGGTCCGCACGTCGTCGCCGGCGCCGAGCACGCTGTCGTGCGCCCGCAGGACGAGATCGAAGGTCACCACGTCAGTATCCCCGTTCATCGGGTCAGTCCGGTCAAAGCGGCCTCATCGAGGCCCGTTTTGGAGGTCACGTCGTCCTGGCTGAACGCGCCGCAGGCGATGCCGCGCAGCAGCGCGCTGGACAACATCCGGGCGGTCGCGGGTTCATCCATCACGTCACCTTCGATGCGTTGCACGTACGCCGCGAGCCGGGCACATGCGGGATCGAAGGCCCGCCGGAAGAACAGGTAGGTCGCGGCGTAGCGGGAGACCAGGTGCCCGGGTGCCATGTCCCAGCCCTGGTAGATGCCCCGCATCAGCGAGCGCTGCACCAGTCCCGCGTGCAGTCGCCAGGTTGCGAACGCCTGCTCGGCAGTGCCGAACGCCACCACGTTGGTGGAGCCGTCGGAGAGGCGAACTCCGGTCTGCGCGGCGGCGACCTGCATGACGTTCTTGGCGTGGTCGGCGACCGGGTGATCCAGCGATTGGTACGCGGCGGCGATGCCGAGTCCGGCCGAGTAGTCGAAGGTCCCGTAGTGCAGCGAGGTCACCCGGCCGCGCCCGGCGTGCACCATCGCCGCGACGGCTGCGGTGCCATCCGGGGCCATGATCGCCTGCGCGGTCTCCACCTGGACCTCGAAACCGATGCTGCCGGCCGGCGCACCGAGCGCCTCCTCGAGGGCGTCCAGGGCGTCGGCCATGGCGGACACCTGTGGCACGGAGGTGACCTTCGGCAACGTGAGCGTGAGACCGGTGGGGACCTGGCCGTTGTCGACGACTCCGGCCAGGAAGCCGACCAGCGTGGCGATGCCGCGGTCACGGGTGGGTGCTTCGAAGGACTTGAACCGGATACCCCACCAGGGTGGGCGGATCCCCTCCGCCCGTTGATCGGCGTACGCCGAGAGGCAGCGTTCGAGGTCAGCGTCCTCGACCGCGTCGGGCCGGCGCCCGTAGCCGTCCTCGAAGTCGATGCGCAGGTCCTCGATCGGTTCGCGCTGCAGTTTCGCGGCGATCAGTGGGTAGATCGGCTCGATGTCCGCCACGGGTTCGCCGAGGGCGGCGGCCAGGTGTGCAGCGTCGGGTGCGTAGTCGGCCAGCAGGCGTAGCGCCTCGTCACCCCAGGCCCGGGGCAGGTCGGAGCTGACGCGGTCCGCAGGTACGTACACGGTGTGGATCGGCTGCCGGTCGGTGCGATCGCCGGGGTAGCGGGCGGCCAGGTCGGCGTCAGCCTCGTGCAGGGTCGCATCCAGTTGGCGCTGCAGAGCGGTGATCGTGGCGGACGGGTCCATGAGGCCTCCTGGATAGTTTCCGAAATACGGAAATTGATTTCCACTCGACGGTACTATGGCTGTCAATGCCGCTGGGCGCTCTACGCTAGGCCCACGATCGGCGCGAGCGATCAGGACAAGGACAGATGGCGCAGAGCAAACCGGGTGGCGTGCAGTCGGTGACCCGCGCCCTGGACATCCTCGAGGCTATCGATGCAGCGGGCGGCGAGCAGGCATTGATCGAGATCGCTGCGGCCAGCGGGCTGCCGACGCCGACCATCCATCGGCTGGTGCGCACCCTGGTCGACCGGGGCTACCTGCGGCAGCTGCCCGACCGGCGCTACGCCCTGGGCTCGCGGCTGATCCCGCTGGGCAGTTCCGCGCTGACCGCGTTCGGATCGCGCAGTACGCCCGAATTGCGCCGGTTGGTCGGCGAACTCGGCGAAACCGCCAACCTGGCCACCCTCGACGGTGATCAGGTGGTCTACGTCGGCCAGGTGCCCTCGCCGCACGCGATGCGGATGTTCACCGACCTCGGACGGCACGTGCACGCCCACCCGCGGGCGACCGGCAAAGCGTTGCTGTCGCAGCTGTCCGATGACCAGGTGCGCGCTGTTCTGCGGCGCGCCGGGATGCCGGCCTTCACCTCGCGCACGATCACCTCGCCGGAGGAACTGCTCGCCCAGCTCGCCGTGGTGCGCGAGCGGGGCTGGGCGGTCGACGAGGGTGAACTCGAGGACGGAGTCGTCTGCCTCGCCGTCCCCGTGCCCAGTACGACCGCCCTGCTCGCAGTCTCCATCTCGGGCCCGGCGGTCCGGGTGGATGAGCGGGTGCGGGCACGCGCCGTACCTCTGTTGGCCCAGGTCGCCGCCGATCTGGCCACTCAGCTCGACGTCGCCTCCGCCTGACCTTCGGCGACAGAGTTGTCGCCAACCTCTTGACAGTGACGCGCATCACTCTTTAGTTTCTTCATACGGAATAATAATTTCGCAGAACGGAATCCGATGAGCGAGTCCCTCGAGCTCGGCGCATTCAATGCGCTGCCTGCCGCCGAAGCCAGCGCCTGGCTGGAGCACCTGTGCTCCTCGCCGCGATGGGCGGCCGAGGTGGCAGCCGGGCGCCCGTACGCCGATCGGGCGGCGGTGCTGGAAGCCTCCGATGCCGTGTTCGCGGGGTTGGGTCCTGCCGACCTGGATGCCGCGCTCGCCGGTCATCCGCGGATCGGCGCAACGGTGTCCGCGCAGGGGCACAGCGCCGACCTGTCCCGCGCCGAGCAGTCCTCGATGGGCTCGGCCGACGACCAGGTGAAGGCGGCGTTGCGCGAGGGGAACATCGCCTACGAGCGGCGGTTCGACCGGGTCTTCCTGATCCGCGCCGCCGGTCGCTCACCGCACGAGATGCTCGCCGAACTCCAGCGACGGCTCGATAACGACGACGACACAGAGATCGCCGAAGTGCGCGAGCAACTGCGCCAGATCACCCGCCTGCGACTCCAAGGAGCACTATGAGCAGCCTTTCCACCCACGTCCTCGATGCGGTCAGCGGCAGCCCTGCCCCCGCCATCGCGGTCACCGTGACCGGACCCGCTGGCGCAGCGGTCGGCGCGGGCGTCACCAACGAGGACGGCCGGATCGCCGACCTCGCACCCAGCGGTCTGCCGCAGGGGATCTACACCATCAGCTTCGCCACCGGTGAGTACTTCGACCGGATCGGCGTCGCGGCCTTCTATCCGAAGGTCGACATCACATTCACGGTCACCGACGACCGTCATTACCACGTGCCAGTCCTACTGAGCCCGTTCGCCTTTTCCACCTACCGAGGGAGCTGACAACGATGTCCTACGTCCTGGGATACAACCAATACGGCAAGGCCGAAGTACACGTCGTGCGCGTTTTCCGCGACGACCCCGCCGCGCCGCACGACCTGGTCGACTACAACGTCAGCGTCGCGCTGACCGGTGACTTCGACGAGGCCCACCAGACCGGCGACCAGGCCAAGGTGCTGACCACCGATGCCTGCAAGAACACGGTCAACGCCTTCGCCAAGGAGGCCGGGGACGCGGTCCGCCACCCGGAATCGTTCGCGCTGGCCCTGGCCAACCACTTCGTCGACGACGTACCGCAGGTCGAAAGTGCCCGGATCAACGTCGAGGCCTTTCCGTGGGTGCGCTCGCACGACAACCCGCACGCCTTCGTCAAGAACGGTGACTACGTGCGGACCGTGACCGTGACCCGGCGCGGGTCTGCTCCGGCGACCGTGGTCAGCGGCCTGAAGGACCTCACCGTCCTGAAGACCACCGACTCGGAGTTCCACGGGTTCTACCAGGAGAAGTACACGACGCTGCAGCCGACCAACGACCGCGTCATGGCGACCGCGATCAAGGCGCAGTGGGCGCACTCCAGCAACGACAAGGACTGGGGCGCTTCGTTCGACGCGGTCTTCGATGCAGTGACCCTGGCCTTCGCGAACGCCTACAGCTACGCGCTGCAGCACACCATCTGGGAGATGGGCCAGGCTGCGCTCGATGCTGACGCCACGATCGCCGAGATCCGGATGAGCTGCCCCAACAAGCACCACTTCGTGCTCGACCTGTCCTCCTTCGACCTGGAGAACAACAACGAGGTCTTCCACGCCGACGACCGGCCCTACGGGCTGATCGAGGCCACGATCAAGCGGACCGCGGACGTGGACGCCTCCGCGGCGTACGACCCGGGCCAGGCCTGGTCCGAGGCCGTCGCCAAGGTGCCGGCTGACGCCTGATCCAGCGATCGACGTACGGCGCCGTCCCCCTTCCCGGGTGACGGCGCCGTTCGTTGTGCGGCCCCGCAACCGCAAATCTCCACTCAGCGGAATTTAGTTTTCGTTTTTTGCTTGACGCGGCCGATTTTGTGACTAGGCTCACAGAGTCCCCGCGGGTGTTTGGCATGGATAACCAGCCGCGGATACTCGGTCAGCAAAACCATGTCTGCCGGTGGCATCCGCGCCGCCGGCTCTCGAGCGGAAAGGTCCGCTATGACCACAGTGGCCGCGCCTCCACGCAAAGCCGTGCACCCCGTTGACGAGGTGCTCCCCGCACCGAAGCTGGCGATCTACGGCTTGCAACACCTGCTGGCGTTCTACGCCGGCGCCGTCATCGTCCCGATCCTGCTGGCCAGCGGCATCGGTCTGGACACCAAGCAACTGATCCACCTGATCAACGCGGACCTGTTCACCTGCGGTATCGCCTCGATCATCCAGTCGATCGGCTTCTGGAAGGTCGGTGTCCGGCTGCCGTTGCTGCAGGGCGTCACCTTCACCGCCGTCGCGCCGATGATCACGATCGGTCTGGCGGCCGGTGGCGGTACCGACGGTCTGCTCACCATCTACGGCTCGGTCATCGTCGCCGGTCTGGTCACCTTCCTGGTGGCGCCGTACTTCGGCAAACTGGTGCGGTACTTCCCACCGGTCGTGACCGGCACCGTCATCACCGTGATCGGTCTATCGCTGCTTCCGGTCGCTGCGGGCGACGCGGTCATGGACGCCAACGGCAAGGCGGACCCGACCAACGGGCGCAACCTGTGCTACGCGATCGGCACCATCCTGGTCATCGTCGCGCTGCAACGGGTCTTCCGCGGCTTCATCGCCACCATCGCGGTGCTGATCGGCCTGGTCGGTGGCACCGTGATCGCCTGGATGCTCGGCGACGCTGCCTTCAGCGAGGTCAGCAGTTCCTCGTGGGTGGGCGTGACGACTCCGTTCTACTTCGGCATCCCGAAGTTCAGTCTGGTCGCGATCATCTCGATGATCATCGTCATGATGATCACCGCGGTGGAGACCACCGGTGACGTCTTCGCGACCGCCGAAATCGTCGAGAAGCGAGTCGATTCCACCGATGTGACCCGTGCGCTGCGCGCCGACGGTGTGGCCACCTTCATCGGCGGCATCCTGAACTCCTTCCCCTACACCTGCTTCGCCGAGAACGTCGGCCTGGTGCGACTGACCCGGGTCAAGAGCAGGTACGTCGTGGCGACCGCTGGTCTGTTCATGATCATCCTCGGCCTCCTGCCGAAGGCGGGCGCTCTGGTGGCGGGCATCCCCAAGCCGGTGCTGGGTGGTGCCGGTCTGGCGATGTTCGCGACTGTGGCGGTCGTGGGTATCCAGACCCTGTCGAAGGTCGACTTCAACGACCACCGCAACGTGATCATCGTGGCGACCAGCCTGGCGCTGGCCATGATGGTGACCGCGCAGCCCGACATCGCCAAAGCGCTGCCGGACAAGCTGCAGGTGCTGCTGGGCAGCGGCATCACGATCGGTAGCATCGCGGCCTTCGTGCTCTACATGATCTTCTACCACGTGGGCAGTGATCGAGGGCCGGCTGTCGCGGGTTCGCCGGGCAATCTGATCCGCCTCGAGCAGGTCAACCAGATGTCCGAGGACGAGTTCGCCCAGACCTTCGGCAGTCTCTTCCAGGGCCCGGACTGGGTGGTGCACCGCGCGTACGCGCAGCGGCCGTTCAGTGACACCGCCGATCTGCGGCGCTCGTTCCAGGAGGCGCTGTTCGCAGCGACCCCGCAGGAGCAAGCGGAACTGATCGCCGGCTATCCGCGCCTCGGCTCCGATGAGGTCATCGAGGGCACGACGGGTGCTGCTTCGCAGGAGGAGCAGTCCCTGCGCGGCCTGACCCACCTCAACGGCGCCGACCAGGAGCGGCTGGACGCGTTGACCTCGGCCTACCGGGAGCGGTTCGGCTTCCCGTTGGTGGTGTCGCTGCGCGATGAGGGCAGCTTCGACCAGATCATCGAGCACGGTGAACGCCGACTGCACAACTCGGTGGTCCAGGAGCACAACAGCGCGATGGTCGAGATCGCTAAGATCGCCGGGTACCGCTTCGACGATCTGGTGGCCGAAGCCAACCCGCTGCAGGCGGCCGCACTGAGCCACCTGAACACCCCGCGCGACCGGTAGCCGGGGGCGGACTTCCCGGGTTTGGATGCGGTGTGCTGGATTGCTGTCGCAACACACGCACCGCATCCAAATCCGCTCGGGAGCCTCGGCGGGGGAATCCGTATGGTGGAATTTGTATTCCAAAGTAGTCGCACCATGCGGTAAGGTGTGATCCGCCTCACAAGGTCGTTGCTCGTTCGACATGGATAACCGGGCGACTTCCTCGATCAGACCAACCATGTCCCCGGCTGCTGTGGTCCCCTAGGAAGTGGATCCGCAGCGCGGCGGGGACGGACGCGAGATTCGAAGGAGGCCGCGATGCGAGCCACGGTCAACGGGAGCACCGCCTCACTGGATGAGGTGACCGCCCACACCAACGCGCTGGATTGGTTGCGCGACCAGGGCTTGACCGGCGCCAAGGAGGGCTGCGCCGAAGGGGAGTGCGGCGCCTGCTCGGTGCTGGTGGCTCGTCCGGACGCCGATGGCAGCACCACCTGGACCGCGATCAACGCGTGCCTGATCCCGGCGCTGTCCCTCGAAGAGCAGACGGTCATCACGGCCGAGGGCCTCGGCGAACCCGGTGACCTGCACCCGGTCCAGCAGGAGATGGCGGTCCGCGGTGGATCGCAGTGTGGCTACTGCACCCCGGGTTTCGTGTGCAGCATGGCCGCGGAGTACTACCGCAAGGACCGTGTCCCGGCATCCGATGCCGGTAGTGAAGCCGATGAGCACGGTGCGCATGAGTGCGGCCCGAACGGCTTCGACCTGCACGCCCTCAGTGGCAACCTGTGTCGCTGCACCGGCTATCGCCCGATCCGCGACGCGGCGTACGCCCTGGGCATTCCCGAGGACACCGACGAACTCGTGCAGCAGCACTCGCAACCCGCCCCTGCGCCGGCGCACACCGACGTGACGGTTGCCGGTGCCCGGTATGTGCGACCGCAATCGCTGGCCGAGGCGATCGACCTTCTTGCCTCCGACGACCAGGCGCAGTTGGTGGCCGGGTCCACCGACTGGGGGGTCGCCGCCAACCTGATGATGTCCCGGGCGACAACGCTCGTCGCGATCGACCGACTCGCGGAACTGCGTGACCTGACCGAGGATGAGACCGGCTTCACCATCGGCGCTGCGTTGACGCTCTCCGAGATCGAGCGGCGGCTGGCGGGCCGGATCCCGTTGCTGGACAAGCTGTTCCCGCAGTTCGCCTCCCGACTGATCCGCAACGGTGGCACCTTCGGGGGCAACCTCGGCACCGGCTCCCCGATCGGGGACAGCCCGCCCGCACTGCTCGCGTTGGAGGCATCGCTGCTCCTGGCCGGACCCGACGGCGAGCGCAGCGTGCCGCTGGCTGAGTACTTCACCGGCTACCGCCAGTCCGTGCGGGAGAAGGCCGAGATCATCAAGGCGGTCGTCATTCCCAAGCCACTGGCCGCACACACCGCCTTCCACAAGATCGCCAAGCGCCGGTTCGACGACATCTCGAGTGTCGCCGTCGGGCTGGCGATCGACCTGAGCGACGGAGTGGTCAGCAGGGCCCGGATCGGGCTAGGTGGTGTCGCGGCAACACCGTTGCGAGCAACCGCTGCGGAAGCCGTGCTGGAGGGCCGTCCGTGGACGGCCGGGACCGTGCGGGAAGCAGCTGCCGCGTTGGCTGATGCAGGTACGCCGATGAGCGACCACCGCGCGAGCAGCGCCTACCGCACGGCGATGCTGCGTACTGCGTTGCACAAGTTCTACGTGGAAACCACGTCCGTGCAGGAGGTCTCGGCATGAGTTCGTTGTCCCAGCGGCCGACCAATCCCATTGTGGGAGAGTCAATTCCGCACGAAGCAGCGAGTCTGCACGTGACGGGGAAGGCCCTCTACACCGACGACCTGGTCATCCGGACCAAGGATGTGCTGCACGCCTGGCCGGTACAGTCCACCCACGCGCACGCCCGGGTGACAGCCGTGCGACTGGACGAGGCGCTCGCAGTGCCGGGCGTCGTACGGGTCCTCACGGCCGACGACGTACCCGGCGTGAACGATGCAGGTGTCAAGCACGACGAGCCGCTCTTCCCCAGTGAAGTGATGTTCCACGGGCACGCCATCTGCTGGGTTCTCGCGGACACGCTGGACGCGGCCCGGGTGGCCGCCGGCAAGGTCGAAGTCGACTACGAGCCGCTACCGGCGATCATGACCGTCACCGAGGCGATCGCTGCGGAGAGCTTCCAAGGCGCGCGACCGCACATGGAGCGGGGCGACGTCACAGCCGGATTCGCCGAGGCCGCGCACGTTTTCAGCGGTGAGTTCGAGTTCAAGGGCCAGGAGCACTTCTACCTGGAGACCCATGCCGCGCTCGCCCAGGTGGACGAGAACGGTCAGATCTTCATCCAGTCCAGCACCCAGCACCCCAGTGAGACCCAGGAGATCGTCGCGCACGTGCTCGGTCTGGCCTCGCACGAGGTCACGGTGCAGTGTCTGCGGATGGGTGGCGGGTTCGGCGGCAAGGAAATGCAACCGCACGGATTCGCGGCGATCGCTGCCCTGGGCTCGATCCTGACCGGGCGGCCAGTCCGGCTGCGGCTCAACCGAACTCTGGACATGACGATGTCCGGCAAGCGGCACGGATTCCACTCCGAGTGGAAGGTCGGCTTCGACGACGACGGTCACCTCCTGGCTCTCGAGGCCACGATCACCTCCGATGCCGGATGGAGCCTTGACCTGTCCGAGCCGGTGCTGGCTCGGGCGGTGTGCCACATCGAGAACGCCTACTGGATTCCCAACGTCTGTGTCGACGGCCGGATCGCCCGCACGAACAAGACCTCGCAGACCGCGTTCCGTGGCTTCGGTGGGCCGCAGGGGATGCTGGTGATCGAAGACATCCTGGGTCGGTGCGCACCGCTGCTAGGGATCGACCCGGCCGCGCTGCGCGCACGCAACCTCTACGGGCCAGGGCAGACCACGCCGTACGGGCAGGAAGTCACTCAGTGGGACCGGCTCGGCCGGGCCTGGCAACAGGCCTGCAACCAGGCCGGATTCGCCGAGCGCCAGCAGGAGATCGAGAAGTTCAATGCCGCGCACGATCACACGAAGCGAGCCATCGCGGCGACTCCGGTGAAGTTCGGCATCTCCTTCAACCTGACCGCGTTCAACCAGGGCGGCGCGCTCGTCCTGGTCTACAAAGACGGCTCGGTGCTGATCAACCACGGCGGCACCGAGATGGGTCAGGGACTGCACACGAAGATGCTGCAGGTCGCCGCCACGGCTCTGGGGGTACCGTTGTCCACGGTTCGCCTGGCACCGACCCGGACCGACAAGGTGCCGAACACCTCGGCCACCGCGGCCAGTTCGGGCGCGGACCTCAACGGAGGTGCGGTCAAGAACGCCTGTGAGCAGATCATCGAGCGACTCCGTCCGGTGGCGGCCCAGCACTTCGGCGTCAACCCCGCGGACGTGCGCTTCGACCACGGAGTCGTCAGCGCGATCGGCAGCACCGCGGAGCCATTGCCGTGGGCCGAGCTGACCAAACGCGCCTATTTCCAACGGGTTCAGCTCTCGGCGGCGGGCTACTACCGCACCGAGGGTCTGCACTGGGACTCCTCGACGATGACCGGATCGCCGTTCAAGTACTTCGCCAACGGCGTCGCCGTCTGCGAGGTGGAGGTGGACGGTTTCACCGGTGCCTACCAAACGCGTCGGGTCGACATCGTGCACGACGTCGGCGACAGCCTCTCGCCGTTGGTCGACATCGGCCAGATCGAGGGCGGTTTCGTGCAGGGCGCCGGTTGGATGACCCTGGAGGAGTTGGTCTGGGACGAGTCGGATGGCCCGCGCCGCGGGCGTCTGGCGACGCAGGCGGCGAGTACCTACAAGCTGCCGAGCTTCTCGGAGATGCCGCAGGAGTTCCACGTGTCACTGCTCGAGCAGGCGCACGAGGAAGGCGCTGTCTACGGGTCCAAAGCGGTGGGTGAACCGCCGCTGATGCTGGCTTTCGCCGTCCGGGAGGCGTTGCGACAGGCGGCCGCTGCCTTCGGGCCGGCGGGCGCGAGCGTGGATCTTGCGTTGCCGGCCACTCCCGAGGCTGTCTACTGGGCTCTGGAAGCGGCGCGGTCAGGTGAAGCCGACGGCAACGTACGCCGCGACTCGGCTGCCGTTGAGCCCGAACGGATTCCGGGTGGTCACCCGATGCGCCCGGAATCCGAACGAGTAGCTGCGGCAGAGCAGCCCCAGCCAGCGGGTAGTCGGCCGTGAGTTGGGTCTCGGACGTCGCTGCCGCGCGGGCCCGACGAGAGCCTGCCGTCCTGGTGACGGTGACGGCCTCACGCGGGCACGTCCCCCGCGACGCGGGGGCCAAGATGCTCGTGACGGCGACGCGGGAGAGCGGCAGTGTGGGTGGCGGCAATCTCGAGCAGTCGGCCATCGAGAAGGCACGGGAGTTGATTGCCTCCGGTGAGTCCGCGCCGACGGCTTTGGAATTCGCCCTCAACGAGCACGCCCCGGTCGAGCACGGCACCCAGTGCTGCGGCGGGGAGGTCACGTTGCTGCTGGAGCCGATCCTGCCGGTGCCGGCGATTGCGATCTTCGGCGCCGGCCACGTGGGGCTGGAGCTTTCCCGGATCCTGGTGCGGCACGATCTCGACCTGCATCTGATCGACTCACGGGCAGGAGAACTCGCTGCCGATCGGTTGACCTGTCTGGAGGATCCGGTCGGCACACTCACCGTGCATCACGCGCCGGTGCCGGAACTCGTCCTCGGGCAGATCCCGCGGGGAACTCACGTGTTGATCATCACGCACGACCACGCCGAAGACATGGCGCTGTGCGATGCCGCCCTGCGCTGTGGTCATCTGGGCAGCGTCGGCCTCATCGGATCGCGGTCCAAGTGGCGGCGCTTCGAGAAAAGGCTTCTGGCTGAGGGGCATTCACCGCAGGCGGTGGCCGCCATCAGTTGCCCGATCGGGCTGCCGTCGATCACCGGCAAGGAGCCCGCGGTGATCGCGCTGAGTGTGGCTGCGCAGTTGGCGTCCCAGTTCGCGGTGGTGCCGGCGTGAGCGTGATCTTCCGGGCCCGCGTGCTGGACACGCCGGATGACCCGTTCGCCGGAGGTTCGCTGCGCTCCGGTGATGACGTCGGACTGTTGGTGGACAACGGAATCATCACCGCCCGTGGCGAATTCGCCGCTGTCCGGATCGACGCACCCGATGCCCAGGTGGTCGACCTGCGCGACGGTGTGCTCATCCCCGGACTGGTCGACACGCATGTCCACTTCCCACAGGTGCACGTCATCGGTGGCCTGGGTATGCCCCTGTTGGACTGGTTGGAGCGCTGCGCGTTGCCCGAGGAGGCGCGCCTGGCCGACCGGGCGTACGCCGAGCAGATCGCCCGGGAGTTCCTGTCCGGGGTGCTGGCCGCGGGTACGACCTCGGCCATGGTGTTCGGGGCACACTTCGCCACGGCGATGGACGCGTTCTTCGGCGAGGCAGCGCGCGTCGGTATGCGGGCCACCGCGGGTCTGGTCGTCAGCGATCGGATCCTGCGCTCGGATCTGCTGACCAGCCCGACGCGGGCCTACGAGGAGAGCCGGGCCCTGATCGACACCTGGCACGGCCGCGGTCGGTTGCGGTACGCCGTCACACCACGGTTCGCGCTCTCGGCGTCGGGTCCGATGCTGGAGTCCTGCCAGCAACTGGTGAAGGACACCCCGGATCTGTTCGTCACCTCGCACGTCAACGAGAACAACCGGGAGATCGCAGAGGTGGCAGCGTTGTTCCCGGACTCCCGGGACTACGTCGACTGCTACGACCAATACGGACTACTCGGCCGGCGGACGATTCTGGCGCACAACGTGCACCCGAAGCCGGCGGAGCTGGCTGCACTTGCGTCCGCCTCTGCATCGGTATCGCACTGCCCGACCAGCAACGCTTCTCTCGGCAGCGGCTTCTTCCCGTTGCGTGAGCACCTCGACGCCGGTGTGCGAGTGGCGCTGGGCAGCGACGTCGGGGGTGGCACCGGGTTCAGTCTGTTCAAAGAGGGGCTGCAGGCCTACTTCGTGCAGCAACTCCTGGGCGACAAGGGCGTACAGCTGACGCCCGCTCACCTGCTCTACCTGGCCACCGCAGCGGGAGCACAGGCGCTCGACCTGGCCGAGACGGTCGGTGACCTGTCCGTCGGAAAGTCCTTCGACGCCGTACTTGTCCAGCCGGCAACGGGATCCACGCTCGACGTGTGCCTGAAGAACGCAGCCGACCCCAGCGATGCGCTGGCCAAGATGTTCGTCCTCGGCACGGCGTACGACGTGGCGAAGGTCTGGATCGGCGGCGACGCCGTGCATTCGCGCGACTGAGTCCCCGGGTTGCGGGCCCCGGAGGCAGCGGGGATCTCGAGCTGAACTCAGCCCGCCTGGGTGGCACCGACGCGGTCGGGCTCGGTGGCCGCGAGTTCAGCCTCCGGCAGCGGGCGCCGTCGGAAGAAGGCCGCGGTGACGGCACCGGAGACGTTGTGCCACACCGAGAAGATGGCCGGCGGGAGCGCCGCCGCCGGCATCGAGGCGAAGTGCCCGGCGGCCAGCGACGCGGCCAGGCCGGAGTTCTGCATGCCGACCTCGAAGGCCAGCGCCCGGCGGGCGCGGTGGTCGAGCCGGGCCGCTTTGCCGGACAGGTAGCCCAGGAAGAGTCCGAAACCGTTGTGCAGGACGACGGCCACGAACACCAGCAGTCCGGAGGTCCGGAAGGCGGCGGCGCTGTGGCCCATCACGATCGCGACGATCAGTGAGATCGCCGCGACCGAGACCCAGGGGAAGACGCCCGCAATGCGATCGACCCACCGCCCGGCCACCAGACGGATCACGACGCCGAGGATCACCGGGATCAGCACGGTCTTGACGATGTCGAGGAACATCGACCCGGCCGCCACGTGCAGGTAGGAGCCGGCCAGCCACAGGGTGAGCAGCGGGGTCAAGACCGGGGCGACCAGGGTCGACAAGGTGGCCACGGAGACCGACAGGGCGACGTCACCCTTCGCGAGGTACGTCATCACGTTCGAGGCCGTGCCGCTCGGGGCGCAGCCGACCAGGATGACGCCGACCGCGAGCGCCGGATTCAGGCCGAGGGCGTGCGCGATCGCCCAGCCGGCGAGCGGCATGATCACGTAGTGCGCCACCAGGCCGAGCAGCACCACCCACGGCCGTTTGGCGATCCGCGCGAAGTCCGGCGGGGTGAGCGTGACCCCCATGCAGAGCATCACGATCCCCAGCAGGTACGGCACCTGCGGGGTGAACGGGGTGAAGGTGTCCGGGAAGAGATAGCCGGCGGCGCCCGCGGCGAGCACCAGCAGCGGGAAGATCGTGACGGCGATGAGCGCGCTGCGGTCCTGGCGATTCTGCGCGGTGTTATTTGAAAGACTATCTATCTGTGACACGCACCGGATGGTACGCCAAATCGACCGTTATGTGGGACGCCGGTCTCGCGATGTGATCTCGGGCGGCGGGCCCGCAGTCACGGGTGGTCGATGATCCGTCCGTCGACGACGGTGACGAGCCGGTCCAGGGCCGCCCGATGCTGGAGGTCGTGGGTGACCAGCAAGGTCGCGGTGTCGCGCTCGTGCGTGAGTTGCTGGATCAGCGTCATGACGGCGGCGCCCCGTTCCTGGTCGAGCGCACTGGTGGGTTCGTCGACCAGCAGCACTTCAGGTTGATTGACGAGCGCCCGGGCGATCGCGACCCGCTGCCGCTGACCGCCGGACAGTTGCGCCGGTCGCTTGCCGGCGTGCTCGGCCAGGCCGACGCTGTCCAGCAACTCGTCGGCGCGCTCGGCGAGCAGTTTGCGCTGCTGGTGGCTGGGGCGATGACCCAGTTCGCCCATCACCTCCAACTGCTCCCGCGCGGTCAACGACGGCAGCAGGTTGGACTGTTGGAAGACGATGCCGATGCGGTGGCGGCGCACGGTGGTCGCCTGGGAGCGGGTCAAGGACGTCACGTCGGTGTCGCCGATGAGGACCCGCCCGGAGTCCGGCCGGATGAGGGTGGCGGCGACGGCCAGCAGACTGGACTTACCCGAGCCCGACGGGCCGGTGATCCCGGTGACCACCCCGGCGTCTCCGCGCAGGCTGACGTGGTCGACCGCGGTGATCCGCTGGTCACCGTCGGGGAAGGTGAGAGTGACGTCGTCGAGGGTGATCATCGGTTACTTCCCAACGCAGTGAGGGGGTCGGCTTTGGTGATGGTGCGCAGTGCGACGGCGGCGCCGGCGAGGCCGAGGACCACCATCGCGAGGGCCGGCACCAGGGTGGTGAAGACGTTGACCATGAACGGCAGCTTGCCGCTGACCAGGAGTCCGAGCCCGACCACCACGAGTAGCCCGGCACCGACCCCTGCGGCCAGTACGACGAGTGCCTGGCCGAGTGCGTCCCGCATCAGGGTGTTGGTGCTCGCGCCCAGTGCTTTGAGCACCGCAACGTCGCTGGCGCGCTGCATGGTCCACACCGTGAAGAAGGCGCCGACGACCAGTGCGGAGATACCGAAGAGCATCGCCACCATCAGGGCCAGCGAGCCGATCTCCGAGCGGAACGTCTCCAGGTGCGGCAACGCGGACAGCGGTGGTTGCGCGACGGTGTGAGTGCTCGTGGCCACGGCCGTCCAGTCCGGATCTCCTTGCACGGCAAGCAGAGTCGCCAGCCCGTCACCACCAGTCTTCTTGTCCAGCGACCCCCAGGCGTCAGGAGTCATCGCGATCACCGGGGTGTGGCTGTACCAGGCATCGCCGCCGATCCGACTGACCCGGTAGGTCGATCCACCCAGCGAGATGGTGTCCCCGGTTCTCGCGTGGAGAGCATCGGCGGCGCCCGCAGACAGCCCGATCTCGTCGTCCTTCGTTGGCGCGAGGTCCGTCACGGTGCTGGCCGGGGCACCCGCCGGGACGCTGAAAATCGCCACCCCGGCCCCCGTCGATCCGTGGGTCGCGCGGGTCTGCGCGATGCCGATCGGTGTCACCGCGTGCACGCCAGCAGCGGAGCGCCACTGCTCCTGGACGGACGGTGAGATGGCCGACTCACTGAAGGTCGCCGTACCCGAGGGTTGTTCCTGCAACACGATCCGGTCACCCGGCAGACCCAACAGAGCCGAGACGTTCTGGGCGGCCAGGCCGCCGGTCAGTCCGGTCAGGAAGCCGACGAGCACGGTGATCAGTGCCACCACCGACCCGATGAGGACGAAACGTCCGCGTGCGAAACGAAGTTCGCGCCACGCGACAAACATGAGGTGATCCCTTCAGGCTGCCGGACGGTCCACCAGCCACCCTCCAAGAGTGTCGGTTCTTGCGTCCGCGAACATCGCTCTTCGGTTGGGTTGTGGAATCGAACTTTCGATGGATGGCGTCCCGATGGAACGCGCCTAGGCTGAGGACGATGGCAGATCACCAGCTCACTCCGGTCTTCACCGGTTTGCGGTTCGGCCTGCACGTCCTGACCGCCGCGCTGTTGGCGGTGGTCGTGGTGCGAATCGTGGCGCAGCCGCCGGGCCACCCGGCGCTGGCGATGGGGCTGTGGCTGCTCTTCGCGCTGATCTATCTCGCGGGTGCGCAGGTGGCCAGGCTGCGTAGCGCGGCGCTGACCTATTGCTGGCTTGCCGCCTTGACGGTGTGCTGGCTCGGCCAGCTCGTCCTGGTGCCGGAAGCTGCCTACCTCGCCTTCCCGATGTTTTTCCTCTATCTGCATCTGTTGCCTGGTATCGCAGCGCCGCTCGCGGTGCTGGTTGCCACCGCCGCTGCTGTGCTGGGTATCGGCTGGCATTCAGGATTTACACCCGGGGGAGTCATCGGACCGGTCATCGGAGCCGGTGTCGCTCTGCTCATCGGCCTGGGCTACCAGGCCCTGCAACGCGAAGCCGTCGACCGCGAACGGCTGCTGGCCGAGTTGGTTGCGGCGCAGAACCAGTTGGCCGCCAGCGAGCGCGAGCAGGGCATGCTGGCCGAGCGTGCGCGGCTGGCTCGCGAGATCCACGACACGGTCGCGCAAGACCTGTCGAGTATCGGGATGCTCCTGCACGCCGCGGAGCGAGTGGACCCCGACCATCCAGGAGCCGAATACATCCGCACCGCAAGGGAAACCGCGGGTACGGCGCTCGCCGAGACCCGCGGTATCGTCCGCGAACTGACCCCGCAGGCCCTCGACGATGGCCTGCCCAGTGCGTTGCGCCGCATCGCCGAGTCGACGCCCGGTGTGTCCGTCACGGTTGATGCGCCGGAGATCGTCGACCTGCCGATGGATCTGCAGACGACCGTCCTGCGCATCGTCCAGGGCGCGATGGCCAACGTCGTCCAGCACGCGGGCGCGGCCCACGCTCGCGTCCGCCTCGGGCTGAGCGAGCAGGAACTCGCGCTCGAGATCAGCGACGACGGAACCGGATTCGACCCGGCTGCTCGCAAGGCAGGAAGCAGCGACTCCTTTGGGCTGCACGCGATCCAGGAGCGGGTCGACCAGTGGGGTGGCACGCTCAACGTCACCTCGGCTCCGGGCCGGGGGACCACGGTGACGGCGCGGATTCCACGGGCCGCAGCATGATTCGGATCCTGATCGCCGACGACCATCCGGTGGTGCGTACTGGCTTGCGCGCGATGCTGGCGGGCGAACCAGACCTGGAGGTCGTCGGTGAGGCGGGCACGCCGCAGGAAGCGGTGTTCCTGGCGCAGCAGTTGTCCCCGGAGCTGGTGTTGATGGATCTGCGGTTCGGCGAAGAAGCCACTGGCGCCGACGCGACCCGGCAGATCCGAGCACAGGAGGCGGCGCCGTACGTGCTGGTGCTGACCAACTACGACACCGACGGGGACATTCTCGGTGCCGTTGAGGCGGGCGCGAGTGGCTACCTGCTCAAGGATGCGCCGCCGCAGGAGTTGCTCGCGGCGATCCGGGCGGCGGCCAGTGGTGAGAGCGCACTTGCCCCGGCGGTCGCGGCGCGGTTGCTGTCGCGGCTACGGTCGCCGGCGGTGAGCTTGTCGGCCAGGGAGATCGACGTCCTGGGCAAGGTGGCCGACGGTGCGTCAAACGGCGAGATCGCCGCGGCGCTGTTCATCTCCGAGGCGACGGTCAAATCCCATCTGGTGCATGTCTTTTCGAAGCTCGATGTGACGTCGCGGACCGCTGCCGTCGCTCGCGCCCGGTCCCTCGGCATCCTTCCGTAACGCCTTCAGTGGAAGGCGAGTTTCAGCGCCAAGACGCCCATGGTGGCCGCGATGGTGCCGTCGATCACCGGCCAGGTGAACGGGCGACGGAAGAGCGGGCGCAGCAACCGAGCGCCGCCGCCCAGTGCCGCGAACCACACCGCGCTGGCGGTGATCGCGCCGGCGGCGACCCACCAGCGGCCGCCCGGGTGGGCGTTGGCCAGCGATCCGATCAGCAACATCGTGTCGAGGTAGACGTGCGGGTTCAGCCAGGTGAACGCGGCGGTGGTCAGCAGCACCGTGCGCAGTGCGGCGGGGGCGACCGCCGTCGCCTCCAGGCTGGCCGGTGCGCGTACGCCGTGTAGGCACCGCCGGGCGGACAGCACTGCGTAGCCGATCAGCCAGGTGACCCCGAGCCACTGCAGCACCGTGAGCAGCCAGGGCGCGCGGGCCGTCAGTGCGCCGAGTCCGGCGACCCCGGCGACGATGAGCGCGGCGTCCGACGCGATACAGAGGATGACCGCCGGCACCACAATGCGAGCGGGCTGGCTGAGCCCGAGGCGCAGACGTAGGCGTTCTGCGCGCCGATCGCCACGATGAGGCTGAGGCCGGTCACCAGCCCGATCAGATAGGAACTCACCGCTCCAGCGTGGGCGCTGCCCGTAATGAAGTCCAGCGAATGATTCTTCAGAAACATTAGAATCGCTTCATGACCCCCGATGCCGTCCAGGTGCAGACCTTCGTCGCCGTGGTCGATCACGGAAGTTTCGATGCGGCGGCGCGGGTACTCAACGTCACGCCGTCGGCGGTATCTCAACGTATTCGTGGTCTGGAGAACGCCCTGGGGCAGACGTTGGTCGAGCGGGCCCTGCCGGCTCGAGCGACCGCCGCAGGCGAACGCTTGCTGCGCTACGCACGCCAGGTGCAGGTGCTTCACGATGACCTCGAGGGCGATCTGGACGCCGCGTCCGTCGGGATTCGCGTCGTGAGCATCTCGGTCAACGCGGATTCACTGGCGACCTGGTTCCTTCCCGCGTTCGACCGGGTAACTCGCGAGCACGCGATCACGCTCGAGCTGCATCGTGAGGATGAGCAATCCAAGGCAGCGATGCTGCGGGCGGGGCGCGTGATGGCCGCCGTGACCGCCGATCGTCGCCCCGTGGTCGGCTGCCGAAGTACCCGGCTGGGAGTGATGCGGTACCGCGCAGTGGCCAGCCCGGCGTACGTCGATGATTGGCTCTCCGGGCGCCCGCACCTCGCGCAGGGCGCCCCGATCGTGACCTTCGATCGGTCAGATGACCTGCAGCACAACTACTTCCGTACTAGTACCGGCAATGCTCTGGGTGCTCCACGGCACTACATCCCGTCGACGACGGAGCACCGCACGGCGGTCCTGCTGGGACTTGGCTGGGGCATGATCCCGGAGATCTTCTGCTCGTCGTTGCTGGCGGAGGGTGCGTTGGTGGACCTGACGCCCGGTCGCACCCTCGACGTCCCGTTGCACTGGCAACGCTGGAAGGTTGCCTCGACGCTGCTGGACACCGTGACCGAGTTGGTGGCCGGTGCAGCGCGGTCGGCGCTGGCCTGATCCTGGGAGTTCGCTGAGATCTCGGCGCTCGTGTATTCCTCTCGCGCAACGGATCTCGTCATAGATGCAGGTCCCATCCAAGGAGGTCACCATGAGCACCACATCCGCCGCCGTCGGCGACTTCAAACTCGGCAAACTTCCGGCGCGTCCTGACGCCGTCAGCTTCAAACTGTCGAAGTACCTCGAACCCCGGCGCCTGCCGACCCCACCGGCTCATTTCGGCCACGACACGGGCGTGGCGCCGTGGCAGATGTTGGGCAACGACCGGGTAGGGGACTGCGTCATCGCCGGTGGCCTGCACGAGACGATGCTCTGGACCAAGAACGGATCCCAGGAGGTCGCAGTGAGCACTGACGCCGCGATCAACAACTACTCAGCGATCACCGGGTACGTCCCGGGGCAGCCGGACACTGACCGCGGCACGGACATGGCGGTGGCGGCGTCGTACCGCCGACACACCGGTCTCGTGGACGCCAGCGGCCACCGGCACAAGATCGCGGCGTACCTGGCGTTGACACCAGGGGACGTGCAGGAGCACCTGCTCGCGATCTACCTGTTCGGTGCGATCGGGGTGGGCGTGCGTTTCCCGGAGTCGGCGATGCAACAGTTCCGTGACCACCAGCCCTGGGACGTCGTGCCCGGGTCGCGGATCGAAGGTGGTCACTACATCCCGGCCGTGGCACGACGCAACGGTCGCTTCATCATCGTGACCTGGGGTCGGGAGCAGCCGATGACCGATGCGTTCCTGCAGGAGTACAACGACGAGAGCTACGCCTACGTCTCGAAAGAGTATCTACGGCAGGGTCATTCGCCGGAAGGCTTCAACATGGCTGAGCTGAAGGCTGATCTCGCCGCGCTTGGCTGATTTCCAGGGTCGCCACTGACGGGTGGTGCCAGCTACCCCTGGCAGGAGTAGAAGGGGGCAATGGCACAAACGCAGGGGGACCAGGAACTCGGCACGATCACCACGGACATACCGGCTCGATTGGACCGGCTGCCGTGGGCCCGATGGCATTGGATCATCGTCATCGGATTGGGCACCGTATGGGTGCTCGACGGGCTCGAAGTCACCATCGTCGGCAACCTGTCCGACGTCCTCAAGGACTCGACGCACGGGCTCGGGCTGAGCAGTTCGCAGATCGGTCTGGCCGGTGCGGTGTACGTCGCCGGATCGTGCATCGGCGCGCTCTTCTTCGGTCAGCTCACCGACCGGTTCGGCCGCAAGAAGCTGTTCATCATCACGCTCCTGGTCTACCTGGTGGGCACCGTGCTCACCGCTGCGTCGATGAACCCGGCGTGGTACTTCGCCTGCCGCTTCATCACCGGGTTGGGTATCGGAGGGGAGTACGCCGCGGTGAACTCCGCGATCGACGAACTCATCCCGGCGGCCTTCCGGGGACGGATCGACATCACCATCAACGGGTCGTATTGGCTTGGGGCGGCGGCTGGTTCGCTTCTGACGATCCCATTGCTGGACCCGCAGTTGGTGAACCCGGAATTCGGCTGGCGGTTCTGCTTCGCACTCGGCGCGATCCTCGGGGTCGGGGTGCTCTTCGTGCGGCGCAACGTGCCCGAGTCGCCACGCTGGTTGTTCATCCACGGTCGCGAGGACGAGGCCGAGGAGATCGTCGGCGGGATCGAGAAGCGGGTCGAGCACGAGGATCACGTGTCGTTGCCGGACGTCGACAAGACGCTCAAAATCCGGCAGCGGCACACCATCGGGCTGACGACCATCGCTCGGACCGTCTTCACCGAGTACCCCCGCCGCACCATCTTGTGCCTGGGCATGTTCATCGGTCAGGCGTTCCTCTACAACGCGTTCTTCTTCACCTTCGGCGACACGCTCCAAACCTTCCTCGGAGTCGGTCAAACCGGTTGGTACCTGGCGGCGTTCGCGATCAGTAACTTCGCCGGCGCATTGATCCTCGGTCCACTCTTCGACAAGGTGGGGCGCAAGATCATGATCTCCGCGACGTACATCGTCTCGGGCGTCATCCTGGCGATCGCCGGTCTCCTGCTCGGCAATCTCACCGCAGTCACGCTGACGATCTTCGGCATGGTCGCCTTCTTCGTAGCCTCGGCGGGTGCCAGCTCGGCGTACTTGACGGCGTCGGAGATCTTCCCGATGGAGACGCGGGCGCTGTGCATCGCGTTCTTCTATGCGATCGGTACGGCGGCCGGCGGCATCAGCGGTCCGCTGCTCTTCGGCAAACTGATCGACAACGCGTCGGCGGCCAAGGACATCACGGGTATCGCCCCCGGTTACTACCTGGGCGCGGCCTTGATGGTGGTCGGCGGGATCCTGGCGCTCTTCTTGTCGGTGGATGCGGCGCAGAAGTCGTTGGAGGACATTGCCGCCCCGATCAGCGAGGTGGAGTGAGCGCGGCCTGCTCGTCGTCGGTGAGGGGCAGCGGGTCATCGGCGGCCGCGATCAGGCCGTGGAGGGTTTCGGCGAGGGCGGGCAGCTCCGCCTGCTGAAGGCCGAGGCGCCGAATCATGATGCTGGGGACGTGTATTGCTCGCTCTCGCAGGGCGATTCCGCGCTCGGTGAGGTCGATGTCCAAGGTGCGCTCGTTGCCCGGTTGGCGCTGCCGGGTCACGTACCCCTCCCGCTCCAGCCGTTTGATCAGCGGAGTGATCGTGCCCGGATCCAGTCGCAGGGCATCGCTGAGCTGCCGGTTGGACTGCGGATGGTGCTCCCACAGCGCGAGCATCACCAGGTACTGCGGATGGGTCAGACCGAGCGGCTCCAGCACCGGGCGATAGGCACCGATGATGCCGCGGGCAGCGAGGGCCAAGCCGTAACAGACCTGGTTCTCCAGGGCGAGCGGGTCGTCGGTCACGCGATGAGTCTAGCGATAGTTGGTGCACCAACAATTGGTGTAAACTCCTACCCATGAGCGAGGCGCGACCGACACCGATCCCGACCGACAAGGCCGGGTTGTCGTTGGGCTATCGGTTCGTCTGGCGCTTGCAGTACACGTTGCTCGCCTGGGGTGGTCCGGCGCAGATGCCGTTGCACCGCGATCCGCGGGAGCGCATGCGCCGGGAACGTACGGCGCGGGTCCAGGCTGCACGCACCGGCCAGCCCCAGGCGGGCTGAGTCAGTCAGCGCGTAGCCGGATCCGGAAGGCCGTCTCAAGCGACCATGTCGCACTCGTGGCGATCTCGTCACATATCGAGGTGCTCCGTCGCGGGGACGCAGCGATTCGTGGCGGTTTCGTCGATTGTTCGACGACAGTCGGGGCCGCTGGTGATGCTGCGGTGGCGGAGGGAACCGTCGGTCGCTGCGCTCCCTCCTCCCAAATCCCCGACTCCAATAAAACGAAGTAGGCAGGCACCCTCGCTTCGCTTGGGAGCCTGCCTACTTCGTTTGGCGGTGGCGGAGGGATTTGAACCCTCGGTGGACTTTCACCCACAAACGCTTTCGAGGCGTTCTCCTTAGGCCGCTCGGACACGCCACCGCCGACGAGGGTACCCGACCGGCGCCGTGCCGCCCAAAACGTGGGTCGAGTGTCCTGGTGCTCTCGGGCCCGAGTTGGACTCGCCTACTCGTACTGTGCGCAGTCGGCCGGCAAGGTCTGGGTGGGGGTCGGCGTACCTTCGCTGACCGACGGCGCGTCGCCACCCAACACCACGTCCACCGAGGTGCCCGTGCGTCCGTCCTGCTGCAGCGTCGCCCCGGGGAAGAGCGGCAACACGTACTGCTTGGCGTACGCCGCGCCCGCAGCCCCGAATCGCAACTCACCCACGCCGTCGAGCTGCTCGCCGTACGGGTCATTACTCACCGCACCCACCGTGAAGTCCCGGGAGCGCAGTGCTGCGGCGGTCCGCTTCGCCACACCCTGATCCTTCGAGGCGTTGTAGACGTTCAGCGTGAAGAGCGACTGCGGCGCGGGGGGCGGGGTTGTCCGCACACAACTGGCCGGCGGGGCCGGCGGCTTACTACCGGGGGCCAGCCCCGTGACGTACGCCGCGGCGTACGTCACCGCAACGCCCACCAGGATCAGGGCACCGACGATGGCAATGAGCGTACGGCGCTCGCGGCGTCGGCGAGCGCGCTCCAGACCCGTGGTCGGTCGGTTGGCGGGCATCAACGATCCCCGGCGTCAGAGGACGAGCACCCGGGCGTGCAGCACGGGTCGCTGGTGCAGCGCCGCCCGCAGCGCCCGGTGCAGTCCGTCTTCGAGGTAGAGGTCACCGTTCCACTGCACGACGTGGGCGAAGATGTCGCCGTAGAAGGTGGAGTCCTCGGACAGCAGCGCGCCGAGGTCAAGGGTTCGCTTGGTGGTGATCAACTCATCGAGGCGGACCATGCGAGGCGTGATGTCCCGCCAGTCCCGCGGGGTCACGAGGTCGTGCGGTGGGTAGGGGCGGCCCTCCCCGACAGCCTTGAAGATCACTGCCAGATTGTACGAACCTCACCCGGCGTTGTCCGGGGTGACACGCAGACGCGATCGCTAGTCTCGTCAGCGTGACCAACGATTCAACTCCTGACACGGGCCCGGACGCTGCAGAACCAGCCGCTCAGCCGGAGGTTGCACAGCCGGCCGCTCAGCCGGAGGCTGCAGAGACGGCCGCTTCGCCCGAGGCTCCAGCTGCTCCTGCGGCGACGTCGGACGCACCTGCCGCGGCCGAGGCAACCAGCGCGCCGGAGACGCCCACGCAGCAGCCGGAGTGGATCGCTACCGTCGCTGCTGGCTACAAGACTGATGGAGCGGCCCTCGGGCTCGGTCCGGCCCTGTTCGACGGGACGATCTATCCCGAGGCCATCGTGCGGATTCCGCTGTCCACACTGAACCGGCACGGTCTGGTGGCCGGTGCGACGGGCACCGGCAAGACCAAGACGCTTCAGGTGATGGCCGAGCAGTTGTCCCTGCACGGCGTACCCACCTTCATCGCCGACATCAAAGGGGACGTTTCGGGCGTCGCCAGCCCCGGCGAGTCGAACGAGAAGATTTTGGCTCGCACCGCTGCGCTCGGGCAGAAATGGACGCCCACGGCGTACCCGACCGAATTCTTCTCCCTCGGCGGTCAGGGCAAGGGCATCCCGATGCGGGCTACGGTCAGCGACTTCGGGCCGACGTTGCTGTCAAAGGTTTTGGGGCTCAACGCGACTCAGGAGTCAAGCCTCGGGCTCATTTTCCACTTCGCGGACAGCAAGGGCTGGCTGCTGCTGGACATCAAGGACCTGACGGCGGTGATCCAGTACCTGCTGTCAGATGAGGGCAAGGCGGAACTCAAGGGGCTCGGTGGTCTGTCGTCGGCGACGGCCGGGGTGATCCTGCGCAATCTGATCGCCTTCACCGACCAGGGCGCCGACGTGTTCTTCGGTGAGCCGCAGTTCCAGACCGCGGACCTGCTGAGGCTGTCGCCGGACGGGCGTGGGCTCATCAACGTGCTGGAGTTGCCAGCGGTTGGCGACAAACCGGCGCTCTTCTCGACCTTCCTGATGTGGCTGCTGGCCGATCTGTTCCAGGAACTGCCCGAGGTGGGTGACGTCGACAAGCCGAAACTGGTGTTCTTCTTCGACGAAGCGCACCTGCTCTTCAACGACGCGTCCAAGGCGTTCCTCGCCTCGATCGAGCAGACTGTGAAGCTGATCCGGTCCAAGGGTGTCGGCATTTTCTTCGTGACGCAGGTGCCCAAGGATGTTCCGGCAAATGTGTTGGCGCAGTTGGGTAGTCGGGTGCAACACGCGATGCGTGCCTTCACTCCGGACGATGCGAAGGCGCTCAAGGCGACCGTCAGCACGTTCCCGCACAGCGATTACGACCTGGGGAAGCTGCTGACCGAGCTGGGCACCGGTGAGGCCGTCGTGACCGTGTTGTCGGAGAAGGGTGCGCCGACCCCGGTCGCGTGGACCCGGATGATCGCGCCGCAGTCGTTGATGGCGCCCTCACCGGACAGCACCATCGATGCAGTCGTCTCGGCCTCCCAGCTGGCACCCAAGTACCGCGACGCGGTAGACCGGGAATCGGCGTACGAGATCCTGTCGGGGCGCGCGGCCGCTGGAGGTCAAGCTGCCCCGGTTCCGGATCAGTCCGTGACCCCCACCGCCCCGGCGCAGCCGGCGGCGCCCCGACAGCCGGCGCCCAAGAAGGAGCCGAAACCGGAGCCGTCGGCGCTGGACCAGGTGTTGAACTCCGCGCCGATGAAGTCAGCGATGCGTTCCGCGGGCACCGTCATCGGCCGCGAACTGTCGCGGACCATCTTCGGGACGTTGTTGCGGAAGTAGTCCGCTCAGCAGGAGGAGTTGCTCGGGCTGGGGGCCGGGGTTGCTTGGGCAACCGGCACCAGACCGGTCCATTTGGCGGCTAGGTCAAGGTCGACGACGGTTCCTGAACGGTCGTCCTCCACCATCCGTGATCCCTTGATCTGCAAAGCAACTCGGCGGGCGTAGGGCTCGCCCTCCTTGCCGTAGAGGATGACGGCTGTGTCCGTCGGCCAGAAGCGACCGGCCGGGTCGTTGCCGGTGTCGAGCACTTTGAATCCGCGCGCCTTGAGTTGGTTCGCGACGTCGCTGGCCAGTCCTGTGACGGCCGTCGTGTTGTAGACGTTCAACTGAACCTTGGCGGCGGGCGGCGGGGGAACGGGGATCAGCGCGAACTTCGCCCCGAGGACCAGATCCACCGACGGATCCACCCGGTTGTCCTCGACCAGTTGTGGATTCTTGACCTGCTGGGCGAGCGTGAGTGCCACCTGCTTGCCGACCGATCCGTAGATGATCATGGCGTACGGCGCAGGCGTCGCGTCCCCGGTGTAGTTGCCCGCGCTCAGCACCCGGAACTGGCGGGCCCGCAGCTCGATCGCGATGTCCTGGGCCAGGCCGCCGGTGTCGCTGGCATTGAAGACGCGAACGGGGATGGTGTTCGCGGCGATGGCTGCGGTCGGTTTCGGCAGCGGTGTGCAGGAGTTGGTCGCCTTCGTGGAGGCCTTGGGTTCATCGGAAGACCCGCACGCCGTCACGGCGGAGCATCCGAGCAGCGCAACGAGCACGGCCGACGCCGCCCCTGTGCCTCTCAACCGCATACCGGACCTCCGCGCTCATCGTAGATAGGCCACCTGACGAATCCATGCCACATCCATATGGCGAAAGGATGAACGTGACGCAGTCGTTATTCGCGTCGTCCTGGGGTGGCTGCCGCTCAGTGATCGCCGAGACGGGCGTCTATCCGGCTCGGCGCGAACACCTGGTCGGCGATCGCCGCGGCCAGACCGCTGAGCCCAGCGCTCGGGCCGAGAGTGGAGGGGACGATGTCCAGTTGGCGCGTCGCCAGCGGCAAGGACCGCGCGTAGATCTGTTCCCTGATTCCCGCGAACAGGTGCGACGCGGCATCTGCAAGCTCGCCGCCGATGACCAATCGACCGGGGTTGAGCAGGCTCACGACATCCGAAAGCGCCACCCCCAGGATGCGTCCGGCCCGTCGTGACAGCCGCATTGCCTCCTGGTCGCCGGAATGGATCAGCGACACTGCCTCTGCGACGGTATCGATCTGGCGTCCGGCGGCACGCAGGTCGCGGATGAGTGCCCACCCCCCGGCGTACGCCTCGATGCATCCGAAGTTCCCGCAACGACACAGTGGCGGGTCTTCGCCACTATCGGCCAGCTGAATATGACCGATGTCGCCTGCGGCACCGTCCGCGCCCCGGTAGATCTCGCCGCCGATGACGATCCCAGCCCCGACGCCGGTAGCCAACTTGACCATGACCAGAGCCTGGTCCTGTCGGAATCTCACCCGTTGCTCGCCCAGGGCCATCGCGTTGACGTCGTTCTCCACCACGACGGGCGCCTCGTATGCATCAGCGAACCAGTCCGCCAGTGGGTAGCTGTCCCATCCGGACATGATCGGCGGGCGCACCAGGGTGCGCGCCTCGAAATCGACGGGTCCGGGCAGGGCGAGCCCGATCCCACGCACCGCGGAGGCGTTGTGGCCCGTGGCCTGTAGAGCAGCGGTAAAGCGCCGGGAGACCTGGCTCAACCATTGGGTGGGACTCAGTTCGGTGACCGCCGCATTGACGTGTTCGCGCCATAACTCGGTGCCCTCAAGGTCGGTGGCAGCTACCTGTACGCCGGTAGCGCCAGCATGGGCGATGAGGAACACGCCACCAGCTCGGTTGAACGAAAACCGCTCTGCTGGTCGGCCGCGGCCGTGCGCAACAGCTTCCTTGGTGGTGATCAGGCCGGCGCCCTCGAGGGCATCGATCCGGGACGTCACCGTGGAGCGGGCCAGGCCCGTACTGCGCAGGATGTCGGCGCGGGTAAGGCTGCCGAAGTGCCTGATCAACGCCAACACGTGACCTGCGGAGCCCATGTCGATCACGCGAGCTGATGCGGCAGATCGTGGCGGCGTGCTGCTCCCTCCGGCGTCCGGCAGTCCGCTCGTCACAGGGCTTTGATCAGCCACGAGTTCACCCTCCCAAAGTCCATGGTCCGAACTACGGGGACACGCTTTCACAAATTTCTGCATGATGCTAGACGTAATTTTGCTTGACATCAGTCATAAATAGGACTGTAATCGGTGTCACATCGAGACCGGCATAGGGCCGGCTCCGCTCAGCGAAGAGGCACCCATGAATCACACGTTGCTTGGCCGGTCCGTTCTCGCCGCGGGCAGCACCGTCGCGCTCTTGACGGTCGCCGCTTGTGGCAGCACCAGCAGCACCGGCTCCTCCGGCGGTGGGTCGGCGACGGACTCGCTCAAGATCGGCGCGGTCATCAAGGGGCTGGACAACCCGTTCTTCCAGGCCATGGAGTCGGGGATCCAAGAGGGCAGCAAGACCGAGAACGCGTCGGTGAGCGTGCAGGCGGCTGCGTCCATCAGTGACACCACCGGACAGGCAGACAAGCTCAGCAGCATGGCCGGCCAGGACTACAACTGCTTCATCATCAACCCCATCACTGGCACGAACCTGGTGCAGGGGTTGGCACAGTTGTCGACCAAGAAGGTGCCGTTGATCAACATCGACAGCCCGATCGATGCAGCTGCGGCCAAGGCAGCCGGGGCGAACATCGCGACGTACATCGGAACCGATAACACGGCGGCCGGCGAAATGGGTGGTGCGGAGATGGCCAAGTTGTTGCCCTCCGGCGGGGATGTCGCCCTCATCGGCGGCACCAGCGGCGACGTCACGTCGGCGGCGCGCCTTGATGGGTTCAAGAAGGGGATCCCCGCGAACATCAACGTCGTTCAGACCGTTGCCGCCGACTGGGACCGCCAGACCGCCTTGACCAAGGCGACCGATCTCATCACGGCACAGCCCAACCTCAAGGCCTTCTTCGTGGCCAACGACGACATGGGGCTGGGCGTCGCGAAGGCCATCGCCAATGCGAACAAGAAGGGTCAGATCAAGGTCATCTCCGTCGACGGCATCAAGGACGGCCTTGAGGGCGTGAAGTCGGGCGACATCTCCGCTGTCGTTGCGCAGTACCCCTTCGTGATCGGGCAGATGGGCGCTGAAGCCTGCAAGGCGGCCCACGAGGGAAAGACTCTGCCGACCAAGGTGACCGCACCCGTGCAGGTCGTCACCTCAGCCAATGTGGACAAAGCTCTGTCGTCCGCGCCCAAGCCAGCCGAGTCCTACGCGGACCCGATCGCTGACCTGTTGAAGTGAGCACGCAATGACTTCATCCCCATCGACCCTCCACCCTGAGAAGGCAGTCATGCAGCAGCCGTCGTTGCCCACCGACCGAGCCGGTGCCGAGTTGGCGCTGGGTGGACCTTCCCTCGGAACGCGGGTCTCCGAAGCGTTGCGTGATCCCGGTCGGTGGGCCGACTGGGCTGCGCTCATCGGTCTCGTCGTCCTTGTCATCGTCTTCCAGTCGCTGAATTCGACCTTCCTGAGCAGCACCAACATCCAAGCGATGCTGGTCGCCTCCGCGATCCTGATCGTGCTGTCCGTTGGGCAGACGTTCGTGATCGCCACCGCCGGTATCGACCTGTCGATCGCCTCGACGATGACGCTTGCCGCGGTCGTTTTCGGGTTCGCATTCGTTCACGGTTGGGGTCTTGTCGCAGCGATCCTGCTGGCCATTTGCGCAGGGGCGTTCGTCGGCATTCTCAACGGCACCTTGATCTCCCGTGGAAAGATCACGGACTTCATCGTGACGCTGGGTACCTTGTCGGCCGCGTCCGGGCTCGCTCTGGTGATCGCGAACGGTAAACCGGTGACCATCATCAGCGAGCCGTTGCTCCGACTATCCACCGGGACCGTCGGCATCTTCGGGTACAGCTTCCTGATCGCCCTGGCGATCGCGGTGGTCGCCCACGTAGTCCTCTTCCACACCCGGTTCGGCACCTACGTGCTCGCCACCGGTGGCAATAGCGAGGCGGCCAACGCCTCAGGCATCAACACCAAGCGAATCAAGACCGCGGTCTATGCCATCAGTGGGCTACTCGCCGGAGTTGGGGCGATCCTGCTCGTCGCACGAGTGGGCGCCGCTGAGCCGGCAGCGAACACATCCTTCCTGCTCAACTCCGTTGCAGCGGTGGTCCTCGGTGGGGTCAGCCTGTTCGGTGGCCGCGCAACGATTGCCGGTCCGGTCATCGGTGCTCTCCTGCTGACCGCCCTGGTCAATGGTTTGACCCTGCTTGGTGTTTCGCAGTTCTACCAGCCACTCGCGGTCGGCATCGTCGTGGTGCTCGCCGCATTCCTGACGAGGTTCCAGAAATGAGTAACGCGACTGCGGAGACGGCTCCGCTGATGTTCCAAGCCCCATCCGACGCGCTGCTTCGGGTCGAGGATGTTGCCCTTTCGTTCGGCCAGGTACGTGCCCTGAAGACCGTCACGATGCACGCTCGGCGGGGTGAGGTGACTGCCATCGTCGGAGACAACGGTGCCGGCAAGTCAACCCTCGTGCGCTGCATCAGCGGGGTGCACCGTCCGGACTCGGGCGTCATCGAGTTCGACGGAGCACCTGTCAACTTCCGCAGCCCTGAGGACGCGCGCGAGGAGGGCATCGAAACGGTCCACCAGAACCTGGCGCTGGTCGAAGACCTCACCGTCTGGCAGAACCTCTTCCTGAACCGGGAGTTGATGCGTGGATTCGGGCCGGTCAAATTCCTTGACCGACGGGCCATGAAGCGTGAGGCAGCAACCATGGTCAGTTCCTTGGCGGTGAACGTACCGCCGGTTGCATCGAGGGTCCGCCGCCTGTCCGGCGGTCAGCGTCAGGCTGTATCTATCTGCCGTGCAGCGGGTTTCACCTCCAAGCTGATCATCATGGATGAGCCCACTGCGGCCCTGGGGGTGCAAGAGACCGCGCGCGTCGAGGAGCTCATCCAACGCCTGCGGGACGAAGGGCACGCAATCATCCTGATCAGCCACAACTTCGATCAGGTGTTGCGGCTCAGTGATGCGGTCTGGGTCATGCGCGCTGGCCGATGTGTCGCTGGGAGACGCACAGCCGAAATCGACGGCGACGAGATTGTCGGGTTGGTGACGGGCGCACGACCCGGTGACCTGCCGGCGGAGAAACTACAAGGAGATCTGACATGAGTGTCGCGACCAACAGCTTCGGTGTTCACGCCCTCGTATGGCGGGGTGGGACGACGCCGGACGACGTGACAGCGATCGCCGAGCAAACGGCCGCCGCTGGATACGACCTGGTCGAGTTCTCCCTGCATGACTCGGTCAACATGGATGTTGATCATGCGCGGAAAGCACTGCAGAGCAATGGGCTACGAGTCACTTGCTCACGTGGGCTCGCCCTCGACGCCGACGTGTCGAGCGAAGACCCAGCGGTCGTGTCACGCGGTGCTCAACTGTTGGCGGACTCCTTGGAGCTCACCGCGGCGATCGGTGGCGAACTGCTGACTGGCGCCCTCTACAGCGCCTTCGGTAAGGCGCCAGCGCCGCTGTCCCGCAAGGGCCGGGAGAACGTCGTCAGTGTCCTGCAGGACCTGTCGAAGGAGGCGGAACAGACCGGGGTGACCCTTGGTCTGGAAATCTGCAACCGATACGAGACCAATGTGGTCAACACGACCCGCGACGCCCTCCGACTTGCCGACGACATCGGGTCTGACAATGTCGTAATCCATCTCGACACCTATCACATGAACATCGAGGAGTCCGATTTCGTGACGCCCGTGCTCGACGCTGCTGATCGACTGGGCTACGTCCACATCGGCGAAAACCACCGTGGTTACATGGGATCCGGGCACCTGGACTTCACCAGCTTCTTCGGCGCCCTCGCCCGGATCGGGTATTCCGGGACACTGACCTTCGAGTCGTTCTCGTCTGCTGTTCTCGCAAGCGGTCTTTCCAACGACTTGGCGATCTGGCGCAACTTGTGGGACGACGGAGACGATCTGGCGCGGCACGCACTGGGCTATATGCGCCAGGGGATGCACGCGGCGTACACCCGATGACTTCCTCTGGCGACACGTCGCTGACGGTCGCCGACGAGATTCTCGCGGCGGTCACCGACCTGGTCGGTGACCGCCGCGTGGTCCTCGGAGTGGCTGGGACGCCGGGTGCGGGGAAGACGACGTTCGCTCAACTTCTCGTGCAGCGGCTATGTGACCTGCGCGGCCCGGGGTGGGCAGCGCATCTGCCCATGGATGGGTTTCACATCGGTGATCGACAGTTGGCGCGCCTCGGTTTTCTGGACCGCAAGGGGGCGCCGGACACCTTTGATGCCGACGGCTACGCCGCGACCCTTGGCCGAGTGCGTACGGCGACCGGTCCGGTCTTCGTGCCCGGGTTCGACCGGGCGCTGGAGCAGCCGATCGCCGCGGACATGGTGGTCCCGGCCGAAGCGCGGCTGGTCGTGACCGAGGGCAACTACCTGTTGTTGCAGGAGGGTCGTTGGGTCGCCGCTCGCGCGCAGTTGGATGAGGTTTGGTACGTCGCTGGAGACGATCGCGTCCGGCTCGAACGGCTGGTGTCCCGGCACGTTGAGTTCGGCAAAACGCCTGCGCAAGCACGGGAATGGGTTGCCAACGTCGATCAACCCAATGCGCAGCGAATTGCCGCCGCTGCGGAGCGGGCTGATCGGGTAGTCCGCAACGACGGCGCCGGATTCGGCTGGTGAGCGAACGCCGTACGTTGTGCTGGGCTGCTCAGACGAAGATCATGCCGCCATCCACAAGAATTGACTGACCGGTGATGTAGTCCGAGTCGGGCCCGGCCAGGAACGAGACGAGTTTCGCGACGTCGTCTCCGGTCGAGACCCGACCGAGGGTGATGCCGGCGGCCATCGCCTTCATGGACTCGCCCTTACCCACCTGGTTGATCTCACCCAGGTCGTGATCGATTTCCTCCCACATAGTGGTGTCGACGATCCCGGGGCAGTAGGCGTTGACGGTGATCTTGTGCGGTGCCCACTCCTGTGCGGCGGCCTGAGTCAGAGCGCGCAACGCGAACTTCGAGGAGCAGTAGACCCCGAGCAGCGGAAAGCCCTTGTGGGCGGCGATGGATGCGGCGCCGATGATTTTGCCGCCCGAACCTTGCTCGATCATCTGCCGCGCCGCCTCGGTGTAACACAGGAACGCTCCGCGAGCATTGACCGCCAGCACCTTGTCGAACTCCTCGGGCGTGACATCGAGCAGCGCTTTGGTCTGCGCGATGCCGGCGTTCGCGACCATGACATCCAGCGAACCCAACTGTGCGGCAGTGTCGCTCACGAGAGATCGCACTGAGTCGTGCTCGGAGACGTCCCCGGTCAGCGCGATCGACCGCACGCCGGTCGATTCGATCTTGGCGCGGGTCGCTTCGAGTTCCTCACTCATGGAAGCGAGGTCGGAGACGGCAACATCGTGGCCGTCCTCGGCCAGGCGGAAGGCGATGGCTTGACCGATTCCTCGTGCGGCACCGGTGACGTGAGCGACAGTCATGACGAACTCCTCATTGAGTGATCTGGGAGTTTCACGCTAGGAGCGGTGACGACGCGGCAGAAGAGTTGCAGTTCGTTGCATGGGCGCAGGATGGAGGAACCGTCGCTCCTCCCGAATCCACAGCGCCCGAGAAACGCTCAGAGGACCAGACGGAAAGACGTGTCTGGTCCTCTGAGCGTTGGCGGAGGATGGGGGATTCGAACCCCCGAGAGCTTTCACTCAACACGCTTTCCAAGCGTGCGCACTAGGCCACTATGCGAATCCTCCAGGCGACGCACGATGCTACCCGTCGCGGGGCGATGCGCCGAATCGGCGGTGGAGTTGGAACCGCGTCACCCCGAGCATTACTCTGCAAGTGGTCCCTCACGCGGTGGTACCTCACTGAACTCCCCCAGGGCAGGAATGCAGCAAGGGCAGGTGAGCTCTTCCAGGTGCGTGAGGGATCTTCACGTCCGCGCTCCCAGCCTGTCGGTGACCGCTACTAGATTGGCGGGGTGAGCATCGCCCTGTACCGCCGCTACCGTCCCGAGACCTTCGCGGACGTGATCGGCCAGGAGCACGTCACGGTGCCGCTGATGCGTGCTCTCGAGACCGGCCGGGTCAACCACGCCTACCTCTTCAGCGGTCCGCGCGGCTGCGGCAAGACCACCAGCGCCCGGATCCTGGCCCGCTGCCTGAACTGCGAACAGGGCCCGACGCCGACGCCCTGCGGTGTCTGCGAATCGTGTGTGGCTCTGGCCCGCGGAGGTCCGGGCACAGTCGATGTCATCGAGATCGACGCAGCCAGCCATGGTGGCGTCGATGATGCCCGTGACCTGCGCGAACGTGCCGCCTTCGGGCCCGCGCAGAGCCGCTACAAGGTCTACATCATCGACGAAGCGCACATGGTGACCTCCGCGGGTTTCAACGCGCTGCTCAAGGTCGTCGAGGAGCCGCCGGAGCACGTGAAGTTCGTCTTCGCGACGACCGAGCCGGAAAAGGTCATCGGCACCATCCGGTCCCGGACCCACCACTACCCCTTCCGACTCGTGCCGCCCGCGCGGCTGGCCGAGTACCTCGCCGCTCTCTGCGAAGCCGAGGGCATCGCGGTCGAGCCCGGCGTGCTGTCCTTCGTGACCCGCGCCGGCGGCGGCTCGGTACGTGACTCCCTGTCCGTGCTCGACCAGTTGATCGCCGGGTCCGGTCCCGAGGGGCTGACGTACGCCGGGGCGGCGAGCCTGCTGGGTTTCACCGACTCCGAACTGCTTGATGCGACCATCGACGCGTTCATCGCCGGCGACGGGGGAGCGGTCTTCGGCCAGGTCGACAAGGTCATCGAGTCCGGGCACGACCCTCGCCGCTTCGTCGAAGACCTGCTCGAGCGCCTGCGCGACCTGATCGTGGTCGCGGCTGCTCCGCAGGACGCCGCGCAGGTGTTGCGCGAAGTGCCCGAGGACCAGTTGGCGCGGATGCGGGAGCAGGCAGCGGCGTACGGCGCGGCCTCCCTCTCGCGGGCCGCGGACGTGGTCAACACCGGGCTGACCGAAATGACCGGCGCCACCAGTCCTCGTCTGCAGCTGGAGTTGATCTGCGCTCGCGTCCTGCTGCCGGCCGTGTCCGGGGAGCAGGGGTACGCCGCGCGTCTGGATCGCGTCGAGCGTCGCCTCGACATGGCCGGAGCCACCGCCGCTTCGACCCCGGCGAATACGCCAGCAGCGACCGTCCCAGCCGGCCCAGCACCGACACCGGCGCCGACACAAGCACCCGCACCGACAGCCGCGACGGCCGCGCCGGTCACGCAGCCACCGGCCGAGTCCGCACGAGCAGCCGCACCCCCTCGGCCTGCGGTGGCGCCCGAACCGGCCGCGCCCGCCGCCAAGGCCCCGGAACCGGCTGTCGCACAGGCCGCGGATCCGGGAGCGGTGACCGTGGACATGGTGCGCCGCGCCTGGCCCGATGTCGTGGAGCGAGTCAAGGGAATGCGCCGCGTGACCTGGTCGATGGTGACCCAGCACGCGCGGGTCAGTGAATTCGACGGCCGCACGGTCGTCCTCGGAATCAGCAACCAGGGCCTGGCGAGCGGCTTCGACGGCGGTTCGCACGCGGCGCTGATCCAGCAGGCGATCCGCGACGAACTCGGCGCCGACGTCCGCGTGACCGCGCGCTTCGAAACCGCCGGCCACGCGGCGCCCGGCACCACCGCGCCCGACGACACCGGGACCCTCGACCCGGCTTCGCGCACGGACACCAGCCCGCCCCCACAAGACCGGGACACTCGGCCCGCTCAACCAGCACCCTCGACCTCACCCGCCCCGCCCGCGAGGGACGCTCGACCCGCCCAGCCGCAGTCGCCCGAATGGTCGGCCAATACCGCCGCCGCCCCTGACTGGGCGCAGGACACGGCCGGCGAAGCCGATCTGGTTCCGGCCAGCGACGTCCCCGCCACTAACGTTGGCACTGGCCCGTGGGCTCCCGGCGGGACAGACGCCGACGCTCGTCGGGCCAGTGCCGCCAGCGGCGCTGACAAGGCCCGCTCTGCAGCTCGCGAAGCGATGGCCCGCCAGCGAGACCGCGGCGCGAAGGACGGCGAGCCGGTCCCCGATCCCGATCCGATCGAATCCCTCGACGACGAAAACATCGACGTACAAGGTGAACTGGGGATTCCGGTCGTGCAGAGCCTGCTGGGTGCCAAGATCATCGACGAACAGGTCGATGGGCGACCGTAATGCTCTACCTCACCTCCCGGGCGGTTGTTGCGCCGCTGATCAAAGCCATCTGGCGACCCACGGTCGAAGGCCGCGAGAACGTCCCGACGAGCGGCGGGGTCATCCTGGCCAGCAATCACCTGTCGTTCATCGACTCGGTCGTGATCCCGCTCGCCGCGCCCCGCCAGGTGCATTTCCTCGCCAAGGACGCCTATTTCACCGGCACCGGCGTCAAAGGGACCGCGTCACGCGTCTTCTTCACCAGCATGGGCATGGTCCCGGTCAATCGTGACGACTCGCGCGCTGCGATCGAGTCGCTGGAAGTGGGCCTGAAGATCCTGCAGGACGGCGATGCGTTCGGCATCTACCCCGAAGGCACCCGGTCCCGCGACGGCCGGCTGTACCGCGGCCACACCGGAGTCGCATATCTGGCGATCACCGCGCAGGTCCCGATCGTGCCGGTCGGCCTGATCGGAACCCCGCAGGTCCAGCCCGTCGGCTCCAACCGACTGCACCGAGCCCCGGTGACGGTCCGGTTCGGTGCCCCGCAGACGCCGCACACGACGTACGCCGATCTGCCGGCTGGCAAGGCCCGGCGCCTGGCGACGGACGACGTGATGGACGCCATCGCGGCGCTGACCAGCCAGGAACGGGTCGCGGAGTACAACGAGCACCCGGTCGAAACCTGAGCGCATTACGCTGGCGGGTGTGTATGAAGGCGTTCTGCAGGACTTGATCGACGAACTCGGCCGGTTGCCCGGCGTCGGCCCGAAGTCCGCGGGACGCATCGCCTTCCACCTGCTGCAGGCCGAACCGGCCGATGTGCAGCGGCTGATCGACGTGCTCGGCACCGTCAAAGAGGTGCGGTTCTGCGAGCGCTGCTTCAACATCGCCGAGGGCCCGCTGTGCCGGATCTGCATCGACCCGCGCCGCGACGACACGCTGCTGTGCGTGGTGGAGGAGCCCAAGGACATCGTGGCGATCGAGCGCACCGGTGAGTTCAAGGGGCGGTATCACGTGCTCGGCGGCGCGATCAATCCGATCGACGGCATCGGCCCGAACGATCTGCATCTGACGGAGCTGATGCGCCGGCTGGGCAGCGAACCCGTCGCGGAACTCATCATCGCCACCAACCCGACGATCACGGGAGAGGCCACCGCGACGTACCTGATGCGCCAGGTGCAGGGGATGGGTCTGACGGTCAGCCGCCCGGCCTCGGGGCTGCCGGTGGGCAGCGATCTGGAATTTGCCGACGAGGTGACCCTGGGACGGGCATTCGAAGGCCGCCGCGCGATCCAGGTGTAAGACTTCCGCCCGGTCCCGTCATCTGGTCCGGCGGAAAAGGCACTGGTCAGAGGGCCGTAAAATCTTCGGTGCACGGGGTGTCCGTGCGTGTCCTGATCCGAAAGTGCCCCATCTCGTGAGCCTTGTTGTCCAGAAGTACGGCGGCTCATCCCTGTCCGACGCCGACAGCATCAAGCGTGTCGCGCGGCGCATCGTCGACACCCGCAAAGCGGGCAACCAGGTGTGCGTCGTGGTCTCGGCCATGGGTGACACCACCGACGACCTTCTCGATCTCGCCGATGCCGTCTCCCCGGCGCCGCCGGAGCGCGAACTCGACATGCTGCTGACCGCCGGCGAGCGGATCTCGATGGCGCTGGTGGCGATGGCGATCGCCAACCTGGGCGACCGCGCGCGCTCCTTCACCGGGTCGCAGGCCGGTGTGATCACCGAGGATGTGCACGGCAAGGCGCGGATCATCGACGTCACCCCCGGCCGGATCGTCGAGGCGCTCGACGCCGGCGACATCGTCATCGTCGCGGGCTTCCAGGGCGTCAGCCAGAACACCAAGGAGATCACCACGCTGGGTCGTGGCGGCTCCGACACCACCGCCGTCGCGCTGGCCGCGGCGCTGAAGGCCGACGTCTGCGAGATCTACACCGACGTCGACGGCATCTTCACCGCCGACCCGCGCATCGTGCCCACCGCTCACAAGATCGATCGCATCACCAACGAGGAGATGCAGGAGATGGCGGCCTCGGGAGCCAAGGTGCTGATGCTGCGTTGTGTGGAGTACGCCCGCCGGTTCGGCGTGCCGATCCACGTACGCAGCTCGTTCAGCCACCACGAAGGCACCTGGGTCATCGACAACGAAGGAGAATCTGGAGTGGAAGACCCGATCATCGCCGGTGTCGCACACGACCGCAGCGAAGCCAAGATCACCATGGTTGGTTTGAAGGATGAGCCGGGCAAGGCCGCCCAGGTCTTCCAGATCATCGCCCAGGAGCAGATCAACGTCGACATGATCGTGCAGAACGTGTCCGCGCTGGACACCAACCGCACTGACATCTCCTTCACGTTGCCGAAGACCGACGGGCAGCTCGCCGTGCAGGCGCTGCAGGCGCACCGTGACGAAATCGGTTTCGACACACTGCAATTCGATGACCAGGTCGGCAAGCTGTCGCTGATCGGTTCGGGGATGCGCAGCCACCCCGGTGTCTCCGCGACGCTCTTCCAGGCGCTCGCCGACGCCGGCATCAACATCGAAATGATCTCCTCCTCGGAGATCCGCGTGTCCGTCGTGACGCGTGATGACCAACTCGACGACGCCGTCCGCGCAGTGCACTCCGCCTTCGGGCTGGACTCCACTGACGGAGAAGCCGTCGTCTACGGAGGGAGCGGGCGATGAGCCTGGGAGACGAGAACGGTCTGCACGTCGGCGTCGTCGGCGCCACCGGTCAGGTGGGCGGGGTGGTGCTGCAGCTGCTGCAGGACCGCGACTTCCCGCTGGCCTCACTGCGGTTGTTCGCGTCGGCGCGTTCGGCCGGCCGCGAGATCGAGTTCGGCTCGAACCGGCTGGTCGTCGAAGATGCCGCGACTGCCGACCCGAGTGGTCTGGACATCGCGATCTTCTCCGCCGGCGGGGCGACATCGCTGGCGCAAGCGCCCCGGTTCGCCGCTGCCGGCGTCACCGTGATCGACAACTCCTCTGCGTGGCGCAAGGATCCCGAAGTGCCGCTGGTGGTCACCGAGGTCAACGCCGCCGAGATCGCGGACCCGCCCAAGGGCATCATCGCCAACCCGAATTGCACCACCATGGCCGCGATGCCGGTGCTGAAGCCGCTGGCCGACGAGGCCGGGCTGGTGCGCCTGTTCATCTCCAGCTACCAGGCCGTGTCCGGCTCCGGGTTGGCCGGGGTCGAGGAGTTGGCCGGTCAGGTCCGCCAGGGTGTGGCGGGCAACCTCGAAGGATTGACGTACGACGGGTCAGCCGTTGATCTCGGACCGGCCAAGAAGTACGTCGCGCCGATCGCCTTCAACGTGCTGGCGCTCGCCGGTTCGATCGTCGAGGACGGCTCCGGCGAAACTGACGAGGAGCAGAAGCTGCGCAACGAGTCGCGCAAGATCCTCGGACTGCCGGATTTGCTGGTCTCCGGGACCTGCGTGCGGGTGCCGGTCTTCAGCGGCCACTCGCTGTCGATCCACGCCGAGTTCTCCTCACCGATCTCGCCGGAGCGTGCGACCGAGATCCTCATCGCTGCAACAGGAGTGGAAGTCGTCGACGTGCCCACTCCGCTGGAAGCGGCAGGCGCCGACCCGTCGTACGTCGGACGGATCCGTCAGGACCAGGCGGTCGCGGACGGCAAGGGGCTGGTGCTCTTCGTCAGCAACGACAACCTGCGCAAGGGCGCGGCACTGAACACCGTGCAGATCGCCGAGCACATCCTGGCTGCGCGCGCCTGAGCGGGCGGGTCGTTCCCTGCCCAACTATGAAGCGGTAGCCACGCCGATCGTCGGATCGGCGTGACTACCGGTTCAAAGGTCGGTGGTGGTGGTTGTTCAGTGACCTGGTTGCCAGACCATCAGTGCGACCACCACGGCCATCAAGATTCCGACCACGCCGCCACTGGCAGCCACTCGGGCGACTGCTGAGGAAGGCGTGGTTTCGGTGCCGGCAGCAGATTCGCCACCGGTCAGAGCGAAGGTGTCGCTGGCTTTGTCGAGCGCCGGAACGACCACTGCGATCGAGACCGCTGCAGCAATCAGCCACAGCAGCAAGGAGATCCAGATCCACGGCTCACTGAACGACGCAACCTTCTTGCCGGTGTACGGCGACGTCGACGACATCAGGCCGAAGCCGAAGATCACGGTCAGGATCGACGCACCGGCGTAGATCTTGGTCATGCGCGAGGACGCGGCGATCGCTTCCGGGTCGGAGCGGCGCAACCCTCGGGACGCGGTGGTGACCGCGTGGACGAGCGGGCCGATCGCGAAGATGGCCGTCAGCAGGTGCAGGAAGAGCATGACCTTGAACATGCTCCAACCCTACGAGGTCATCAGCGGAAGGCGTTCGCTCCGGTCAACGCCTGGCCGATGATCAGCTGGTGCACCTCGGGCGTGCCTTCGTAGGTCAGCACGGACTCCAGGTTGTTCTCGTGCCGGATCACCGGGTAGTCCAGCGTGATGCCGTTGGCGGCCAGGATCGTGCGACAGGTGCGGGCGATCTGGATGGCCTCGCGGGTGTTGTTCAGCTTGCCCACGCTGACCTGCTCATTGCTGACACCGCCGTTGTCCTTGGCCCGGCCAAGGTGCAGCGCGAGCAGGATCCCCTTCTGCAATTCGACGGCCATGTCGGCCAGCTTCGCCTGTGTCAGTTGGTAACTCGCAAGAGACTTGTCGAAGACGATCCGCGTCTGGGCGTAGTCGATCGCCGTCTCCAAACAGTCGCGGGCCGCGCCGATCGAGCCGAAGACGATCCCGAACCGCGCTTCGGACAGACAGGTCAGCGGGCCACGCAAACCCTTCACCTCGGGCAGGACCGCATCCGCCGGCAGCCGCAGGTCACTGAACGACAGCTCCGCGGTCACCGACGCCCGCAGGGACATCTTGTGCTTGATCGGGTGAGCCTCGAAACCCTTTGTGTCCGTGGGGACCACGAAGCCGCGGATCTTGTCGTCGGTCTGCGCCCACACAACGGCCACGTCGGCGACCGACCCGTTGGTGATCCACATCTTCGACCCGTTGAGGATCCAGTCGTCGCCGTCGCGGGTGGCCCGAGTGCGCATACCGCCGGGGTCGGAGCCGAAGTCCGGCTCGGTCAGACCGAAACAGCCGAGCGCCTCTCCCGCCGCCATCCGCGGCAGCCACTCCTGTTTCTGCTCCTCACTGCCGAACGCGTGAATCGCCTTCATCGCCAACGATCCCTGCACCGACACCAGACTGCGCAGACCGGAGTCGGCAGCCTCCATCTCCAGGCAGGCCAGGCCGTACTCGGTGGCCGTCGATCCCGCGCAGCCATACCCTTCCAGGTGCATGCCGAGCAGCCCCAGCGCACCGAGTTCCTTGGCCAGATCGCGCGCGGGAACGGTCCCCTCCTCGAACCACTGCGCCAGGTGCGGTCGCAGGCGGTCGTCCGCGAATCGGCGTACGAGAGCGATCAAGTCACGCTCGGACTCGGTCAACTGGTCGTCGACACCGAGCAGATCGGACAGGGCTTGGTTCGATGAGATCACGCTCACATCCTGCCACCGTAGGCTGGGTGGATGACCGGTTGGTACGACGCGTCCGCGACCCTGCGGGCGTTCGCTGCCGCGACGCCGGACTACCCCACCAGTGCGCTCTACCGTGCGCTGTGCCGGGGGATTGCGCAGGGCTCGTACGCCGAGCGCGAAGCCTTCGAGTCCCTCGCCGCCCGTGGCTGGCCGGTAGAGGACCCAGTCGATGTGGACGAGTTGTTCCGCGCGGTTCATTACACACTGCTGCAACGGCGGGGTCGTGACGAACTCGCGCATTACTACGCCTCCGTCGGCGGCCGACTCGGCCCGGACGCGCGCGCCCAACAGCTCTTCATCGAGTTCGTGCGCGATCACCGGACGCTCCTGCTGGACACCCGGCTGTTGCCGCGCGAGGCCAACGACCCGGAGCCGGGCTGGCGGATGCTCAACGTGCTCGCCGCCTACGCCGAGCGGGCACCGATGGATCTGGACCTGCTGAACGTGCACGCTCGCGCCGGGGTGGAAGTGGTCACCGACCTGGTGGGGCAGCCGGCTGGCGGATCACTGCTCTCACCGCACCGTGTCGTACGCCGCCGATGCTTCGATCCGGCGCCGCAGCGGCTCGCCGATCCCCGGCTGCGGGACTGGCTGATCGCGCACTGTCCGCCGGACGACGCCGAACGCTGGGATCGGATCCACGAGTCCGTCGACCGGGCGATGGCGTTGGAAGTCGTTGTGGGACAGGCCGATGCGGTCGGAGTCGTGCAACGCTTACGACCGATGGACGGAGCAGTCCCGGTCGTCTTCGGTTCGGACCTGGGCCCTCAGCTGCCGTCGCTCGAGGTCGCGATCCGATCCCGCACAGGTCGCTCGATCTGGCTGGTGGACGACCACGCGCCGTACCTGTCCCAGATATCGTCCGACGCCAAGATCGCTCGGTTGGACGGTCAGGCGCGGGTCACCCTGTTGCGGGAGTACCTCGATGGGCAGGTCATCGGCTCGCTGTGGGGCGCGGACTGGATCGTGGGCGGCTGGATGGCGTTGCGCGGGTCGGAAGACGGTGTCGCGTGACGGACCGACCGCGGCCGGCGTTGGAGGAGCACCGCACCGCCAGTGACGCCGACAGCCTGCGGACCCTGGCTGGCCTGCTGACCGATCCGGACCCGGTGCGGATCGTGGACATCGGCGCCAATCCGATCGACGACCGGCCGCAGTACGCGACCCTGCTGGCCACCGGACTCGGGCGCGTGGTCGGCTTCGAACCGCAACGCGATGCCCTGGCGCGGCTGCACGAATTGGCCGGGCCCCAGGAGACCTATCTGCCGTACGCCGTGGGCGACGGCGCCAGTCACGAGCTGCGGATCTGCGCCTCCGACGGCTTCAGCAGTCTCTTCGAACCCGATCCCCGCCAACTGGACCTGCTCACCGACTTCCCCCGCCTGGCGCAGGTGGTCGACCGGCAGCCGGTCCCGACCGCGCGACTGGACGACATCGCCGAGATCGACGGGGTGGACCTGCTCAAGATGGACCTGCAGGGCGGAGAGCTGGCGGTGCTTGACGGGGGCCAGGAACGCCTGCGCGACTGCGTGGCGGTGCAGACAGAGGTCGGGTTCCACCGTCTCTACGAGGGTGCCCCGACGTTCGGCGACGTTGATCGCGTGCTGCGCGGATTGGGCATGCGACCCGCTGCCTTCGTCAGTGTTCGGACCTGGCCGCTGGCCCCGACCCAGTGGGCTGACCCCTGGGAGGCGGACGCACGGCAACTGGTCGAGGCGGACCTGCTCTACGTCCGAGACCTCACCACGATGCCTGAGTGGAGCGTGCACCAGCTGAATTCCCTTGCCCTCATTGCCCATGGCGTCTACCGGTCGGTCGGCCTGGCGCTGCGCTGCCTGGACCAACTCACCCGTGCGGGTGATATGCCAAAGGATGCGCTGGCGGCTTATCGATCCCTGATCGGGTCTTTGGCTGGGTAACTTGCCAGAGGGCCGACGGTCGGCTTGTTATCGACGGGTCGGAGGTGTGAGTGCGCATCCTGCTGATCGGTCACACGCGCTTCGCGCTCGGTGCTCCGTTCGCTGGCGGGTTGGAGAGTGCGACCTGGCACCTGGCCGACCAGTTGGCGGCGGACGGACACGACGTCACGGTCTTTGCTGCACCGGGTACCCGCTGTGGGCCGTCGGTCACGGTCATCAATCCCGTTGCCCCGCAGCCGGAATCGCGCTCGGTGGAATCGATGGGCAGCGGCGACCATGTTGTCGTTCATCATGCGTACCTGCAGTTGATGCTGCGGTTACAACGCTCCGAACCGTTCGACATCGTGCACAACCACAGCCTGCATTACCTGCCGATCGCGCTGAGCGGGCTGCTCGACGTACCCATGCTGACCACGTTGCACACCCCACCGATCGCGTGGATGGAGTCCGCCTTCCAACTGGCCCCCACGATGGGCCAACACGCCTGCGCAGTAAGTGGTTTCACGGCAAGTTCTTGGCAGCACGCCGTCAGCGCCGACGTGGTTCACAACGGCGTCGACACCAACGTGTGGCGACCGGGTCCCGGCGGTGACGACCTGGTGTGGTCCGGGCGGATGGTCCCGGAGAAGGCGCCACATCTGGCCGTGGAGATCGCTCGTCGTGCGGGTCGGGCGCTGCACCTCGCCGGTCCGATCAGTGACCGGCGCTACTTCACCGAGCAGGTGATGCCGCTCCTGGGCGGCCCGATCCGGTACGCGGGTCATCTCGCCGAGGAGGAGCTTGCTGAGTTGGTCGGTCGCTGCGCCGCCGCGCTCGTGACCCCGGTGTGGGACGAGCCGTTCGGGCTGGTGGCGGCCGAAGCCATGGCGTGCGGCACCCCGGTGGTGGCGTTCGCTCGAGGCGGGCTGCCCGAGATCCTCGGATCCGAGGGCGGCATCGCGGTTCCCGCTGAGGACCTCTCAGCGGCAGCCAGGGCGGTGTCCGAGGCGCGGACCCTGTCCCGGATCCGAATCCGGCACCGGGCCGAGCGCTACTTCTCCGTGCAGCGGATGAGTACCGACTATCTGCGTATCTATCGGCGGATTCTGTTGGGAGGCAGTGACTTTGCGTCTGCTGGAGCGCACACCTATTCGGCCTGATCGCGGCCAGCTCCCGCGCGTCGTGATGATCCCGGGAGAGCATCGGTACGTCCGTTTTGCCATCACCGATCGCGCTGCGCGGCTGCGCGCCGATCGTGGTGGCGATGAAGACCAATGGTCACCCTCGCCCGCGTTGACCCCACAGTGGCTGCGCGCGCACCGGGATGAGTTCGATGTGGTCCACGTGCACTTCGGTTTCGAGGGTCGCTCCCCGCAGGAGCTTGCCGAGTGGGTGGCAACCCTGCGTGATTTGCAGGTCCCGCTGGTGCTCACCGTCCACGACCTCCAGCTGCCGCACGCGCAGGACCAACGTCGCTACCGGCAGCAGTTGGGCGCCATCCTCCCTGCCGCGGACGCCGTCCTGACCCTGACGCCCGGCGCGGCCCGACAGATCCGTTGGGAGTTCGGCCGCGAGGCCTGGGTGGTGCCGCATCCCCGGATGGTTCCGCTGGCCATGATCCAGGCAGCTGCTCGCACCGCCCCTGAACGCATCCGGGTAGGCATCCATCTGAAGAGCTTGCGCGCCAATGTCGCTCGCGCGTGCGTGCCAGCGGTGGCGGACGTCGTCGGGCGGCTGAGGGCGAGCGGACAGCCTGTGGAGCTGACCATTCACGCCCACCCGGAGCTGCGTGACGTGACGTTCCCGCGGTACGACGCGCCCACCCTGGAAATGCTGGATCGGGTCGCCGCCCACGATGGCGTCGGGGTCGTGTGGCACGAGCGGTTCACCGACCGCGAGCTGTGGGACTACCTGCGCGGTTTGCAGGTGTCGGTACTGCCCCACCGGTGGGGAACCCACTCCGGATGGTTGGAGGAATGTCGTGACCTCGGGGTGGTGCCGGTCGTCGGGGACGTCGGCTACCTGGCCGAACAGTCCGGAGCCCACACCTTCTGTTGGGACGGTGACGCCCCGGACCGCAATTCCCTGCACCACGCCTTGTCCGCTGCTGTGGCTGAAGCCGCCCGCGGACGGAGTGTCACGGCGGCCACCACCTGGGCTGGGCACCGGGAGCGCACCGATCGGGGCAGCCAGCAGGTGCATCGCCGGATCTATCAGAGCCTGACCACGATCGCGGGACGAGGGTGAGCGCACTCGTGGCCCCCGATGCGCGGACTGCGCACTACGGCACGTTCTACCGACTGACACCGCTGCCGGATAACTTTGTCGTGGTGCATGGCAACTGCCAGGCCGAGGCGATCAGGGTGTTGTTGGACGGCGCTCTTGCGGCGACGGTGCGGGTCCCGCCGGTGCACGAACTCACCGCGGACGATCTGTCATATCTCGAACGCACCTACCGCGCGGCGCGGGCCCTGGTTGCTCAGCCCGTGCGGGACGGCTACCGGGGTCTGCCGATCGGCACAGCGCAGGTGCATGCCTTGTTGCCCACGGACGCTGCGCTGGTGATGTTCCCGGTGCTGCGATGGAGTGCTCTGCATCCCTATCACCTGCTCGCGCGATCCGCCGAGGTGAGCGATCCACCGTTGGTGCCCTACTACGACGTCCGGACGATCGCACGGGCCGCCGGATTGCCGCAGCCGCGGTTGACCGTGCGCGGCATCCGCCAGGTGGCCACCCGCAGTCGCGCGGAACTAGCTGTGCGCCAGGCGCGTTCGCGGACCATCCGCGCCGATGACCTTTTCGCTGCGGCCGGGGCGGGGGCGACCAACACGATCAATCACCCCGGCAACAGCGTGCTCATGGGCGTCGCGCGCCGGATCCTGCACCGGCTGGGCGCCGCGGAGCAGGTCGCCGACCCCGGCCGGGAACTCCTGCGGTCGGTCTACGCACCCATGGAGGCCGAGACCCTTGACGCGTTGGCGCTGGCTGGTGCACCCCGGACGCACTGGATTGTGGGCGGCGAGCCGGTCGACGACGAAGAGGTGGCGCAGACGCATCTGAGCTGGCTGCGTTCCCAGCCGCAGGCCCTGGAGTTGGCAATCCGAGCCGCCGTCGGCTGGTCCGGACAGTACTCGGTGGCCTCGTGAACGACCGACCGGTGCACGTGGTGATCGGTCCGGCCCGCCACGGCGTCGTGCGGCACGGCGCCGTGGTGGCAGGTGCCGGCACCGGGCGGCTACAGACCAGCGCCGAGCCCCTCGATCCGGGTGTGTTGAGCGGGCGCAGGGTGATCGTGCAGTTCACCGACCGGATCTTCGGCACCGACGCTCTGCACGCCGCCGCAACGCTCGAGCGGATGCTGGCGCGGGCGGAGCGTCGCGTGGTGGTGCTGCACGATCTGCCCCAGGCCAGCGACGGTGCCGCTTGGCAGCGGCGCCGGGCCGGATACGCCCGCGTGGCAGCGCAAGCCGACGTCGTCGTGGTCAGCAGCGCGCACGAGGCGGGTTTGCTGACCGACGCAGCACCCGGCGTACGTCCCGTCGTCATCCCGCTGCCCATCGACCCATCGCCGTACGCCGATGGGTTGCCTCCCGTGCCAACCGCCGCCCCGGCGCCCGGCGAGGCGGTTGTCGGCGTGCTCGGGTATCTCTACCCGGGTAAGGGCCTGGAACAGGTCCTCGACGCGGTCGCGGGGCTACCGGTCAGGGTCGTCAACGTGGGAACTGCGGCCGCCGGGCACGAAGACCAGGTCGCGACCCTGCAGGCCCGGGCGCGAGCGCTCGGTGTGACCCTGAGCATCACCGGATGGTTGGACGATGCCGAGTTCGCCGGGGCCATCGCGGCGGTCGACGTGCCGGTCGCGGCGCATCAGCACATCTCGGCGTCCGGATCCATCAACTCCTGGCTCGCGGCCGGCCGCCGACCGATCGTCATCACATCGCCGTACGTCGATGAGCTGGTCGATCGGATACCCGGGGCGCTGACCGTCGTTGCCGGATCACACCAGCTGAGGGGTGCCGTCGTGGCGGCCCTTGCCCAGCCGGAGCTGAGCCGGCTGGACGTGGCGCACATCGGGCCCTCGAGCGCTCAGGTGGCACGGCAACTCGAAGAACTGGCAAGAGAAGAACTGGCAGGAGAGGAAACGGCGTGAGCGGGCCTCTGGTGAGTGTGGTGGTGCCGTACTACGACGCGCCGGCGCGGCTCGAGCGGTTGTTGGAGGGCTTGCGTCAGCAAACCCTCGGCACCGACCGCTTCGAGGTGATCGTCGCCGACGACGGATCCCCGCACACACCGCACATCGATTGGGGTGAGCTCGACGGTCAGGTGGTGCGCCAGGCCCGCCGCGGCTTCCGGGCGGCCGCGGCCCGCAACCTCGGACTGCGGGCGGCGACCGGTGCGGTGGTCTGCTTCCTCGACGCGGATCTGGTGCCGGCGCCGGACTACCTGGAGCAGATGGCCGCCGCAACCCAGGAGCGCTGCGTCGTCGTGGGCGCTCGTCGGCACGTCGACCTGACGGACTGGTCGCCACGGCAGGTCCGGGCGTGGCTGCTCAGCGACGGTCCGGCGCCAGCGCGGTTGACCGATCCGGACTGGCTGGAGTGGGGTTATCACGAGACCGACGACCTGAGGTCCGCCGATGACCTGTCGTTCCGTTTCGTCATCAGTGCCGTGATGAGTGCCGATCGTCAATTCCTTTGCCGCGTCGGGGGTTTCGACGAGACCTTTGTGGCCTACGGGGGCGAGGACTGGGAGTTGGCACAGCGCTGTTGGTTGGCCGGCGCCACCCTGCGGCACCTTCCGGGTGCAGTGGCCTGGCACGACGGGCCCGACGCGGGCGGCCGAGGCAATGACCTGGTGGCATTGAAGAACTACGAAACCGCCCATCTCGCGACGAGATTGACCCACCCGCTGATCCGCGGCAACGGTCTGGTGCATGCCATCCCGGACGTGGTGATCGAGGCGGACGTCGGTCAGTGGTCGTTGGGTCAGATCTTGGTGGCCGTGCCCAGCTGGCTCGGCGCCAACGACGCCGGCGTGTGGTTCGACGACACCGCCGACGCGGCGTCGCTGCGAGCTCTGGGTGCTGATCCGCGGGTCCACGCCGGCCCGCCACCGCAGCACGTCACCGCCCGGTGCCGCTTCCGGGTGCGAGTCGATTCGCCGGTCCGGTTGCTGACCAGCTGGCGCGACGCCATCGCCGCTAGCGGCCACCGGGAGACCGCGCCGGTCACGGTGGAGCACAGCCGCGACCGTGCATTGGCACTCCTGGGCCTCACCCCGCGACAGGTGCGGGCGCTGCCGCCGCAGGCCACCGAGCCCGTACCCGCACAGATCGTCGCCGAACGGGCGCGGGCGTCGGTGACATGATCGGCTTCTACGTTCACCACGTGGGCGGCGGGCACGTGACCCGGGCGCTCCAGATCGCCGGCGAACTGGACGTGCCCGTCACCGGATTGAGCACGCTGCCGCGGCCGCACGACTGGCCCGGTCAGTGGCTTCAACTGCCGCCCGATGATTCACCCGGGGATAACCCGGGGGACCCTGCCGCACAGGCCGACGCCGGAGGGGCGTTGCACTTCGCGCCGCTGCGCCCCGGCTTCCGGGACCGGCAACGCGCAATCGCCCAGTGGGTCAGCGCTGCGGCACCGCGTGCGGTCCTGGTGGACGTATCCGTCGAGGTGGCGGCCCTGTTCCGCTTGTTGGCCGTACCGGTCGTGGTCACCGCGATGCCAGGTGATCGAAACGACCGCGTCCACCGGCTGGGGTACGACCTGGCCAGCGCCGTCATCGCCCCTTGGCCGTCCGCGGCGCACCCGGGGTCTGCCGCGCGAGGTGAGCGCACGACGTACGTCGGGGGTATCTCCCGGTTTGCCGGTCGCTACCCGGACCCGGGTCTGCGTGAGCTCCGGCGCGGCGTGGTGCTGTGGGGTTCTGGAGGCGCGGATCTGTCTGTGTCGCAACGAAACGCGATGACCACGGCGATGCCCGGGTGGGACTGGGTCTTTGCGACGGAGCTGCCGGCGGAGCGGCTATGGCAGGAGTTGCAGCAGGCCCGGGTGGTCGTCTCCCACGCCGGGCAGGGTGCCATCGCCGACCTCGCTATCGCGGGCGCCCCGGCGGTGGTCGTGGCCGCCGATCGTCCGCACGGTGAGCAACGAGCCACTGCCCAGGAGTTACGGCGGTTGGGCCTGGCCATCGGGGTGCAGCGGTGGCCGCGCGATGAGGACTGGCCGGGCTTGTTGTCGGAGGCGGCCAACCTCGGCGGCCGGCGCTGGTCAGCCTGGCTCGGTAGCGGCGCTGCGGGGGCGGCACGGGTGCTGCGGGAGGTGGCGGCGTGATCGCCGTGCTGACGATCGTTCACGGCCGCCATGACCATCTGCGTAATCAGCGCCGGGGGTTGCTGACCAGTACCAGCGCCGCCGATCTGCACGTCGTGGTCGCCATGGGCGATCCGCAGGTACGCCGTGCGCTGACTGACGTCGAGGGCTACGGCCCACCGATCCTGCTGGAGGAGTTGGTGACCGATCCGGGTCGACTGCCCCTGGCGGCGGCCAGGAATCGGGCGGCCGAGGTGGCGCTCGCCGCCGGCGCTGACGTTCTGGTGTTCCTTGACGTCGACTGTGTGCCGACACCGTCGCTGATCGGTCAGTATGCCGGGTCGGTCCGGGCGCGCGATGGCGCCGGCCGGTCGCCGGCGGTGTGGTGTGGCGCGACGGCTCGGCTGCCTCGACTGGACGGTCCGGGTGACTACCCGATCGCCGCGCCGGAGGTCCTGTCGGCGATGGCGGTTCCCGATGCCGGTCGGCCCGTGCTTGACCCGGGCCAGGCGCGGGTCGAGCCCGATCTGACCAGGTTCTGGTCGCTGAATTTTGCTCTGGGACAAAGTGATTGGTGTGCTACCGGTGGCTTCGACGAGGCGTACGTCGGATACGGGGGAGAGGACACCGACTTTGCGCAGCGCCTGGGGCGCGCCGGTGGGTCGATGGTGTGGCTGGGCGGAGCGATCGCACATCACCAGTGGCATGACAGCCAGTCGCCACCCGTCGGCCACCTGGTCGACATTGTGCGCAACGCCAACCTCTTCCATGACCGATGGGGCTGGTGGCCGATGCATGGCTGGCTCGACGCCTTCGCGAGCCGTGGCCTCGCGGGCAGGGACGCCGACGGGCGTTGGCAGGTGGTTTAGAAGTGGTGCAACGAAGCGTCGCCGCGCGGGGCCGGCTCACGGTGGAGGACTGCTGGCAGCGGTACGCCGATCTGGACCAGTGGCAGACGTGGTCCCCGCAGATCCGCGAGGTGCGTGCCTCGTCGCGGCGGCTGGTTGAGGGTCTGCGCGGGACGGTGGTCGGGCCGGTCGGGATCCAGGTGGCGTTCGAGGTTCTGGCCGTGGATACCGCTGCCAGACAATGGAAGTGGCGGGTCAACATGGGCGGGGCGAAGGTCACGATGACTCACCTGCTGGGCACGGACGGCGACCGAAGCGTCGCCACGCTGATCGCGGACGGTCCCGCGATCGTCGTACTGCCGTATCTACCGGTTGCGGCCCTGGCGCTGAGCAGGCTCACGCGGGGGTGACAGCTCAGCTGCTCCGGCTCGCCAGTTGCTCAGCCAGCGCCGTTCGGTCCGGCGCCCCTTTGGCCGTGTGCGGGATGCTGGTCACCAGGAAGATGTGCGCTGGCACGGCGAACGCGGCCAGGTGCGCGGCGCAGAAGCTTCGGATTTCGTCCACGTCGATCTCGGCGCCGTCGGCCGGCACGATGGCGGCCGCCACGGTCTCGCCGTAGAGCGGGTCAGGTTGCCCGAAGACCACTGCCTCTTCGATGGCGGAGTGCGACAGCAGCACCTGCTGCACCGCCGCGGGGGCGATCTTCTCACCGCCGCGGTTGATCAGGTCTTTGATCCGGCCGGTGATGAAGAGGTTGCCGTCCTTGTCCAGTCGGCCGACGTCACCGGTGTGGAACCAGCCGTCCTCGAAGCTCGATGACCCGACCCCACCGAGGTAGCCGGGGGTCAGGGTCGCGCCCTTGAGTACTACCTCACCGTCGGTCTCCGGCGGCAGGTCGGATCCGTCGTCGGCGATCACGCGGACGGTCACGCCGACGGGCTTGCCCACCGACTGCGGGACCCGCGGTCCACGATCCGGCAGCGTCGTCGAGGCGGTCTGGTGCGCCGTCTCGGTCATGCCGTACGCGGAGACGACGGGCGCGCCGAAGGTGGTCTCCAGTTCGGTCGCCACAGGGGCAGCCAGCGGCGCGCTGCAGCTGCGGATGAAACGCAGGGGCACCACCGAAGCGCCCGGGAACTCCTCCTGCGCTCTCATCAACAGGATCTGGTGCATGGTCGGGACGGCCGTGAACCACGTCGCGCCGGCCTGCTGCATCTGCGGCCAGAACGTGCTCGCGGAGAAGCGGTACTTCGCGGGCAGCTGGACCAGGCCACCAGTGGCCAAGGTGGCCAACAAGGTGGTGAACAGCCCGTGGCCGTGGAAGAGCGGCATGACCGCGAGGGTCCGGTCGGTGGGGCCCAGCTCGAGGGTGGTCGCGATGCCGTCGATCGAGGCCTGCACGTTGGCTGCCGTCAGCGGCACGGCCTTGGCGCGCCCGGTGGTCCCGGACGTGAACATGATCAGTTGCGTGTCGTCGGGCAACGGCACGGACTCGTGCGCTGCGGCCGCGTCCACCGTGCCGGCGATCGTGGGTTCACCGGATCCCGTCGCATCGATCACCAGCGGGGGAGGGTGTCGACCTCGGGGCCGTCGGACGTCGTGAGCCAGGCGACCGCTCCCGCGTCGTGCAGCCGGGCACGGATGTCATCGACCGCCAGACCGGGGTCGATGACGGCCACCACCGCGCCCGCGTTGGCGGCGCCCAGCAGACCCAGTACGAATTCGAGACGGTTGGCGATCCCCAGTCCGATGACGCTGCCCTCGGGCACGCCGCTGGTGATCAGCGCCGCACTGGTCGTGGCGATCTGACTCCTCAACTCGTCGTACGACAGGGTCCGCGAGTCTGGTCCGGGCAGACCCAGCGCCGGTCCGACCGAGTCGGGTCGGGGCAATACTCGGATCCCTTGAGGCATCACGCCACTCCTTGCCTACTCCCGAACGGGTCGTTCGGCTTCACCATAACTGCCGCCAATTGATTGAGATTTGCGTGTGGCTGCCACGACATCTCGTCCCCCGGTCAGGATCGACCGGGGGACGAGATGTGGCGAAGGTACCGAGCTCAGGCGAAGCTGCCGCCGGGGCTGGGGTCGGCGTTCGTCCGCTGCGAGGCAGCCATGCCGGCCAGTCCGATCAGGACCACGATCGGCAGGAGGAGTTCCCAGCCGGACTTCGATCCGGACCCGCCGAGCCAATGCACCAGAAGGGATCCGACGAACCCGCCCGATGCGAAACCGAAGAGGACGAAGAAGAAGATCCCCGACCACATGATGTTCGGCTCACCGTGGATGCCGTCCCGCTTGAACCTGGCCTGGATCAGGAAGTTGAAGGCCATCTGCACAACGAAGGTCACCGCGACGTTGCCGTAGAGCATCCCGTGCACCTTGTGGAATGCGTTGCCTTGGGCGCCGGCCACGAAGGAGATGCCGAGCGCGATGTAGTGCCCGTGCCAGGACGTCTGCTGACCGAACAGCCCGACGGTGTCGTGGTTGTTGGATGCATCCGAGACGATCACCACCAGGGCGAGGATCAGCAGGATCACCGCCTCGGACAGCAGGACGGCGACCGAGAAGCTCCGGCCCCGGTCCTTGAACTTGGTCATCAGGATGCCGCAGATCAGCGATCCCAGTCCGAACGACAGGACCGAGCACCACGCGAACCAGAACTTCGGCCAGTTCCCGTCGGCCAGGAAGATGCCGCTGGAGGCCACGTTGCCCGACTGGACCGTGGCGAACGTGGAGGCGTTGAAAAGCGTCCAGGCGTTGCAGCTGCCGGCCACGAAGGCCATGGCTGCGCCCACCCAGGGCCATTCGGTGAACGGATGGGGACCGGCCTCTGAGCGGTCCTCGACCTCTTCGACTGTCGACATGATGGATCCCTTCGTTACGAATCGAACTCGGCTCGGATACTGTCGCCGTTCGCGTTGTAGACCGGCGCATCATGTTGGGCACCATAGGAATTCCAGGTGCTGTACTTCATCGGACTTCCCGGGACCTCCTGGCCGTCCACGACCTTGACCATTCCGCGCTCGATGATCTGCGGAAGCCGCCGCGTGTCGTCGACGTTCAGCACGATGCCGACGGGAACCCCGGCCGCCTCCAACTTCGCGCGCCACGTCTCCGCGACATCGGTCGTGGTCACCGACTCGATCGCGGCCTTCACCTGGGCCCAGTTGGTCGCGCGGTCGGAGTTCTCGACGAAGCCCTCCTGGGTCGGCCACTCGGGGTGGCCCAGCGCCTCGGAGAAGAGCTGCCAGAGGTGGTTGTTGCCGACGCAGACAGCCAGCGGCTGGTCGGAGCACTCGAACGTGTCGAAGGGATACATGAACGGGTGGCGGTTGCCGATCCGTTCCGGGCGCTCGTGCACGCCGAGCGCGTCCATCAGCCCATGCTCGAGCAATGCGAAGGTGGAGTCGAGCATGGCGATGTCGACGGTGCTGCCCTTGCCGGTGCGCTCGCGGGCGACCAGAGCGGTGACGATGCCGCAGTAACCGAAGATTCCTGCAGCGATGTCGGACAGCGACGTCCCCACGCGGGTCGCAGGGCCGTCCGGGAAGCCAGTCGAGGCCATCACTCCCGACAGCGCCTGGATGATGGTGTCGTACGCCGCCTGCTGGTGCATCGGGCCGTACTGACCGAAGCCCGAGATCGAGGCCACGATCAACCGGGGGTGCTCCTTGACCAGGTCAACGGGGTCGATGCCCAGTTTGGCCATCACCCCCGGGCGGAAGTTCTCGACGACCACGTCGGCCTGGCTGATGAGCTTCTTCAGAAAGGCGAAGTCGTCGGCGTCGGTGAAGTCCAGGGCGATGGACTCCTTGCCCACGTTGGCGAGCCGGAAGTACTCGCTCGAACCGTCCGGCAGGTAGGGACCCATCGCACGGGTGTCGTCGCCTTTGGGCGGTCGTTCGACGTGGATCACCCGGGCGCCACCGTCGGCCAGCATCCGGGCGCAGGTGGGTCCGGATAGCACCCGGGTCAGGTCGACCACGAGGATTCCGTCCAGCGGATAGGGCTTGCTGCGGTCGAGGTGGGCGTTCTTGAGTTCGAGATTCTCGTACTCGGGTTCGGCTGTTGACATGCGTAGCTCCCTTAGCTGTGCCGATATGGACAATTACTCACTGGTGGGGCGGTGCCGCGATGGTGACCGAGGGGTTGAGGCTGGTCAGGTGACCGGACTCGGTGCCCACCGTCGGGTCGATGACCGCATTGATGACGGCCGGTGTGCCGGCCGCGAGCGCTGCGCGCACGGCGTCATCCAATTCCTGCGGCGTGGTCGCGTAATAGCCGGTCCCGTCGAACGCTTCGATCAGCTTCTCGTAGTGAGCACTGGCATCGAGGACCGTCGGGCCCGGGTCGCTGGAGGCGTTGTTGACGTAGTCGCCTTTGTAGATGCCGCCGTTGTTGAAGATGATGGTGATGATCGGCAGCTTGTAGCGGCAGATCGTCTCCAACTCCATGCCGGAGAAGCCAAACGCCGAGTCGCCTTCGACGGCGATGACCGGTTGACCGGTCTCGACAGCCGCCGCGATGGCGTATCCCATGCCCACGCCCATGACCCCCCACGTGCCGGTGTCGAGCCGGTGCCGCGGCTTGTGCATGTCGACGATGTCGCGGGTCATGTCCAGCGTGTTGGCGCCCTCGTTGACCAGGTAGGTCTCCGGGAAGTCCTGGAAAACCTGTTTGAGCACCTTGAGCGCGCCGTAGAACCCCATCGGAGAGTGCGGTGCGTCGAGCCGGGTGGCCATCTTGGCCACGTTCGTGGCGGTCTTCTCCGCCAGCTGGTCCCGCCACTGTTGCGGCACGGTCCACGGTTCTTTGGCCAACCGGTCGTTCAGCAGCCCGACCACCGAAGCGATGTCACCCACGAGCGGCGCGGCGATGGGCTGGTTGGAGTCGATCTCCGTCGCGGAGATGTCCACCTGGACGAAGGTGGCGTCTGCGTTCCACTTGGGCGAATTGCCATGGGACAACAACCAATTCAGTCGCGCACCGAGCAGCACGACGACGTCGGCGTTGGTCATCGCCAGCGATCGGGCTGCTGCAGCGGATTGCGGATGTCCGTCCGGGATGAGGCCCTTGGCCATCGACATGGGCAGGAAGGGGATACCGGTGGACTCCACGAAGGTGGTGATGGCCTCATCGGCCTGCGCGTAGGCCGCGCCCTTGCCGATCACCAGCAACGGTTTCTCGGCGCTGCGCAGCACCTCGAGGGCCCGGTCCACGGCGGAGGGGGCCGGCAACTGGGCCGGCGCCGGGTCGACGAGAGTGATGATCGAGCGGGCGCCCTGGTCGGCGTCGAGTGCCGCGGACAGGACATCGGCGGGAACGTCGAGGTAGACGCCACCCGGTCGACCGGACACCGCAGTTCTGATGGCCCGGGCCACACCGAGCCCGACGTCTTCCGGGCGGTCGATCCGATAGGCCGCCTTGACCAGCGGTTTGGCGGTGGCCAGTTGGTCCAGTTCCTCGTAGTCGCCGCGCTGCAGGTCGATGATGTGCCGATCGGAGGAACCGGAGATCTGGATCATGGGAAAGCAGTTGACGGTGGCCGCAGCCAGGGACACCAGGCCGTTCAAGAAGCCCGGCGCCGACACCGTGAGGCAGACTCCCGGCTTCCCAGTCAGGAATCCCGCAATGGCGGCGGCGTTTCCGGCCGACGCCTCATGCCGGAAACCGATGTAGCGCATCCCGCGGGATTGCGCCAACCGGGCGAAATCAGTTACCGGGATACCGACCAGCCCATAGATTGTTTCTATTCCATTGTTTTGCAATGCGTCGACCAGCAAGTTGGCGCCGTTTGTCGTCGGGGCGGCTGTCGAAGCGTCGGTGGCTGTCATGCTGTCCTCTGATCGGGGGAAGTGCGACGTGATCCCGGCTGCCCGCTATCGCATCCGGAGATAGAGAGGCTATGAGATCGCGGCCTTGGGGGGCCGCTGCCGACATTCTTACACCTGATTGCGGCAATGGACGTGGCGCCGCAGCGGGGCCAAATTCTTGACGAGTCCTCTTGTGCCATGGTCCAAAAACCCCTATTTGTCCAGGCAATCCCTGATCGGATACATGGTCGCGTTTCCTCGCGTGCTGGGCAATCCCAAGAACGAAGAAGCGTCGTCGCAAATGCGCAGTACTCCTGCTTCGGGACTCTACGATCGAAGAGGGGTCGGGCATCGTCGGTCCCACTTCACGAAGGGGCGTCAATGGACTCCGGCAGGCTCGTTGACTTGATCCAGGCGCGCGGTGTGTCGGTGGCCTCGGGTGTGCAGGACGCGGAGGAACTCGTCGACATCCTCACGCCGCTGACCAGGCCCCATCGAGTCGTGCCGGTGCAGGCGACCGCCGTCCTCGATGCCCGGGTCGAGTCGGTCGTCGCCGCGAACATCAGTCTTTCGCACGTGAGCTACGGCGCCGACGTCATTGTGACGCCGGCCGACGTCGACGTTGAGACCTTTCTGTTCCCCGTCTCGTTGTCGGGCTCCGCACGGCTGACCTACGGCGACGACACCTTGATCGCGAAAAGCCAGACCGCCACTGTGATCGCGCCGTACCGGGTGTTCCGCTCTGAGATCCGGGCCGATCACGAGCAGATCATCGTGACCATCCCGCGGTCCCGGTTGGAGATCCTGGCCGCCCGCCTCCTGGGGCGTGGACGTGAAGAAGTAGAACCGGCGCTGGCCAACGTTCGCGTGCCGGCCTCCGTGATCGCCCAGGTGGAAACCGTCGTTCTCATGGCGACCGAGGATCTCAACGCACAGTCGCGTGACGTGCTCCTGAGACTGGAAGATCTGCTGATCGAGTCGATCCTGCTGGCCCTGCCGGATTTCCGCCGACAACTACCTTCGGCGGCCTTCGTCCCTTCGCGGAAAGTGGGCGCGGCGATGGCCTACATGGACGACCACCTGGCCGAGCCACTGACCATCTCCGAGGTAGCAACGCAGGTGGGCGTGACCGCGCGCGGTCTACAACTGGCGTTCCAACGTGAGCTGAACCAGACGCCCATGCGATGGCTGCGCGATCGGCGCCTGGATGCGGCGCACGGCCTGCTGAGCCGGGCGGTCCCCGGCCAAGAAGTCACGGTTACCAGTGTGGCCCGCGCCACCGGATTGCATCATCTGGGACATTTCGCCCGCGCATTCCGCGACCGGTTCGGTGAACAACCGTCATCCATCCTGACCGCCCAGACGGGCCGGCTCGCTGCGGCGATCGAGGAAGGGCCTGGCGGGCGCCCCGTGACCGTGCTTCCGAGGTATCGAGAGGGCCTGGTACCGGAACAGATCGCCGCCCCAGGTAGTTGAAACTTCTATGAAGGCTTTTGGATTCCTCAGTTTCGGCCACTACGGCCGGTTTCCCGGCTCACAGACCCGGGACGCGGCGGCCGCGCTCAAGCAGGCCGTCGAGCTCGGTGTCGGTGCCGACTCGATCGGCGTGAACGGCGCCTATTTCCGCGTGCACCACTTCGAGCGTCAGGCTGCGGCGCCGATCCCGGTGCTGTCGGCGATCGCCGCGCGTACCTCCCGCATCGAGGTGGGCACCGGCGTGATCGACATGCGCTATGAGAACCCGCTCTACCTGGCTGAGGAGCTCGGTGCCCTGGACCTGCTCAGCGACCAGCGGATCGCCATCGGCATCTCCCGGGGTTCACCGGAGACCGCGGTGCGCGGCTACGAGGCGTTCGGCTACACCGGCGCCCAGGACCCGCGTGGCGGGGACATCGCGCGGGAGAAGTTCGCGACCTTCCTGGCCGCCATCCTAGGTGCCGGCATGGTGGACGCCGATCCGCAGCGGGCGCCGCAGGGCACCCGGCTGCCGGTCCAACCGCACGCACCGGGTCTGATCGACCGCATCTGGTGGGGTTCGGGCACTCGCGAAACCGCCGAGTGGGTGGGCAAGCTCGGGCTGAACCTGATGTCGTCCACGCTGCTGACCGAGGCCAACGGTGAGTCGTTCGCGGCGCTGCAGAAGGAGCAGATAGACCGTTTCCGGGCGGCGTACGCCGAGGCCGGGCACACCGGGGCACCGCGAGTTTCGGTGTCGCGCAGCGTGTTCCCGATCGTCAACGCACAGGACGCGGCGTACTTCGGTCAATCCAACGACGACGACCAGATCGGTGTCATCGACGGGTTCCGCTCCACGTTCGGCAAGACCTACGCGGCCGAGCCCGACGTGCTGATCGAGCAGCTGAAGCAGGATGAGGCCGTGATGGCCGCGGACACTCTGATGCTGACCATCCCCAACCAGTTGGGCGTGGACTACAACCTGCACGTGCTGGACAGCTTCGCCAAACACGTTGCGCCGCAATTGGGTTGGGAGTCCAATGCTGAGGGTCCGGTCACGGGTGAGCCGATCGTTGCTGCCACTGCCAGGTGAGCACGGCTCATCGCACGCACCGCTTTTGGGGGGCTCACACGGGCGTCATGCGTCCATAGTGTCGAAAGCATGACAACTGACAGCACATCCGAAGCAGAGATGAGCGCGGCCGTGGAGGCAGCGCAGAAGGTGGTCGACACGGTCACCTCCTGGGACTACAGCGCCACGGACGAGAAGGTCGAGGACAAGTTGCTGGAGGGTCTGCGTGCTGCTGGCGTGAGCATTCCGGACCGCGAGCGCGATCGCCTCCTCGAGGAGATCTCGGCGCTCAAACAGGACGAGTCCGCCGGGACACCACAGGTTCAAGAAGCCTGGCCCACCTCCGCGGAGGTGGTGTGACGATGTCGCGCGAGGAGGACCTGAAGACCGTCTACGACCTGATCAAGGACGAGAAGGTCGCCATGGTGACGACCCGCAACGAGGGCACTGGTGCGCTCACCTCGAGGCCGATGACCACGCAAGAGACGCAGTTCGACGGCACGCTCTACTTCATCGTGACCGCCGAAGCGGGCACCGTCTCGGACTTGCAGTCAGCCGCTCCGGTCAACGTGTCGTATCGCGGCAGCAGCGCGTTCGTATCGCTGAGCGGCACCGGACGGGTGGGCTCGGACCCGGAGAAGGCCAAAGAGCTCTGGAATGACTCTGTCGCAGCGTGGTTCGAAGTCGGTCCCGAAGATCCCCAGGTGCAGGTGCTCACGGTAGACGTCGACGGCGCGGAGTACTGGAGCGTGGAGAACAAAGCCGCGCTCATGATCGATCTGGTCAAATCCCGGGTCACCGGTAACCGCCCGGACGTCGGCGAGAACGACACGGTCGACCTTTAGAGCATGCGAACGTGGCCGGTGGCGGGGTCCCAGTGCGTCACTGCCGTGACCATCAGGGCCGTGGGTACGCCGATCATCAGCTGCCGCGCGGCCCGCACCTGATCGTCGGTCAACCGGCCGGACACCGTGATGTGCGGTGTCCAGGCCGAGTCGTCGCGCGCCAACTGGCGCAGCTGCTGCACCCGCTGCTGCCAGAGGTCGGGTACGGCCACGGCGACGTATACGAGGTTGCTGCGGTCGAAGGTGCGCACCCCGGGCACGGGCAGGCGCAGGGGTAGCGCGCGAGCCAGCCGCTCGGCGTACGTCACGCAGGTGGCCGGTAGCTCGGGTGCCGAGCACAGCGTGATGTGCGGACGGTTCGACGCGCCACGGTGGTCCCCACGGGAGGGCAGGCCGACATCCTGCAGCAGCCGCCATAGACGCCTGACGGCAGCGTCGCCTGCCTCGTCCAGAACGAAGTCCAGGGACTGCATCCCGCCACGGTAGACGCCCGAAGGGCGGAGGCTGCCCGGCTACATTCGAAGGGTGCCCGAGGACCCCCAGCCTGCCAGCGACAGCCTCGTCACGGTCATCGTCGCCTTCACGGCGAATCTGCTCATCGCAGTGGCGAAGTCAGTGGTTGCGGCGATCACGGGATCGGCGTCGATGCTGGCGGAGGCGGCTCACTCGTGGGCGGACACCGGCAACGAGATCTTCCTGCTGATCGGTGAGCGCAAGTCGGCGCGGCCCCCCGACGACACCCACCAACTGGGCTACGGCCGGGTGGGCTACATCTGGTCGATGTTCGCCGCGTTCGGGCTGTTCAGCGTCGGGTCGGCGGTATCGATCTGGCACGGTATCTCCGCGTTGCGCAGCCCCGGCGAGGCTGACACCGACTACGTCTGGGCGTACGTCGTGCTCGGCGTGTCCGCGCTGCTCGAGGGCGCATCCTTCCTGCAGGCGCTGCGGCAGACCCAGGAGGGAGCGCAGCGCAGTCGACTCCATCCGTTGCGGTACATCGCGTTGACCTCCAACCCGATCCTGCGCGCCGTCTTCGCGGAGGACGCCTCTGCGCTGATCGGCGTCGTGCTGGCCGCTTCCGGTATCGCGCTGCATCAGATCACCGGCAACGCCGCCTGGGACGCGATCGGCTCCATCGCGGTGGGCATCCTGCTGGGGCTCGTCGCGATCTTCCTGATCGGGCGCAACATGGACTTCCTGACCGGAGAGGGGGTTCCGGCGGCCATCCGCGATATGGCGTTGACGGCGCTGAACGATCATCGGTTCGTGGAGCGGGTCAGCTTCCTGCGGATGGAGTGGGTTGGTGCGTCGCGGATCTACCTCGTCGGCGCGGTCGATCTCGTGGGGGATCAGGTCGAGCACGATGTCGCCACGAAGTTGGCGATGGTGGCTGATGAGCTGCAAGAGCATCCGATGATCGAGCGCGCGGTGCTGACCTTGAGCCGGCCCAATGATCCGACGACGCTCCTGCCCACTTCACCGTCGGGACCATGACCGAGGTCATCGTCATCCTGGGGAACCAGTTGGTCCCGGATCACCCCGCGCTACGCAAGTACCCCGGCGCCCGGATCGTGATGATCGAAGCCGACGACGTCTGCCGACAGCACCGCTACCACCAACACAAACTGATGCTGGTGCTGGCCGCGATGCGCAACTACGCCGCCGCGTCCCGCCGTGAGGTGACGTACGTCGAGTACCGGCCGGGCAGCGTGTTCCGGACCGAGCTGGGTCGTCAGTTGGACAAGTACGACGCGACCCGGCTGATCTGGATGCAGACCAGCGACCGCGGGCCCAACGCCGCTCTGGAGGAGATCGCGGCGGAGCACGGTTGCGAGCCGGTCACCCTCGAGAATCGGCAATTCCTCACCACTCCAGAGCAATTCGACGGATGGCTGGGGGAAAAGTCGGCCCCGCTGATGGAGAACTTCTACCGCTGGCAACGCAAGCGGCTGGACGTTCTGATGGACGGCTCCTCGCCAGAGGGCGGCCGGTGGAACTACGACGACGAGAACCGGCACCCGCTGCCCAAGCAACGTCCGGTGATCCCGCCGCTACCCGGCGTACGGGCGACGCATCACGTGACAGAGGTGGCTGCGCTGGTCGACGAACACTTCGCGGACCACCCTGGCCGCACGGACAACTTCTGGTTGCCCACGACACGGAGCCAGGCGCTTGGCTGGTTGGACGCGTTCATCGACGAGCGGCTGGAGTCGTTCGGGCGGTACGAGGATGCGATGGCCGCTGACGAGCCGTTTCTCTTCCACTCGGTGCTCTCACCGCTGATCAACCTCGGGTTGTTGTTGCCTGACGAGTGCGTGGCGGCGGCGGTCGAGGCCTACCACCGCGGTGATGCGCCGCTGAGCAGCGTTGAGGGGTTCGTGCGGCAGATCATCGGCTGGCGGGAGTTCATGTACGGGATCTACTGGTGTCGCCCGTCAGCGTTCGACGCCAACTTCTTCGGCTTACGAAAGCCGCTGGAAGACTGGTGGTTCACCAATCGCGATGTGCCACAGGACCTTCCGTTGCCGTTGCGGGTGTGTCTGGATCGGGCGCACGAGTACGGCTACTCCCACCACATCGAGCGCTTGATGGTGTTCGGCAACTGGTTCCTGACGTCGGGTTATCAGCCGCGTGCGGTCTATGAGTGGTTCATGAGCATGTACGTCGATGCGTACGAGTGGGTGATGGTGCCCAATGTGCTCGGGATGAGTCAGTACGCCGACGGGGGCATGCTGGCGACCAAGCCGTACATCGCCGGTGGCAACTATCTGCAGAAGATGGGGCATTGGTTCGGGTCGGCAAAGGAAGCCAAGGACTCCGAATTCACCTCTCGCTACTGGCAGTTCCTCGCCGCTCATGACGACAAGCTGGCCGGCAACCACCGGCTTGCCCTGGTGTTGAAGCAGGCACGCTCCCGAGGGGGTTAAACGGCTTGGTCAACCGGGCACCAGTACGTCGTGCGACCACCGACCGTGCCGCGTGACAGTGGCGCTCCGCAGCGCGGGCAATGTCCGGATTTGCCTCGGGCCTGGGCGAATTCGCCGGTGTGCACCCCACCGTGGCCGATGGCGAAGCGGATCGCGGACCGCAGGCTGCGCCGTAGCCGGTCCAGGTCGTCGGTGCTCAGCTCGTCGGCGGGGCGGGCCGGGCGCAGCTGCGCCCGCCATAGTGCCTCGTCGGCGAGCAGGTTGCCTACACCGGCGATCACGTGCTGGTCGAGAAGCCGCGCTTTGACCGGGGCCTTGCTGTGCCCGATCCGGGTCCGGAAGTCATCGCGGGTGATGTGCTCGGCGTCTGGGCCGAGCGCCGTACGGTCAGGATCCAGGCGGGCCCGGCCCAGGCGGCGCTTGTCGTGCAGCGCCAAGCTGCCGCCGTCCTCAAAGGTGATGGCGAACCGGGTCCAGGACGGGTCGTCCCGGCCGCTGCGCAACCGCTCGGGCAGGTAGTCACCGCCCTCGTCCACCCGGCTGTCGGGTCCGGTCACCAGGATCCGTCCGCTCATGCCCAGGTGCAGGCCGAGTTCGGGGCCGTCGTCGGAGGTCTCCACCCACATGGTCTTGCCCTGCCGGTGCGCCGCGGTCAGTTCGCGGCCGACCAGGGCCGCACGGATGTCGCCGGGTGCGTGCGGGCGGCACTCGTAGGTGTCGGTGTCGTCGACATTGGCGATGCGCCGGTGCAGCGCGGAGCGCTCGATGGTGGCTCGGGCGCTTTCGACTTCGGGCAGTTCCGGCACAGCACCAAGTCTCGCCGATGGGCTGGGGGAGGATGACACCGTGGAGTACATCTCGGATCTTGACCGCCGGTTCGGCATCTCCCAGGAGCCGTACAGCCGCACGGTGCACGAGCTGACGCAGGCCGCGGAGACCGGGCACGACGTCACGGGTCTGCAGGCGCGCGTGGCGCAGTTTCGTGCGGACGGCTCGGACGATGCCGTCATCGAGGAGATCTATCGGACGATCCCGCTCACGCCGCCGCAGGATTGGCCGTTCTTCGAAGGATCGGAGCTGGAGGCGATTCTCGCCCAGTTGCCCGCGCAGTCGCCGGTCGTCGTACCTGACGGGTTCGCGGATCGTCTGCGGGGTGGGTGGTACGGGCAGATCGTCGGCAACTTGCTCGGCAAACCGGTTGAATTCGGTTGGAGCCGAGACGATTTGAAGGCGTACCTGGTTGCTCAGGATGCCTACCCGCTGCTGGACTATGTGCCCATCTCCGACCTGGAACTCCACCGGCTGTCCGCCGGCGGCCGACACGAAGACATCTGGCGTCCTGACCTGCACGGATTCGTCCCGGGGGCGATGGACTACGCCGCCGTGTCGCGGGGCCGCATCCACGGCGGGGTCCGTGACGACGACATCGACTGGAGCATCCTCAATCTGGCCCTGCTGGAGGAGTGCGGGCCGGGGTTCACGCCGTACGATCTGGCCCGCACCTGGCTGACCCGGCTGCCGGTCTACCAGACCTACACAGCCGAGCGCGCGGCGTACAACAATCTCGTCCGGGAGGTGCCCCTCGAACACGCCGGCGCCTTCCACAATCCCTATCGCGAGTGGATCGGTGCACTGATCCGCGCCGACGTCTTCGGCTACGTCAACGCCGGAAACCCCCGTGCCGCAGCGCTGTTGGCGCACCGCGATGCCTATCTGTCCCACCGGGCGAACGGGATCTACGGCGAGATGTGGGCGGCCGCGCTGATCTCCTCGGCCTTCACCGCCGCCACCCCCATCGCGTCGTTGGAGGAGTCCCTGCGGCACATCCCACCGACTTCGCGATTGGCCGAGGAGATCAGGACCGTGCTGGCCGACTACGCAGCGGGGCGCAGTTGGGACCAGGCGATGGACGCTCTGGATGCGCGCTACGCCGGGATGAGTTGGATCCACACCCTGAACAATGCGGGCGCCCTGACCGCCGCCATCGCGTACGGCGGGGGAGACTTCAGCGCCACGATCGGGCTGGCCGTGTTGGCCGCACTGGACACCGACTCCATTGGCGCCACCGCGGGGTCGTGGGCCGGCGCGTTCTGCGGGTACGACGCCATCCCGGAGCATTGGATCGAACCGCTCAAGGGGCGCACCCGCAGCGCGGTCTTCGGCTTCGGTGAGGTGCAGATCGAGGACCTGGTCGGCCGTACCTCGGCACTGAGGGTCCGCGCCGAATGACTGACAAGTGACGACACCGCCACGAATTGTTGGCTTGGGTTGAATAACCACCGCGACAAGTGACGAGATTGCCACCAATTGCTGGACCACCGACTGGTGACGACTCCACCGATGCGCACACCAAACGAAACCGGCTCTGACGTGCGTTTCCGCAGGTCAGAGCCGGTTTCAGATGGTCGGGGTGACAGGATTTGAACCTGCGGCCTCTTCGTCCCGAACGAAGCGCGCTACCAAGCTGCGCCACACCCCGTGGCGCTCACCCGGACGTGTACATCACCGGGCAGCGAGAGGAAACGATACCTGCTGTCCCCACCGATCTCACAATCGGGGGACCAGCGTGATCAGGTTCGCCTCCGGCCGGCACGCGAACCGCACCGGCGAGTACTTGTTGTGCCCGAGTCCGGCGGAAACCTGCAGGTACGCCGGGTCATCCGGCGCCGGCAAACCCGCCTCCGCTCCGGGCCACCAGCGCGACAACCCCGAGGCACGCGAGGTGTCCAGGTCGCAGTTGGTCACCAGCGCCCCGTAGAACGGCACCCGCACCTGGCCACCGTGTGTATGCCCGGCGATGATCAGCGGGATGTCGTCTGCGGCCATGGCGTTCAACACCCGGGTGTATGGCGCGTGCACCACCCCCAGCGTGCCCGCCACATCGGGGGCAGGCGGGCCGGCGACCGCCGCGTAGTCGTCCATTCCGATGTGCGGGTCGTCGACCCCCACCAGTTCAAGGCACATTCCGTTCACCTTGAGGTTCTCCCGATGATTGCGTAGATCGACCCAGCCCTCGCTGCGCAGCCCCGCGACCAACTGGTCCACGGGCAGCTTCTCCGGCTGCCGGTCCACGGCCGTCACCCGCCGTTCGGCAAAGTAGCTGAACGGATTCTTGAACCAGGGCGCGAAATAGTCGTTGGAGCCGAGCACGAACGCCCCCGGCAGGTGCAGGAAGGGCTCCATCGCCTCCAGCACGAACGGCACCGCACCCATGTCCGAGCAGTTGTCCCCGGTGTTGAGCACCAGATCGGGCTCCAGGCGGGTCAGCGACCTGACCCACTCGATACGCCGACGCTGCCGGGGGACCAGGTGCAGGTCGGAGATCTGCAGGACCCGCACGGGGCTCGAGCCGGGGGCGAGAACGGGCACGGTCACCGAGCGCACGGCGTACCAGTTGCGCTCGATCACGGTCCCCCAGATCAGCGCGCCGGCCCCGAGCCCCGCGACCGAACCAGTGGTGACGAGGGCGGGATGCACCCGGTCATTCTCGCACCGCCAGAACCCAGTGGACGAAGGTGGCAGGATTGCGGACATGAGCATCAAGGAGACGTTGCGCACCGACCTGACCACGGCGATGAAGAGCCGTGACCAGGTGAGCGCTGCGACGCTGCGGATGACGCTGGCCTCGATCAGCAACCAGGAGGTTGCCGGCGACGCGCACCGGGACCTGTCCGACGACGAGGTGTTGGCCGTCATCACCAAAGAAGCCAAGAAGCGCCGGGAGGCGGCCGCGGCGTACGACGATGCCAATCGCCCCGAACTGGCCGCCAGCGAACGCGCCGAGCTGGCGGTGCTCGAGGGCTATCTCCCCGCGCAACTCAGCGACGAAGACATTGACGCGCTGGTCGCCACGGCGGTTGAGCAGTTGGGTGCCAACAACATGAGCGCCATGGGTGCGGTCATGAAGATCGTGCAGCCGCAGACCGCGGGTCGGGCGGAGGGCGGTCGGGTCGCGGCCGCCGTACGTCGAGCGCTCGCCTGATCTGGCGCCCCACCTGAGTGGGGCGCCGGTGGTCAGTCGTTGCTCGATGTCGTGGAGTTGTCGTTCGAGCTGTACCCCGAATACGACCGCATGTTCTTGCCCTCGATGATCGACCCGGTGTTGACCCAGTTCGGATCGTTCTTGTGGCTGGGGTCGTCGTACATGCTGTCCGGTGGTTCCGGGAACTGCTGGACCGGCTGACCCTTGAGGATCTTGTCCATCGTGGTCTTCCAGATGGGTGCGGCCAGCGTGCCACCGAAGATCGTGCCCTTGTAGAAGGTGTCGCCGATCTTGAGGTCGGTCAGGTAGTTCTTGTTCGTCGAGATCGAGCCCACCCAGATCGCGGTGACCAGCGACGGGGTGTAACCCACGAACCAGGTCTGGACCGCGTTGTCGGTCGTTCCGGTCTTACCGGCGGCGGGTCGGCCGCCCGCCAACCCGGCGTTCTCCGCGGTGCCGTTCTTGTCGAAGACCGCCTCCAGCACCTTGGTGGTCGCCGCCGCGACGTCCTTGGACATGACCTGCTTGCAGGGGCTGATCTTCAGCGGCATGGCCTTGTTGTTGGAGTCCAGGATCTGCGCCACCGGTCGCGGCTCGCAGTACTTACCGCCGGAGGCGATCGTCGCGTAGGCGTTGGCCAGGGTGAGCGGGGTGACGTCGTTGGAGCCGAGGATGATGCCCGACGGCACGCGGGCCAGCGGTTGGTCAGCGCCCTGCACCAGGCCCACCTTGGTCATGGTGTCGGCGATCTTGCACACACCGACTCCTGAGCCAAGGGTCGCGAAGGCGGTGTTGACCGACTCACCCAGCGCCTGCGACAGACTCATCAGGCGCGGGGGCACGTAGACGTCGTTGCCGACCAGCCACGGCGGGTCGCCCCGGCTCAGACCACACGCATCAGAGAACTGTGCATGGGTGAAGGCGCGGACCGGGATGGTGCCCTTGTCGCCGGACTTGCCGTTGTAGGACGGCAGGTTGATCGAGCTGTCGATCTTGTAGCCGTTCTCCAACGCGGTGATCACCGCGAACGCTTTGGCCGTCGAACCGATCTGCACACCGCCGTTGCCACCGCTGGGCGTTGTGTAGTTCACCGTGGTGTTCCCCGCACCGGGTTTGAGGGAGTACTTGGTGTTCTGGCCGCTGGCCAGGATCAGGCCAGTGCCCGGCTGGATGATGATGCCCGCCGCGTCGACCCCCGCGGAGTTGCCGACCGGCACCTTCGCCTTGATCGAGGCGTCCAGGACACTGGCGTACGCCGGGTTGAAGCTGGTCTTGATCGTCAGGCCGCCGCTCTTGAGCGTGCCCTCCCGTTGCTTCACGGTCGTGCCCAGCGCCGGCTGCTGCTTGAGCCACTGGGTCACGTAGTCGCAGAAGTAGGGGTATTTGGAGGTCGCGCAACTGCTGCTGACGTCCTTGACCTTCAGCATCTTCTCGATCGGGGTGTTGACCGCGTCGGCGAACTGTTTCTGGTTGATGTAGCCCTGGTCGAGCATCTTCTGCAGCACCACGTTGCGCCGCGCGATCGCTGCCTTCGGGTTGTTGATGGGGTCGGTCGTGCCGGGCTGGTTGACGACACCGGCCAGCAGCGCTGACTCGGCGATGGTCAGTTTCGAGGCCGGCACGCTGAAGTAGTGCTGCGCAGCGGCCTCGATGCCGTAGACCTGGTCGCCGTAGTAGACGAGGTTGAGGTAGCCGTCGAGGATCTGGTCCTTGGTGTACTTCTGCTCCAGGCTGATCGCGTACTTCAACTGCTGCAGCTTGCGCACGTAACCGGCCATCCCCGTCTGGGTGATCTGCTGCTGCGCCGCGGAGGTGTCACCCGAGCTGAGCGCCTGGTCCTGGAGTGCCACCTTGACGTACTGCTGGGTGAGGGTCGAGGCGCCCTGCACGCCCGAACTGCTCAACTGGTTGGATGCCACCGCGCGCAACAAGCCCCGCGGGTCGACGCCACCGTGCTGATAGAACCGCTCGTCCTCGATCGCGATCTGCGCCTTCTGCATGATCGGCGCGATCTTGCTCAGCGGGACCACGATCCGGTTCTCGTTGTACGGCGTGGCGATGACCGTGTTGTCGGCGGCCAGGATCCGCGACTGCTGGGCCAGCGGGTTCATCTGGAAGTCGCCGGGCAGGTCGTTGAACATCTTGATGCTGCTAGTGGTTGCCTTGCCAGCGGCACCCAGAGCGGGTAGCGCAAGGCCCGCGACGACCATGCCCATGGCCAGGGAGACGAGGACGAACGCGGACAGCAACGTGAGCACGTTCGACAGGCGGTTGCGCGGCATGCTTGCCAGGGTAACCCGCCAGGTTAGGGGATCCTGGAACGTGCGTCGGGAACCCGCCTGGGGATCGCTACTGGTCCGGACCAGGATTCTGTGAGAATCCTGTGTAAACGGTTAGATTCTGACCCAGTTTTCCGGCGCGTGTGGATAACGCGTCACATCGCGACCTGGGTCACACTGCACCGGAAATTGAACAAGGTAAAGGTCTAGTAAAGACCGCTGGTCAAGCCTAGTCTTCAAGGCGGACAAGGAGGTCCGAAGATACGTTTCGGCAGTGCCTTGGGCACGAGATTGATCGGAGAGTTGGATGACGGCGATTGCCTCCCGACCTGTCACCTGGGATGAGAACTGGGCCTCCCGCGCTGTATGTCGTAGCTCCACCGCCGCGGACGACTTGTTTGCCAAAGGTGCCGCACAGCAGAGTGCCAAGACCATCTGCCAGAAGTGTCCTGTGGTGGCCGAGTGCCTCGCCGACGCGCTCGACAACCGCACCGAGTACGGCGTGTGGGGCGGCATGACCGAGCGTGAGCGTCGCGCCCTGCTGCGTCGTCGTCCCGAGGTCCGCTCCTGGGCGCAACTCTTCCGTCTCGCCAAACAGCAGGAAAGCGACCGGGCGAGCTGACCGCCCCCGGTCATCGCGCGAGTTCCGCGCCGATCTCTCGTAACTGATCCAGATCGTTCACGTCCGTCGCCTGCGTCGCCACCTCGACCAGCGCTAACTCCGGTTGGGCGGCCCGGAACCGCGCGATCGCGGCCTCGTGCCGCTCACGCACGGTTTCCGACTCCGCGTGCAGCAGTAGTAGCCCAGCGGTATCCATCGGTTGCCATCCGGAGCCCGGCCGCTTGGGCTGCTCCTCCATCACGGCAGCCGCGGCCAGTGCGCGCGGGCCGCTCAACCCGGCGACCAGGGCCGGTTGAACCCGGTTGACCACGACACCGGCCAACGGCATGTGGTCGTCGGCGAGCCGTTGGGTGAAGTACGCCGCCTCGCGCAGCGCCTCACGGTCGGGAGTGGCTACGACAAGGAACGCCGTACTGGGAGCTGCCAACACGGCGTACGTCTGCTCTGCTCGCTCCCGGAACCCACCGAACATCGTGTCCAACGCGGCCACGAAGGTCTGCACGTCCGACAGCAATTGACCACCCACGATCTTGGACAACACACCGGCGATCGTGTTGAGCCCGGCTGACATCACCTTCAGATACACCTTGCCGCCGGCCTTGGCCGGTGCCATCAGGATCCGGATGAACCGCCCGTCCAGGAAGGAACTGAGCCGCTTCGGGGCGTCGAGGAAGTCCAGCGCAGAGCGCGACGGCGGGGTGTCGACGACGATCAGATCCCACGCGGCGGCACCGTCGGGGCCCTTCTCGGCCTGCAACTGGGCCAGCCGCTCCATCGCCATGTACTCCTGCGTGCCGGCGAACGAGCTCGAAACGGCCTGGTAGAAGGGGTTGTCTAGGATCTGCTGGGCCTTCTGCCCGCTCGCATGCTGCAGGACGACGTCGTCGAAGGTGCGCTTCATGTCCAGCATCAGCGCGTCCAGGCTGCCCGTGCCCCGGATCGCCTTGACCGGGCTGGGATCGTTGGTCAGATCCCCGACACCGAGCGCCTGAGCCAACCGGCGGGCGGGGTCGATGGTGAGTACGGCGACCTTCCGGCCCGCTTCAGCGGCCCGGATCGCGAAAGCCGCTGCCGTCGTCGTTTTCCCGACTCCGCCGGAACCGCAGCAGACCACGGTGGTCACACTGCGGTCGGCGATCAGGGCGTCGATGTCGAGACGGTTGTGCATCAGATCGCTCCGCTCTTGAGCAGGACGTCCGCCAACTCCCGTAATGCGCCGGCGTCCACCCCACCGGGGATGGCCGGTAGTTCGGTCGTCGGCAGCGCCAGCCCCGCCAAATCCTCGCGCTCGGTGTCCTGCAGGGCCAGCCGCTGATCGAGATTGACGGCCGTGTCCAGCAGACCGTCCACCATGGCCGCGGTGACACGCACCTTGGCTGCCTGCAGATCCTCGGCGATCAGATCCCGGGTCTTGGCCCGACCACCCGCCGCGGCCGAACGGACCATGCCGCGCGCCCGATCGCTCAGCAGCGGCTCGCGCACCCGGTTGATGATGAGTTCACCGACCGGCAGGCCAAGACCGCGCAACTCCTCGACGGCCTCGACGGTCTCCTGGACCGGCATTTCCTCCAGCAGGGTCACCACGTGCACCGCGGTCTGCGCCGAATGCAGCAGCTGCATGATCGAATCGGCCTGGTTGTGCAGCGGCCCCATCTTGGCCAACCCCGCGAACTCGGCGTTGACGTTGAGGAACTTACCGATCCGCCCGGTCGGTGGGGCGTCCAGAACCACTGCGTCATAAGGATATTCGCCCTTGTGCCCGCGGCGCTCGTCGCGGCGACGGACCGCCTCGTAGACCTTGCCGATCAACAGCACGTCCCGGACGCCGGGTGCGATGGTCGTGGCGAAGTCGACCACCCCGAAGTGCTCCAGCATGCCGCCGGCCCGGCCGAGCTTGTAGAACATCTGCAGGTACTCCAGCAGCGCTGCCTTCGCATCGACGGACAGGCCGGTGATCGAACCGCCGTTCAGGCCGCGTGCCACCGGCGTCTCGTCGGTGGACAGTGGCGGGACGTCGAACGCCTGGCTGATTCCCTGGCGCCCCTCCACCTCGGCGATGAGCACGGTCTTGCCCGCTCGCGCGAGGGCCGTTGCCATCGCTGCCGCGACGGTGGTCTTGCCGGTCCCGCCCTTGCCCGTGACGATGTGCAGCCGTCGCTGCTCCCACCGCCCAGTCACTCTGGCAGCCTAACCATTTCTGCGGACGATTCGCCGCCCGTCCGGGGCGCTGATAGCGTCGGAACCGTCGCGAAGTGCGCGGCAGTAGCGTCGGCGCCAGCCACGGCGAAGCAGCCGTGACCGGGTCGGCGAATTTCCTTGTGAAGAGGGTGTTATTCGTGTCGCAGGAGCCCGGGACCGTCGCTGGTCCGGCCCTCGCGAAGGGTCAACGTCATGTCGTGATCATCGGTGCCGGGATGGTGGGTCTGTCGACCGCCTGGTACCTGCAGGAGCACGGCGTCCAAGTCACCGTGGTCGAGCGCTCCGGCGTCGCCGCGGGCAGCTCGTGGGGTAACGCGGGCTGGATCTCGCCCGGCCTGTGCGTGCCGCTGTCCGATCCGTCGGTCATCAAGTACGGCGTGAAGGCGCTGCTGGATCCGGACTCCCCGCTCTACGTCCCGCTCAAACCCGACGTCGGTCTGGCTCGGTTCCTGCTCGGCTTCGCGGCCCGCTGCACCCCCGGGCAGTGGAAGAAGACGATGGACAAGTTCGTCCCCGTCAACCGCCGGGCCATCGAGGCGTACGACGAACTGGAGTCACACGGCGTGACCGCTCGCTCGCACGAGGCACCGATCATGGCTGCCTTCCGGCGCGCGCAGGACGCCGCCGGGCTCGAGCACGAGGTGGAGCTGATCCACGCCGCCGGTCTGGAGTTGGAAGCGACCGAGATCGACAACGCCACGTTGCGCGCCGAGTTGCCGATCGTGTCCGCTGACGTCGAGAAGGCGATCCGGTTGGGCGGGCAGCGCTACATCAACCCCGGCGAGTACGTCGCGGCGCTGGCTGAGGCGGTCAAGGAGCGTGGCGGGGAGCTGGTCATCGGTTCCAACGCCCGCGCGTTGCGGCACGGCCCCGGTGGCGTCACCGTCGAAATGGTCTCTGGCACACCGATTTCCGGCACCGACGTGGTCATCGCGACCGGTGCCTGGCTGCCCGAGTTGGCCAAGCGCTGCGGTGTGAAGGTGCAATTGCGCGCCGGCCGTGGCTACAGCTTCTCGGTTGCGGTCACCGATCCGGCGAACCGCCCGGTGCCGTGCCCGGTCTACTTCCCCTACGAGCGCATTGCCTGTACGCCGCTGGGTGACCGGTTGCGGGTCGGCGGCACGATGGAGTTCGCCGACACCGAGGACCCGCTGCAGGAGGGCCGGGTCGATGCCATCGTCAAGGGCGGCCGACCGCTGCTCACCGGTGTCGACTGGGACGACCGCCAGGACACCTGGGTCGGCGGCCGTCCGGTCACGGTGGATGGGCTACCGCTGGTCGGTGCCACCGACGTGCCCGGCGTGTGGGTCAACGGTGGTCACGGCATGTGGGGCATCACGCTGGGACCGCTGTCCGGGAAGTTGCTGGCGCAGCAGATGGTCACGGGCCGCACGCCCAGCGAATTGGTGCCGTTCTCGCCGACGCGCTGATCGGCGTACCGCAAACGTTGGACAAATGTGGCGCGCAGCGCACTAGGTGTACTGCCCCGGGACGTTAGGAACGGTTCTCGGCCTGTCGGCGTGACTTGAGGAAGACCTCCGGGTGAGGTGTGAAGCGACGAAGCAAACACATCCCCAAACCCGGAGGTCCTCATGGTCCACGCTAATGCCCCGCTTTCTGCGACTGGTCGCCTGCGCCTGGCGCGGTGCGTGGTGGACGATGGGTGGCCGTTGCGGCGGGCCGCAGACCGGTTCGGGGTCTCGGTCACCACCGCGCACCGCTGGGCGGCCCGGTACCGCCAGCATGGTGCGGCGGGGATGTGCGATCGTCCCAGCCGGCCCCAGTCATGTCCGCACCGCACCAGTAGGCGCCGGGAACGGCGAGTCCTGGGGTTACGGGTTTCGCGGCGGTGGGGGCCGGCCCGGATCGCCTACCACCTGGGGATGAATCCGGCCACGGTGCACCGCATCCTGACCCGGTACCGGTGTCTTCGGTTGTCCTGGACGGACCCGGCCACTGGTGCCCCGGTACGGGCCGGTCGTCGAAAGGTGGTGCGCTACGAACGCGACGCCCCGGGTGATTTGGTCCACGTGGACATCAAGAAGCTGGGCCGCATCCCCGATGGGGGTGGACACCGGGTCCATGGCCGCGCTGCGGGGAAAGCTAACTCCCGTGCTACCTCCAGCAGTGGGCGGGGGTATGCCTACCTGCACCACGCGGTCGATGACCACTCCCGGTACGCCTACTCAGAGATCCTGGCCGATGAGAAGAAGGAGACCGCGACCGCGTTCATGCAACGGGCGGTGGCGCACTTCGCGCAGGTCGGGATCACCACGGACCGGGTGATGACCGACAACGGGTCCTGTTACCGCTCCCACCTATTCCGGAACATGCTGCAGGACCATGGGATCACCCATAAACGCACCCGCCCCTACACCCCGAAAACCAACGGGAAAGTCGAGCGGTTCAACCGGACCCTGACCGAGGAGTGGGCCTACGCCCGCCCCTACACCAGCGAGACCGAACGCGCCGCCGCGTACGAGGACTTCCTGCACATCTACAATCACCACCGCGCACACACCGCGCTCAAAGGTGGCTCACCCGCAGACCGCGTACCCAACCTGGCGGGGCACTACAACTAGGTAGAGTCGGGGCCATGACGACTTGGGAATACCTCACCGCACCGGTGCTGATCCACAACACCAAAGCGATCCTCGATCAGTTCGGCGCCGACGGTTGGGAGTTGGTGCAGATCATCGAAGGTCCCGGCGGCGGTCTGGTGGCCTACTTCAAGCGTCCGAAGGGAGCATGACGTGTCTGTTGTCGAGGGGCGCTTGGCCGATCTGGGGCTGAGCCTGCCGCCCGTCGCGGCCCCGGTCGCGGCGTACGTCCCGGTGGTCCGCAGCGGCAACCTGGTCCTCACCTCCGGGCAGTTGCCGCTGGTGGAGGGCAAGCTGCCGGCCACCGGCAAGGTCGGCGCGGAGGTCTCGGCCGAGGACGCCTACGGCTACGCGCGGACGTGCGCATTGAACGCCATCGCCGCGGTGAAGTCGATCGTCGAGGACCTGGACACGGTGACGGTGGTCAAGGTCGTCGGCTTCGTGGCCAGTGCGCCGGATTTCACCGGCCAGCCCGGCGTCATCAACGGTGCCAGCGAGCTCCTGGCGAACGCCTTCGGCGACAAGGGTGCTCACGCCCGCTCGGCGGTCGGCGTCGCGGTGTTGCCGTTGGACGCGCCGGTCGAGGTCGAGATCATGGTGTCGATTGACGACTGAGCGGTCCTTCCCTGCCCCACCGCCCCTGGCAAAGACGCTGGATCGGTGGGACGCTGACGGCCGCCCGGCGGGGGTCGAACCCAAACTGGCCGCCACGGTGCTGTTGGTGCGCCCGGACGGCTCCGAGGTGTTCATGATTCGCCGGGTCCCGACGATGGAGTTCGCGCCGTCGATGTGGGTGTTTCCCGGTGGCGGGGTCGACCCGCGGGACGCCGAGGTGTCGGTCGATTGGGTAGGACCCGACGCCACCCAGTGGGCGAGGCTGCTGGGGGTGTCGGCCGAGGTCGCGGTGACCTTGGTGATGGCGGCGCTGCGGGAACTCTTCGAGGAGTGTGGCGTGCTGCTGGTCGGCACCGCAGATGCAGTCCTCACCGAGATCGACGACAGCTGGATGGTGGACCGCGCAGCGTTGATCGCTCACGAGAAGTCGTTCGCCGAGGTCTTGCACGAGCGCGGCCTCGCCGTGCGTTCTGACCTGCTCTTCGTCCAGGACCATTGGGTGACACCGGGATTCGAGAAGCGACGCTACGACACGTTCTTCTTCACGGCGGTGCTCCCCGAGGGGCAGGAGCCCGACGACGCAACCAGCGAGTCGGCAGTCAGTCAGTGGGTTCAGCCGACGGCCTTGCTGGCCGAGCACCAGGCGGGCTCCGCGTTGATGCTGCCGCCGACCGTGCTCCAACTGGAACTGTTGCGCGACGAGCCGCATGCGCCCGGGCACCACGAGATCCCGATCGCCGTCGAGCCGACCCCGCAGCTCGGACCGGACGGATGGTTGCTGGTGACCCAGCTCAATCCGCGCTGAGCGGCTACTTCAGGCGTGGTTCCTGGCCAGCACTTGCAACCGGGTGTAGCTGCCGTTGAAGTAGTCCTGGTCGATCGGGGTGTCGGTGTACTGCCAGTAGGTGAATGTCGGCCAACCGCCGGGTAGTGCGTTCAGCGTCTTGGTCCACGCCGCGATCCACAGCGGGTTGGACAGTCGGAACGCGGTGCTGTTGCCGGTGCACAACGCCCACCACGGGGAGTTGGTGTAGATGACGACGTCCCGGCTGGTGAGCTGCTTGTAGCGGGCAGCGAACGCGCTGATCCAGGCGACCATCGCCGTTTTGCTCAGGCCGTAGCAGGTGGCGCCGTAGGGGTTGTTCTCCACGTCGAGCATGCCGGGCAGGGTCTTCCCGTCTGCTGTCCAGCCGCCGCCGTTCGCGACGAAGTACTCGGCTTGGGCTGTGGCGCTGCTGGTCGCCGGGTTGGCGAAGTGGTAGGCGCCCCGGATGAGGCCCTGCTTGTAGGCACCGCTGTACTGCGATGCGAAGTAGGTGTTGCGCAGGTAGGTGCCTTCCGTTGCCTTGGTGTAGGCCCAGGTGACGCCCGTGGCCGCCCAGGCCGCCCAGTCCACGTTGCCCTGGTAGCGCGACACGTCGATGCCCCGCTGCGCGCCGGCCACCAGCCGGGGTGGGGCGGCCGATCGGCGTACGGAAATCGCCGGCGCGGTTGTCTTCGCCCACCCGGGATAGCCACCGGCGGCAGTGGTCAGGCCGGCCCTGCGAGCCTGGACATCCAGGACCCGGTGCGTGGCCGAACGGCCGACGTCCGCTGCGCGCGCCGGGGCGCCGGCAGCGATACCGCTGAGCGCGCAGCTGAGTACGACGGCGCCGGTCAGGGGGCGGGTGACGGTCATCATGGTCAGTCCTTTGGCGGTCGGCGAGCGATGAGCACAAGTCCACCACGGACACGGCTGCGCGCGGGTGGATCGGGGCGGCCGTTATCGTCGCAGGATGAGCGATGGATCTGCGTGGCAGGGCGGCCCGGTCACCGACACCGTTGAGATCGTGTTGTGCAACAACCCCGGACCGATGAGTCTGGATGGCACCAACACCTATCTGCTCTTCGGTTCCCAGGATCGGGCGGTGGTCGTCGATCCGGGGCCGTACGACGAGGAGCACCTGGCCGCCGTACACGATGCGGTGACCGCTCGGGGCGCGAGCGTCGCGCTCACCCTGCTCACGCATCATCACGACGACCACGCCGGCGGGGTCGACCGGTGGGTGGAGGTGACCGGCTCACCGGTGCGTGGCGCCGGCAGGGGCGCGGCGTTCGCCCACGGCGAGGTGCTGGACGAGCAGGGCCTGGGGATCGTCGTACTCCTGACCCCTGGACACACTGCCGACTCGGTGAGTTTCCTTCTGCCGCAACAGAATCTTCTGCTCACCGGCGATACCGTGCTCGGCCGGGGCACGACGGTGGTCGCCTTCCCCGATGGTGATCTGGGTGACTACCTGGACTCCCTGGACCGGTTGCGTACGGCGATCGCCGGACACGGCGGGACCGTCGCCCTGGCGCCGGCGCACGGACCGACCCACCCCGACGCAGATGCCGTCATCGCCTACTACCAGCGGCATCGCGGCGAGCGACTCGATCAGGTGCGGGCGGCCCTGGGGCAGATCGACCCACGTCATGCCGATGCAGCGGACGCCGTGGTGAACGTCGTCTACGCGGACGTGCCCGAGCAGGTCCGGCCGGCGGCGTACGCGACAGTCCGCGCGACGCTGGACTACCTCAGTCGCTAGCGGTGCCATGATCGCTACGATGTGTATGTCAGAGCCCCGCGATACACATGGAGCATGGCAATGCGTACCAACATTGATATCGACGACGAGCTCTTGGCCAAGGCCCAGGCCGCTACCGGGGCGACGACCAAGAAGGAGACCGTCCGGCTCGGGCTGGAGCTACTCGTCCGTCTGGATCAGCAGAAGGCGCTGCGTTCGCTGCGCGGTGCACTGGACTGGGATGACGACCTGGAGCGGATGCGTACGTCGTGATCGTGGTCGACTCCAGCGTGTGGGTCGACTATTTCAACGGTAGATCGACGGCCGAGTCCGATCGGCTCGATGCCCTGTTGGGGACTGAACCGTTGGCCCTGGGGGACCTCATCCTCGCCGAGGTCTTGCAAGGATTCCGCGACGAGCGACATGCCCGACAGGCTGAACTCGAACTGCGCCGACTCACGATCTTCGAGATGCTTGGCGCGCATCAGGCGGTGGATGCCGCCCAGCGATACCGACAATTGCGCCGACGTGGATTCACGATCCGCAAGACCGCCGACGTCATCATTGCGTCGTTCTGCATCAGCCAGGGTCATCATCTGCTCGCGTCGGACCGAGACTTCGACCCCTTCAGCGGCGAACTCGGCCTACTGCGGGCCTGAGCGAAGTCAGCGGGCGCGGCGCTGCAGGCGCTCGGTGTCCAACAGGGTCACCGCACGGGCCTCGAGCTTGATCCAGCCGCGCGAGGTGAAGTCGGCCAGGGCCTTGTTGACGGTTTCGCGAGAAGCGCCGACCAGCTGGGCCAACTCTTCCTGGGTCAGGTCGTGCGCGACCAGGATGCCGTCGTCCACCGGCTTGCCGAACCGCTCGGACAGGTCGAGGAGCGCCTTGGCGACGCGACCGGGCACGTCCGTGAAGACCAGGTCACCCAGGGCTTCGTTGGTGCGGCGCAACCGACGGGCCAAGGTGCCCAGCATGGTCATCGCAACCTCGGGGCGGGTGGACAGGAACGCTGTCATGTCCGCGTGCGCGAGGCCGACCAGCTCCACATCCGACACTGCGGTGGCGGTTGCGGCGCGCGGGCCGGGGTCGAAGAGGCTGAGCTCGCCGAGCATTTCGCCGGAGCCGAGGATCGCCAGCAGGTTCTCCCGACCGTCCGAAGAACGCCGGCCCAACTTCACCTTGCCCTCGGTGATCACATACAGCGAGTCGCCCTGGTCACCCTCGTGGAACAGCTCGCGGCCACGCGGCACCCGCGCGGGAGTCATCGACTCCAGCAGGGCCTGGGCATCGTGATCATTCAGGGGTGCGAACAGGGCTGCCTTACGGACGGCGTCGATCTCCACAGGGTTAGTGTGCCATGCAACACAAGAACGCTTTCGCGGCCACACCGAGGACGGCATCAGTTGAAACGCCTGGACATCAGCGCCGAGACCCCGACCGGGCGAGTGCGCCGGGCCCGCAAGACCTATCGAGCGCTGCACGAGGCCTATCCGTACGCGCACTGCGAGCTGGATTTCAGCAGCCCGCTACAGCTCCTGGTTGCCACCGTTCTCTCGGCGCAAACCACCGACGTCGGGGTCAACAAGGTGACACCTGTGCTGTTCGCGCGTTACCCGGACGCAGCGGCGCTCGCCGGCGCTGATCGCACCGAGCTGGAGGAAATTCTGCGGCCCACGGGGTTCTACCGGGTCAAGGCGAATTCCGTGCAGACGCTGGCGCAAGCGTTGCTGGAGAACTTCGGGGGTGAGGTTCCCGGCCGGCTCAAGGACCTGGTGACCCTGCCCGGAGTCGGCCGCAAAACCGCGAACGTCGTCCTGGGCAATGCCTTCGGCGTGCCCGGCATCACCGTCGACACGCATTTCGGCCGGTTGGTGCGCCGGTTGGGCTGGACCGATGAGACCGACCCGGTGAAGGTCGAAGGCATCATCGGCGCGATGTTCCCGCGCAAGGACTGGACGATGCTGTCGCACGTGCTGATCTTCCACGGCCGCCGGTTGTGTCACGCCAAGAAACCCGCGTGTGGGGTGTGCCCGGTCGCCCAGTGGTGCCCGTCGTACGGCGAGGGCGAACTGGACGCGACCAAGGCCCGCAAGCTGCTCAAGTTCGAGTTGGCACCTGGCGCTGCCGGGGCACCGTCGGGCACCTTCGCCGGCCTGGACTAGCTGTAGTGCCCCGCCAGGTTGGGTACGCGGTCTGCGGGTGAGCCACCTTTGAGCGCGGTGTGTGCGCGGTGGTGATTGTAGATGTGCAGGAAGTCCTCGTACGCGGCGGCGCGTTCGGTCTCGCTGGTGTAGGGGCGGGCGTAGGCCCACTCCTCGGTCAGGGTCCGGTTGAACCGCTCGACTTTCCCGTTGGTTTTCGGGGTGTAGGGGCGGGTGCGTTTATGGGTGATCCCATGGTCCTGCAGCATGTTCCGGAATAGGTGGGAGCGGTAACAGGACCCGTTGTCGGTCATCACCCGGTCCGTGGTGATCCCGACCTGCGCGAAGTGCGCCACCGCCCGTTGCATGAACGCGGTCGCGGTCTCCTTCTTCTCATCGGCCAGGATCTCTGAGTAGGCGTACCGGGAGTGGTCATCGACCGCGTGGTGCAGGTAGGCATACCCCCGCCCACTGCTGGAGGTAGCACGGGAGTTAGCTTTCCCCGCAGCGCGGCCATGGACCCGGTGTCCACCCCCATCGGGGATGCGGCCCAGCTTCTTGATGTCCACGTGGACCAAATCACCCGGGGCGTCGCGTTCGTAGCGCACCACCTTTCGACGACCGGCCCGTACCGGGGCACCAGTGGCCGGGTCCGTCCAGGACAACCGAAGACACCGGTACCGGGTCAGGATGCGGTGCACCGTGGCCGGATTCATCCCCAGGTGGTAGGCGATCCGGGCCGGCCCCCACCGCCGCGAAACCCGTAACCCCAGGACTCGCCGTTCCCGGCGCCTACTGGTGCGGTGCGGACATGACTGGGGCCGGCTGGGACGATCGCACATCCCCGCCGCACCATGCTGGCGGTACCGGGCCGCCTGTCGACGTCGCTCGAAAGTGAGGCCGTTGCGACGCTCGAAAATGAGGCCACCGGTTCGTGTTGTCTAGTTTGCCGTGTCTTGGGTTCTGATGCTGGGCAGGGTGTCGATCCCGCGGTTGCGTAGCCGGTAGCTGGCGCCTTTGAGGGTGAGGACGTCGGCGTGGTGGACGACTCTGTCGATCATGGCGGCGGCGACGGCTTGGTCGCCGAATACGCCGCCCCAGCCGCTGAATGGCAGGTTGCTGGTGAGGATGAGCGAGGCGTGTTCATAGCGCGATGACACGAGTTGGAAGAACAGGTTCGCGGCGTCTTGTTCGAAGGGTAGGTAGCCGACTTCGTCGACGATGATCAGGCTGTAGCGGCGCAGTCGGGCGAGTTCTTGCGGGAGTCGACCGGCCTGGTGGGCATCGGTCAGGCGGGTGACCCACTCGGTTGCGGTGGCGAACAGCACACGGTGTCCGTGGTTGGCCGCGGCGATCCCCAGTCCGGTGGCCAGGTGGGTCTTGCCGGTGCCGGGTGGCCCGAGCAGCACGACGTTGCGGGCTTCGGTGAGGAATCCACCCGAGGCCAAGGATGCGACCTGTTGCCGGACGGCGGGTTGGGCATCCCAGTCGAACTCCTCGATCGTCTTCCTCGCCCCGAACCCGGCGGCGCGGATCCGCAGCTGGGCGCCGGAGGCGTTGCGGGCGGCGACCTCACGATCCAGGACTGCGGCGAGGTACTCCTCGTGGGTCCAGCCGGCGTCCCTGGCATGATCAGCCAACCGGGCCGCGGCTTCGGTGATCCGGGGCGCCTTCAACGCTGATGCCAGGTAGGTCAGCTGTTTCAGCGCCTCGGTCGTCTCGGTCTTCTTCGTGGCCATCAGGCGACCTCCTCGCCATCGATCAGGCCGAAGGCCCGGTCGTATTCGGCCAGGTCCCGTGCCAACTCCTGGTCGGGATCGGCGGCTGGTCGGGGTAGTTGGAACTGCTCACGCAGGACTTTCGCGGCCGCGACGTGGGCCGGGTCGGTGATCGTCATCCCGCGTGCCCACACCCGCTGGTGGGCGGCGACCAGGCGGCCCTCGTGGCGGACTTCGACCCTGGCCAGGTCGGCGTGGACGTCGACGAATCTGCCGATCACGTTCGGTTCCACGGAGTAGTCGCTGCTGTCGACACGCACGTAGTAGTCACGTCCCAGCCGGACCCGGTTGACCCATCCCACCGCTGGCGGCACGGGTGGCAGCGGCAGCATCGCGGCCCGGTCGGCATCGACCAGATCGACCGGGCGAGCCTTGATGGTCCGCACGACACGGCTATTCGCCAGTCCAAGCCAGTCGCGGAACTGGGCATCGAAGTCAGCCGGTGACTCAAAGGTCCGCCCGGGCATAAAGGACGTCTCGTAGTAGCGGTTGCGGCGTTCGACCACACCCTTGGATTCAGGGTCGTAGGGCTTCAACCGCAACAGGGTGGTCGCCAAGGTGCCGGTGAACGCGCCGACTCCCTCGGCATGCCGCTTCCCGCGACCGATCCCAGTCTCGTTGTCCCAGATCAACCGACGCGGAACCCGGCCGAGGTCTTGCAGCAGTTCCCACATGCCCAGCAACAGGTCCTGGGTATGGCGGGTCGGGATCATCCGCCCGACCATGAACCGGGAATGCGCGGCAGTGATCACCATCACCGGCAGCAACGTCCTGCTGCCGTCCTCCAGCGGGATCTTCCGCGGCGGGAACCACAGGTCGCACTGCGCCGCGTCACCCGGCAACCAAATCAACCGATCGCAGGGGTCAACCGGCCGATGCTCAGGTCGCAAACGCCGCACGTTGTCACGGAACCAGGTGATCGACCCCGTCCAGCCGACCCGTTCGGCGATCACCGTCGCTGGCATGTCTGGTGTCTTCACCAGCAGTTGCCGCACCGCCGGCTCGAACGGCGTGAACGATGTCGGACCCGCTGGCCGCTCGTACTTCGGGGGCCGGTCCGAGGCCAACGCCCGCTCCACCGTCGACCTGCCAATGCCCAACTCTCGTGCGACCTGACGCTGCGGAACACCATCCGCCACCAGCCGCCGGATCAAAGCCCAATCCTCCACAGAGATCACCCATCCAATCTGTCTGGGTGGCCTCGTTTTCGACCGTCGCTATGGCCTCGTTTTCAAGCGTCGTCGACACCGCCCAGCGGTGCGCGGTGGTGACCGAGACCCCGAACCGGTCTGCGGCCCGCCGCAACGGCCACCCATCGTCCACCACGCACCGCGCCAGGCGCAGGCGACCAGTCGCAGAAAGCGGGGCATTAGCGTGGACCATGAGGACCTCCGGGTTTGGGGATGTGTTTGCTTCGTCGCTTCACACCTCACCCGGAGGTCTTCCTCAAGTCACGCCGACAGGCCGAGAACCGTTCCTAACGTCCCGGGGCAGTACAACTAGCCCCGACTACCCCGATTTTTGCAGCGCAACTCACCCCAGGAAGCACCGACGCAGTGAGTTGCGCTGCAAAAGTCGGGACTGAAGCGGCCTACTTGCGGATCCGCGGTGCGGGTACGCCGAGTAGCAGCTCCCGCGTGACCTGCCACGCCGTCGTCGTGAGCCGCTGCAGCTGCACGGTGTCGTCACCGAGGATCCGCACCCACGCACCGCAATCTGCCGGCAGCACACTGACGCCGAAGAGCGTGCCGTCCTCGGTCATCGGCGCGAGCGCTTCGTGCAAGCGATCAGCGACGACGCCGGCCGGCTGCAACGGGCTGATCACGTAGAGCGATGCCATGATGTCGCGATCGGCGATCCCGGCCGGACCAGAGGCGCTGGGCACCAACCGCACGCGGTCCAGGAGCAAGGGTGATCCGTCGGGGCGCAGCACTTCCAGATCGGCGGCGTACACGTCGTACTCACCGCGCTCGCCACGGGAGAGGCGGCCGGCGTAGACCGTCTCGCCCAGCACCGCGGTCGCGTCAGGATGCACAACGGCCCGAACCCGTTGGTAGAAGCGGGAATTCGCATAGGGGATGACCGGATCGGGCAGAAACTCGGCGTACGCGCCCGCCTCGATCATCAGGTTGATCTGGGAGGCGGCGTAGCCGTGCTCCATCCGATAGATCTTGGTGTGCGCCTGGGTGGTGACGTGGCTGGCGGACCCGGGCCCGAACCGTAGGTCCATGCGCTGCCGGTCGCCCTGCAGCACACCGCCACCGGTGGTCATCACGTAGGTGTAGGGGATGTCCGGGCGGCCCTGGTCGTAGTAGAGCGGCCGCATGATCTGCAGCGGACTCTTCTGGTAGTGGTGCGTCAGTTCCGTGCGCGGCCCGCCACGGTGGGTGCGCACCTCGAAGTCCAGTTCGAGTACGCCGACCTTCCCCGGGCTGCCCACCGGCAAGTGACCGCCGCCCGGGCCATACCCGGCGACCTCGGCAGGGACCCGGTCGATCTCGTAATGGGCGGGTTGTAAGCGGTGATCCAGGGCGATGGCGCTCATCCCACCGGATCCGGCTGACGGCTGGCCCAGACGGCCATGATCTCCTCGTGCAGTTGCGGCAGGCCGGTGCCCTCGAGGGAGTTGGTGAGGACCACGGGCGCCCCGTCCCGGACGGCGTGGGCGTCCCGCTCCATCACGGACAGATCGGTGCGCACGTACTGCGCGATGTCGATCTTGTTGATCACCAGGATGTCGCTCTCGGTGATCCCAGGCCCGCGTTTGCGCGGCATCTTCTCGCCCTCGGAGGTGTCCAGCACGAAGACGAACACGTCGGCCAGCGCGGGGGAGAAGGTCAGCGTGAGGTTGTCGCCGCCGGACTCGTAGATCAGCGTGTCGATCTCCGGGAACTGCTCCAGCAGGTCTTCGCCGGCGGCCAGGTTCATCGTGGGGTCATCGCGCACGGCCGTGTGCGGGCACGCACCGGTCTCGACCCCGATCACCCGCTCGGGATCCAGGATGCCGGCGAGTTCACGGCGTACGTGATGGGCGTCCTCCTGGGTGTAGATGTCGTTGGTGATCACCCCCGGGTGGCGGCCGGCCTCGATGAGGATGGGGACGAGCGCTTCGGTGAGTGCGGTCTTGCCCGATCCGACCGGGCCACCGATGCCGATGCGTAGAACGTTGGTGGACATGGGGACTCGCCCTCCTGCTAGTCGTGCGGTGTGGCTGATGCTACGTGGTGAACAGGCGCGCATCGGCCCGTTCGTGTCCTGCCGAGCAGATGTCGGTCAGCGGTGCGAAACCGCCGATGTCCTCGGCCGGCCGCGTGACGGCCGCGGCGGCGACCTCTTCAACGGTCGAGGCGACCTCCCGCAGGATCAGCTGCGCGGCAATGTGGTCCGCCAGCCGCAGCCGCAGAGCCGCTCCGGTGAAGCTGGATGCGAACGCGAACAGGTCTGAGGCAACCGCCCGTTCGACGCTGACTCCCGCTGCGGCGTAACAGATTCCGCTGATCACCGGTTGGCACCCGGGCACCTCGCGAGAGCTGACCAACTCGCCGTACGCCGAGACCACCGGATCGTCCACGAGCGGGCCAGCCGTGCGCATCAGTTGGCGTCCACTGCGCACGGAGGCGGCCCGCAGTTCGCGGTTCAGCTTGGTGGCGAAGAGCAGCTGGTCGATCCGCTGGATCTCGCGCAGGTCGCCCGCCCGGGCCGCATCGTGGACCCGGGCCAGCGCGGTGGCGTCCGCGGGGCCGATCGACGTACGCAGCAGGTCCGCCAGCAACTCACCGACCTCGTCGGGATCGACCAGGCCGCGTTGCCGGAAGCCCTCCAGACCGTGGGACATCGTGTAAAGCCCACTGGGAAAAGCCGAGTCGGCCAGCTGCAGGCTGAACAGCAACTGGCCGACGTCGGAGGAGATGCCCGGATCAGACAAGGTAGAACAGCTGCGTCAGCGGCAGGGACTCGGCCGGCTCGATGTGCGCGGGCACGCCGTCCAGGGTCACGACGTACGTCTCCGGATCGACCTCGATGACGGGGGTGGCGCTGTTGCGCACCATGTCCTTCTTGCCGACGGTGCGCGTGCGCCGTACCGGGAACACCTGGCTCTCCAGACCGAGTTGCTCGGGCACGCCCTTGTCGATCGCCGCCTGCGACATGAAGGTCGCACGGGTCTTCTGCAGGGTCTTGCCGATCGCACCGAACATCGGCCGGTAGTAGACCGGCTGCGGGGTCGGCAGCGAGGCGTTGGGGTCGCCCATCTGCGCCCAACTGACCATGCCGCCCTTGATGACCATCTTCGGTTTCGCGGCGAACGAGTCGATCGGCCACAGCACGATGTCGGCCAGCTTGCCGGTTTCCAACGACCCGACGTAGTCCGAAATGCCCTGCGCGATAGCCGGATTGATGGTGACCTTCGCCAGGTAGCGCAGCACCCGGAAGTTGTCGTTGCCGTCGGCGTCCTCCGGCAACTTGCCGCGCTTGTCCTTGCAGTGGTGCGCGGTCTGGAAGGCGCGGGTCACCGACTCGCCGATCCGACCCATGGCTTGGGAGTCGGAGGAGAAGATCGACAGGACGCCCAGGTCATGCAGCACGGTCTCGGCCGAGATGGTTTCGGCGCGCACCCGCGAGTCGGCGAAGGCGACGTCCTCGGGGATGTCGTGGGACAGGTGGTGACAGACCATCACCATGTCCAGCAGCTCATCGACCGAGTTCACCGTGTAGGGCAGCGTCGGGTTGGTAGAGGACGGCAGCACGTTGGCGCTGCTGGCGATCTTCATGATGTCCGGTGCGTGCCCGCCGCCGGCGCCTTCGGTGTGATACGTGTGGATCGCCCGGCCGTTGATCGCGTTGATCGTGTCCTCGACGAAGCCGGCCTCGTTGAGGCTGTCGGTGTGGACAGCGATCTGCACGTCGTACTCGTCGGCGACGTCCAGCGCCTTGGACAGGGCTGCGGGGGTCGTGCCCCAGTCCTCGTGCACCTTCAAACCGGCTGCACCGGCTTCGAGTTGCTCGGCGAGGGCTTGGGCGAGGGAGCCGTTGCCCTTGCCCATGATGCCCATGTTGACCGGCATCGCTTCGACCGACTGCAGCATCCGGTGGATGTTCCACGCGCCGGGGGTGCAGGTGGTGCCGTTAGTGCCGTCGGTGGGGCCGGTGCCGCCACCGAACAAGGTCGTGATCCCGTTGCTCAGCGCATCGTGCGCCTGCTGGGGCGAGATGTAGTGCACGTGGGCGTCCATGGCCCCGGCGGTGGCGATCATGTGCTCACCGGCGATGATCTCGGTGCCCGGGCCGACCAGCAGCTTCGGGTCGACACCGTCCTGAAGCTGCGGGTTACCAGACTTGCCGACGCCGGCGATGACGCCGTCCTTGATCCCGATGTCGGCCTTCACGACCCCGAGGATCGGGTCCAGCACGATGACGTTGGTGATCAGCAGGTCGAGCGCGCCCTGGGTCTGGCTGGCGCGCGGGTCCTGGGCCATCCCGTCGCGAGCCGACTTGCCGCCGCCGTAGACGACTTCGTCGCCGTAGTGACCCTCGGCGAAGTCCTTCTCGATCTCGATCACCAGGTTGGTGTCGGCGAGTTGGACCTTGTCACCGCGGGTGGGTCCGAACAGGTCGGTGTACTCCTTGCGGGAGAGAATCGCCATCAGCGTGCACCCTTCGTGGTCGTCTTCTTGGCCGGGGCCTTCTTCGCAGTCGCCTTCTTGGCGGCAGGTGCCTTCCCGACGCGCGCGGCGGGGGCGCCGTTCTGGAAACCGTTGGGCTCCAACGCCGCCAGTGCAGCGACCTTGGTGTGCGGAGCGTCCAGCCCGCCGTCGACCAGACCGTTGAAGCCCACGAGGTAGCGGCCACCCGCGTAGGCCACGAGGGTCACCTCCTTGGTCTCACCGGGTTCGAAGCGGACACCGGTGCCTGCCGGGATGTCCAGGTGCGAACCCCAGGCCAGTTCCCGCTCGAACAGCAGCGCCCGGTTGGCCTCGAAGAAGTGGAAGTGCGAACCCACCTGCACAGGCCGATCACCGGTGTTGGTCACCCGGAGGGTGACCGATGCTCGCCCGGCGTTGATCTCGATGTCGTCAGATTGGTGCTCATACTGCGGTTTGCGGGAGGCCATGACGTTCCTTTCCTGCAGGGGTGGGGTGATGCGAGTGTCCGTGGCCATGCCCGTGGGTGTGGGTGTGGCCATGACCGGGTGCGGTGTCGCCGTGGGAGTGCGCGTAGCCGTGGTCGTGGTCGGCGTTCAGTGCGGAATCGATGCCGTCCGTGCCGTGCTGCCAGTCGTGACGGGCGCTCGCGACACGTTCGGTGATGATCCGCCGGGCGGCAGCATCCCCGATCAGCGGCCCGCACCACGACATCGCGTGTGCGGGTGTACCCGGCGGCAGATCGAGGTCGGTCTGGAAACCGGCCGGCACCACGCCGCTGGCACCGAAACCCAGCCGGCGCAGGCGCTCTGCCGTCGCGGCAAGGCTGGGGGTGCCGGTGCCCAGCGCGACGGCGATCTCCGGGGTTGTGGACTCGGCTCCGACCAAGTAGGCGCAGCGGTGCAACTCGGCGTTGTTGAAACTGTCGCTGGACCGCGCGGCGATCACCAACGCGGACCCCGGCGCACGACGTTGCAGACGGATCGCCGCGCTGCGCAGATGAGCGATGAGATGGTCTGTCGTGCCGAACGGTGCCGTCAGCCGGAGCGGGCCGCCGCGACGGTCGCGGATCCAGGCCAGCGTCTTGGCGGTATCGGCGACCAGGACGGGGTCGCGTCCGAAGGTCATCGGCACGACGGTCACGGATTCGCCTGCGCTCAGGGCGGTTTCGACGGCGCTGGCCAAGGGTCGACCGGTCGTGGTCGCAGTCCACGTTGGCTCGGACCGGGTCAACCGGTCCAGCGCTGCGCCGTCGTCGCTCTCGTGCCCTCCGACGAGGACGACGCGTTCGGCGGAGACGGTCACGTCAGCCGGCGACGGGGTCGTGACAGGAAACCAGTTTGGTGCCGTCGGGGAAGGTGGCCTCGATCTGCAACAAGGTGATCCGCTCGCGAACCCCGTCCATGCACTGGTCGGCGGAGACGACGGTCTTGCCCAGCTCCATGCACTGCGCGACGGTCTTGCCATCCCGGGCCGCTTCCAACACTGCCTCGGAGATCAACGCTTGCGCCTCGCTGATGTTCAGCTTGGTGCCGCGATCACGGCGACGCCGGGCGAGTTCAGCGACCTGGTAGATGTACAGCTTGTCGATTTCGCGTGGGCTGAGATCCATTGCTGCTCCCCGTCGTGGGTGGTTGTGTTCCGCCTTGTGCGGTCGGGTTGAGAGTGACTGTAGCGCCGATGAGTTGCGCGCGATATGGATCGGGCAACGCCCGTTCCTACCGTTGTCGGTCGCTGGCGGGCACGGGTGCGGTGTCGTCGTGGTAGGCGGTCATCGCTTGCTGGACAGCGTCGAGGTGATCCTCGTCGTCGGCGTCCACCCGCAGACCGATCGTCTTCTGGATGGCCATGGCGATCAACCAGGTGGCAACGAACGAAAAGGCAATGACCGCAACCAGAGCCAGCAACTGCTTGCCCAGCAGGCTGAGGCCGCCGCCGAAGAACAGGCCGTCGGCGCCGATCGCGTTGATCGCCTTCTCACCGAAGAACCCCACCATGATGGTGCCAAGGATGCCGCCCACGAAGTGAACGGCGATGACGTCCAGGGCATCGTCGTACTTGAAGATCTTCTTCAGCTGCAACGCGAGGTGGCAGATCAATCCGGCGAGCGCACCGATCGCGACAGCCGAGAAGGTGCTGACGTAACCGGCGGCAGGGGTGACCGTTGCCAACCCGGCGATGGCGCCGGTGACTCCGCCGAGGACGGTCGCGTGCCCATCACTCGAGCGCTCGATCAACAGCCAGACCAACATCGCCGCGGCGGCCGCCACCTGTGAATTGATCAGGGCCTGCGCCGCGATGCCGTCAGCGCGCAGACCGTCTCCGGCGTTGAAGCCGAACCAGCCGAACCACAGGATGCCAGCGCCCAGCACGACCATCGGAATGGAGTGCGGCAGCGCGGCCCGATCCGGCCAGACGCGGCGCCGGCCGAGTACCACCAGCAGCGCCAGGGCAGCGGCACCAGCGGCCGCGTGCACGACCATTCCGCCCGCCCAGTCCTGCGCGCCGAGCTTGGTCAACCAGCCGGTGGGGGCCCACAGCCAGTGCGCGATCGGTGGGTAGACCAGGATCGACCACAAGACCAGGAAGACGGCCCAGCCGAGCGCCTTGAGCCGGTTGGCGACCGCCCCCGTGGCCAGCGCGGGAGTGATGATCGCGAACATCATCTGGTAGGCGACGAAGGCCAGTGTGGGTACGGCGATACCCGGCACGACGACGTGCAGGTTGGGTGCCGGCGCTTGGTCGAGGTTGCGCAGTCCGAAGAGACCGAGATCGGAGATGATGCCCTTGCCGGTGTCGTTGCCGAAGGCCAGGCTGTAGCCGATCACGACCCAGGTGAGACTGATCAGAGCCAGCGGGATCACGTTCTGCTGCAACATCACCAGCGTGTTGCGGGTGCCCATCATCCCCGCGTAGAACAGCGCCAGACCCGGCACCATGAACAACACCAGAGCGGTGCAGATCATCAGCCACGCGGTGTCGCCGCTGTTGACGGCCGCCACCGCGGTCATGAGGACGCCCCACTGGTGGTCTTGGTGGACACGGCATCATGGGCGATCGGTGCGTGCGGGATGGGCATGAACTTCTCCTTCGGCAGTAGGAAGAGCCAGGTGGCGAAGACGAACGGGGCAGTGAAGGTCGGGATACCGACCGGGGAGAGCGCTGCGTTGAGTGCGCCCTGGATGATCACGGTGAAGATGGTGCCGAGGACGGTGAACGCCAGCACCCGCCAGCCCGGGGTGTAGAAAATGCTGCCTAAGGCGATGGCGGTCAGGACTGCGCTGAATCCGTACAGCCCGTTGCTGATTCCCGAGCCCGAGGCGCCGAGAACGAGGGCGGTCGCGATGGCCAGAGCCGAGCCCAGCAGTGCGAACGCTGCGCTCCATCGGGAACTGACCGCCAGGGCGATCACGAAGATGACACCGGTCACGACGTTGTTGATCAGGAAGACCTGTGCGACGTTGCGGAACAGGGTCTCGGCCAGCATCGAGGCAGACACCGCGACGTGTGCCGCGTTGTTGTCGATGGCCACGGGAAATCCGGTGGGGCCGAGCGCGACCGGTTTGATGTGATTGAACGACCACGCGCCGAGCACCAGGAACCACGTGGTCAACACGAACGGGAAGGTGAGCGCGGGAACGCCCCACGTCGCCCCGATGTTCGCGATGGCCATCATGACGACCGTGGACACGGCCGCTCCCACGATCAGGTAGACCCACATGTAGGAGTTGGTGCCCAGGAACGTCGGCACCGCCGCCCCGACCAGGATGCCGTTGAAGCCGTAGAGGCCCTGCCGCACGGCCGTTTGGTCGACAGCAAGCAGCTTGGCGGTGATGGTGGCAATGAGAAGGGCAACCACCGAGCCGACCGCGACCTCCCACTGATCAGCTGCGAGCGCGCCCCAGGTGATGCCGACCAGGAACAACAGCCCGGTGACGGGGTTGTCCTGGAACATCACCTGGCCTGCTCCGCGCAGCAGCGTGTCGACGAAGCCGATCCCGCCGTTGTCCTTGGCCAGGCGGTCCCAATCCTGAGCGACGGTCAGCGCCATCACACCACCTCCCTGCGGTTGTGCGGCGCCGTCCGACGGTCGCCCTGTGGTGATAGTGGCAGGGGAGTGCACCGGGCGTCCATGACCGTTCGCCCGCGTGTCATCGCGCGTCGGCGCGTTTCCTACACTCGGCCCGGAGGCAAGACGATGACCGAACACCCAACTGCCGATGAGGCGATCCCCGGTTGGCTCAACCGCTTGGCCGCGACCGCTCATGAGGTGGGTACGCCGTGGCAGGAGCCGGTCAACGATCGCGCCCGCCGCTCGGCGGTGCTGATGCTCTTCGGCCCCGGCGAACGCGGCAGCGACATCGTGCTGACCCAGCGCTCCGACACCTTGCGCAATCATGCGGGACAAGTGGCGCTACCCGGCGGAACCATCGACCCGACGGACGCCGACGCAACGGCGGCGGCATTGCGGGAGGCACATGAAGAGGTCGGCCTCGAGCCGTCGACGGTGGACGTGCTGGCCAGCATTGATCCGATCCCGTTGAGTGTCACCGGTTTTGCCGTACAACCGGTGCTGTCCTGGTGGCGCTCGCCGCACCCGATCGGCGTACTCGATCCCGCAGAAGTGGCCCGGGTAGGACGGGTGGCCGTCGACGATCTGACCGACCCCGTCAACCGGTTCATGTCCGTGCACCCCACCCGAGGGTTCGCGGCACCGGCCTTCGAGGTCGACGGGTTCTACATCTGGGGTTTCACCGCGATCCTGCTGGACACGGTGCTCGACGCGGCCGGCCTGACCCGGCCCTGGGACCGGGAAGACCGTCGGATAGTCCCGGAGAGGTTCTGGACCCGCTAGACCCTGCTTGCTAGTTGTTGCTGGGTTTGGCCGCGACCTTCAGGTCGGCGACCGTTTCCTGCGCGTTGGCGATGGTCTTGACCGGTTTGCCCTGGATGCGCTTGAGATTCTTGATGCCGATCAACGCGGTGATGCCGGCGACGATGAACAAAACCAGCGCGATGATGAGGATGCTGAGCCAACTCGGCAGCCCGGCGGCGTGGATCCCGGACGCAGCAGCCGACAGCAGGAAACCCAAGCCGTAGAGCGCAGCACCGGCCGCGACGACCAGGAACACCGTGCCCTTGCCGCCCTTGGTGACGTCGGCCTTGATCTCCAGCTTGGCCAGGGCGATCTCGTTGTGGACGATCGAGGACAGGTCGGTGGTCACGTCGGACACCATCTGCCCGATCGAGCGCTGGTCGGCCATTCTCATCCTCCTGCAAAGACGTTGACTGTTGCTGCCGGGACCTCGGCAGTCCCCGGCTCGTGCTCACTGTATCGGGGGCGGCACCGCGAACGGCTCAGTCGGCGGTCCTTGGGCAGTTCACGGTGCGGCGCGTCGGCGGCTGCGCTGCCCGAGCACCAGGGCGGCCGAGCCGGCCGACAGGAGTGATCCGATCAGGATGGCGACCTTCACGTGGTCGTCCTCCTCGGTGCCCGGGCCGAATGCCAACTCGCCGATCAACAGCGACACCGTGAACCCGACGCCCGCCAGCAGACCCAGCCCGACGATGTCCAGCCAGTGGATGTCGTCGTCCAGTTCGGCCCTGGTGAAGCGGGCCATCGCGAAGGTGCTGAGGGTGATGCCGAGAACCTTGCCGAGAACCAGACCGACGATGACGCCGATTGTCACCGGGTCCCTCAGCGCTTCGGCGAGGCCGCCGCCGACGACGGTCACCCCGGCGGCGAAGAAGGCAAAGATCGGAACGCACAGGCCGGCCGAGATCGGCCGTATCCGGTGATCGATGGCGTGTACGCGTGAGGCCGGCAGCGACAGTCCCAGCAGTACGCCGGCAATCGTGGCGTGAACGCCGCTGGCGTGCATGCAGATCCACGCCGCGACGGCCAGCGGGATCAGCACCCACCACCACAGACGTCCTGAGTTGGCCAGGTAGGCGAACACCGCGATCAATGCAAGGCTGGCCGCCAACAGGCCGACGTTGATTCCGGCGGAGAAGAAGATGGCGATCACCACGATGGCGATGAGGTCGTCAACCACGGCCAGGGTCAGCAAGAAGGTGCGAAGGCCGTCCGGCAGAGCACTGCCCACCACCGCGAGGACGGCGAGCGCGAAGGCGATGTCGGTGGCGATGGGCACCGCCCAGCCCAGGGGTACGCCGTGCGGGGAGGCCCACTGGACGGCCAGATAGAGCAGAGCGGGCACGATCATGCCGCAGACAGCGGCCACGATCGGGACGGCCGCCTTGCTCGGATCGCGCAGCGACCCGTGGACGATCTCGTGTTTGAGTTCGAGGCCGACCACGAAGAAGAAGACGGCCAGCAGCCCGTCGGCCGCCCACGTCGCCAGGTCCAGATGGAGGTGCAGGGACGCCGGGCCGATCTGGGTGCTCGAGAGGCTTTCGTACGCCGACCGCCAGGGTGAGTTGGCCCAGATCAGGGCCGCTGCCGTTGCCACGAGCAGCAGCAGGCCACCGGTGGTCTCCTGGCGCAGCAGGTCGGTCAGGCGCAGATTCTCCTCCGGGTCGTCGCTGCGGGAGAACAACCGGCGCAGGACCCCGGGGCCGCTGTCAGTCGACATCGGGAAATCCCACGAGAAGGGCGGCGCCGCGGAAGGCGTAGGCAAGGGCGTCGTCAGCCGGATCGAAGGTATTGGCCAGTTGCCCGAAGAGTTCGAAGGAGATGGCGCCGTTGATCATGGCCCAGGCCATCACGCAGCGCAGGACCGCGTCGTCGGGGAGGTCGGTGACCAGGGCCTCTCGCACCAGCGCGGACTGATGGGACAGGCGCCGGGAGATGGGCATCGGGCGAAGCGGTGGGAGCAGTCCCTCACCGTGGTGCTGCTCGGTCGTCAAAGACACCAGAACGGAGGCGACCCGGACGCCTGGTTGCACGGTGTCGCGCGGCGCTTGGTAACCGGGCACCGGGGAACCGAAGATCAGCGCCCAGTCGTGCGGATGGTCACGCCCCCAATTGCGGGCGGCGTTCGCGGCGCGGATGAACCGGCGACCGGGCGCGCCGCGGCCAGCAGCCGCCTGCTCCACCTGCTCACCCAACTGGTTGTACGAGTCGATGATCAAGGCCGTCAGCAACTCGTCACGGGTGGCCACGTAGCGGTAGATCCCCGAAGAGACCATTCCCAGGTCACGAGCGATGGCCCGCACCGAGAGGTCTGCGGCGCCGCGCTCGGCCAGTTGCTCGCGACCGAGGGCCAGGATCTGCGCCATGGTCTCGGCTCGGGCCCTAGCAGCCCGCACTCCCTGCGTCATGGCAGCCATTGTCGCAAATTCGTGATCACTGGTCACAAATGTGAGCACTGCTCTTGAATTACGGCCGCACGCGGGTCATGCTGATGTAGAAATAGAGAGCGCTGCTCACAAAGCGAGAGGGAGCCATGGCAACGACGGTGATCGAACAGAACGGTGTCGAGCGGTTGTTCAACCGATTGATGAACTGGATGGCCAAACACGGCGTCGGCCCGATGGGTATGCAGCAGTTGATCGTTCGCGGTCGCGCCAGTGGCAAGGAGCGGACCGCGGCCGTGAACCCGCTACCCCTGGACGGTTCGCTCTACCTGGTGGCGGCCCGCGGGGAGACGCAGTGGGTGCGCAACGCACGGGTGGCCCGCACGGTGGTGCTGCGCAAGCGAAGCCGGCGATCGGCGTACGTCATCGAGCAGGTCCACGGCGACGAGGCGGTGCCGGTGCTGCGGGCGTATCTGAAGAAGTGGGGTTTCGAGGTGAAGTCGTTCTTCGATGGGGTCGGACCAGCTGCCTCGGCCGCCGACCTGGCGGCGGCGGCCGAGGTGCATCCGGTCTTCCGGCTCAGTCCTTGCCCGACAGGCCGCTCTTGATCAGATCCATCACCGAGGAGTCCGCCAGGGTCGTGACGTCACCGACCTCGCGATTCTCGGCGACATCGCGCAGCAGGCGGCGCATGATCTTGCCCGAGCGGGTCTTCGGCAGCTCGGCCACCACCATGATCTGACGGGGTTTGGCGATCGGGCCGATCTCCTTGGCGACGTGGTTGCGCAACTCGGTCACGAGGTCACCGCCCTCGCCGGGTTCGTCGGCTTCCTGCACCGCGTCGCCGCGCAGGATCACGAACGCGCAGACTGCCTGACCGGTGGTGTCGTCGGTCGCACCGACGACGGCTGCTTCGGCGACCTTCGGGTGTGACACGAGCGCCGACTCGATCTCCGTGGTCGACAACCGGTGCCCGGAGACGTTCATGACATCGTCCACCCGGCCGAGGACCCAGATGTTGCCGTCCTCGTCCTTCTTGGCACCGTCGCCGGCGAAGTAGATCCCGGGGAAACGCGCCCAGTAGGTGTCCTTGAACCGCTGCAGGTCTCCCCACACCCCGCGCAGCATGGCTGGCCACGGCTTGTCGACGATCAGGTAGCCACCGGATCCGTTGGGCACCGAATTGCCCGCGTCATCAACGACATCCACGCTGATTCCGGGTACGGCGATCTGGGCCGAACCGGGGCGCAACGAGGTGACACCGGGCAGCGCCGAGATCATGATCGCCCCGGTCTCGGTCTGCCACCAGGTGTCGACGATCGGGGCCTTCCCGGCGCCGATGACGTCGTGATACCAGATCCACGCCTCCGGGTTGATCGGCTCACCGACGGAGCCAAGCACCCGGATCGAGGACAGATCGAACTTCTCCGGGATCTCCTTGCCCCACTTCATGCAGGTGCGGATCGCCGTCGGAGCGGTGTAGAAGATCGACACCTTGAACTGCTCGATGATCTCCCACCAGCGGCCCTTGTGCGGGGTGTCGGGTGTGCCTTCATAGAGCACCTGGGTCGCGCCGTTGGCCAGCGGCCCGTAGACGATGTAGGAGTGGCCGGTCACCCAACCCACGTCGGCGGTGCACCAGTAGACGTCGGTCTCGGGGTGCACGTCGTGCACGACAGAGTTGGTGTAGGCCGCCTGGAGCAAGTAGCCACCGGTGGTGTGCAGGATGCCCTTGGGTTTGCCGGTCGTGCCGGAGGTGTAGAGCAGGAAGAGTGGGTGCTCGGAATCCACTGGCACGGGGGCACATTCGGGATCAGCGGCCTCCAGCGCGTCGTGCCACCAGATGTCCTTGTCGGTCCAGGCGACGTCCTGGCCGGTGCGGCGCACCACGAGCACGTGCTCGACCGGGCTGTCGCCGGTGACCGCTTCGTCGACCGCTGGTTTGAGGGCCGAGGGCTTGCCGCGCCGATAGCCACCGTCGGCGGTGATGACCACCTTGGCGTCGGCGTCGGAGATCCGCGAGCGCAACGCATCGGAGGAGAAGCCACCGAAGACCACCGAGTGCGGGGCGCCGATCCGGGCACACGCCAGCAGGGCGACGACGGCCTCGGGGATCATCGGCAGATAGACCGCGACGCGATCCCCGGTCTGGACGCCCAAGTCCTTGAGCGCGTTAGCCGCCTTCTGCACGTCAGCCAGCAACTCGGCGTACGTGATGGATCGGGTGTCGTCCTGCGGCTCACCTACGAAGTGCAGCGCGACCCGGTCACCGTTGCCGGCTTCGACGTGCCGGTCGACGCAGTTGTAGGCGGCGTTCAACTCGCCGCCGACGAACCACTTGGCGACGGGAGCCTCGGACCAATCGAGGACCTGTCCGAAGTCCTTGCTCCACGTCAGGCGGGTGCGGGCCTGCTGGGCCCAGAATCCGTCACGGTCGGCGTCGGCCTGCTCATAGAGATCCGCCGTACCGTTGGCCTGCGCGGCGAACGCGGGGTCCGGTGGGAAGCTGCGATCTTCGTGCAACAGGTTGGACAGGGTCTCTTCGCTCACGATGGCCTCTCCCTTGGGGCGTGCGTACGGTGACAGAGTTCCTATTGCACCCATTGTGCCGTTGCACACACGTTGCATGTGACCCGGGCAACAGTTGGAGGACTTCGTGGAGGATGGCGCGCGCACGCTGAGCGCTGCCGAGGTGGCCGCGCTCTCCTCGCGACAACGCCGCGAATTGCTGGCGCTGATCCACGTCACCAACGCCCGCGATCGCGGCGAGGAAGCGGGGCGGATGTCGCTGCAGGACGTGCTGTCCGCGGACGCTGCGACACTCAGCCGTCGGCGGCGCCGCGCGCTCGTCGTCACAGTGCTGGCAACTGTCCTGCTGATCCCGTGGACGTTCTACCTCGGTATCCGGTTGCCGGAGGTCCACCTGTCGCGTGGGTGGGACACGACGTGGGTCGGCTTCGACATCCTGCTGACGATCTTCCTCGGGCTGACCGCGTTCTTTGCGTGGCGGCGGCGGTTCCTGCTGGTCGTGAGTGCCAGCGGGGCGGGAGCGCTGTTGATCGCGGATGCGTGGTTCGACGTCACCACGGCAGGCCGGAAGGACCAGATGTGGTCGTTGCTGTCGGCGCTGCTGATCGAGTTGCCGCTAGCGGCCTTCCTGCTGACGATCAGCGTGATGTTCACGCTGCGGGTGGGCCGGGCGGTGCTGGCGCTGCGGCGCGCCGCGATCGAGGCGTTGCCGCCGGCCGACAGCGAATTGGGCGTCGTGGTGGACAGTCCCCTGCCGGCGGAAGAGGACGTCAGCTGAGCCGACCGGCGAGGACCGCGTCGCAGATCCGGCTGCCCTCTGCGGCGGCCGCCACGACCGCGTCCGCGCTGTGGATCAGCCACAGCCGCACTCCCTCGGTGCCCCCTTGTGCGTACGCCGTGAGGGCACCCAGGTAGTCGGCGCTGCCCTTGGCAGCGTACCCGGCTTCGATGACCGCGACCCCGGTGGGATCCAGGCCGCTGGTGCGCAGATAGCCACGGTGCGCGGCCCGGGCCACCAGGCCGTTGCCGCGGGTAAACGGCCGGGCCACAGCGATTTCCGCGTGCAAGAGGGCACCGCCAACCGGTGCCGGGATGTTGTCGGCGTCCAGCAGGGCGAGCACCGAGCGCAACCGGTCGAGCGCTTCTGCGGCGGGTGGGGCTGCGCCGAGGGTGGCGAACTCCTGGGAGGTCTCACCATCGGCACGCGGCCGACCGAGCTCGTCGGCGCTGGAGACCGGCTCCGCGGCGGCGATCTGAAGACGGACCAGGTCCTGCAGGAGCACGGCCCCGGTGCTGGCTTCGGTCGCCGCGGTGACCTGCACGGCGCCGCGCAGGGTCAACTCCCACGGATCCGGCTGCTGTGGCCAGTCCAAGGCCCCGCGCAACAGGTCGCGCACTGTTTTCTGGTCGACCTCGACCCCTTCCAGCAGCGCCGTCGCCCGAGCCCCGCGGACCCGGGACTCCGCGGCGGCTTCGGGGATCCGGCGGCGCAGCGCGGCGTGCCATCGCAACTGGGTGCACGCTTCCCGCGACCGGTCCGCAGCGTCGCGAACCCCCTCGAGGGACAACAGTGCGTCGAAGACCTCGGACATGCGCCGAACCCTACTTGGGGTCTGGCTGGGGGCCGCGGGTCGACGTACGTGCGCCGATCCCTTGTGCTGGGCGGGCGACGGGTGTAGACCAGAGGTGTACTTCCGCAACTGAATCGAGTACCCACGCGAGGCCAGTCCTTTGATGGACAGTTCGACCCCAGGACACGTCAGGGGCGACGGACACGAAAGAGCACGCCTGGTCGCTCGATGAGGTTACGGACGAGGGCGCCCCACAACGTGGGGCGCCCGCTTATGTCTCCGGTGAGTCCCAGCCTGTGGATGACGTACGCCGAGCCACCAGTTGTCCACACCGGCGCGGATCCGAGTGGATCGGTCCGTCCATTCGTCGTCGGATGGGGCCATGGACACCACCGCCCCACTTGCACCCTGTCTGGCTGTCGTTGGCGCCGGGGGATCCTGCGGCGCAAGCACATTGGCCACCGCCCTCACCGTCACAGCGGCGCGCGCGGGATGGTCGGCCGTTGCCGTGGATGCCGATCCGTGGGGTGGCGGATTGGACAACCTCTTCGATCTGGCCGCCGATCCGGGGGTGCGCTGGCCGGATCTGCTGGGTAGCGACGGGGCGTTGCCCGGGCAGCCGCTGCTGGACCGGTTGCCGAGCGCAGAGAGCGGGGCCCGGGTCGTCGCCTGCGATGGACCGGACCCGATACCGCCGGGTCGGTTGAGCGAGGTCGTCGCCGCCTGTCGGCGGGCCAGCGATCTGGTGGTGGTTGATCTACCCCGGGATCTCGTACTCGTCGGCGAGGCTCTGGCCGTCGCCACCGCGCTGATCGTGGTGACCGCACCCGACCGCCGGGTGCTGGTCGTCACCGAGCAACTGGTCGGCTACGCGCAGGCGGTCGAGCCGGACCTTCCGGTGGGTTTCGTGGTTCGGGACACCCGCGAGCACGTGGCGCAGCAGATCGCCCGGCTGAGCGATGTGCCGCTGCTCGGAGTGCTGCCCCACGACCGCAAACTCGATCAACGCCAGTCGAATCCGGCGGTGCCGGGCTCCAGCGCTCGCAGTGCTGTGTCGGCTCTTGCTGCGTCCCTCCTGCGGGATCTGATCGTCGAGCAGCGGTTGGCGTCGTGAGTACTCTCCGCGGCGGTCCCGCCGTCACGCTGTGGGAGCAGATCCGGGCCGGCCGGTCACCCGACGACGCAGGAGTCTCGCAAGTGGCCGAGGCCGATCGAGCCGTGCTCGGTGACGGGCATGTGGCCCGGCTTCGCGCGCAGTTGCACTCTGACGTCCTCGGCGCCGGACCACTGGAGGTGTTGCTCGCCGATCCGACGGTCACCGACGTGCTCGTGAACGGGCTCGATGGGGTCTGGGTCGACTGTGGCCGGGGCCTGGAACGCCGTGAGGTGACCTTCACCGACGCCGCCCAGGTGCGTCGGCTGGCGGTGCGACTGGCGACCCTCGCCAATCGTCGCTTGGACGAAAGCAGCCCCTTCGTGGACGGACTGCTGCCCGGTGGGATCCGGTTGCACGCCGTCCTGCCGCCCTTGGTGGAGTCCGCTGCGCATGTGTCGTTGCGGATCCCGCGAGACGACGGACTGGATCTGTCCGGACTGCAGGAGCGAGGCGCATTCGACGAGAACGGCCTGGGCGTTCTGTCCGAATTAGTCTCTGCGCGTGTTGCATTCGTTGTCAGCGGCGGCACCGGGTCCGGGAAGACGACTCTGTTGGGGGCACTGCTGCGCCAGGTCCCAGCCCATGAGCGGATCGTGATCGTCGAGGACGTGCGGGAGCTGCGGGTCGACCATCCGCACGTGGTGCGTTTGGAGGGTCGCAGCGCCAACGTCGAGGGCTCGGGCGAGATCGCGCTGCCGGTGCTCGTGCGCCAGTCGTTGCGGATGCGTCCGGACCGGTTAGTGGTCGGTGAGGTGCGCGGGGCCGAGGTCCGCGAGCTGCTGACCGCGTTGAACACCGGTCACGAGGGCGGCTGCGGCACGATCCACGCCAACACCAGTGCGGATGTCGTCGCTCGTTTCGAAGCCCTCGGCGCGTTGGCCGGGATGGCAGCGCCAGCAGTGCACTCCCAATTGGCCAGTGCGGTCAGCGTCGTGATCCACCTGCGCCGTGCTGGTGGTCGACGGGTGGTTCAGGAGATCGGGGTGCTGGCGCGCGCGGCGGGTCGGCTCCAGGTGCGCCCCGCGTTGGTGCGGGCCGGGGACAGGCTTGAACGGGCGGACGGTTGGGCACAGCTGCGCACGATCCTGGGAGCGTCATGAGTCTGCTCGTGGCGTTGCTCGTCGCGTTTGCCGTCATCGCCTGGCCGCGCCCGCTGATCCCGCTGCCCGTACGCCGACCGGCCGACCACCCGGCCCAGCGCCGGGTGCCGTCGTTCACCAGTGGGCGACGACGACAGGTCCTGCGTCGTGCGGCGATCATGCAACTCCTGGGTTCGCTGGCACCGGCGCTACGAGCCGGTGTTCCACCGGCGGTCGCCGTCGCGAATGTTGCACGACTCGTGGCAAATTCAGTGCCTGATGCGCCTTTCGGCCACTCGATGGAAGAACTGGCTGTCCGCGCAGAAGCTGGACTAGAACTCGGTCCGACCTTCCGGCAACTTGCGTCGGACTTCGATCTGCCGCAGGTGGAGGTCGTCGCGGCCGCCTGGTCACTGTCCGACGACCTGGGGTGCAGCTTGACGGATGCGGTGGCCACCGCGAAGGAGTTGTTGCAGGCCGAGGACGACCGCGAGAGCGCCCTGCGGCTCGCGACCGCGGGCCCGCGCGCCACCATGCACTTGCTGACCGGACTGCCCGTGGCAGGGGTCGGGATCGCCGCGCTCGCGGGGGTACCACCCACCCAGCTCTACACCGGTGTCGCCGGGCTCGCGGCCCTGCTGATCGGCGCCGTGTTGATACTGCTCGGCCGCTGGTGGTCGGGCCGGCTGGTGCAGCGCTGCGTCCGCACCGAGGCCCTGTCATGACGGCGATGTCGATCGGACTGCTGCTGCTGCTGGCCGTGTTGTGCTGGCCGCCGCGCCGTTGCGCGCCGGCCGCGCCACCGGGACTTGGTGGCTTGTGGCAGGACACCGCCTTTGTCGCATCGCCGCCCGCGCCGATGCCCCATCGGCCCCCGGAGACGTCGTTGAGTGTTGCCACCGCCATCGACCTGCTGGCGCTGGCGCTGACCTCGGGCAGTCCGTTGACCAACGCGCTCAGCGCCGTGGCCGATCAAAGCGCGCCGGTCGTGGCATCGCAGTTGCGGCAGGTGACGGCCGCGTTGCAGTGGGGTGTCGACGAAGCCAAAGCCTGGCAAGGTCTTCCGGCGGTGTGGCGACCGGCAGCTGACGCGTTGGCGCTGGCGGCTCGGGTGGGGATGCCCGCGGCGGGGCAGCTGCGGGAGGCCGCCGCCACGATCCGGCGCGACGAACGACAGGCGTTGCAGGAGCGGACGGCACGGCTCGGTGTCCTGATCGTGTTGCCGTTAGGCGGCTGCTTCCTACCGGCCTTCGCGGCGCTGACAGTCCTGCCGGTGGTGGCGGTAATTGCCCGCAGCGTGCTCGGAGGGACATAGGTCGACACTTCGTCGTAGTCCCGGATCACGCTGCGGCGTAGTGGTTTTGAGTGATCCGTTCGAGAAGGGGAATCGTATGAGATCGGCAATGACGGGCCTGCGACGGCGACTGCACCAGCTGAGCGCCAGCGCGGAGGCAGGGATGAGCACGGCGGAATACGCCGTCGGAACCCTCGCCGCGGTGACCTTTGCGACGGTGTTGATCGCGGTGATCAAGTCCGGAGCAGTGAAGGCGGGCCTGACCAGCATCATCCAAGCGGCGTTGAGCATCGCGTCGTGAGGCGGGGACGGCCGCGAGTTCTCCGAGCAAACATCGGTGAGGCCGGGATGGTTACTGCCGAGCTCGCGGCCGTCCTGCCTGCCGTCGTCTTCGTGTTGGCGATCGCCATCAACGCGGTGGCCATCGGTATCGATCAGATCAGGTGTGTCGACGCGGCCCGGATGGCGGCGCGCAGTGCCTCACGCGGTGACCCTCCCGCACGCGTCTCCGACATCGGACAGCGCGCGGCACCGGGTGGGGCAGCGGTGACGGTGCGGTCATTGGGTGGCGACGTGGAAGTGATCGTGTCGGCCGCACCGCCGGGGCCGTTCGGCTGGCTGACCGGTGGGCACCGATTGTCCGCGTCGGTGGTGGCGCCAGTAGAGGCCACTCCATGAGTGGACGCGAGCGCGGGGCGGCCACCGTGCTGGCCCTCGGCGTGATCGCGGTACTGATCCTGCTGCTGGGTGGTGCGCTGACGGTTGCCCGGGTGGTCCGGTCGGCAAGCCAGGCGGCGGCGGCTGCGGACCTGGCCGCGCTCGCAGGCGCTCGGGTTCTCCAGACCAACTCCGGATCTGCGGCGTGCGCCCGAGCAGGGCGGGTCGCGGTTGAGAACGGCGGTGTCCTGACCTCCTGCGTCGCGCAGGGTCCAGACCTCACCGTCGCGGTGGCGATCGTCTCAGGAGTGCCCGGTGTTGGTCCCGCGGTGGCCCGCGCCCGCGCTGGACCGGCAGGTCCGCTCACGACATCCGGGCCCGACCCGCCGCAGCAGGTCGGGCCCCGATAGGGAATCGCGCAGGAGTTTCAGCCAAGCAACTTGGCCTTCGCGGCGGTGAACTCCTCGTCGGTGAGCAGCCCGGCTTCCTTGAGCGCGCCCAGCTTCTGGATCTCAGCGACGATGTCGATACCACCGCCCGCTGAGGCGGCCGGGGCGGGCGCGGCAGGGGCCGGGGGTGCGACCGGAGCCTGGGCAGCGACGTGTGCAGCGACGGCTTGCTGGGCGGCAGCGTCGATCTCCGCCTGCCGCTGCGCGGCGGCGAGTTGCTGGGCGTTGGCAGCAGCCTGCTGGTTGGCGACCGCGCGCTGTTGCTGCTTGCTGGTCACGGCGTTGGCGGTGCCGGCCACCACGGCAGTGCGGGCCGCGAGTCCGATCAGGCCGGGTCGTCCGGATCGACGCATGGTTGGGTCCTTTCGTTCGAGGGTCAGACGGTGGCTTCGAGGTCGGCGACCTCGTTGACGACGGTCGCGGGGACGCGCTCATAACGCAGCACCTCGCCGCCACCGGAGTGGAGTTTGTAGGCCAGGTCGCGCATGTAGGTCTGCTCCAGCGCCACGATGACCGCAGACGATCCCGCGGGCAGGTCCTGCGCCATGTCCTGGATGTCCTCGTCGCCGGCCAGGCCGATGGTCTCCCCGTCCAGCGGGTCGAAGCCGAACCGTTCGGCGTGGTCGGCCACCTCGGTGACGGAGACGGAGCCGTCGAGTTCTTTGCGCAGGATCACCAGATCCAACAGGGTCACGACGCCGGTCTTGGTCACCTCGGCCAGGGCATCGAGCGCGTGGTCGTCGATCTCGTTCTCATAGCCGATCAGAAAGAGCTCGACCGGCCCATAGTTGTACGTCATTGTCATCCTCAGCTCGGTTCGCGTAACGACGAGCCTAGGCGCGGCGGAGGCACGTGGCTCAGCGATCCCCGAACTTCGCGTTTCTTCCCAGCACGACGTCGAGCACGATCACCGCGCCCGCCTTGTCCAGCGGTTCGTTGCCGTTACCGCACTTCGGGCTCTGCACACACGACGGACAGCCGCTCTCACACGCACAGCTGAGGATCGCCGTACGGGTAGCGGTCAACCAATCGGTGCCCAATTCGTAGGCGCGACGGGCGAATCCGGCTCCACCGGGATGACCGTCGTAGACCAGCACGGTCGGCAACTCGGTGTCGGGGTGCAGCACGGTGGACACCCCGCCGATGTCCCAGCGGTCGCACTGCGCGATCAGCGGCAGCATCCCGATCGAGGCGTGCTCGGCAGCGTGCAGCGAGCCCGGCAGGTCACCGAGGGTAAGGCCCGTGTCGAGCACCGGGTCCAGGGCCACGGTCCACCAGACCGCTTTGGTGGTCATCGACCGTTCCGGCAGGTCCAGGCCGTGCTCGCCCAGCACCTCACCCGAGGGCGAGCGCCGCAGGAAGGAGGTGACCCGCGAGCGCACCCGCACGGTCCCGAAACACAACTGCGCGCAGGGCAGGGACACCGACTCATCGACGGTGAGGACGTCGAACGCGCTGACCGACCGGGCCTGCGTCGACCAGCCGGGATCGCCGCGCACCACGTGAGCGCTGCCGTCGTCCAGGTCCAGCCGCGTGACGACATGCGATTCGCCCTGGTGCACGTAAACCGCACCCTCGTGGACCGCGCTGTGCGACCGGTCGTCATCGACCGTGCCCAGCACCCGGCCGGTGCGTGACTCCACGATCCGCACGGCCTGCTCACCGGTGCCGCGCAACCCGAACAGATCGCTGGGGCGGCCCTCGTCGGCCCAGAACCAGCCCTTCGGCCGGCGGCGCAGCAGGCGGCGCTCGACCAGGGAATCCAGCATCGCGGTCATCGAGGACCCGAAGTACTGCTCGTCGTCCACGGTCAGCGGCAACTCGGCGGCGGCCGCCATCAGGTGGGGCATCAGCACCTGCGGGTTGGCGGGATCGAGGACCGCGCGCTCGACCGGCGTGCCGAGCACGGCGTCGGGGTGGTGCAGTAGGTAGCGATCCAACGGATCGTCACCCGCCACGAAGAGCACCAGCGCGGCCGACCCACTGCGCCCGGCCCGTCCGGCCTGTTGCCAGAACGACGCGCGGGTGCCCGGCCAGCCGGCCATCACCACGGCGTCCAGGCCCGAGATGTCGACGCCGAGCTCGAGGGCGTTGGTCGCGGCCACCCCGATCAAGGAGCGTTCTCGCAGCCCACGCTCCAGCGCCCGCCGCTCCTCGGGCAGATAGCCACCGCGGTACGCCGCGACCTCCTGCGCATCCAGCGACAGCGAGCGGCGCACCATGTCCGCGACGACTTCGACTCCGGAGCGCGATCGGGCGAAGGTCACCGTCTGCACCTGCCGGGCGACCAGGGTGCGCATGATCCCCGCGGCCTCGGCGACTGCGCTGACAGCGCCCTCGCCTGACTCCCGCTCGCCTGGCTCCCAGAACGCGAAAGTCGCTGCCGCCCGAGCAGATCCGTCCTCGTCCACCGCCCGCACCGGTGCTCCGACCAGGTCCGAAGCGTGCCAGGCCGGATCGGCCATCGTGGCCGACGCCAACACGAACACCGGCTCCGCGCCGTAGCGGGCCGCGACCCGGCGCAACCGTCGCAACACGGAGGCCACGTGCGAGCCGAGTACTCCTTTGTAGACGTGGCATTCATCGATCACGACGTACCGCAGCCGCCGCAGGAACGGCGCCCATCGTTCGTGGCCTGGCAACAGCGTGTGGTGCAACAAGTCCGGGTTGGTGAGGATCACGTTGGCGTGCTCACGGATCCATCGGCGCTCGTCCAGAGGAGTGTCTCCGTCGAGGGCTGCAGCGCGCACGCCGGGGATCGCCCACGCCTCGATGTGGGCGAGTTGATCGGCGCCCAACGCCTTCGTCGGAGCCAGATAGATCGCGGTGGCGCCACGCCCGTTGACCGCCGATGACCCCTCATGGACGGCGCTCAACATCGGCAGCAGGTAGCCGAGGCTCTTGCCAGACGCCGTGCCGGTACTCACCGCGACGTTCTCTCCGGCGTGTGCCAACTGGGCCACCAACGCCTGGTGGGACCACAACTGCGCGATGCCTGACCCACGCACGGCGGCATCGACCGCTGGCGGCACCCAGGCCGGCCACTGCCCGTACCTCGGCTCACGCGCCGGGCGCTGCTCGACGTGCACGACCTTGCCGCCCGGGCAGGCTGCCGCCACCGCAGACAGCAGCGCCATGGGGTCGGTCACCCGGCCACGTTAGCCCCGACCGGTGACAGCGGCAGGGACCCACTTGCGGGGAACCGCCGGACGGGCGGGGAGTGGAATGCGAGAATTGCGGTGGGGGCCGGTCCGCGATCGCGGACCGCAGCAAAACGTTGAGGGAGTAAATGTGGAGATCTCGGTGACCAGCGAGGGGGGACCGGGCGTGACGGTGATCTCGTTGGTCGGAGAGGCCGATGTGTCGACCGCCGCCCGCTTGCGCGAGGAATTGGTGCGGGCGGTCGGGGACGGTGGTCCGGCGTACGTCGTGGATCTGAGCCGGGTGCCGTTCCTGGACTCCACCGCGCTCGGGGTGCTCGTCGGTCGGCTGAAGGCCGTGCGCTCCGCTGGTGGCGATCTGGTGTTGGTGACCGATGACCAGCGGTTGCTGCGCAACTTCGCGATCACCGGCCTGGACAAGGTGTTCCAGATCTTCCCGACGATCAGCGAAGCGACCGCCGCGCTGTCGTGAGCGACCTCGCCGCGCTCGCCGCAGACCTGCGTGCGTTGCCCTACACCGTGGACGCGGTGCAGGATTGTCTGGGCGAGGCGGCATCGGCGGCCCTGATGCGCGAGCAGCCGGTCGCGGCGGATCTAGCAACGCGCGAGCGGGGCGGGATCGCTGCATTGGTAAGGCTGTTCACCCTGGGCCTGCCCGTGCCGCGGGCGCTGGTGGATGCGGCCCTGCCTGTGTGTCAGGCCCATGGATTGGTCACGCTGGGGCTGGCGACCGTTGACGACGGCGCGGTCAATGCGTTGGTCGACCTGCGCCCGTACGGCGATGAGAGCCACGACTGGTTCGTCGCCTCCGATCTGGCCGAGTTGGCGACCCGTGCCCCGCTGCGGACCGACCACGTGCTCGGCATCGGTGGTGCATCGACGACCCTGGCGTCGTGGACGCCGCGGCGACCGGTGCAGCGGGCGTTGGATCTCGGGACCGGCTGCGGGGTGCAGGCGCTGCATCTGTCGACCCACGCCTCGCAGATCGTGGCGACGGACCTGTCGTCGCGGGCCCTGTGGTTCGCAGCTCTCAACGCAGCGTTGAACGACCAGTCCTGGGAGTTGCGACGCGGTTCGTTGCTGGAACCTGTTGCAGGACAAGAGTTTGACCTGATCGTCAGCAACCCACCGTTCGTGATCACCCCGCGCCGGCCCGACGTGCCGGAGTACGAGTATCGCGACGGTGGCATGGTCGGCGACTCGTTGGTGCGCACGTTGATCCAGTCGCTGCCGGCCTTTCTGGCCCCCGGTGGCGTGGCACAACTGTTGGCCAACTGGGAGGTGCCGGCGGGCGCGGACTGGCGGGACGTCGTACGTGCCTGGATCGAACCCACGGGACTGGACGCGTGGGTGATCCAGCGGGAGACCCAGGACCCGGCCCAGTACGCCGAGTTGTGGGCCCGCGACGGAGGCGCGGCTCCCGGGACCTCGGGTTACGAAAATCTCTACGCCGCATGGCTTTCCGACTTCGCATCCCGCGAGGTCGATCACATCGGGTTCGGGATCGTGACGCTGCAGAAGCCGGCCTCGGCGCGAGCACCGTTCGTTGATCTCGTCGCCGTTGACGGCCCGGTCGCTTCTCCGATGGGGCCTTCGATCGATGCAGGTCTGGCGGCGCGGACCTGGCTGGCGTCCGCCAGCGATGACGACGTGCTCGCGATCGCCTGGCAGCTTGCGCCGGACGTCACCGAGGAGCGTTTCGGCCGACCGGGCGCGGACGACCCGTCGGTGATCCGGTTGCGGCAAGGTGGTGGGCTGGGGCTGAGCGTGCCGATGGACACGGCCCTCGCGGCGTACGTCTCGGTGGCCGACGGTTCACTGCCCGCGGGAGTCGCTCTGGACGCGATCGCCCAACTGCTGGAAGTGGATTCGCTTGCCTCGCTGCTGCCGGCGATCCGGTCGCTGATCGCGGACGGCTTCCTGGTCCGTTAGGCGGCGGTCAGTTGCCAGGAGCGTTTGCTCAGGCCGAACCAGAACCCGTCGATGACGCTGCGGACCTCAGCCGGATCCTTCGACGCGGCGCCGAGAGCGACGTAAAGCGGCGCCCAGTGCTCGGTGCGCGGGTGCGCTTCGTGGGCCGCGGGAGCCTTGGCCAGGAAGTCCATCAGCGTGTCGACATCACCCTTGGCCATGGTCTCAGCGGCCCAGTGGTCGAATTCGCTACTGGCAGTGGGCGGTGCGTAGTCGGGCGTGACGCGCGGGTTGAACCAGCGCAGGTTGTGGGTGGTGAAGCCAGAACCAACGATCAGCGTGCCCTCATCGCGAAGGGGTGCGAGTTGCTGACCGAGCCGGTAGAGGGCCTGCGGGTCCAGCGTCGGCATCGACATCTGCAGCACCGGGATGTCCGCCTCGGGGAACATCTCCTTCAGCGGCACGTACGCACCGTGGTCGAGACCGCGTGCTTCGTCCCGATGCACCTGGGTGCCAACCAGTTTGGTGACGGAGTCCGCCAGCGCTGGGGCGCTCGGGGCGTCGTACGTCACCTCGTAGTAGCGCTGCGGGAAACCCCAGAAGTCGTAAACCAGCGGCGCGCCGGTGGTGGAGGACAGCGCGACGGGTGCCTCTTCCCAGTGGGCCGACACGATCAAGATCTGCTCCGGCTTCGGCAGGTCCTTGCCCCAGGCCTTGAGCTCGCTGGTCCAGGTGGCGTCGTCGGCCAGCGGCGGCGCTCCGTGGCTGAGGTAGAGGACAGGCTGCTGATCGGTCATGGCTCAAGGCTAGAACAAACTAGTTAAACATTCAACTAATGGCCCCGGCGATGATTTTGAGGACAACGACCGTTCTGAGGACCCTCCACGATCTTCGCGTCCTCAGTAACCTCGAGATCCTCAAAATCGTCGGAACCGCTTGCGGGCGGTGTCGGATATACCCGACACTGTGTCTGTTATGTCGGACAGGATGTCCTGATGGCGCGCAACATGCGGATGAAAGCCCTTCGCGCGTCGTACGGGATATCCCAGGCTGACCTGGCTGCGCGCGTGGGCGTCACCCGGCAGACGATCAACGCGGTCGAGTCGGGGGAGTACAACCCGACGATCGCCTTGTGCCGGGCGATCTGTCGCGCCTTGGGTACGACCCTCGATGACTTGTTCTGGGAGGAGGGCCAGTGAAGAAGGCGTACGACGAGCGGCAAATGGCCGTGCGGCATCGAGCAGGGGATCGAGCGCTCGTGTTCCTGAGCCTGCTCGTTCTTTTGAACGGCGCCTGGGTGCAGTGGCGTGGTCCATGGGCGACACCGCTCTCGCAGGCACTCCTTGTCGTCGCACTGGCCGGTGCTGTCTACGGTGTCGCGGTCGCGTGGAGCGATGCCTTCTTTGAGCCCGGCCGCGATCCTCGTACCTCGCTGGCAGTATGCGCCTTCCTCAGCATCCTGGGTCTCATTGGCTTCGTCATGTGGGGGACGAGTGAGAGCGGATGGTTGGGTGACCAGGCTGTGGTCTGGCTGGCTCAGTTGGTGCTGTACGTCCCCCTCGGACTGACGCTGGCCGCCCGCTGGATGCTCGATCGGCAACGCAAGGTCGGACAGGAATGAGGTACCACGGCAAGTGGGACGAACGTCAGCGCGGGGTCTGGAACCGAGCGTGGCGACGAACCTGCATCTTGATTAGACCGGCGCGCAGCGGCTGAATGATCCGTGCCCACAGTCGCGCAGGTCTTGGCGGTACGTTCTGGGGAGGGCCGCGAGAAACCGGCCGATCGACGTACCCGAAATCGACACCGACGAGGTAGACGGATGAGCACCGGACAGGACCCACAGAAGTTTCGCGGACGCGGCGTCGGGATGAGCGACAGCGTGACGGTCAACCCGGTCTTCGCGCGCCCGGGGGAGGCCACCGAATTGCCGGCGAACCGGATGCCGCAGGAGGAGTCGCTGCCCGAGACCGCCTATCAGATCGTGCACGACGAGGCGATGCTCGACGGCAACGCCCGTCTCAACCTGGCGACCTTCGTCGGGACCTGGATGGACGATCAGGCCAACCGGCTCTACGCCGAGGCCGCCGACAAAAACATGATCGACAAGGACGAATACCCGCAGACCGCGGCGATCGAGACCCGCTGCTGGACGATGCTCGCCGACCTGTGGAACGCGCCCGACCCGGAGAACGCGATCGGTACGTCGACCATCGGCTCCTCGGAAGCCTGCATGTTGGGCGGGTTGGCGCTCAAGCGCCGTTGGCAGCTCGCGCGGCGAGCGGCGGGTAAGCCGACCGACAAGCCGAACCTGGTGATGTCCTCGGCGGTGCAGGTGGTGTGGGAGAAGTTCTGCAACTACTGGGAGGTCGAGGCGCGGTACGTGCCGATCACCGAGGAGCACCAGCAGCTGGACGGGCACGACCTGGAGAAGTACGTCGATGAGAACACCATCGGCGTCGTCGCCATCATGGGCGTGACCTACACCGGGACCTACGAGCCGGTCGCTGACGTCGCCAAGAAACTCGACCAGATCCAGGCCGACACCGGCCTCGACATCCCGATCCACGTCGACGGGGCGTCCGGCGCCATGATCGCGCCGTTCTGCCAGCCGGACCTGGAGTGGGACTTCCGGCTGGAGCGGGTCGCCTCGATCAACACCTCGGGCCACAAGTACGGGCTGGTGTATCCCGGTCTGGGGTGGGTCGTGTGGCGGCACAAGGAGTTGCTGCCGCAGGAGTTGATCTTCTCGGTCAGCTACCTCGGTGGGAACATGCCCACCTTCGCCCTGAACTTCTCCCGACCCGGCGCGCAGGTGCTGCTGCAGTACTACATGTTCCTGCGGTTGGGCTTCGAGGGCTATCAGCGCGTCCAGCAGAACTCGCTGGACGTCGCGCAGTTCCTGGCCAAGGAGATCGCCGCCCTCGGCCCCTTCGAACTGTGGAACGACGGCTCGGACATTCCGGTCTTCGCATGGCGGCTGAAGAAGGGCCACACCACCAACTGGAGCCTTTACGACCTGTCCGACCGGTTGCGTGCGCGCGGCTGGCTGGTCCCGGCCTACCCGATGCCGGACGACCTCACCGATGTCGTCGTCCAGCGGATCGTGGTGCGCAACGGGCTGAGCCACGACCTGGCGGTCGCCCTGCTGAAGGATCTGCGCACCGCGGTGGAATTCCTGGACAGCCTCGATGGCCCGCTCCCGCACGCCACACAGGCCCACGTGCAGTTCCACCACTAACCGATGTCGGACGCCACGCCGGACGAGGAGGGGTCGAAGCGAAGCTTCGATCTGATCTTCCTCGGCGTCCTCGCGGCCATCGCCGGTGCCCTGACCGGATTCATCGGCGGGGCGTTCCGCTGGTGCCTCGAGCGAGCCGAGGTGCTGCGCGTCGATCTGGTCGAGTGGGTCCGCGACACGGGTTTCCCCGCGTGGCTGCTACCGATCGTGATCGCCGCCGCCGCGGCCGCAATCGCCCGGCTGCTGGTCAAATTCGTCCCCGTCGCTGCCGGCAGCGGCGTCCAGCACGTCGAAGCGGTCTGGCACGACGAGGCGCAGGTCGCGCCGTTGAAGCTGCTGCCGGTGAAGTTCATCGGCGGTGTGTTGTCCCTCGGCTCCGGGATGGTCCTCGGCCGGGAAGGGCCCACCGTCCAGATGGGCGCAACCGTCGGGGCAGAGACGGCGCGGCGCGCGCGGCTGCCGCGCAGCGACGTACGTTTGCTGCAAACCGCCCTGGCCGGTGCGGGACTGGCGGTCGCCTTCAACGCCCCGATCGGCGGCGCTCTGTTCGTCTTCGAGGAAGTCACCCGCACTGTCCGCACCCGCCTGGTCCTCACCACGTTGCTCAGTTGCGCTGTGGCCGTGGGCTGCTCGCGGATCATCCTGGGTGACCAACCTGATTTCAGTACGCCGCCGCTTGCGCCCCCGACCGTCGTCTCCCTGGTGATCTTCACCATCTTCGGGCTACTCACCGGGCTGCTCGGCGCGGCGTACAACAAGCTGGTGGTCGCGTTGCTGGGCGTCACCGACCGGATCCGCCGGGTCGATCCGGTGCTGCTCGCCGCGGGCATCGGCGCGCTGATCGGTGCCGCCCTGCTGGTCGATCCGCTCTCGGTGGGCGGCGGCGACACGCTGTCCCAAATGCTGCTCAGCGGCAGCTACTTCTCGGCGCCGGTCCTGCTCGGCTACCTGGTGTTCCGGTTCGTCGCGGGTCCCGTCTCCTACTCCGCCGGTACGCCGGGTGGCCTGTTCGCGCCGCTGCTGGCCCTGGGCGCGATCTGGGGTGTCCTCTTCCATCACGTGCTGTCCGATCTCGGCACCGTCATGGGCGGCGGGGTCGCGCAGAACTTCGCGATCGTGGGGATGGCGGCGCTGTTCGCCGGGATCGTGCGCGCGCCGTTCACGGGGTTGGTCCTGGTCGTGGAGATGACCGCGACGACCAGCCTGACCGTGCCGATGCTGGCGGCGACGGCGGCCGCGACCCTGGCGGCGAACCTGGTGCGCAGTGCGCCGATCTACGACACGCTGCGAGCTCGGTTGGTGCGGGACGCGGCTTCGCCGGGGACGTGAGCCACACCACGGTCGCAACGCCCGGATAGCGAGGTGATGCGGCGGGTTCGCCGTGGAGGGGCTACGGTGCAACCGGTTGCACGTCCGAGCAGCGACGAATCCGCTGCACGTGCCGGCCAGGAACAGGAGCAGCAGTGGCAAAGAAGCTTGTCATCGTCGAGTCCCCGTCCAAGGTTGCCAACATCGGCAAGTACCTCGGATCGGACTACGTGGTCGACGCCAGCATCGGGCACATCCGTGATCTGCCGACCCCGCGGGATCTGCCGGCGGACATGAAAAAGGGGCCGTTCGGCAAATTCGCGGTGAATGTGGAGGACGGTTTCGAGCCGTACTACGAGGTCTACCCGGACAAGAAGAAGAAGGTCGCCGAGCTCAAGCGACTGCTGAAGGACTCCGACGAACTGCTGCTGGCAACCGACGACGACCGCGAGGGCGAGGCCATCGCCTGGCACCTGCTGGAGGTGCTCAAGCCCAAGGTCCCTGTCAAGCGGATGGTCTTCCACGAGATCACCAAGGAAGCGATCCAGCGGGCCGTCAACAACACCCGCGACCTCGACGACCGGCTCGTCGATGCTCAGGAGACGCGCCGGATCCTGGACCGCCTCTACGGCTACGAAGTCTCACCGGTGTTGTGGCGCAAGGTTCGCCAGGGTCTGTCCGGTGGCCGCGTGCAGTCTGTTGCGACCCGCATGGTCGTCGAGCGGGAGCGCGAGCGGATGGCGTTCCGTTCCGCCAACTACTGGGACGTCGACGGCACCTTCAGCACGCAGACCAGCGCGAAGGAGTCCTTCACCGCGCGGCTGACGTCGCTGGATGACCGCCGGGTAGCCCGGGGCAACGACTTCGATGATCTGGGAAATCTGAAGAGCGACAAGGTCATTCAGCTCGCCGAGGCTCAGGCACAGGCCATCGCTGGCGTCGCCACTACTGCGACCGCGACCGTGTCCTCGGTTACCGAGAAGCCCTACCGTCAGCGCCCGAAGGCGCCGTTCATCACCTCCACCTTGCAGCAGGAGGCCAGCCGCAAACTGCGGATGTCCAGCAAGAACGCGATGAGTGTGGCGCAGCGGCTCTACGAGGGCGGCTACATCACCTACATGCGTACCGATTCGGTGACGCTGTCCGCCTCGGCCATCAACGCGGCCCGGTCACAGGCCCGTGACCTGTACGGCGCGGCGTACGTCCCCGATTCCCCTCGCGTTTACGCTGGCAAGTCCAAGAACGCCCAGGAAGCCCACGAAGCGATCCGGCCCGCCGGTGACACCTTCCGCACCCCGGCCCAGGTGGCCGGTGAGCTGCGGGGGGATGAGTTCGCGCTCTACGAGTTGATCTGGAAGCGCACGGTCGCCTCGCAGATGGCGGACGCGACCGGTTCGACGGCGACGGTGAAAGTGACTGTGCCCGTTGTAGATTCCGGTGTTGCGCAGAGCGCGGAGTTCACCGCCAGCGGAACGGTCATCACCTTCCGGGGCTTCCTCGCGGCGTACGAAGAAGGCCGGGACACCGAGGTGCTCGCCCGCGAAGGCGGCGATGACGAGGAGCGACGTCTGCCCAAGCTGTCCGAGGGCGTTTCCCTCGACGTGGACGAGGCGACCGCGAACGGCCACGACACGCTTCCGCCGCCGCGCTACACCGAAGCAACTTTGGTGAAAGCGTTGGAGGAGAAGGGGATTGGCCGCCCGTCGACGTACGCCGCGACGGTCGGCACGATCCAGGACCGGGGCTATGTGCGCAGCAAGGGCAGCGCTCTCATCCCGACCTGGTTGGCGTTCGCGGTCACCCGGTTGATGGAGGAGAACTTCCCCTCCCTGGTCGACTACGACTTCACCGCCTCGATGGAAGAGGACCTGGACCGCATTGCCGCCGGTGACGCGGACCGGGTGGCGTGGCTGACGCAGTTCTACTTCGGCGACCAGAAGGAGCCCGGCGACGGGCTGCGCGCGATGGTCGAGCACCTGCCGGACATCGACGCCCGCGCCATCTCGACGATCCCGATCGGCGAGGGCATCGTCGTGCGCGTCGGCCGGTACGGCCCGTTCATCGAGGAAGAGGTGCCCGCGGGCGTCGACCCGGCGACCGGTGAGGTGACCGGCGAGCCGGCGGATCCGCGTCGGGTGTCGATCACCGACGACATCGCCCCCGACGAGATGACCCCGGCGAAGGCGCGGGAGTTGCTCGAAGCCTCTGACGACGATGGGCGGGTGCTGGGCACTGATCCTTCTACGGGTCACGAAATCATCGCTCGCGCAGGGCGGTACGGCCCCTACGTCACCGAAGTGCTGCCTGCGCCGCCGGTATCCGAGGACGCTCCGAAGAAGGCGAAGAAGGCCACCGGTCCCAAACCGCGGACAGCGTCGCTGTTCAAAGACATGGACCTCGCGACGATCGACCTGGACGCGGCGCTCAAGCTGCTGTCGCTGCCGCGCGTGGTCGGTGTCGTACAGGACGACGAGGGCAAGGACGTCGAGATCACCGCGCAGAACGGCCGCTACGGGCCGTATCTGAAGAAGGGCACCGACTCGCGGTCGCTGGAGACCGAGCAGCAACTCTTCGACATCACGCTGGAGCAGGCGCAGGCGATCTACGCCCAGCCCAAGCAGCGGGGTCGGGCCGCCGCCAAGCCGCCGCTGAAGGAACTGGGCAACGACCCGGTGTCCGGTAAGCCGGTGGTGGTCAAGGACGGCCGCTTCGGTCCCTACGTCACGGACGGCGAGACCAACGCGACCCTGCGCAAGGACGACGAGCCGGAAACCATCACGCCGGAGCGCGGATTCGAGCTGCTGGCCGACAAGCGGGCGCGTGGCCCGGTGAAGCGGACCTCGGTGAAGAAGACCGCTGCGAAGAAGGCCGCCACCAAGAAGACGGCAAAGAAGGCCCCCGCCAAGAAGGCTGCGACCAAGAAGGCCTGACCTACGGGAGCGACCGACGGATCTGGGTGATGAGATCCGGGTAGGGGTCCTCGAGTGGGGCTCTCTGCGAACGCAAGTCGTCCCGTAGTCGACGCAACTCCTTGCCTGCCACGTAGTGGCGGCCGCGTCGCTCACCACGCGCTTCGAGCAACCCTTGGTCGGTCGCCAGAGCAAGATCACGCGTTGCCGTCCGCTCCTCGACGGCGGTCAGTTTGACGTAGGACGGCCGGGTGACCCGAAGTCCGAGGGTCGCGTCGAAGAGGGCGCTGCTCAGTCGCTCAGGCAGGGAATGGTCGCGGACGATCTCGTCGATTCGTGCGAGTTGGATGTCGGCTTCGGCGAATCGGCGCGCGACCGTCTGCGCCTGGAAGTAGTGGGCGCGCAGGTTGAACTGTACCCAATGGCTCGCGTCTCGCTCTGGGTTCCAGGCGCCTTGGCCCGTCGCAGCAAGCACCTCGTAGTACTCCCGGGTGTTGCTGCCGAGCCACTCCTCAATGGAGGAGAACACCGGCTCAATCACGCTGTCGCGCGCCAAGGTCATCGTCTGCAGTGCTCGGGCCATCCGGCCATTGCCGTCCTTGAACGGATGAATCATGACGAGATTGAGGTGGGCCATCGCGGCTCGCACCAGAGGCTCCTCGGTATCGGACAGCGCGAGGCTTCTGACGAACTCAGCCATCAGCTCAGGCACGACTCCGGGGTCGGGACCTTCGTAGACCGTGGCGTCGCGCTGGTCGTCACGGACGTAGATGGCGCTGGTCCGGTAACGGCCCGGCATCTTGGTCAGATCGTGCTCGAGGAGCATGAAGTGCATGGATCGCAGCACGCTCTCGTCAATCACGAACCCCGGCTCGGTTGCCACGTTGAGCACGTAGGTCAAGACCCGCCGGTAACCGGCGATCTCTGCCCACGTGGCTTCGTCGGCGGTGAGCGGCGGCTCGTCATCGACCGCGGCCACGGCATCCTGGTCGGTGACCGAGTAGCCCTCAATGGTGTTCGACCCCTGAATGGCCTTGGCGGTCGAGGTCCGTCGGAGGGCGCCGTCCCATCGTCGCGGGGCCCGCAATACCTGGGTGAGCTGGGTTCGGACGCGTTGGATCTCATCGATGACGTGCACGTCATCGAGTCCGAGGTCCGGCGTTGCGTAGAGCATGTCTCTATGTCCTTAATTAAAGGACATAGAGTACTGCAGGCCTGTCCTTATGTCTCTTAATAAAAGACATAAGGACATCGGGCAACGCTGGTCCCGTCAGTCCGGGGTGGGTTCGCCGAAGCCGAGTGGGTCGCGGGTGAATCGGTAGGTGGCCCAGTTGAACTGGCGCACCGAGCCGTCGGGCCGTCGACGTACGACGAGTAGCTCGCCCTGCTCGCGGCCGGACACCGTGCGGAACGTGTCCGGGTCCTGTTGCTCGAAGATCGACGGCGGCGTGGTCGCAGGAGCGCCTTCGACGCGGGCCTCCAGGTGACCGTCGCGGATCGACAGGATGAAACCAGCACCTTCGGAGAACCATTGTCCGACAAGCGGCTTCAGTTGCGGCGGCTCCGCCGAGCCCGGCACCCAGGGTGCGGGTACGAGCGGGTCGTGAGTCTCGACGTACGTGCCAAGGCGTACGGCGGTCCCCGCGGGGTCCTTGGCCGCCGAGTTGTTCATCAACACGGCCCCGGTGGTGCCCGAGGATGCCTCGGAGAAGAAGCCGGTGATGCCGCCGGGCAGGCCGCCGGTGTGCCCGAACCACGTCCGTCCCTCGTGCCGGACCAACTGCAGACCCAGGCCGTAACCAGCGGTCCAGGTCCCATCGACCATGGCCTGTGGCTGGCGCATCTCCAGCGCGGTGTCGGGGGACAGGATCGCGGAGTCGGGGTCGAGCAGGAAGGCGTGCCAGCGGACCATGTCCGACAACGTGCTGCAGATCGATCCGGCTGAGGCCATCGCGCCCTTGATGATCAGCGGCTCGCGGACCGGCACGTCGGTGTAGTGCGGGACGTAGTACTGCCGCGTGTGCGGCGCCTGCAGCGACAGTGTCGTGCGGGTCAGACCCAGCGGATCCAGCAGCCGGCGCTGCAGAGAGGACTCCCACGGCTCACCGTCCAGGTGTGCGATGAGTTCGCCGAGCATCGCGTAACACAGGTTCGAGTAGTGCCAGTGGTCGTGCGGGCGACCCACTCGCCGCGCGGCGTTCCAGCCGTCGATCAACTCGTCGCGGGCGGGGAACTGCAGGGTGTCCCAGACATCGCCCACCGGCTCGCGTTGCATCCCGGTCAGGTGCGAGAGCATCTGGCGGACCGTCACGGTGGAGTGCGCTGACGGCAGGTGCTGGTCGATGGTGTCGTCGAGCGACAGCTTGCCCTCGTCCCGCAACTGCATGATCTGCACTGCCACGAAGGTCTTGGTGTTCGAGGCCACCAGGAACTGGGTGTCATCGCCGAGCGGCACACTCGGATCGTCCAGGTCCGCCGCCCCGATCGCGGTCGACCAGACCAGGGTCCCGTGCCGGGCGACGCCGGCGACCAGCGCAGGGGTGCGACTGGTCACCTGGGCTTCGACGGCCAAGCGGTCGAGGGCACGGGCGGTGGACGGCAGAAGATCGCTCACAGCACCGACCCTACGTCCGCTGTCGGCGCACCCGATTAGAGTGGCGCCGTGCCTGGCTTCTTCCTCGTCTTCGAAGGCGGCGACGGCGCGGGCAAGACCACTCAGCTCACTGCGCTGCGCCAGGCCCTGGCGGACACCGGCCGGGAGATCGTGGTGACCCGGGAGCCGGGCGGTACGCCGGTCGGTCAAGCCATCCGCGACGTCCTGTTGCACGGGGAGCACGTGGCGCCACGCGCTGAGGCGCTGCTCTTCGCCGCTGACCGCGCCCATCACGTCGCGACCGTTGTGCGGCCCGCCTTGGAGCGGGACGCGATCGTGCTGCAGGACCGCTACCTGGATTCGTCGATCGCCTACCAGGGAGCAGGTCGAGCGCTGGAAGCCGATGACGTCCGCGGTCTGTCGCTGTGGGGGACCCAGGGCCTGCTGCCCGACCTGACCGTGCTGTTGGACGTGCCCGCCGGCACCGGTCGGGAGCGACGCGGCGAGGTCCACGACCGCCTCGAGCGGGAAGCCGACGACTTCCACGGCCGGGTCCGCGAGCACTTTTTGGCGTTGGCCGCTGCCGAACCGCAGCGCTACCTCGTGCTCGATGCGACCCGCGCCGCCGACGATTTGGCCAAGGACATCGAGGCCGCGGTCCGGGAGCGGTTGACATGAGCGTCTGGACCGACGTGATCGGCCAACCACACGTCGTACGCACCCTGGGGGAAGCCGTCGCCGACCCGGCCGCCAACACCCACGCCTGGCTGCTCACCGGCCCGCCCGGGTCCGGAAGGTCAACGGCTGCAAGGGCTTTCGCGGCCGCCTTGGAGTGCCCGCGGGGCGGGTGCGGGGAGTGCGCCGAGTGTCGTACGGCGCTCGACGGCTCCCATGCCGACGTCGAGTTGGTGGCCACCCAGGGTCTGTCGATCTCGGTGAAGGAGGCCCGGCGGCTGACCGAGTTGGCGCAGCGCCGCCCGTCCATCGGTGCGTGGCGGGTCATCGTGATCGAGGACGCCGACCGACTCACCGAGCAGGCCGCCGACGCGTTGCTGAAGTCGCTCGAAGAGCCCACTGCGCGCACGATCTGGTTGCTGTGCGCCCCGTCGGTGGAGGACGTGATCATCACCATCCGCAGCCGCTCGCGGCACCTGGGCTTGCGCACCCCGCCACCGGAAGCGGTCGCGCAATTGCTGTCCCGGCGCGATGGCATCGACCCGGATGCGGCGCTCGCGGCCGCTCGTGCGGCGCAGTCCCATGTGGGTCTCGCGCGCCGGCTCGCCCGGGACCCCGACGCCCGCGCCCGCCGCGACGAGATCGTGGCCCTGCCCTTGCGGATCACCGATTTCGGGGCTGCGATGGCGGCGGCCGATGCGTTGGTGCAGGTCGCCGGAGCGGAATCCGGGGCCAGCGCGGCGGAGCGTAACGCCGCCGAACGCGAGAAGCTCCTCCTGCAACTCGGGGCCGATCCGGCCGCGCGGACCCAGCCACCCGCCGTACGTTCGGCCCTGACCCAACTGGAGAAGGATCAGAAGGCGCGGGCGACCCGGTTCACCCGGGACATGGTGGACCGGGCGTTGATCGATCTGGCCTCCACCTACCGGGACGCGCTGATGCTCAGCGTTGGTGCGCAGGTCGACCTGGTCAACGTCACCCAGACTGATGCGGTGCAGGAGTTGGCGCGGCGACTGGATCCGGCCGGTCTGCTGCAGGCGCTGGATGCGATCGGTCTGGCCCGCACCCGGATCGAAGCCAACGTGCCGCCGCAGCTGGCGCTGGAGGCGATGGCGATCAGTTTGCAGATCCCCGCCCAGTCGCGCCGATGACATACCGTCTGAGCATGCGTTTCTCCCGCACAGTCCTGCACGGCGCCGTCGCGATCGCAGCAGTCAGCGGTCTCGCAGCGTGCTCCAGCACTGTGACCGTGCAGCCGGCTACCACGAGCGCAAGCCAGACCTCCTCGACGGCCAGCACAGCGACGAGTTCCGGTACGTCGAGCCCGGGCTCTGCGGACCTCGACCAGTACTACACGCAAAAGCTGGACTGGCAGGACTGTTCCGGGGTGCAGTGCGCCAAGCTCAAGGTCCCGGTGGACTACGCGAACCCGACGTCCTCGATCGAGATCGAGGTATCCAAGGTTCCGGCGTCGGGCACCAAGAAGGGCACATTGGTCGTCAACCCCGGCGGCCCCGGCGGCTCGGGATACGACTACGCGGCCGCAGCCGACCAGATCGTCAGTGGGGCCGTGCGCAGCCAGTTCGACGTCGTCGGCTTCGACCCCCGCGGGGTGGGCCGCTCGGCGCCGATCACCTGCGTCGACGACACCAAGATGGACACCTGGCTGGGATCGGATCCGACTCCCAACGGGACCGACGGCGCACAGGAATTGCTCACGCAGTCAAAGCAATTCGCGGACAGTTGCAAGGCGAAGGCCGGCCCGTTGCTCGCCCATGTCTCGACGATCGACGTCGCCAAGGACATGGACATCCTGCGGGCAGCCCTCGGTGAGGAAAAGCTGGACTACTTGGGCAAGTCCTACGGCACGCTGATCGGCTCGGTCTACGCCGGGATGTTCCCCAGCAAGGTCGGCCGGTTCATCCTCGACGGGGTCGTGCCACCGGACATCACCAGTGAGCAGATGAACTTGGGTCAGGCCAAGGGTTTCGAGCAGGCGACCCGGTCCTACGTGAGCAACTGTGTCGCTGGCGGCTCGTGCCCGTTGGGCTCGGACGTCGACTCGGGGATGGCCAAGATCCGATCGTTCCTCAACGGGCTGGACGCCAATCCGCTGCCTGTCTCGGGCAACGGCGACGTCACGAAGCTGACGGAGGGCTGGGCCAGCTACGGCATCGCCGAAGCGATGTACTCCAAGGACCTGTGGCCGGTGCTGACCGATGCGTTCAAATCCGCCTTCGAGGGCGACGGAAACCCGTTGATGGACCTGGCCAACCAGTACGCGCAGCGCAACGCCGACGGCAGTTACAGCGGCAACCTGATGCAGGTCATCAACCCCGTGTCGTGCCTGGACCGCGGTGGATCAGCCGACCTCGCCGCCACGGAGAAGGAAGCCGCCGAGTTCGCCAAGCAGGCGCCGACCTGGGGCCCGATGCTGGCCTGGGGCTCGCTGGTGTGTGGGGTCTGGCCGTACCAACCGAGCAAACCGCTGGGCAAGATCACCGCCGAAGGTTCCGGTCCGATCCTGGTGATAGGTACGACGCGTGACCCGGCCACGCCGTACGCCTGGTCCCAGCAACTCGCCGCCGAACTGGCTGATGGCCATCTGTTGACCTACGACGGGGACGGCCACACGGCGTACTTCTCCCAGGGGTCCTCGTGCGTGGACAACACGGTGGACGCCTACCTGATCAACGGCACGGTGCCCCCGGAGGGCAAGGCCTGCTGACCAGCGGTATTCATCGCGGCGGCTGCAACTCCTCATCGGTACGAAGCCGGGCGCACGGGCGCTTGGCCAGGTCCAGGAGGAACCGTGATGAATGAGATGCCCGTCAAGGACGACAAGGCAGCCGTCGAAGCCTCAGACAAGGCACTCGGACGCCGATCGATGTTGCGTACGCTCGGTGTCGCCGGCGCGGTCGCCGGTGTCGCGGCGCTGGAGGTCGGACGATCCACCAACGCCGACGCGACGACGGGGGACTACCTGCGGATCGGATATTCCCAGGGCGCCCAGAACATGACCTATCTGACCAACCAGGTCGGGTCCTCGGTGATCAGCAATCCGTTGACCTCAGAGCCGACCCTCATGTGGGGTGACAACCGGCTGTCCTCGTTGACCAACGCGAACGGTATCCGCGGTGACGGTAAGGGCCCGAGCGGCATGGGCATCTGGGGCAATTCGGACTCCGGTGGCGTCGGTGTGCACGGCGGCGGCGGAATCGGTGTGCAGGCCCAAGGCTCCCGGGCGGCGCTCAAACTGATCCCGTCGGGCGCGGCCGCCGTGGACCGGTCCGATTACCACCAGACCGGCGAGTTCATCGAGGACAGCAGCGGCAACCTGTGGGTGTGCGTCGGGGCTGGTTTTCCGGGGTCTTGGCGCAAGCTGGCCGGACCGGCCAGCACCGGTGCGTTCCACGTCCTACCGGCGGCGATCCGGACCTATGACTCCCGCAGCTCCGACGGCGCGCTGAGCGGCGGGTCGCGCACCCTCACCATGAGTGGCGTGCCGAACGGTTCATCTGCGGTCACCGTCAGCCTCACCGCAACCGGAACCTCCGGGCCCGGCTACCTGGCGCTGTACAAAGCCGGGATCTCCTACCCGGGTAACTCCAACCTGAACTGGTCGGCGAGCGGAACGACGATTGCGGTCACGACGGTGTGCGCGGTCAACGCCTCGTCACAACTCGTCGTCCGCGGCGCCGGTGGTTCGACGCAGGTGATCATCGACGTGATCGGCTACTACGCCTGAGCCCGGCAGCGCCGCCGATTCGGTGTCGCGGCGGCGCTCTGCGTATACTCATCGCGCCCGTCCGGCTGTGATCCAGGCGGCGGGTGACGCCGCCTTAGCTCAGTTGGCCAGAGCGATTCACTCGTAATGAATAGGTCATCGGTTCGATTCCGATAGGCGGCTCGCGGAATGGCGCGGTTCCCGAAGGTTCGGGGCCGCGCCTTCCTCATTTCTGTTAGCCATTTGGTTAGCCATTGATGCGCGCAAAGAAGTGCCCCCGCCGCGAGGGGTCACGGTGGGGGCGTCCGATCCGGCGCGGGCGCGGCGCAATGGTGACCCCGGGCAGGCGGTGGAGGAATGCGTCGTGTGCGGTGCAACGTGGGTGCACAAGCCCGGGACCGGGCGGGCGAAGACGTGCTCGGAGTGGTGCCGGGAGGAGCTGCTTGAAGCGGCCGCCCGTCGAAGCAGTGCGGAGGTTGCGAGAGCGAAGGCGGCGCGGATGAGGGCGGCCGCGGACCTGATCGCGCGGGCCCGTGCGGTGAAGGGTGACCGGCGGATGGTCCCGGTGCTGGTGCCTCGGCTGCGGTCGGCTGGCTTGCCGTACGCCGACATCGCCGAGGTGCTGGGGGTCTCGGTCAGCACGGCGTGGCGGGTCGCGAATCGCCCACCGCCCTAACCCCCTGGACGCACGAAAAGCGCCCCGCCCTCGCATGGAGGACGGGGCGCAAACGGGGTGCGGGCCGGGGGTTAGGTGTGGGTGCGGAGCCTGGGTTTGCGGACCCCACCGATCAGACCGGACCGGTCAGCGGTCAGGACGGTCACGGTGGAGGTTGCGGTTCCGGTGCCACCGCGACCGTCGGTGGCGGTCACCGTGAAAACCAGGGTCGCCCCGGCCACCGACGCCGGCGCCCGGAAAGACGCAGACCCGTTGCCGTAGTCGGTGAGGGCCACGGTGGGGGTGCCGGAGGTTTGCGCCCACGCCAGGGTCACCAGGTCCCCGTCGATGTCCGCACCGGTCGAGGTCAGGGTCACGGTGACACCCGGTTCCACCCCGGTCATGTTTCCGCCCGTGGTGACGGTCGGCGGGTTGTTCGCGGTTGATTTGGACAGGACGATCGATGAGGACCCGGATGAGGGGGTGCCGGTGCTGAACGTCCACACCGGCCCGGCCGCGCCCCCAGATCCCCGCAGTGCGTACGCGGCGGACATGCGGGTGGTGGAGATCGTGGCCCCGGTCAGTTCGGTCCACCCGGACCCGAGAACGTCCTGCCGTGTCCCGGCGGTCGCTTCGAGGTACCCGATGCAGCCGACCACGACGTCCCCGGCGACGACGGGGGACGCTGCAGCGGCCGGGGGTGACGCGGTCGTGGAGGATGAGGTGATCGCGCCCCGCACCGCTGCCACGTTGGACCATTCGGTGAGCTCCCCAAGAGGACGGACCCGGCCGCGGCGATGGTCACGGACGTGACCGCTGCGGCACCCACACACCAGTAGTGAGTGACCCGCCGCTGCGACGTCGATTCCTGGGAGGCTTGGGTGTCGGCGTTCGCTGAGGTCACCCAGGTGTTCCCGGCGGTGTCGGTGACGGACGTGACGGACCCGCCTTGGTGCAGGATCGCCAGGACCAGGGCGCGGCCCGCCGTCGTGGATTTGGTGATGGTCAGCGACGCCGTCCCGGACGTGGCGGTCGTGTCGGACATCAGCACAATGTCGGAGGTGGACACCGTCACTGACTGGGTGGTGCTGGCGGTGCCTCCGGCGGAGTTGGTGACCGTCAGTTTCACGGTGTAGGTGCCGGGCGATGCGTACGTGTGGGACGCGGTGGACCCGGTGCCGTGGGTGGTGGAGTCTCCCCAGTCCCAGTCGTATCCGCTGATGGTGCCGGTCCCGGCGGTGGAGGCGGTGCCGTCCACCGACAGGGCCAGGTTCGTCGCGGTCTTCGTGAAGGACGCGACCGGTGGGGTGACGTACTCGTAGAAAGCGACCGATGAGGACCCGGTGGTGCCCGAGGTCATGGTCCATTGGGGTCCGGCTTGCCCGGCAGCGGTCAGGGTCCGGTACGCACCCGACAGTCGCGTCGTGGAGATGTTGGTGCCGGTGAGTTCGGTGTAACCGGAGCCGAGGGTGTCCAGGCGTGTCCCGGCCGTGGTTTGTGCGTACCCCATGCACCCCACGAGCAGGTCCCCGACGGCAGTGCCGGACGGTGTCGCTGCAGGGGTGGTGGTGGTGGACCCCGCAGCGGTGGCCACGGAGCGCAGGGTCACCGCGCCGCCGCTGTGGGAGTACTCGGACAGGATCACCACGAACGGCGCGGTGCCGGCGATGGTCACGGTGATGGAGGCGGTGGTCAGCGCGGACAGGCACCAGTAGTGCTGCACCCGCCGCTGCGACGTCGAGGAGTTGATCGTTTGGGTGTCGCCGTTGCTGTCGGTGGCCCACGTGTTGGAGGCGGTGTCGGTGACGGTGCTGATCGCGCCGCCCTGGTGCAGGATCGATGCCACCAGCAGGTTCCCGGCGGTGACGGATCGGGTGATGGTGACCGATGACCCGGACGACGCGGTGGCCGTGGTCGAACCAACGAAGCTGAAGCTCACGATGCCACCCACAATTTCAAGTTGTCGACGGTGACGTACCCGTCAGCGGAGTCGGCCCAGGCGGAGTCGTTGCCGCCGCGGAAGAAGTGCCACCACAGGGTGGAAATTTTCACCGAGTCAGTCAGTCGCCATTTGCGGTTGGTGACTTCGAGGACTTTGGTTCCGTTGACGGTGAATTGCGCGATGCCGTCACTGTTGGCGGTGCCCGAGGTGATGGTGTTGAGCTTCACCCGGTGCCGCACCTTGTACGTCGGTCCCGCGGTGAGGGTGACGTTGGTTTGGCCGTTGATGCCGTACTGGGAGTTCATACCGGTGAAGTAGTCGTAGGTGATGAGTTCGGCGGGGAGTTGGCCCAGGAGTAGGCGCCGGGACCGATCCACATCAGCCGGGACGAGAAGCCGTGGTCAACGGAGGTAGTCAAGCCGTTGCCGCCGGAGGGGGCGCCGTCACTGACCGACCCATCGGTGCCGCCAAGGCCGGGCAGTTTCCCACCGAGGGAGAACCCGAACCCCGGCTCGAAGCGCAGGTCGTACTCCAAGATCACGTCGGTCGCGGCGGCTTTCAGCAGCACCGCGGGTTTCGGGAAAGCCGCGATCCCGACACCGGACCCGGTGGAGTACCCGCCGGCGGGGAACTTGTGCCGGATGAGGCGGCCGACGCCGTCGGGTGAGGTCACGATCGACTGCGCCGCGAACGTCGCGTCATTCGCGAAAGCGGACGAGTCGCCGATCGCGGCCCCGAAGTCGGCCTTCTTCACCGGCGACGCCAAAGCCATGCCGTCGAAGTTCTGGTCGAGGATCAGGGTGTACCCGGGAGGGTCTGTCCGAAACTTTGTGTAAGTGGCTTGGCGTGACGTCCCTGGCTTTGGCTGGGGCGGAAGGAAGATCGCGTCATGTCTGATGAGCAAGCGCATGGTGAGTTGGTGGCGAGGTCGTCGGCCGAGTCGGTTGACGTTGATGATCTGGCGCAGCAGCTGGTCGCTTCGGCGGTCGAGCGGCAGGTCGCTTTGACCGGTGAGGGTGGGTTGTTGACGACGCTGACGCGGCGGGTCCTGCAGGCAGCCCTGGAGGCCGAGATGAGCGCCCACCTGGGGTATGACAAGCACGCGGTCAACGGCCGCGATGGCGGCAACTCCCGCAATGGCTCCAGCCCCAAGACGGTGCGCACCGAGATCGGGGACGTGCAGATCCAGGTTCCGCGGGATCGGGCCGGCACGTTCGAACCGCAGATCGTGCCCAAGCACCAGCGCCGCCTGGCCGGGTTCGATGAGGCCGTGATTTCGCTGTACGCGAAGGGCATGACCACCGGGGACATCGCCGCTCACCTGTCCCAGGTGTACGACACCGATGTTTCCCGGGACCTGGTCTCGCGGGTCACCGACCAGGTCCTGGGTGACATGAAGGCGTGGTCGGCGCGTCCGTTGGACGCGATCTACCCGGTGATCCTGATCGACGCGATCGTGCTGAAGGTCCGCGAAGGGACGGTCGCGAACCGTCCGGTGTATGTGGCAATCGGTATAGACCTCAACGGTTTCCGCGATGTCCTGGGGTTGTGGGTCGGCCCATCGGGTGGGGAAGGAGCCAAGCAGTGGATGAACATGCTGTCGGACTTGAAGAATCGTGGCATCCTCGATGCGTGCATCGTGTGCTGCGACGGCCTCAAAGGCTTGCCCGAGGCGATCACGGCGACCTGGCCGGCCGCCACGGTGCAAACGTGTGTGGTGCATTTGGTCCGCAACAGTCTGCGGTACGCCTCCAAGAAGTACTGGCAGGCCATCACCCGCGACCTCAAGCGGATCTACACCGCCCCGTCGCTGGCGGCGGCCGAAACCGAGTTCGAGACCTTCGCGCAGCAGTGGGAACCGCTGTATCCGGCGATGGTGCGGATGTGGCGCAACTCCTGGACCGAGTTCATCCCGTTCCTGGACTTCCCTGTCGAGGTCCGCAAACTGATCTATACGACCAACGGGATCGAGTCGTTGAACGCCCGGTTCCGGGCAGCGACACGTCGACGGGGCCATTTCCCGGACGAGCAATCCGCGTTGAAGGTGCTCTACCTCGCGGTGTTGGAGCGGCAGAAGAACCGACCCAACCCCACCGGGCAGATCGCCGGCTGGAAGAACATCCTGAACGTACTATCCATGACCTACGGCGACCGCCTAGGTCTGAACTAGCCGATGCCACTTACACAAAGAATCAGACGGACCCTGCTTGCCCGGCCGGGGTGGGGGTGGCCCCCCCCTGGGGGTTACCAGTTGGTGGAGACGATCGGCGCCAGCGGGTGTCGTGTCTTTGTCCTGCGGCATCGAATGTCGGCGGGTTGGCGTGGAGTTCTTGCCGGACGGGTTCATACGGTTTGTGCCAGCGGTGTCGGTTGCACCAGCGGTGCGCGAGTCGGCAGTTGTTGCGGTCGTAAGGTGATCCGCCGAGTGCGACTGGGATGAGTTCGTCGATCTCGGGTGACCCGGGCCGACCGGCGGGGAGCTGGATGTTCACGGGTTGTCCGCAGAGGTGGCAGGTGTTCTCTTCGCGCTTGACTCTTCGCACTAGGCGATCGCGTCTGGTTCCGTTACTGCGGCGCGGGTTGGTCATGTTGTGCCTCGCACCACTTCGCCATGCTGGGTGTGTATCGCCACTCACCGCAGGTGGAGCAGCGGAATGCGTCATCGTCCATGGGGTGTGGCCTGACGTTGGTTCGCCGCGCTCAGTCGCGCTGGTCCAGGGTGTGTGGTGGTCGGCTGGCGCGGCGGGCATGAAGAAGCGCGAGGCCCCATTTGGGGACTTCTCGCGCCGATGCGCTGAGCGTACCACTAGATGGTGTCCTTGTTTGTCAAGCCCCACGCGGCGTGTTCACCTTCCTCAGTGCCCGTCGTTCGCGGCGCTCGTCGTCGAGCTTGGCCACGAGTTCACGCACGGCACCGATCCGGTAGACGGGAACCTTGGCCGTTGCCCCGTTGGCGCGGAACTCGACCCGGTCGCCGGCTGATTCCAACCGGCCTCGTCGCACGTACCCGGCGATGGCTTTGGTGCTGACGCGACCGCCTTCCATCTGCCGCAGCAGCGCGCTAATTTCGCGTGCCGTCCCGAGGTAGTCGTCCACCCCGGCGAGCAGCAGTTCGCGGCGGTCTTTGACGTTGTGGCCGGTGCCGCACTTGGGGCACAGCGCGACCTCGGGGACGTGATCGCGCTCGACGTACAGCGATTCGGGGCAGGGTGTCCCGTCAATCTCTGCGTCGCAGCGTCCGAGGTAGATCGTTGGTGGCGGGTTGTCCAGCAGGGCTAGCAGTTCCTCGCGGATGCCGTGCACTTCGGTGAACATCTCCGAGGCCCATTCTTGGAAGCGTGCCTTGCGGATCACGTAGGGCATCAGCCAGAGCGCGATCGCGTGGGAGTTGTCTGCTGGCCAGGCGATGCTCCGGTCTGCCTCGATCACCAGGCGCGCCATGCCGACCAGGGCGTTCTTCACCCGGTCCTGCGTGGCGGTCACTCGTGAGTCGTAGGCGAGTGCCGCTGATGGTGCGAACGGTTGGTGTGCGCGTGGGATGGTGAACCGTTGCCCTGAGTCGGTGCGCCATCCGGTGCCGCGTCGTGAGGTGTCGAGGTTGGTGACGTTCCAACTGGTGCGTTGGCGTGCCCGCTTGCCGTCGAGACAGTCGGCCAGTTGTGCGATCTGGGCGAGGTTGTGTCCGGCGGTTCTGGCGCATTCGGTGCAGGCGAAGGCGTCTCCGCAGGCGCGTGAGCAGTCGCAGGTGTTGGTCATCGGCGTGCCTTCCGGTTATGGATTATCTCGGCGGCCACGTCAGTGGCGGGGCGAAGATCACTCATCGCATCCACGAGCCTTCGTCGGTGTATTCGTCGGGGTCGAGGTCGAACCACTGCTCGCCGTCCCACACCGTGTCGCGGAGGCAGTCGGGGCAGCGGAACGCGAATAGAGTCCGGCGATTCGCGGTGGCGCGTCTACCGATCCTGGGTAGGCCGGTGATGTGCACGGTGCCCGTGTTTTCGATGCTGCTGGCGGTTGATCCGCATTCGCAGGCATCGTTCTTGGGCGGTGGCGGTTCTCTGGTCGGATGGTGCTCACGACTGCTCTCCCGTCTCGCCGTCGAGCGCGCGGATCAGGTCGGGCGTCGGCACGGATGCCCCGAATGGGTGACCGCCGAACACTCGGCTCAGGGATTCCTCGCTCGCCCGGTCGGCGGACTCGACCAGTTCCCGCACCCTGCCGATCGCTGCTTCGGCTTTGTCGCGCGCGTCACGATGCGTGCGCGCAGAGCTATCCGACAGCGCGATGCGGTCGCAGACGCTCTCGGCGCACGCGATCGCCGAATCGTGGAGCATGCGTTGTGGCGCTGGACGCGCGACAAGCGAGCGCGATCGCAGGGTGCGGGAACTGTCGAGTCCGCCGACCGGGCGAGCGAGGAATCCTGAGCCGAGTGTTCGGCGGTCACCATTCGGGGCATCCGTGCCGACGCCGACTGATCCGCGCGCTCGACGGCGAGACGGGAGAGCAGTCGTGAGCACCATCCGACAGAGAACCGCCACCGCCCAAGAACGATGCTGCGAATGCGGATCAACCGCCAGCAGCATCGAAAACACGGGCACCGTGCACATCACCGGCCTACCCAGGATCGGTAGACGCGCCACCGCGAATCGCCGGACTCTATTCGCGTTCCGCTGCCCCGACTGCCTCCGCGACACGGTGTGGGACGGCGAGCAGTGGTTCGACCTCGACCCCGACGAATACACCGACGAAGGCTCGTGGATGCGATGAGTGATCTTCGCCCCGCCACTGACGTGGCCGCCGAGATAATCCATAACCGGAAGGCACGCCGATGACCAACACCTGCGACTGCTCACGCGCCTGCGGAGACGCCTTCGCCTGCACCGAATGCGCCAGAACCGCCGGACACAACCTCGCCCAGATCGCACAACTGGCCGACTGTCTCGACGGCAAGCGGGCACGCCAACGCACCAGTTGGAACGTCACCAACCTCGACACCTCACGACGCGGCACCGGATGGCGCACCGACTCAGGGCAACGGTTCACCATCCCACGCGCACACCAACCGTTCGCACCATCAGCGGCACTCGCCTACGACTCACGAGTGACCGCCACGCAGGACCGGGTGAAGAACGCCCTGGTCGGCATGGCGCGCCTGGTGATCGAGGCAGACCGGAGCATCGCCTGGCCAGCAGACAACTCCCACGCGATCGCGCTCTGGCTGATGCCCTACGTGATCCGCAAGGCACGCTTCCAAGAATGGGCCTCGGAGATGTTCACCGAAGTGCACGGCATCCGCGAGGAACTGCTAGCCCTGCTGGACAACCCGCCACCAACGATCTACCTCGGACGCTGCGACGCAGAGATTGACGGGACACCCTGCCCCGAATCGCTGTACGTCGAGCGCGATCACGTCCCCGAGGTCGCGCTGTGCCCCAAGTGCGGCACCGGCCACAACGTCAAAGACCGCCGCGAACTGCTGCTCGCCGGGGTGGACGACTACCTCGGGACGGCACGCGAAATTAGCGCGCTGCTGCGGCAGATGGAAGGCGGTCGCGTCAGCACCAAAGCCATCGCCGGGTACGTGCGACGAGGCCGGTTGGAATCAGCCGGCGACCGGGTCGAGTTCCGCGCCAACGGGGCAACGGCCAAGGTTCCCGTCTACCGGATCGGTGCCGTGCGTGAACTCGTGGCCAAGCTCGACGACGAGCGCCGCGAACGACGGGCACTGAGGAAGGTGAACACGCCGCGTGGGGCTTGACAAACAAGGACACCATCTAGTGGTACGCTCAGCGCATCGGCGCGAGAAGTCCCCAAATGGGGCCTCGCGCTTCTTCATGCCCGCCGCGCCAGCCGACCACCACACACCCTGGACCAGCGCGACTGAGCGCGGCGAACCAACGTCAGGCCACACCCCATGGACGATGACGCATTCCGCTGCTCCACCTGCGGTGAGTGGCGATACACACCCAGCATGGCGAAGTGGTGCGAGGCACAACATGACCAACCCGCGCCGCAGTAACGGAACCAGACGCGATCGCCTAGTGCGAAGAGTCAAGCGCGAAGAGAACACCTGCCACCTCTGCGGACAACCCGTGAACATCCAGCTCCCCGCCGGTCGGCCCGGGTCACCCGAGATCGACGAACTCATCCCAGTCGCACTCGGCGGATCACCTTACGACCGCAACAACTGCCGACTCGCGCACCGCTGGTGCAACCGACACCGCTGGCACAAACCGTATGAACCCGTCCGGCAAGAACTCCACGCCAACCCGCCGACATTCGATGCCGCAGGACAAAGACACGACACCCCGCTGGCGCCGATCGTCTCCACCAACTGGTAACCCCCAGGGGGGGCCACCCCCACCCCGGCCGGGCAAGCAGGGTCCGTCTGATTCTTTGTGTAAGTGGCATCGGCTAGTTCAGACCTAGGCGGTCGCCGTAGGTCATGGATAGTACGTTCAGGATGTTCTTCCAGCCGGCGATCTGCCCGGTGGGGTTGGGTCGGTTCTTCTGCCGCTCCAACACCGCGAGGTAGAGCACCTTCAACGCGGATTGCTCGTCCGGGAAATGGCCCCGTCGACGTGTCGCTGCCCGGAACCGGGCGTTCAACGACTCGATCCCGTTGGTCGTATAGATCAGTTTGCGGACCTCGACAGGGAAGTCCAGGAACGGGATGAACTCGGTCCAGGAGTTGCGCCACATCCGCACCATCGCCGGATACAGCGGTTCCCACTGCTGCGCGAAGGTCTCGAACTCGGTTTCGGCCGCCGCCAGCGACGGGGCGGTGTAGATCCGCTTGAGGTCGCGGGTGATGGCCTGCCAGTACTTCTTGGAGGCGTACCGCAGACTGTTGCGGACCAAATGCACCACACACGTTTGCACCGTGGCGGCCGGCCAGGTCGCCGTGATCGCCTCGGGCAAGCCTTTGAGGCCGTCGCAGCACACGATGCACGCATCGAGGATGCCACGATTCTTCAAGTCCGACAGCATGTTCATCCACTGCTTGGCTCCTTCCCCACCCGATGGGCCGACCCACAACCCCAGGACATCGCGGAAACCGTTGAGGTCTATACCGATTGCCACATACACCGGACGGTTCGCGACCGTCCCTTCGCGGACCTTCAGCACGATCGCGTCGATCAGGATCACCGGGTAGATCGCGTCCAACGGACGCGCCGACCACGCCTTCATGTCACCCAGGACCTGGTCGGTGACCCGCGAGACCAGGTCCCGGGAAACATCGGTGTCGTACACCTGGGACAGGTGAGCGGCGATGTCCCCGGTGGTCATGCCCTTCGCGTACAGCGAAATCACGGCCTCATCGAACCCGGCCAGGCGGCGCTGGTGCTTGGGCACGATCTGCGGTTCGAACGTGCCGGCCCGATCCCGCGGAACCTGGATCTGCACGTCCCCGATCTCGGTGCGCACCGTCTTGGGCTGGAGCCATTGCGGGAGTTGCCGCCATCGCGGCCGTTGACCGCGTGCTTGTCATACCCAGGTGGGCGCTCATCTCGGCCTCCAGGGCTGCCTGCAGGACCCGCCGCGTCAGCGTCGTCAACAACCCACCCTCACCGGTCAAAGCGACCTGCCGCTCGACCGCCGAAGCGACCAGCTGCTGCGCCAGATCATCAACGTCAACCGACTCGGCCGACGACCTCGCCACCAACTCACCATGCGCTTGCTCATCAGACATGACGCGATCTTCCTTCCGCCCCAGCCAAAGCCAGGGACGTCACGCCAAGCCACTTACACAAAGTTTCGGACAGACCCTCCCGGGTACACCCTGATCCTCGACCAGAACTTCGACGGCATGGCTTTGGCGTCGCCGGTGAAGAAGGCCGACTTCGGGCCGCGATCGGCGACTCGTCCGCTTTCGCGAATGACGCGACGTTCGCGGCGCAGTCGATCGTGACCTCACCCGACGGCGTCGGCCGCCTCATCCGGCACAAGTTCCCCGCCGGCGGGTACTCCACCGGGTCCGGTGTCGGGATCGCGGCTTTCCCGAAACCCGCGGTGCTGCTGAAAGCCGCCGCGACCGACGTGATCTTGGAGTACGACCTGCGCTTCGAGCCGGGGTTCGGGTTCTCCTCGGTGGGAAACTGCCCGGCCTTGGCGGCACCGATGGGTCGGTCAGTGACGGCGCCCCTCCGGCGGCAACGGCTTGACTACCTCCGTTGACCACGGCTTCTCGTCCCGGCTGATGTGGATCGGTCCCGGCGCCTACTCCTGGCCAACTCCCCCGCCGAACTCATCACCTACGACTACTTCACCGGTATGAACTCCCAGTACGGCATCAACGGCCAAACCAACGTCACCCTCACCGCGGGACCGACGTACAAGGTGCGGCACCGGGTGAAGCTCAACACCATCACCTCGGGCACCGCCAACAGTGACGGCATCGCGCAATTCACCGTCAACGGAACCAAAGTCCTCGAAGTCACCAACCGCAAATGGCGACTGACTGACTCGGTGAAAATTTCCACCCTGTGGTGGCACTTCTTCCGCGGCGGCAACGACTCCGCCTGGGCCGACTCCGCTGACGGGTACGTCACCGTCGACAACTTGAAATTGTGGGTGGCATCGTGAGCTTCAGCTTCGTTGGTTCGACCACGGCCACCGCGTCGTCCGGGTCATCGGTCACCATCACCCGATCCGTCACCGCCGGGAACCTGCTGGTGGCATCGATCCTGCACCAGGGCGGCGCGATCAGCACCGTCACCGACACCGCCTCCAACACGTGGGCCACCGACAGCAACGGCGACACCCAAACGATCAACTCCTCGACGTCGCAGCGGCGGGTGCAGCACTACTGGTGCCTGTCCGCGCTGACCACCGCCTCCATCACCGTGACCATCGCCGCACCGCGCCGTTCGTGGTGATCCTGTCCGAGTACTCCCACAGCGGCGGCGCGGTGACCCTGCGCTCCGTGGCCACCGCTGCGGGGTCCACCACCACCACCCCTGCAGCGACACCGTCCGGCACTGCCGTCGGGGACCTGCTCGTGGGTGCATGGGGTACGCACAAACCACGGCCGGGACACGCCTGGACACCCTCGGCTCCGGTTACACCGAACTCACCGGCACCAACATCTCCACGACGCGACTGTCGGGTGCGTACCGGACCCTGACCGCTGCCGGGCAAGCCGGACCCCAATGGACCATGACTCGGGCACCACCGGTCCTCATCGGTCGCTTTCTACGAGTACGTCACCCCACCGGTCGCGTCCTTCACGAAGACCGCGACGAAACCTGGCCCTGTCGGTGGACGGCACCGCCTCCACCGCCGGGACCGGCACCATCAGCGGATACGACTGGACTGGG